>NZ_JBWJYL010000003.1:0-276575 GCF_056430985.1 Methylobacterium sp. Gmos3
GAGCGAAGCGAAGCAATCCAGGGATCCGCCACATCCGTTCAGGTCCCGCTGCCCTGGATTGCTTCGCTGTCGCTCGCAAAGACGGTGAAGCAGGTGATCCGGATCAAACCGAAACCGCTCTAGGCGTCGTCCTCCGGCTGGCGGATGCCGTAGCGGTTCTCGAGGTTCGGGCGCGATTCGGCGCGGTGGCGGGTCGGCGTCTCGCCCGTGGGGCGCGGGGCGCGCTCGGTGGGCTCGCGGCCGATCCGCGAGGCGAGGGTCGACAGGTCCACGAACTCGTCCGCCTGCCGCCGCAACTCGTCGGAGATCATCGCCGGCTGCGTCTGGATCGTGGAGATCACTGTGACGCGCACGCCCCGGCGCTGCATCGCCTCGACCAGCGAGCGGAAATCACCGTCGCCCGAGAACAGCACCATGTGGTCGAGGCGCGGAGCGAGTTCGAGGGCGTCGATCGCCAGCTCGATGTCCATGTTGCCCTTGAAGCGGCGGCGCCCGGCGGAATCCGTGAATTCCCGCACCGGCTTCGTCACCACGCGGTAGCCGTTGTAGTCCAGCCAATCGACCAGCGGCCGGATCGAGGAGTATTCCTGATCCTCGATCATGGCCGTATAGTAAAAGGCCCGGATCAGATTCTCGCGCGACTGGAAGTCCTTGAGCAACTTCCGATAGTCGATGTCGAAGCCGAGTGCCTTGGTGGTCGCATAGAGATTGGCGCCATCGATGAAGATGGCGCACCGTTGATCGGATGACATTTATATCTTTCCAAATACCAATAGTAAAAATAAATCAGGATGCGCAAACAGGATACGGCTAATGTTTCATTAAAAATCGAGTTTCAAGAAACAATGATGTAAACTGTATCTTCGTTGCACACCGCCCAAGTCGAGGCGCAATAAAGATCGCGGAGCCATGCCCCGGTGTCAAGGCGGTCGGGCCTACGCGTCCGAGGATGGTGCTTTCGTCAACCTGAGAGCCTGGCTGGAAAGTCGCAACGGCGCCTCACGCCTCACCGTCTTTGCGAGCGTGAGCGAAGCAATCCAGGGGCGGGCGAGTCGCTTCCGACCGTGGAGCGTCCCTGGATTGCTTCGTTCCTCGCAATGACGGACGCGGACGCGACCCTCCCGGCCAGACTCTGAGGTGTCCTTCATCCGTTGACGCGCTGGACGCTGCTCACCGGCCGCTTGCTGCGCAGCTCCGCCACGATGGCGTTCAGGTGCTGGAGATCCCACACCGACAGGTCGAGGGTGATGTCGGTGAAATCCTGGGTGCGGCGCTTCATCGAAATGTTGTCGATGTTGCCGTCATGGTCCGCGATGACTTGGGCGATCTGGGCGAACACACCGGGCTCGTTGATCGATTGCAGCGAGAGTCGCGCCGGGAAGCGCTCGCCGCTCGATGCGTCGGTATCCCAGCGGACGTCGAGCCAGCGTTCCGGCTCGTTGTCGAAGGCCGCGAGCGCCGCCGACTGGATCGGGTAAACCGTCACGCCGACACCGGGGGTAAGGATGCCGACGATCCGGTCTCCCGGCACGGCGCCGCCGTTGGGCGCGAAGGTGACGGGCAGGTCGCCCGCGAGGCCCCGGATCGGGATCGCGTCCGGCGAGGCTTCGCCGCTGCCGTTGAAGGTCAGGCGCATGGTCTGGTCGGGGGAGCGGACGAGCCGTCCCGCGCCGGTGGCGCCAGGCTGCCCGGCCGAGGGGCGGCGTTCCTCCCGGTGGTCGGGATAGACCGCGCGCACGACGTCGCCGGAGAACATCTCGCCGCGCCCCACGGCGGCGAACACGTCCTCCGTGGAGGACCGGGCGAGGCGAGGCAGGGCGCCGCGCAACTTGTCCTCGGAGAAGCTCTTGGCCGCGCGCTCAAAGGCCCGCTCCAGGATCTGCTTGCCGAGGCCGGCATATTGCCGCCGCACCGCCGCGCGGGTCGCCCGGCGGATCGCCGAGCGCGCCTTGCCCGTCACCACCAGGGATTCCCAGGCGGCGGGCGGGGAGGCGCCGTCCGAGCGGCTGATCTCGACCTCGTCGCCGTTCGAGAGTTCGTGCAGCAGCGGCACCATGCGGCCGTTGATCTTGGCGCCCACCGCCGAGTTGCCGACATCCGTGTGAACGGCGTAGGCGAAGTCGATCGGCGTCGCGCCCCGGGGCAGGGCGATGAGTCGGCCCTTCGGGGTGAAGCAGAACACCTGATCCTGGAAGAGTTCGAGCTTGGTGTGCTCCAGGAACTCTTCCGGGCTGTCGCCCTCGGCGAGCAATTCGATGGTGCGGCGCAGCCATTGGTAGGCGCCGCTCTCGGTGGCGAGCTTCGGGTGGACGCTGCCGACGGTGTCCCGCCCGCTCACGTCCTTGTAATGGGCGTGGGCGGCGATGCCGTATTCGGCGATGTCGTCCATCGCCTGGGTGCGGATCTGCAGTTCGACGCGCTGGCTCTTGGGGCCGATCACCGTGGTGTGGATCGAGCGGTAATCGTTCTGCTTCGGGGTCGAGATGTAGTCCTTGTAGCGCCCCGGTACCATCGGCCAGCTGGTGTGGACGACGCCCAGCGCCGCGTAGCAATCCTCCAGGGCCTTCACGATCACCCGGAAGCCGAAGATGTCGGACAGCTGTTCGAAGGCGAGCGACTTGCGCTCCATCTTCGCCCAGATCGAATAGGGCCGCTTCTGCCGCCCCGTCACCTCCGCCTCGATGCCGCGGGCCGAGAGTTTTTCCGACAGCACCTTCTCGATGTCCTCGACCATCCGGCCGGACTTGGCCGTCAGCCGGGACAGACGCTCGGTGATGGTGGCGTAGATCTCCGGTTCGAGGAAGCGGAAGCCGAGGTCTTCCAGTTCCTCGCGCAGCTCCTGCATGCCCATGCGGGCGGCGAGCGGCGCGTAGATGTCCAGCGTTTCCTGGGCGATGCGGCGACGCTTGTCGTCGCGCATGTGCTCCAGGGTTCGCATGTTGTGCAAACGGTCGGCGAGCTTCACGAGGAGTACGCGCACATCCGCCGCGACGGCGAGCAGCAGCTTGCGGAAGTTCTCGCCCTGGGCGGCCTGTTTCGAGACGAGGTCGAGCCGCTTAAGCTTGGTCAGCCCGTCGACCAGGGCGCCGATCTCGTCGCCGAACAGGCGGCGGATCTCATCCAGCGTGGCTTCGGTGTCCTCGACCGTGTCGTGCAGGACGGCGGCGATGATCGTCGCGTCGTCGAGATGCAGATCGGTGAGGATCGCGGCGACTTCGAGGGGATGGGCGAAGAACGGATCGCCCGAGGCCCGCTTCTGGGTGCCGTGGGCCTGCATCGCATAGACGTAGGCGCGGTTGAGCAGATCCTCGTCGGCGGCGGGATTGTAGCGCTTGACCCGCTCGACGAGTTCGTACTGGCGCATGATCCGCCGGGAAATCGGTGCCTCCTGAACGCTGTACGCGCCGCCGCCTCGGGGGAAAGTCTCCCGCAATGCGGCGGCGGACACCAGAGGCAAGGCGCCGCAATCGGCGCATCAACCGCTTTTTTCTTTGCGCCGGGGGCGAATCGCCCCCGACTGCCGGCCTTACTCGGCCTCTTCGTCGGTTTCGACCGGCGGGGCGAGGTTTTCCAGGCCGCGCAGGAGGTCTTCCTCGCTCATGCGGTCGAACTGCACGCCGGCATCGTCGCTGGACGATTGCGGCGCGTGGGCGGCGGCGGCCGGCGAGCTCGACAGGAGCGGCACGGTCTCGGCCTCCGGCTCGTCCACCTCGACGTACTTCTGGAGCGAGTGGATCAACTGCTCCTTCAGATCCTCGGAGGTGATGGTGCCGTCACCGATCTCGCGCAGGGCGACGACCGGATTCTTGTCGCGGTCGCGGTCCACCGTCAGCGGCGCGCCGGCGGCCAGCAGGCGAGCGCGGTGGCTCGCCAGGAGGACGAGCTCGAACCGGTTCTCGACCTTTTCGATGCAATCTTCGACGGTGACGCGCGCCATGCCTGACGGCTCCTTCGCGGAACGAATTCTCTCGGGATGGCCCGCGTCTTACACCGGATGCGGTTTGGCAACAAGCTGAGAGGCTTGACGGCAGGGCCGCCTCTCCCGCCTCATGCCGTTCAAAGCTTCCTTAAGCGCGGAACGCCAGAGTGCGAACCCGCCCCGATCTCGGCATGGGACGCGCGAATGCCCGGCTTTGACGCGCCGCGGCATTCGGTCTAAAGATCGGGCAGAACGAACAAGCAAGAACCGTGCCGGGCACCAGCGCCCGGACAATCCGAACTGTGCGCAATCGGGGCCTGTTATGAGTTTGCTGCAAAGGCTGGAGGTGCGACAGGGCCAAGCCCTGGTCATGACGCCTCAGCTCCTGCAGGCGATCAAGCTCCTGCAGCTCTCCCATCTCGATCTCGCCGCCTATGTCGATGCGGAGCTTGAGCGCAACCCGCTCCTGGAGCGCGCCGAGGCCGAGCCGCCGGGCGGGCAGGACTCCCCCGAGGCGCCCGCCGCCTCGGACGATCATGCGGGCGACGATGGGTTCGACGGTGGCGAGTCGGAAACCTGGCTCGCGCCGGAACTGAACCCCGGGCGCGGCGAGATCGAGGGCGAGATCGACACCCGCCTCGACAACGTCTTCCAGGACGAGACCCCCACCCGCATCCGCGAATCGGAGGCCGGCGACATGCTGAGCCTCACGCCCGCACCCTATGGCAGCACCGGCGGCAGCTTCGACGCGGAGGCGCCCGATTTCGAGGCGACGCTGACCTCGGAGGTGAGCCTGCGCGAGCACTTGGCCGCGCAGCTCGATCTCGCCACCCGCGATCCCATCGAGCGGCTGATCGGCGGCTTCCTCATCGATGCCGTGGACGAGGCCGGCTACCTGCGCGAGACGGTTGAAGCCGTGGCCGAACGGCTCGCGGCCGCGCCGTCCCTGGTGACGAAGGTTCTCACCCTGGTGCAGGGCTTCGACCCGGCCGGCGTCGCCGCGCGCGATCTCGCGGAATGCTTGAGCATCCAGTTGCGGGAAAACAACCGCTTCGATCCGGCGATGGAGGCCCTGGTCTCGCGCCTCGACCTCGTGGCCAAGCGCGACTTCGCGGCGCTCCGCCGCCTCTGCGGCGTCAACGACGAAGACCTCGTGGACATGCTGGCGGAGATCCGCCGCCTCGACCCCAAGCCCGGCCGCGCCTTCGGATCGAGCGCCGTGGAGGTGCTGGTGCCGGACGTGTTCGTCCGCGCCGCGCCGGACGGCTCCTGGCTCGTGGAGCTCAACAGCGAGGCGCTGCCGCGCGTGCTCGTGAACCAGAGCTACTACGCCCGCGTCTCTCGCACCGCCCGCGCCGAGGGCGACAAGGCCTTCCTATCCGAGGCCTTGCAGAACGCGAACTGGCTCACCCGCAGCCTGGAACAGCGGGCCCGCACGATCCTGAAGGTCGCCACCGAGATCGTGCGCCAGCAGGACGGGTTCTTCGCCCACGGCGTCGCCCACCTCCGGCCCCTCAACCTGAAGACGGTGGCCGAGGCCATCGGGATGCACGAATCGACCGTCTCGCGCGTCACCTCGAACAAGGCCATCGGCACCAGCCGGGGCACGCTGGAGATGAAGTACTTCTTCACCGCCGCCATCCCCGGCGCGGCGGGGGCGGCGGCCCATTCCTCCGAGGCGGTGCGCCACCGCATCAAGCAGCTCGTGGACGGCGAGACTGCCGACAACGTCCTGTCGGACGACGCGCTGGTGCAGAAGCTGCGAGACGAGGGCGTCGACATCGCCCGCCGCACCGTGGCCAAGTACCGGGAATCCCTGCGCATCCCCAGCTCCATCGAGCGGCGGCGGGAGCGCTCGGCGCAGGCCGTCCGGGTGCTTGCCTGAACGGCCGGTTCGGCCCATTCAGCCCGGCGACCCCGATCGGACTCCGTGATGACGACCTCTCCCTCGCCGCGCAGCCTGACTGCCATCGTCCTCGCCGCCGGCAAGGGAACGCGGATGCGCTCCGACCTGCCGAAGGTGCTCCACAAGGTTGCCGGGCGGACCATGCTCGGCCATGTGCTCGCCGCCGTGCGTGAGGCCGGCGCGACGCGGATCGGCGTCGTGGCCGAGCCCGGCCGGGCGGATGTCGCCGCCGAGATCGAGCGGCAGGCGCCCGGCGCGGCCGTCTTCGCCCAGGCGGAACGGCTCGGCACCGCGCACGCCGTGCTCGCGGCCCGCGCGCTGCTCTCGGAATTCGCCGACGACGTGATCGTCGCCTTCGGGGACACGCCCCTCGTGACGCCCGAGACCTTCACCCGCCTGCGCGCTCCGCTCGCCGCCGGCGCTTCCGTCGCCGTGCTCGCCTTCGAGACCGAGACCCCCACCGGCTACGGGCGGGTGCTCACCGAGGGTGAGCGCGTCGTCGCGATCCGCGAGGAGAAGGACGCGAGCCCCGCCGAGCGGCAGGTGCGCCTGTGCAATGCCGGGCTCATGGCGCTCAACGGCGCGGAGGCCCTGTCGCTGCTGGATCGGATCGGCAACGACAACGCGGCCGGCGAATATTACCTGCCCGACGCGGTGGCGCTGGCGGTGGCCGACGGCCTTACCGTCGCGGTCGTGCCCGTGGACGAGCCGGAGGCGCAGGGCGTCAACGACCGGGTGCAGCTCGCCGCCGCCGAGGCGGTGGTCCAGTCCCGCCTGCGCCGGGCGGCGCTCCTGGGCGGCGCGACCCTGGTGGCGCCGGAGACGGTGTTCTTCAGCCACGACACGGTGCTCGGCCGCGACGTGATCGTGGAGCCGAACGTGGTGTTCGGCCCCGGCGTGACGGTCGCCGATGGCTGCACGGTGCGGGCCTTCGCGCATCTGGCGGATGTTCGCCTGGAGGCGGGGGTGAAGGTCGGTCCGTTCGTGCGGATGCGCGGCGGCGCGGTGCTGGAGCAGGGCGCCGAGATCGGCAACTTCGTGGAACTCAAGAACACCCGCATGGGGCCGGGCGCCAAGGCCGCGCACCTGACCTATCTCGGCGATGCCGAGGTGGGGGCGAAGGCCAATGTCGGCGCGGGCACCATCACCTGCAATTACGACGGCGTGTTCAAGCACCGCACCAGCATCGGCGCGGGGGCCTTCATCGGCTCGAACTCGGCCCTCGTCGCCCCCGTCACCATCGGGGCCGGGGCCCTGGTCGGGGCCGGCTCGGTCATCACGCAGGATGTGCCGGAGGGCGCCCTGGCGGTGGCGCGCGGCCGGCAGGAGGTGCGGCCGGGCTGGGCCGTGAAGATGCGCGAGCGCTTGCTGGCGCTCAAGGAGCGGCGCAAGGGCGGGTGAGCGCGGCCGGCGAGGGGGAGATGCGACATGGCTCATGAATTCCGCGTGGTGGAGGGCGGCAAGGCCGACCTCGGCGCCATCGACCGCGAGGCGCTGCGTCAGGCGCGGATCGACCTCGCCGCCTGCTTCCGCATGGCCGCGCGCTACGGCCTGGAAGAGGGCATCTGCAACCACTTCTCGGCCATGGTGCCGGGGCGGGACGACCTGTTCCTCGTGAACCCCTACGGGCTGGCCTTCTGCGAAGTGACGGCGTCGAGCCTCCTCGTCTGCGACTTTCACGGGCGGGTGGTGGAGGGGGAGGGCCAGCCCGAGGCCACGGCCTTCTTCATCCATGCCCGCGTGCACCGGAACGTGCCGCGCGCCCGGGCGGCGTTCCACACCCACATGCCCTACGCCACGGCGCTGAGCATGACCGAGGGCGAGCCCCTGGCCTATGCCGGGCAGACGGCCCTGAAGTTCTACGGCCGCACGGCGTTGGACGATGCCTATAACGGCCTCGCCCTGGACGAGGCCGAGGGCGACCGCATCGCGGCGACGCTGGGCGACGCCGACCTCGTGTTCCTGCGCAACCACGGGGTGATGGTCACCGGCCCGACCATCGCGGAAGCCTGGGACGACCTCTATTATCTGGAGCGCGCCGCCGAGGTGCAGGTGAAGGCCCTCTCCACGGGCCGGCGCCTTCTGCCGGTCGATCCGGCCATCGCCAAGGCCGCCGCCGCGCAGATGCGCGAGGGCGACCCCGAGAGTGCCCGCCTGCATTTGGAGAGCATCAAGCGGGTGCTGACGCGGGATGGCGACACCTACGCGGAATAACGCTATCGGATCGCAGGCCTCTCATCCTGAACCTCATCCTGAGGTGCGGCGAAGCCGCCTCGAAGGAGGGCTCCAGGGATCGCGGAGGCTTCTGGAGCCCTCCTTCGAGGCCCGCTGACGCGGGCACCTCAGGATGAGGATGGGCGCTGGAACGATACGAGTGATCCGCCTGGTGCGATGCGGTAACCTCGACCGCATATAAGGGCCTGGTCCCGGCCGGGCGGACCTTTCGAATGGAAGACGGATCATGTGCGGCATCGTCGGCATCGTCGGGCGCGACGCGGTGGCGGGACAGGTGGTCGAGGCGCTGCGCCGCCTCGAATACCGGGGCTACGATTCCGCCGGCATCGCCACCCTGGAGCACGGCAGCCTTCAGCGCCGCCGCGCCTCGGGCAAGCTCGTCAACCTCGAAGCCAAGCTCGCCGAACAGCCGCTGACCGGCACGATCGGCATCGGCCACACCCGCTGGGCGACCCATGGCCGCCCCACCGAGGTGAACGCCCATCCCCATGCCACCAAGCGACTCGCCGTCGTGCACAACGGCATCATCGAGAACTTTCGCGAGCTGAAGGCCGAGCTTGAGGCGGACGGGATCCGCTTCGAGAGCGACACCGACACCGAGGTCGTCGTCCAGCTCGTGAGCCGCCTGATGGACAGGGGCGCCGGCCCGGTCGAGGCCGTGGCCGCCGCCCTGCCGCGCCTGCGCGGGGCTTTCGCCCTCGGCTTCATCTTCGCGGGGCAGGAGAACCTGCTGATCGGCGCCCGGCACGGCGCGCCGCTCGCGGTCGGCTACGGGAACGGTGCGACCTATCTCGGCTCGGACGCCCTGGCGCTCGCGCCCTTCACCGACGCCATCGCCTATCTCGACGAGGGCGATTGGGCGATCCTCACCCGCGAGGGCGCCGAGTTCCGCGACGCTTCCGGCGCCGTGGTAGAGCGCCCCCGGCAGACCATCGCCACTCAGGCGTTCCGGGTCGACAAGGGCGAGTACCGCCACTTCATGGCGAAGGAGATCCACGAGCAGCCGGAGGTCGTGGGCCGCACGCTGGCCCATTACGTCGACATGGCCGAGGGCCGGGTGATCCTGCCGGAGGCGCTGCCCTTCGACTTCGCCAAGCTCAGCCGCGTCTACATCACCGCCTGCGGCACGGCCTTCTATGCCGGCCTCGTCGCCCGCTACTGGTTCGAGCAGATCGCTCGCCTGCCGGTGGAGATCGATGTCGCGTCGGAGGCCCGCTACCGCGAGGCGCCCCTGGAGCGGGACGGGCTGACGCTGGTCATCTCGCAATCGGGCGAGACCGCCGACACCCTGGCCTCCTTGCGCTACGCCAAGAGCCAGGGCCAGCACACGCTCAGCGTCGTGAACGTGCCGACCTCGACCATCGCGCGGGAATCCTCCGTGGTGATGCCGACGCTCGCCGGGCCGGAGATCGGCGTGGCCTCGACCAAGGCGTTCTCCTGCCAGCTCACCGTGCTCCTCTGCCTCGCCATCGCGGCGGGCCGGGCGCGGGGCACCCTCGACGCGGCCGGCGAGCGGCGGCTGATCGACGGGCTCATCAAGGCGCCGGGCCTGATGGCCGAGGCGCTGGCGCAGGAGCCGGACATCGAGGGGCTGGCCCGCGAGGTCGCGAAGGCGCGGGACGTCCTCTACCTCGGGCGCGGCACGAGCTACCCGATGGCGCTGGAAGGCGCCCTGAAGCTCAAGGAAATCAGCTACATCCACGCCGAGGGCTACGCCGCGGGCGAGCTGAAGCACGGGCCGATCGCCCTCATCGACGAGAGCGTGCCGGTCATCGTCATCGCGCCGCACGACGCGGTGTTCGAGAAGACCGTCTCGAACATGCAGGAAGTCGCGGCGCGGGGCGGGCGCATCGTGCTGATCGGCGACGCGAAAGGTGCGGCGGAGCACGGGCTCGACACGATGGCGACCTTCACCATGCCGGCGCTCGATCCCGTCGTCGCGCCCATCGTCTACGCGGTGCCGGTGCAGCTCCTCGCCTATCACGTCGCCGTCGTGATGGGGAAAGACGTCGACCAGCCCCGCAACCTCGCGAAATCCGTCACGGTGGAGTGACGGATCCTCGGGCCGGTCGCGCACCTCTGGGGTGTAGAACTACCGAGTTTTCAATTGACGATACTGGGCGGCACAGCCAAGGTCCGCCGCCGCCCGACCGGCGCGGTGGAGATCCGGGAAGAGCATGCGCGCAGCCCTCGTCCTGCCATTGCTGTTGGGCCTGACAGCCCCCGTTTTCGCCCAGCCGGCGACGACGGATCCGGGCATGAGCCAGAGGGCGCCGGCCCCCGTACGCCGCACCGCGCCGCCGCGCCGGCCGCAGGCGCCGAGCCAGCCGATCAACGTCTACGACGCGCGGATCGAGGCAGGCGACCTTCGCCTGTCGGGCTCGGTGCGCAAGCCGGGCGCCATCGTGGAGATGGACGGCGACATCTCGATCCAGGCCGACAATCGCGGCCGGTTCGTGTTCAAGCTGCCATACAAGCCCTCGACCTGCGTCGTGACCCTGAAGAGCGGCGAGGACGAGCGCGAGGCGGTGGTGGCCAATTGCGCGCCGGAGGGCGCCCCCGGTCCCGCCGGGCCGCAGGGTGCGCCCGGACCCGCCGGGGAGAAGGGCGAGACCGGACCCAAGGGCGACGCTGGGCCCAAAGGCGACGCTGGTGCGAAGGGCGAGGCAGGGCCGAAGGGCGAACAGGGTCCGCACGGCGAGCAGGGACCGGCCGGACCGCAGGGTGAGCCCGGCACGCCGGGTCTGCCCGGCCCGAAGGGCGAGGCGGGACCTGCCGGACCCCGTGGTCCCGTCGGCGGGCGCGGCGAGCCCGGCAAGCCCGCGACCTCCTCCTTTAGAGTGCTGCGCAAGACCGAGTGCGGTGGCGCCTGCACCGCCACCTGCGACGAGGGCGAAGTGATGGTCGCCGCCCGCTGCCTCGGCGGCGGGACCGTGGCCTACGAGGGGGAGGGGGCGTCCTGCCCGTCCGAGGCGACCGGCCTCGTCGGCTTCTGCGCCAAGCCCTGATCGGCGAGCCAGCGCAGCATTGCCCCGGCGGCCGCCCGGCCGCCGGCCATCGCGCCCTGCAGGAGGTAGCCGCCGGTCGGCGCCTCCCAATCGAGCATCTCGCCCGCCAGGAACAGGCCGGGCCGCGCCCGCAGCATGGCGTTGCCGTCGAGGGCGCCCAGGTCCACGCCGCCGGCGGTCGAGATCGCCCGTTCGAGGCCCATCATGCCGGTGAGGGTGAGTGGCGCCGCCTTGATCAGATGCGCGAGGGCTTCGGGTTCGGCCGGCAGCGCGGTGCCCGCCGCTTCCCGCATCAGTCCGATGGCGACGGGCGGCAGGCCGGCGGCCTTGCGCAGCCGTGCCGACGCGGAATCGCCCTTCCGCCCGCCGGAAAGCCGGGCCGCCAGCGCCTCGACGCCGAGGTCGGGGCGCAGATCCACCACGAGCCGCGCCGCGCCCTCCGCCAGGATCGCCTCGCGCAGGCGCCGTGACAGGGCGTAGACGGCCCCGCCCTCCAGGCCCGTCCGCGTCACGATGGCTTCGCCGGGCACCGTTTGGCCGTCGAAGGTGAGGGCGATGCGCTTCAGCGGCGTGCCGGCATGGCGCTCGCGAAACATGTCGGACCACGCGCAGGCGAACCCCGCATTGGCCGGGCGCAGGGGCGAGACCACGACGCCGAGCCCTGCGAGCAGCGGCACCCAGGCTCCATCGGAGCCGAGACGTGGCCAGCTCGCCCCGCCGAGCGCCAGCAGGGTCGCGGCGGGGCGCACGGTGAGGTCGCCCTCCGGTGTCTCGAAGGTCAGGTCGCCGTCGCCAAGGCCGACGAGGCGATGGCGGGTGCGGATCGCCACGCCGTGCTCGCCAAGACGGGCGAGCCAGGCGCGCAGCAGCGGCGAGGCCTTGAAGCTCTCCGGGAAGACCCGGCCGCTCGACCCGACGAAGGTCGGCTGCCCAAGCCCTGCGCACCAGTGCCGCAGGGCCTCGGGCGGGAAGGCCTCGACGGCCCCGGTCAGGCTCTGCGGCGGGTGATAGCGGGCGAGGAAGGCGGGCAGGGGCTCGCTATGCGTGAGGTTGAGCCCGCCGCGCCCGGCCATCAGCAGTTTGCGCCCGAGGGAGGGCATCCTATCGTAGAGCGTGACCGTGCGGCCGGACGCCGCCAGAATTTCCGCCGCCGCCAGTCCGGCCGGGCCGCCGCCCACCACCGCGATGTCGCATCCTTGCACCATGGCGCCGAGAGGCGCGTCGGGCGGTTGCGTGTCAAGCACTGCCGATGCGCGAGGGGGCGCCCTTGATTCGCCGCGTTCCCCCTCTTACGTCGCGGCCATCGACTGCGGGCCCCTCTGGCGGACGCTCCTTGAGGCGTCCGTGATGTCGGAGTCGATGCTTTCCTCCCGGAAGGAGCATCAGGTCCCGCCCATGGTCGATTTCCTATACGTCGAATGGCTCGGCAAGCCGCTCTGGATGTGGCTCGGCTTCCACGTCCTCATCGCGTCCCTGCTCGCCTTCGATCTCGGCCTGCTGCACCGGGACAAGGAGCACGAGATCGGCGTGCGCGAGAGCCTCGGGCTCACGGCCTTTTACCTGACGCTGGGCCTCGCCTTCGGCGGTTTCATCTGGTGGGAGCTCGGCTGGCAACCGGCCGAGGAATACGTCACCGGCCTCGTGGTCGAGAAGTCGCTGTCCATGGACAACGTCTTCGTCATCGCGATGATCCTCACCGGGCTCGGCGTGCCGCGCGTGGCGCAGCACCGGGTGCTGCTGTGGGGCATCCTCGCGGCGGTGCTGCTGCGCGGGCTGATGATCGGCCTCGGCGCGGCCCTGGTGCATCAAGTGCATTGGATCCTGTCGGCGTTCGCGGCCTTCCTGATCTATGCCGGCCTCAAGATCCTGTTCTCCGGCGAGGAGGAGCAGGGCGACTTCGGCAACAGCAAGATCGTCTGCTGGATGCGCCGCCGCTTCCGCGTGACGCCGGAACTGCACGGCCAGAAATTCGCCGTGCGCAAGGCCGATCCCAAGACCGGCCGGAAGGCTTTGTGGTTCACGCCCCTCGCCCTGGCGTTGGTGCTGGTGAACGGCGCGGACGTGATCTTCGCCGTCGACAGCGTGCCGGCGATCTTCGCGATCACCACCGACACCTTCGTGGTCTACACCTCGAACATCTTCGCGATCCTGGGCCTGCGCGCCCTCTACTTCGCTCTCGCGGCGATGGTGGACCGCTTCGCCTACCTGAAGACCGCGCTCGCGTTCATCCTGATCTTCATCGGCGCGAAGATCGTGGTGGCCGACACGTTCGGGCTGATCGAGATCCCGCCGTGGGTGTCGCTGGTCGTCACGCTGGTCCTGCTGCTCGGGGGCGTCGTCTACAGCCTGTGGCGCACGCGCAGCGAGGCCAGGACCGAGCCCCAGGCAGCCCTGCCGGAGGGCGAGGCGCGGGCGCACCGCGCCTGAGCTTCAGGCGGCCGGCAGGCTCGCCAGCAGGTCGCGGAGCGTCGTGATGGTGGAGCTGTCGGCGACGCCATCCACACGCGCCTGCCGGAAATGGCGCTGGAAGGCGGTGACGACCGCCTTCGTCCGGGCGTGGAAGGTGCCGTTCACCGGCAGGTCGTAGCCGTATAGAGCGAACATCGCCTGCAGCGCCTCCACCGGCTGGCCGGCATCGCCCTCTGCGAAGAAGCGCCCGTCCCGCAGCGGCGCGGGCGGCACGCAATGGCCGAGGCCGGCTTCCGCGAGGCGCAGCCACGGAAAGGTTTCGCCGGGATCTTCCTTGCGCTCCGGCGCGACGTCGGAATGGGCCAGCACCCGCTCCCGTGGGATACCCCAGCGCCCCGTGATGTCGAGGCCCAGCGCGATCACCGCCGCGATCTGCGCATCGGGATAGGGCGGCAACCCGCCGACATGGCCGGGATGGACGATCTCGATGCCGATGGAGCGCGAGTTGATGTCGGTGACGCCCTTCCAGGCCCCGGCCCCCGCGTGCCACGCCCGCGCCCCCTCGGCCACGAGCTGCACCGTGCCCCCATCCTCGAACACGACGTAATGCGCCGAGACCTCGCTCATCGGATCGCGCAGCCGCGCCAGGGCCGCCGCGCCGCTCTCCATGCCGGTGTAGTGCAGGATCAGCATGTCCGGCCGCAGGCCTCGCCGGTCCCCCTGGTTCGGGGAGGGCGCCACCTTGCGGGCGAGGGGGGTGTCGGGGGTGAGGGTCATCTAAACCTCGTCTGAGCGAGGCTCCTTAGCACGATGGATGCGCGACGCGATTGACGCTCCAGCCTCGTGTACGCATAGTGCGTACACTTTGGGAGCAAACCGTGCCGTCGCAACAAGTGGGAATCCGTGCCTTCCGCGAGCACCTCTCCGGGTATTTGCGGCAGGCCCGCGACGGCGAGACCTTTCTGGTCACGTCGAACGGTGAGGTGCTGGCCGAAATCCGGCCGCCGCCGCTCGCCGCCCGGCCGCCGCGCCGCCCCGGCGCCCTCCGTGGTCAGATCGTTCTGGCGCCCGATTTCGACACCCTCCCGGCGGATGTCGTCGCGGCCATGGAAGGCGAGGAGTGAAGCTTCTCCTCGACACTCACGCCCTGCTGTGGTGGCTGAGCGACGATCCCTCGCTCGGTGACTTTGCGCGGGACCTGATCGCCGATCCAGGCAACGACGTCCTCGTCAGCATCGTCTCCCTGTGGGAGATCGTGCTGAAGGCCCGCATCGGAAAGCTCCAGGCCGATATCCGCGCGATCACCGCCGCCGTGGAGGAGGGCGGCTTCTCGCGTCTCGATCTCGCCGTTGAGCATCTGCTCGGCCTCGACCGGTTGCCGGTCGATCCGGCCCACCGCGACCCGTTCGATCATCTGCTGGTCGCGCAAGCCATCGCGGAGGAGGCGATCTTCATGACCGAGGACCGGCGCATGGCCCTCTATCCCGTGCGCACCCTGTCGTGCGCCGCGACGGCCCTACCGTAACCCCCGCTCCGCCGCGACCAGATCGTAGGCCGCGTTGATCGCCGCGAGGCGCTGGCTGGCGATGGCCACGGCCTCCGGGGGGAGGCCACGGGCCAGCGCCCGGTCGGGATGGTGCTCGGAGACGAGGCTCCGGTGGCGGGCCTTCACCGCCGCATCGTCGGCGCTGCGCTCCAGGCCCAGCACCTCGTAGGGATCGTCCTTTAGGCGGACATGCCGCGCGGCGATGCGCCGGAACGCGGCCTCGTCGAAGCCGAAGATCGCCGAGACGGCGCGCAGATACCGCTCCTCGGCCGCGTGGATCGCCCCGTCCGCGCCTGCGATCTGGAACAGGCCGTCGAGCACGTCCTCCAGCAGGGCCGGCTCGTCGCCGAAGGTCGCCGCGAGCTGGTGGGCATAGGCTTCGTAGCCGTCGGTGGTGCGCTTGGCGAGGTCGAACAGGCGCGTCACCCCGGCCTGGGCCGAGGGCTCGACATGCACCACGCGGGCGAAGGCCTCGACCTCGGAGGGTGCGACCACGCCGTCCGATTTGGCCATCTTGGCCGCCAGCGCCACGAGTCCGGTGGTGAAGATCACGTCGCGCGGGGTCGGGCCGAAGGGCGCGCCGACCCTGTCGACGAGGAAGTGGCCGGCCACGCCGCCGATCAGCCCGCCGAGGGGGCCTCCGACCGCCAGCCCGATGCCGGCGCCGCCGAGCTTGCCCCAGATTCCGGAGGCGCGAGGCGAAGGCGTCCGGCTGTCGTGACTCATGGGGCGGCTATGGCGTCATCCGCCGGGATGGCCCCGGCCGCCATCGGATAGACCGGCGGCGCCCGGGGTGGAAGGGCCGGGATGGCGCCCGGCCGAGCAGGATTTAGCGGCAGTACACGTTGCCGTAGGCGTCACGGTAGGTGCCGTAGGGGCAGCGCGGCGCGGTCGAGGCGCCGACGATGGCGCCACCCGCGCCGCCGATGGCCGCACCCGCCAGGGCGCCGCCGGCCCGGCCGGTCGCCGCGCCGCCGATGGCCGCACCGGCCAGCGCGCCGAGGCCCGCGCCGCCGAGAGCCCGGTCCTCGGGCGTGTTGCAGGCGCCGAGCGAGAGCGCCGCAAGGCCGGCGAGGGCGGCCGCGATGGTCTTCTTCATGTCTCTACAACTCCCCTGTGCATCCGTTTTGGCTTTAGCCGTTTTGGCTGCGAATCGAGCTTAGCAGGAACACAACGCCATCCCTACGGCCAAGGTTCCGAACTGTGAACGGGGCAGTTGCGTCCTGTCATCCTCCCGCCCTATGCCACCGGGAAGGCGGCCTGCCCGGGCTGCCGCCGGATTTCGAGGCTCCCATGCTGAAAGCCACCACGATCGTCCGCCGCCCGGCCGTGCGGGCCGACCGCATCGCCGATACGGTCGAGCTCGACCATGGCGCGAGGGCCGCCCTGCCGTCGAGCCTCACCGCCGCAGGCGGCCTCGCCTTCGAGGTCGCGCTGCCCAAGGCCGGTTCGCTGGAAGACGGCGACGCCCTGCGCCTGGACGACGGGCGCCTCGTCGTGGTGAAGGCGGCGGCCGAACCGCTCCTCGAAGTGCGCGCCGAGAATCCGGCCCGGCTGATGCGCCTCGCATGGCAACTCGGCGGCAACCATGTCGACGCGGAGATCGGCACCGACGCTCTCCACATCCCCGCCTCGCCGGCGAATGCCGAACTGGTGCGCGGTCAGGGCTGCCTCGCGACCCCGGTGACCCGCGCCTTCCGCCCGGAGAAGGCCGCGCACGACCACAGCACCTGCGGCCACGATCACGGGCATGACCATCACGGGCATGACCATGGCCACGAACATCATGACCACGCGCATGGGCACGATCATCATGACCACGATCACGGCCATTCGCATGGTCACGATCACGCCCACGATCACGGCCATTCCCATGACCATGCGCACACGCATGATCACCACCACGATCACGGCCATTCGCACAGCCACGAGCATGACCACTGATCCGCGGCGCGGGCGGCGGATCGCGCTGACGGCGGGGTTGATCGGGCTGGTCGTCGCCTACCCCGCCTCGGCTGGGTCGGACCCGACCCGCGACGTGCTGTGGATGGCGCTCAAGACCTGCGTGCTCGCCAAACGGCTCGCCAACCGCACCTTCCCCTGCCTCGACGTCGACCTCGGTGGCGGCGAGCGGCCGGGCACGGCGGTGCTGCGGGCGCCGGGCGAGCCGACGCACATCGTCGTCATGCCGACCGATACGGTATCGGGGCTCGAATCCTCACCCCTGCGCGGCGCGCGCGGGGTGTCGTATTGGAAAGCCGCACTCGCGGCTCGGCATTTCGTGACGGATTCGCTCCCGAAACACGTGCCGGAGGGCGACATCGGCCTCGCGGTGAACTCGGCGCGCGGACGCAGCCAGGATCAACTGCACATCCATCTCGATTGCCTGCGGCCGAAGGTGCTCGACGCCCTCGACGCCCACGGCCGCGCCGTCGGCAGGACCTGGGCGCCGTTCCCGGTGCCGCTGGCCTATGACCGCTTCCAGGCGATGCGGGTGCGCGCGGCCGATCTCGAGACGTTCAATCCCTTCGCCGCCCTCACGACGCTCCCAGGACGCCGCGACCTGACGCGGACCACCTTCGCGGCGGTGGCGACCCGGCCCAACGACCCGGAACCGGGGCTGATCCTGCTCGCCTATCGCGGACGACAGGCCAGCGCCGAGGACATCATGGACCACGGCTGCTCCATCGCGGACCCGCGTCGGGCCAAGCCGACCGGGTAGTCTCTGCCCGCTCCGCAGAGGAAGACTGTCCTTGCCCAGTCTAGGTGCGGGCCAAGCGGAACCATTAGCTTGGCCTCACGTTGAAGCGGCATGGAACACTTCAAGTCCACCATCGCCACGACAGCGATTGCAGCTTTCGGCCTCCTCGCCGCAGCGCATATCCTGCATCCGGGCAATTTCGAGCCCACGACATACCCGTCGCGGCCCGTCGCGACGGTGGCGGACCAAGCCTGGGTCAACCCGCCCGCCGCGCCGACGGTTTCCATCCCCGCCCCCGTCGTCCAGGCGGAGGCCCCGCAGGCGGTGCCGGCTCCCGTGGCCTGGACGTCGGCCCGCGCCGAGACGGCGGCCCCGGTTCGGACGGCGGAAGCCGCGCCGGAGCATCGCCGGAAGGCCGGTGTCCACCGCCGCAAGCTCTCGCAGCGTCCTGCGCCGGTCCGTCAGGCCGCCCTCGCCCAGGTGGCCCAGCCTTCGGCGGTCGCCCCCGCGCCGAAGCCGGCGGCGAACCGCATCGATCCGATCGGCGACATCATTCGCGGCCTGGGGCTCGGCAGCGACAGCTGATCCGCTGCCGCCGCGCCCTCGTCCGTCAGCGTTCCAGGCGGGCGACGAGGCTCGACGTGTCCCAGCGGTTGCCGCCCATCGCCTGCACCTCGGCGTAGAACTGATCGACCAGGGCCGAGACCGGGAGCTTGGCGCCGTTGCGCCGCGCCTCGTCCAGCAGGATGCCGAGATCCTTGCGCATCCAGTCGACGGCGAAACCGAAGTCGAATTTGCCCTCGTTCATGGTCTTGCCGCGGTTCTCCATCTGCCAGGAGCCGGCGGCGCCCTTCGAGATGACATCGAGCACGGCCTCGACATCGAGGCCCGCGCGCTTGGCGAAGTGCACGCCCTCCGAGAGGCCCTGCACGAGGCCCGCGATGCAGATCTGGTTGACCATCTTGGTGAGCTGGCCGGAGCCGACCGGACCCATCAGCCGGCAGGCGCGGGCGAAGCTCTTGATGGCCTCCTCGACCTTCGCATAGGTCTCGGGCTCGCCGCCGCACATCACCGTCAGGACGCCGTTCTCGGCGCCGGCCTGCCCACCGGAGACGGGGGCGTCGATGAAGCCGAGGCCCTTCTCCTGCGCGGCGCCGGCGAGTTCGCGGGCGACCTCGGCCGACGCGGTGGTGTGGTCCACGAAGACCGCGCCCGGCTCCATGCCGGCCAGCGCCCCGTCCTCACCCAGCACGACGCTGCGCAGATCGTTGTCGTTGCCGACGCAGGCGAAGACGATCGCGGCGCCCTTCACGGCTTCGCGCGGCGTGGCCGCATGGGCGCCGCCGTGCGCCTTCACCCAGGCCTCCGCCTTGGCGCCCGTCCGGTTGTAGACCGTGACATCGTGGCCCTTCTTCGCGAGGTGCCCGGCCATCGGGCCGCCCATCACGCCGAGTCCCAGAAAAGCGACCTTGGCCATCATTCGTCTCCACCCGCACGAAGCGGGCCATTTGGAGCGGCCCGCTTTCCCCTGCCTATGCCCGGCAGGTGCTCGACCTATAGCGCAAGCCGGCGGGGGCGACAGGGTGGGGGTTGGGGCCGAACGGGAAAAATCACGTTTGGATGAAGGGCGGTTTCCCCTCTCCCCGCCTGCGGGGAGAGGGGGAGTCACGGCGACAACGCCCCGCCGTTTGTCCGCGTCCGGCCGCCTGAAAATCTTTGCACGCCGTAAAAATTCCGGCAGAACGCAGGCCAGATCACAGGCCCTGTCAGGGTCGTTCGAGTGTGGGCCGGGGAGGCCACGCCATGACCGCCATTCAGAAGCACGGGCCGTGGGCCCTCGTCGGGGCGCTCGGCGCCGCCGCCCTGTCCATCGTGGCCGTCGAGCGCGGCGAGGCCGTGAATGCCCTCTGGATCGTGGTCGCGGCGGTCTGCGTCTACCTGATCGCCTACCGCTATTACTCGAAGTTCATCGCCGACAAGGTGATGCGCCTCGACGCCAAGCGCGAGACCCCGGCCCTGCGCCACAACGACGGGCTCGATTACGTCCCCACCAACAAGAGCGTGCTGTTCGGCCACCATTTCGCGGCCATCGCGGGCGCCGGCCCGCTGGTCGGCCCGGTGCTCGCCGCGCAGATGGGCTACCTGCCCGGCATGCTGTGGATCCTGGCGGGCGTCGTCCTCGCGGGCGCCGTGCAGGATTTCATGGTCCTGTTCGTTTCCATGCGCCGGGACGGGCGCTCGCTGGGCGAGCTGATCCGCGCCGAACTCGGGGCGGTGCCGGGCGTCATCGCCCTGTTCGGCACCTTCCTCATCATGATCATCCTGCTGGCGGTGCTGGCGCTGATCGTGGTGAAGGCGCTGGCCGAGAGCCCGTGGGGCACCTTCACGGTGATGTCCACGATCCCGATCGCCTTCTTCATGGGCCTGTACACCCGCTACATCCGGCCGGGTAAGATCGGCGAAGTCTCCGTCGTCGGCTTCGTCCTGCTGATGGCCGCGATCTTCGGCGGTGGGCAGGTGGCGGCGAGCCCGGTCTGGGCGCCGGCCTTCACCTACACCGGCACGCAGCTGTGCTGGATGCTGATCGGCTATGGCTTCGTCGCCTCGGTGCTGCCGGTGTGGCTGCTGCTCGCCCCGCGCGACTACCTCTCGACCTTCCTGAAGATCGGCACCATCGTCGGCCTCGCGCTCGGCATCGCCGTCGTGGCCCCGCACCTGCAGATGCCGGCGATGACCAAGTTCGTGGACGGCACCGGCCCGGTCTGGGCGGGCAGCCTGTTCCCGTTCCTGTTCATCACCATCGCCTGCGGCTCGGTCTCGGGCTTCCACGCGCTGATCTCGTCGGGAACCACGCCGAAGCTCATCGCCACCGAACTCGATGCCCGCTTTGTCGGCTACGGCGCGATGCTGATGGAATCCTTCGTGGCGATCATGGCGCTGGTCTCGGCCTGCGTGATCGACCCCGGCGTGTACTTCACCATGAACTCCCCGGCGGCCCTCGTGGGCACCACGCCGGAGACCGCCGCCGCCGCCGTGACCAAGCTCGGCTTCGCCACGACGCCCGACGTCATCACCCAGACCGCCGCCGATGTCGGCGAGCACACCATCATCTCCCGCGCGGGCGGCGCCCCGACGCTGGCGGTGGGCATGGCGCACATCATCTCGTCGGCCATCGGCGGCAAGGCGATGATGGCCTTCTGGTACCACTTCGCCATCCTGTTCGAGGCGCTGTTCATCCTCACCGCCGTCGATGCGGGAACCCGGGCCTGCCGCTTCATGGTGCAGGACCTCGTGGGGCTCGTCGCGCCGGGCTTCAAACGCACGGACGCCTGGGTGCCGAGTATCCTCGCGACCGCGATCTCGGTCGGCGCCTGGGGCTACTTCCTCTACCAGGGCGTCACGGATCCGCTGGGCGGCATCAACACCCTGTGGCCGCTCTTCGGCATCTCGAACCAGATGCTGGCGGCGGTGGCGCTGACGCTGTGCACGGTGGTGATCTTCAAGATGAAGCGCGAAAAATACGCCTTCGTCACGATCATCCCGACCGTGTGGCTGTGCATCTGCACCCTGACGGCCGGCTGGCAGAAGATCTTCTCGGCCGACCCGAAGATCGGCTTCCTGGCGCACGCCGAGCGCTACGCGACGGCCGCCGCCGAGGGCAAGCTGCTGGCGCCGGCCAAGACCGACGCCCAGATGAGCCAGATCATCCTCAACGACCGGATCGACGCGGTGCTGGCCGCGTTGTTCATCGCGCTCGTGGTGGCGATCGCGGTCTTCGGCATCATGGCCTGCGTGAAGGCGCTGCGCGCCGACCGCTGGACCGCGCTGGAGACCGAGCCGCGCATGGTGGCGGCGGAGTGAGGCGGTGATGCCGGCGCAGGGCTTTCGCAACCAGCTGCGGACGCTGACGAAATGCGTCTGCGACGGGGCGCGGCTGATGGTGGGGCAGGGCGACTATTCCGCCTATGCCGAGCATATCCGCCGCACCCATCCCGACCGGGAGCCGATGACCGAGACGGAGTTCTTCCGCAACCGGGAGAACGCCCGCTTCGGCGTCGGCAACACCTCAGGCTTCCGCTGTTGCTGAGGCCACGCTTGACTCAGAGCGCCCTTCTCCCGCCATCTCGGATCAACGGGAGAGGGGCATGAGTATTTTCCAGGACGCCATCCTTCGCTTCGGCCGGACCATCATGTCCTATGCCGGCGATGCCCTGTTCCTTCAGGCGGCCGTCTCGGCGGCGGCCAACGTCATCGTCGCGGACGGCGACGTGGCGGAGGAGGAGGTCGAGGCCGCCATCGTCGGCATCCGCGCCAACCCGATCCTCGAGAAGTCCTACGACACCCTGCGTGTCGAGCAGGAGTTGTACGAGGCCATCGCGCGCGCCAAGACCCGCGCCGGCCGGATCGAGAACCTCCGCGCCGCCTCGGCCATCGCCGACCGGCCCATCGAGCAGCGGCAGGACGTGTTCCTGATCGCGGCGGACGTGGCCGATTTCGACGGCATCAGCGCGGTCGAGCACACGGCGCTCGACGAGATTGCGAATGCGCTGGAAGTGGAGAAGTCGGCGCTGCTGAGGTAATCGTCGGGAAATCAATCCTAGATTGCTTGTTGTGGAAAGTCGTTTCCGTTATCGGCGGACCCGATTGCGCGGCTCTGCGCATCGAGGTCGCCGATGTCCACGTCAATCCTGGCCGCACCCGTCACTTCAAGCGGCCACGCTGCGATTCACTACGATGAATCCACCGAGGGTTCTTTCTGGTTCATCATCAAGGGTGTGATCCTGACCTTGCTGACGGTCGGGATCTACCGTTTCTGGTTCACGACGGCGCTTCGGAAGAACCTATGGGCTCGGGCCTTCATCGATGGCTCACCCGTCGAGTACGTGGGCAAGGCGCATGAGCTTCTGCTCGGATTCCTCGTCGCCATCGCGGTTCTGCTCCCAGTTTACATCGGTGCGTTCATCGCCACGATGTATTTGCCGGATCCGATACTCGGCTACCTCACCGTGTACATCCTGCTCTTCCTGCTCGTTCAGTTCGCTCGATATCGGGCGCGGCGCTACATCGCCTCGCGGACGCTCTGGCGCGGCATCGGGTTCCAGCAGGACGGGTCGGCTCTGGCCTACACCGCGCTGGCAACCGGCTGGACCCTCATCACTCTGGTCACACTTGGTGTGGCCTATCCGTTCATGCGCGCAAGCCTTGAGCGCTATCGCATGGGCCACACCCTGCTCGGCGAAGCTCGCTTCGCATCCGATGCCAGGGGCCAGAGCCTCATCGGTCATTGGTTGATCGTCTACGCGCTGGGTGTGCTTCCCATTCTCGGCTGTGCTGTTGCATTGATCATTTTTAACAATTTTAAAATTCCAATGGCGGCGCTTCAAGGTGAGTCGATCAGTGAAAACGCTACTATGTTGTATGTATATTACATCCAGACTTTGCCAAAGCCCACAATCAGGGCGATAATTTTCACTGCCGCTGGCTCTTTTGCGTTGTGGATTGTCTTGACGCCGTATTATCGAGCGAGAGAAACCCGTTCTTTCTGTTCTGCGGTAAAGGTCGGCGGTACGCAGTTGAATTCGAAACTTTCAGCAACTGAAATATACATCAATAGTTTCTTTTTCTATTTTTCTATCGCGATGACATTCTCTTTGATGATCGTGTTGGGTTTCGTGGCGGGGATCATCCTTTCAAAAATGAAGTTGGAAATCGACATAGCGCAATATGTATACGTGTATGTTGCATTTTGCTACGCCGTATTCATTCTCTTGGTCTCTTGGTTTTACTTCCGCTTCCTGCAAGTGGGGAGACTTGCGATCGTCGTCGGATCGTTGTCGATCAGCGGTGCCGAGGCCCTTGCGGACGTGACGGTCTCGACTCGCAAGGTCGGCGGTCGCTTCGCCGAGGGCGTTGCGGACGCGGTCGATCCCGGCGGGATCGAAATCGGCTTCTAGAGCGAGCGTCAGGCCATGGCTCGCCGCTGGCGCTTCGCCGGCAAGTTCCCGATGGTCCGGCGGGGCCATCCTGTCGCCTTGCCGGATGGCGATGCGAAGGATGTCGCACCGCCGGACGTCGTGGGCGAAGGGATCTTCTTCAACGGGGCGAGCGCCAAGCCCATTCCCGTCTCCGTCCGCGTGGCGGGCGGGCGGCTGATCCTGGATGGCCCCGTGCAGCGCGCGTGGGACTGTCGGGAGTTGCGCGCTTCCGAGACCGTTGGCTCCTTCATGAGGGTTGGCCCGGCCCAGGACAGCGAACGACTCGAATTGCGCGATGAGGCTATCGGCGCGGCGATCAAGGCGGCCTCGCCCGAGCTCCGCTCCCGCGACCGGGTTCCTTACCGGCTCATCGGTGGCAGCATTGCGGCTGCTGTGGCGCTGCTGGTGTTTGCGGTCTACGGCTTGCCGATCCTCGTCGATTTCATCGTGCCTGCGATCCCGCTCAGTTTCGAGCGCCGGGTGGCCGAAGTGGCCCGGAAGCAACTCACCGCCACGCTGCTCACATCGCAGGAATGCATGGAACCGGCGGGGTCTGCCGCCCTCGACCAGATGGTCGCTTCCCTCAAGATCGCGGCCTGGGATCCGGCACTCCACCTGCCGCCCGTCGAGGTCGATGTGCGGGTCTTCGAGTCGCCCTCGGCCAATGCTTTCGCCCTGCCCGGGGGCAACATCATCGTCACCTCACGGCTGGTCGCCCGCGCGCGGAGCGCCGACGAGTTGGCAAGCGTCATCGCGCACGAACTTGGCCACGTGGCGGCACGCGACCCCACGCGCTTGATGCTCCAACAATTGGGGCGATCCCTTCTGCTCGGGTTCTTCATGGGCGACGTCTCGGGGGCGACCGTCCTCGTCGCCCTGGGCAACGAGGTTGTCACAGCGCGATACGGGCGCGCGGCCGAGGGCGCAGCGGACGCTTTCGCGGCCCGAACCATGAAAACGGCGGGAGCGGACGCCACCGCCCTTGCCGCATTCCTCGAACGGATCGATCCGGACGAAGCCGGACCCCCGGCGTTCTTACGCAGCCACCCATTCACACGCGACCGAGCCGCCGCGATCCGTGCGCAGGCGTTGGCCGACCGTAAAACGCATTCGATCCTCGATGACGAGGCCTGGGCTGCCCTGAAGGCGATTTGCCCACCCCGGCGGGGGTCACGCCTGAAGATCGACTCCGCTCCCGGGCAGTGATCCCTGCGGCATCGCGGCTCGGTACTTGTCGGCCCGGGCGGGTTAGCTCACCCTGGTGCTCGCACGTCCGGGGGGCCGGGAGATCGCATGGGCCTCGTCCTCTACGCCCTCAAGTTCCGCATCACGACCTACGTGCTCGCGGTGCTGATGATGCTCGGCGGGCTCGGCGCCATCGTCGTCATGCCCAAGGATGTGCTGCCCGTCGTCGATATCCCCGTCGTCGTGGTGGTGTGGACCTATACCGGCCTGTCCACGCCGGAGATGGAGACCCGCGTCACGACCTATGCCGAGTTCGGCATCTCCAATAACGTCAACAACATCCGCCGCATGGAATCGACCACCCTGCAGGGCACGGCGGTCCAGCGGATCTATTTCGATCCGAGCGTGAGCATCGACCTCGCCATCGCGCAGGTCGTGTCGTCCACGAACTCCATCCGCGCCGCGATGCCGCCGGGCATCCAGCCGCCGGTGATCGTGCGCTACTCGGCCTCTTCCGTGCCGGTGATCCAGCTGGCCCTGTCCTCGGCCAGCCAGAGCCTCAACGAGATCTACGATTACGCCCAGTACCGCATCCGCCAGACCCTGGCGCAGGTGCCGGGCTCGACCCTGCCCGCGCCGTTCGGCGGGGCGCCGCGCCAGATCATGGTCGATCTCGACCTCAACGCCCTCCAAGCGCTCGGCCTGACGCCGCTCGACGTCACCAACGCCATGACGGAGCAGAACCTCACCGTCCCGTCCGGTCTCGCCAAGATCGGCGAGCAGCAATACCCGATCCAGCTCAACGCGACGCCGCCCTCCATCGAGACCCTGAACACCGCGCCGATCAAGATCGTGGCCGGGCAGCCGGTGCTGGTGCGCGACGTGGCCTTCGTCCGCGACGGCGGACCGCCGCAGATCAACGTGGTCCGCGCCGACGGCAGCCAGGCCGTGCTGATGCAGGTCATCAAGAACGGCAACGCCTCGACGCTCAGCGTCGTGAACAACGTCAAGGCGGCGATGCCGACGATCCAGGCCGCCGCCCCCGAGGGCATGAACATCAAGCTGCTGTTCGACCAGTCGGTCTTCGTGTCGAACGCCATCGAGGGGGTGCTGCACGAGGCGGCCATCGCCGCC
The DNA here is from genome assembly GCF_056430985.1 of Methylobacterium sp. Gmos3. Lineage (NCBI taxonomy): Bacteria > Pseudomonadati > Pseudomonadota > Alphaproteobacteria > Hyphomicrobiales > Methylobacteriaceae > Methylobacterium > Methylobacterium sp. Gmos3. The sequence goes on from NZ_JBWJYL010000003.1 coordinate 26,019, forward strand.
GCGCTCACCGGGCTCGCGATCCTGCTGTTCCTGGGTTCGTGGCGCTCGACCCTCGTCGTGCTGATCTCGATCCCCCTCTGCGTGATGACCTCGCTGGCCGTGCTGGCGGCGCTCGGCCAGACCATCAACATCATGACGCTGGGCGGCCTCGCCCTGGCGGTGGGTATCCTCGTGGACGACGCCACGGTCGCCATCGAGAACACCTATCGGCTGTTCGAGGAGGGCGAGGAGTTCCGGGAGAGCGTGGTTCACGGCGCGGCCGGCATCGCCAAGCCGGCACTGATCTCGACGCTGTCGATCTGCGCGGCCTTCACCGCTGTCTTCGCCCTCACCGACACGCCGAAATACCTGTTCACCCCGCAGGCGCTCGCGGTCGTGTTCGCGATGCTGACCTCCTACCTGCTGTCGCGGACCCTGGTGCCCCTGCTGATCGACGTGATCGTGGCGCCGGAATACGCGGCCAAGCACGCCAAGAACCGGCACGAGAAGGGCGAGGCCCCCCGCCGGACGCGGATCGGCCGGGTCGTCGGCGCCGTGGGGGCGCCGCTGATGCGCTTCGCGGGCGCCTTCCACCGGGGCTTCGAGGCGCGCTTCACCCGCTTCCATCGCGGCTATGTCGGGCTGCTCCACGCCGCCCTGCGGCACCGCGTCGTGACCGCGATCATCACCGTCTGCGTGCTGGCGCTCGGCGGCACGCTGTTCGTGTTCACGGGGCAGGATTACTTCCCCGACATCGAATCCCGCCAGATGACGATGCACCTGCGCGCCCGCGCCGGGCTTCGCATCGAGACGACGCAGCAGGTCTTCGCGCAGGTCGAGGACGTGGTGCGCGAGGTGATCCCCGAGCACGAGCTGGAGCAGATCCTCGATAACATCGGCGTGCCGTCGATCAACTACAACTTCGCCTTCTCGGACGGGTCGTTCGTGTCCTACAACGACGGGCAGATGCTCATCAGCCTCAAGGAGGAGCACGGCTCGGTGGCGGGCTACAAGAAGCGCCTGCGCGAGGTGCTGATGCAGCGCTTTCCCGACCTGACGGTCTATTTCCAGCCGGCCGACATCATCACCCAGATCCTGAACTTCGGTGTCATCACGCCGATCGACATCCAGGTGTCGGGCCGCAACAAGGAGAAGGACCTGGAGGTCGCCCAGAACATCGTCCGCCGCCTGCGCGACACGAAAGGCCTCGTGGACGTGCATCTTCAGCAGATCGTCAACGTCCCGCAATTCTACGTGGACGTGGACCGGCGGCTCGCCTCGGAACTCGGGCTCACCGAGCAATCCGTGGCGCAGAACATGAACATCTCGCTCTCGGGCAGCTATCAGGTCACGCCGAACTTCTGGCCGGACCCCAAGACCGGCATCCCCTACCAGCTGTGGGTGCAGACGCCGGAATACCGCAACGCCTCCCTCACGGACCTGCGCAACACGCCGCTCTTCGTGCGCGCCGCCGCCACCTCGGGCTCGGGGCCGGGGGTGCTGACGCTGCTGTCCAGCGTCGCGGACATGAAGCGCGTGCCGACGCAGACGGTGATCAACCACGTCAACATCCAGCCGACCTTCGACATCTTCGCCTCGGTGCAGGACCGGGACCTCGGCTCCGTCGCCCGCGAGATCGATACGATCGTGCAGGAGGAGCAGAAGAACCTGAGCGCCCCGGACAAGATCACCGTGCGCGGCCAGATCGAGAACATGCGCTCGGCGTTCCTGCGGCTGGGCATCGGCCTCGGCATCGCGCTGATCGCCGTCTACCTGCTGATGGCGGTGAACTATCAGAGCTGGGGCGACCCGTTCGTGGTCATCGCCGCCCTGCCCATCGCCTTCTGCGGCATCACCACCGGCCTGTTCGTGACGGGCACGACCTTCTCGATCCCCTCGATCTTCGGGGCGATCATGTCGGTGGGCATCGCCTCGGCGAACTCGATCCTGCTCGTCACCTTCGCCAAGGAGCACCGGGAGGCGACCGGGTGCAGCGCCGCCGAGGCCGCCATCGCGGCGGGGGAGACGCGCCTGCGGCCGGTGCTGATGACCGCCTCGGCGATGTTCCTGGGATTGATCCCGATGGCGCTGGGCACGGGGGAGGGCGGAGAGCAGAACGCGGCGCTCGCCCGCGCGGTGATGGGCGGCATCGCCTTCGCGACGCCCGCCACGCTGCTTCTGGTGCCGTTCCTCTACACGCTGCTGCGCAGCGGCCCCGCCCAACCGGTGGAGGATTACCTCCCGCCGGGCGGAGCCAAGCCGGAGGCCGCCTAAACCGCCGCCTGCGCGGTCGCAATGGCCGCCTCGAAGGCCTGGAACGCGGCGGTGGCCTCGTCCCAGCGCGAGGCCTGGACGTGGGTCATCATCGCCCGGCACTCGGCGCGCGCCTTGGCGAGGGCCGTCTCCGCCGGGCCGTGGAAGGCCGGGTGCGGGGCGATCTCGCCCTGGTCGGCATCGGCCGGGCGCATGCCGATCAGGACCGTGGCAAGGCGGCGGCGCCAAGCCGCGCAATCGGCAGGCAGGCGGGCGCGGCGAAGCTCGATCTCGTCGCCCTTCTGCTTGTCGAGGAGGGTCTGGCTGAGGGTCTCGATCCGGTCGATCCGGTCGATGGCGTCGCTGATCTCCTTGTGGGCCTTGTCGGCGCCCGCCGAGACCCGGCCGACGCTGTCGGCGATCTCGCTCGTGGCCTGGATCTGCTGGTCGAGGAGGCTGGAGGCCATGCGCATCTCGGCGGACACGCTCGCGACCTTGGCGCTCTCCGTCTCGACGCGAGCGCTGGCCTGCGACATCGCCAGGGCACCGGACTTCACCGCTTCGCGGCTCTGGCTCACGGCCTCGCGCATGGCGGACATCTCGTCCCGCAGGCTCTTGATGCGCTGGTGGATCTCGTCGGTCGCGCGTGCGGTCTGGGCCGAGAGCGCCTTCACTTCGGCGGCAACCACGGCGAAGCCGCGTCCCGCCGCGCCGGCCCGGGCAGCCTCGATGGTGGCGTTCAGGGCGAGAAGATTGGTCTGGCCGGAGATCGCGGCGATGGCGCCGGCCATCTCCTCGATCCGCGCGGCGGCCTGGGAAAACCCGTCGAGGCGGCGGCCGATCTCGTCGGCGCCGCCCTCGATCCGGCGCATACCGTCGGAGGCGCGATGGATGTCGTCCGCGCAGGCCGCGATGCCGCCGCTCGCCGCCTCGGAGCTGCTCGCCACGTCGGCGGAGCGCGCCGCGATCTCACGGGTCGTGGCGGCCAGTTCCTCGGTGGCCGCCGCCATCAGGCGGGCCTGCTCGGCCATGCCGGTGGAATCGTAGGCCATCCAGCCCAGGGAGGTGCCGGCCTCGGACGCCGCCGCCGACAGGCGCCCGGGCAGGCCCATCAGTTCGCGATCGATCACCGGCGCGGGAACCGGCGCGAGGGTGACGACCGGCGTTTCGCTGACGGGAACAGGCCGAAGGGCGGGGGCCTGGTCGACCGGCTGGGCTTTTCTCTGGAGGCCAAACATCCGGCAGCTCAACTTCAGTTTCGGAAACGCGCCCGAAACTGTGCCGCATGTCTATGAAGGAAAAGTTCACGCGCAAGATGGGTTGCACGTGATCGGGCGTAACTTATGATATCTGGCATACCATTCGACTGGCCAGGCGGGAGGGTTCAGCCGCAGCCGTCGACGAATGCTTCGGTGTTGTCCCGGTAAGTGAAGGCTTACCGGGACGAATACCTTTGAGGTCGATCACTCGCCCGTGAGCGCAGCCTTGGTGCGCGACCACCAGCCTGCCCGCTTCGGACGGGACGGGTCGGAGGGCGGAGTCAAGACGACGGCGACGGGTTCGGTCGGCGGCTCGGCGGGAGCCGGAGCGGCCGTCTCCGCAGGCGCTTGCGCGGCATCCGTGTCCGGCGCGGGCTCGGCTGTCGCCTGCGCGACCTCTTCGGCCGTCACCGGCTGCTCCGCCGCAGGCGCGACGGTGCGGGCCGGCGCCGGCTCCGCGACGGCCTCGATGGTCTCGGCGCTGACGGGTTCCTCGGCAACGGAGATGGCCTCGTCCGAAGCCTCGCCGGCCTCGGCCTCGCCCTCGTCGTCACGCTGGCCGGTGCGCTCCACCCGGCCGCGACCGCCACGGCGACCACGACGGCGGCGGCGGCCCTTGTCGCCGTTTCCGGCAGACGCATCCTCACCCTCGGCGCCGGGCGCGGCCTCGGCCGCTTCCTCGTCACCCTCGGAGGCGCCGGCCTCGGCGGGCTCCTCCTCGCCCTCGTCCTCACCCTCGTCGGCGCCGCCCTCGCGGGCCTCCTGGCCCTCGGTGCGACCGCCCCGGCGGCGGCGGCGGCGGCGGCGGCGACGGCCTTCGCCGTCCTCGCGCGCCTCTTCGGAACCCGCCTCACCGGATGCGGCCTCGGACGTCTCGGTGGCCTCGACCTCATCAGTCTCGTCCTCGGCCTCGTCCTCGAACTCCATGGACGGGGAGATGGCCGTGGCGCGCACGCCCGTCACCGGACCCTCGGCCCGCTGGGCGGGCTCGCCGCGATCCAGCTGGAAGGCCGAGGTCGCGGGCAGGCGCTCGTCGGCGGCGATGGTGACCGTGACGCCGAAATGGACCTCGATCTCGTGCAGATGCGCGCGCTTCTGGTTGAGGATGTAGAGCGCCACCTCCGTGCGAGTCCGCAGGATGAGGTTGTGGCTCGCGGACTTGAGCAGCGCCTCCTCGATGGAGCGCAGGATGTGCAGGGCCACCGAGGCGGTGGCGCGCACGAAGCCCGAGCCGCCGCAATGCGGGCAGGGGATCGAGGAGGATTCGAGCAGGCCGGTGCGGATGCGCTGGCGGCTCATCTCCATGAGGCCGAAGGGCGAGATCCGGCCGACCTGGATCCGGGCGCGGTCGTTCTTCAGGCAGTCGTTCAGCTTCTTCTCGACGGCGCGGTTGTTCCGCTTCTCCTCCATGTCGATGAAGTCGATGACGATCAGGCCCGCGAGGTCGCGCAGGCGCAATTGCCGGGCGACTTCCTCGGCGGCTTCGAGGTTCGTCTTGAGGGCCGTGTCCTCGATGTCGTGCTCGCGGGTGGCGCGGCCGGAGTTCACGTCGATCGAGACCAGCGCCTCGGTCGGGTTGATGACGAGGTAGCCGCCCGACTTCAGGGAGACGTGGGTCGAGAACATCGCGTCGAGCTGCGCCTCGACCCCGAAGCGGGCGAAGATCGGCGTGGTGTCGCGGTAGGGCTTCACGACCTTGGTCTGGTCGGGCATCAGCATCCGCATGAAGTCTTTGGCCTCGCGGTAGGCGTCCTCGCCCGCCACGAGCACCTCGTCCAATTCCTTGTTGTAGAGGTCACGGATCGCCCGCTTGATGAGCGAGCCCTCCTCATAGACCAGCGACGGGGCGATGGAGGTGAGGGTCAGCTCCCGCACCGATTCCCACAGGCGCATCAGGTATTCGAAGTCGCGGGCGATCTCCGGCTTCGAGCGCGAGGCGCCGGCCGTGCGCAGGATGACACCCATCCCCTCCGGCACGTCGAGGTCGGCCACGACCTCCTTCAGCCGCTTGCGGTCGGCCGCCGAGGTGATCTTGCGGGAGATGCCGCCGCCGCGCCCGGTATTGGGCATCAGCACCGAGTAGCGCCCGGCGAGGGACAGGTAGGTGGTGAGCGCCGCGCCCTTGGTGCCGCGCTCTTCCTTCACGACCTGCACGAGGATGATCTGGCGGCGCTTGATCACCTCCTGGATCTTGTAGTGGCGGCGGGGGGCGCGGGGACGCTCGGGGATCTCGGCGAGCGCGTCGCCGTTGCCGCCGACCTGGGCGATCTTGGGCTCGGCGTCCGGATCGTCGGACTCGTCCTCGCCTTCGTCGTCCTCGTCGCCCTCATCCTCGTCTTCGTCGGACTCGTCCTCGTCGTCTTCCTCGTCGTCGGACTCGTCCTCATCCTCGGCATCCGCCTCGTCGGCTTCATCCGACTCGAACGGGGCCGGGGCCTCCTCGACGGCGGTCAACTCCTCCGTGACGGCGATCACCGCCTCGGGAGGGACCTCGGAATCGAGTTCGGTCGCGGCCGAAACCGGCTCGCCGGGGGCGGGCTCGTCATGGGAGTGCTCGTCGTGGGCGGCCGGTTCGGCGGCATGACCCTCGGTGGCGAATTCCTCGCGCACGGCCTCGGCGTTGTCGGAGAGGGCGTCGGGCAAGGTTTCGGTGGCGAAGGCCTCACCGTCCACGGCCGAGACGGTCTCTTCGGCGCTCACCGTGTCGTCACGGCGCGAGCGCGCCTCGGCCCGGCGCCCGCGCGAACGGCGGGGCGAGCGGCGGCGGCGCTCCTCGCGCTCGCGGTATTCCTCGGCCTCGCGGGCCTCCTCCTCGAGGAGGGCCTGACGGTCGGCCAGGGGGATCTGGTAATAGTCCGGGTGGATCTCGTTGAAGGCCAGGAAGCCGTGGCGGTTGCCGCCATACTCCACGAAGGCCGCCTGGAGCGACGGTTCCACGCGCGTGACCTTGGCGAGATAGATGTTGCCGCGCAGCTGCCTGCGGCTGGCGGATTCGAAGTCGAACTCTTCGACCTTAGACCCTTGGACCGTGACTACCCGGGTCTCTTCCGGGTGCATCGCGTCGATGAGCATCTTGTTGGCCATGACGAACTCTCGGCATGGCGGCCGACGTCGCGCTCCGTGCCCGGAGCCCCGGCGGCGCCTCGCCCGACCGTGTACGCGTCGAGCCAGGGGCCGGCCTCGTCACCGAGGCCGCGGGGAGGAGGGATGGGATTGTGCCGTCAACCGCCTTAGGGCGCCCTTGGCGCCTGGGGTTGAAACTGGCCGGGCGGATGGTGGGGACGGCGCAACGCGACATGCGTGCGCGCAGGGCACGAGCAGCGGCAAGCGGTGCTGTGCGTCCCTCCATCCTCTCCCGACCTCACGAAAGCATCTCGACCGGTCTGGTCCGGTCGTGAATTCCTGTGCGGCGAACTACGCCGCGTAGTTTGACACCCGTCCGGCCGGTGAGTGGTCCGCCATCGCTTGCGCGGGCAACACACCCGCTGCGACGCCGCGTCCGTTTTCTCATCAGAATTCGGAAGCGTCCGCGGGTTGCATCTGCGACCGGCGGGACCGGAAAGGGGTCCTTACCATTACAAACCGTAGCAGCGGTTTGGCAAGGGCCAGCCGCGCGAACTCGTCACGCAATTGTCATTCCGCAGCCGCGAGATGCGGGCGAATGGCCTGGAGCGCGGCGGGCTTCGGACCGCCGGTCGCCCAATCGAGCAGTTCCACGGTGTGAACGATCGGGATGACCGTTCCCTTCCCGATCTGCGTGGCGCATCCGATATTGCCGGTGGCGATCACGTCGGGGCGGATCCGCTCGATGTTGGCGACCTTGCGCTCCCGCAGCTTCTCCGCGATCTCCGGCTGGAGGATGTTGTAGGTGCCGGCCGAGCCGCAGCAGATGTGGCCCTCGGGCACCTCCTTCACCGTGAAGCCGGCCCGGCTCAGCAGCGCCTTCGGCTCGGTGCGGATGCCCTGGCCGTGCTGCATCGAGCAGGCCGAGTGGTAGGCGACGACGAGGTCGCTCTCCACCACCGGCTCCGCCAGCGGCAGGGTGGCGACGAACTCGGTCACGTCCTTGGCCAGCGCCGAGACCCGCGCCGCCTTCTCGGCATAGGCCGCGTCTTCCCGGAACATGAAACCGTAATCCTTGATCGTCGTGCCGCAGCCGGAGGCGGTGACGAGGATCGCGTCGAGCCCCTTGGCGATCTCGGCGTCCCAGGCGTCGATCGCCTGTTTCGCCAGGGCGTGGGACGAGTGCTCCTTGCCCATGTGGTGGGTCAGCGCCCCGCAGCAGCCTTCCTGCGCGTGGACCACCTCGACGCCGTGGCGGTTGAGCAGGCGGATCGCGGCCTCGTTGAAATCGGGCCGCAGGACGCTCTGGGCGCAGCCCCGCAGCAGCGCGACGCGCTTGGTCGCGGCGCCCTTCGGCGGGAAGGTGCCGGCCCGGTTCGTGGGGTTGCGGCCCGGCATCGAGGCCGGGGCGAGGTCGAGCATCGCCGCGAGCCGGCGGCCGACCTGCGGCACGCGGGCGACGAGCCCCTTGAACGGCTGGCCGAGCTTCGCGGCCCGGAGCGCGAGGCGGAACCGGCCGGGATAGGGCAGGACCTGCGCGAGCAGCGCCCGCAGGAACCGGTCGCCCGCCGGGCGGGGATAGGTCGTCTCGATATGCGCGCGGGCATGGTCGACGAGGTGCATGTAGTGCACGCCCGAGGGGCAGGTCGTCATGCAGGACAGGCAGGAGAGGCAGCGGTCGACATGGCGGACCACCTCGGCGCTCGCCGGCTTGCCGCCCTCCAGCATGTCCTTGATCAGGTAGATGCGCCCGCGCGGGGAATCGAGCTCGTCCCCGAGCAGCAGGTAGGTCGGGCAGGTCGCGGTGCAGAAGCCGCAATGCACGCAGGTCCGCAGGATCTTCTCGGACGCCGCCATGGCGGGATCGGCGAGCTGGGCGAGGGAGAAGTTGGTCTGCACTGTCGGATCCTGAGCGTTCTGATCCCCGGAGCGGACGGCGTCAGACGCCCGCGTACATCCGGCCGGGGTTGAAGATTCCCGCCGCGTCGTGGGCGGCCTTGATGCCGGCGGTGACGCGCATCAGCGGCTCCGGCAGCGGCTCGAAGACCGGCACGGCGGCGCGCACCGCGTCGGGGGCGCGGACCAGGGTCGCGTGGCCCCCCTGCGCCCGCACTGCGGCGCGGATCGCTTCCGCGCCGGCATCGCCTTCCGCCGGAGTGGCGAGCCAGACGAGGCCGCCGCCCCAATCGTAGAACCAGCGCGCCTCGCGCCGGGCCGCGACGGCGGCCGTGAGCGCCGGGCCCTTCGACGGGGCCGTCGAGATCCGCCACAGGGCGTCCCCGCGCGGCTCCACCAGGGGGGCGGCATCGCGCACGCCGCGCCAAAGGGCGGCGCTGGCCTCGCCGTCCAGGGTCTCTGGGGCGCCGAACCGCTTCAGCAGGCGGCGCAACTCCCCGAGCCGGTAGGTGATGGAATCCGAGAATCCCTCGATGCGGATGAGGGTGCGAGCCTCCCCCGCCCCGCGCCCGGCGGGGAGATGGGCCGCGCCGGTCGGCTCGAAGGGCGAGCACAGCGCCGCCGCCAGCAGTTCGATGGCCTTGGCGTCGTCGAGGCCGGAGAAGACCAGGGTCGAGACCCGCTCGTTGACGGGCAGCACCTTGAACGTCACCTCGGTGAGGAAGCCCAGCGTCCCGTGGGCGCCGGCCATCAGCTTCACGAGGTCGAGGCCGGTGACGTTCTTCATCACCCGCCCGCCCGACTTGATCGCCTCGCCTCGCCCGTTGACGAAGCGCACGCCGATGAGGCTGTCGCGGGCGGCGCCGGCATTGATGCGCCGGGGGCCGGAATTGTTGATCGCCGCCACGGCGCCGATGGTCGGCTCGCCATCCGTGCCGAACACGCCCCGGTAATCCACCGGCTCGAAGGGCAACATCTGCCCCTTCGTGGCGAGAAGCGCCTCGACCTCGGCCAGCGTCGTGCCCGCGCGGGCACCGATCACCATCTCGGCCGGCTCGTAGAGGGTGATGCCGGTCAGGCCCCGCGCCGAGAGGCTGGCCTCGTCCTGCGGCGGGCGGCCGAGCCCCGCCTTGGTGCCGCCGCCGACGATCCGCAGGCGCTCCGACCGGGCCGACGCCGCGCGCACGCGCTCACAGGCTTCCGCCTCGGTGCCGGGCTCAGTGCCGCCCATCGTCTCCCGCCCCGTCTCTTGTTTGGATCGTATCCAGACACGGGTGTCGCCGGAACGGCGGGACGTTTCAAGCCGGGCAACCGGCCGCGCCTGTCAGCCGGCGCGTTTTCTCCCATCGGCGGAGGCATTCTGTCGCGTCACCGGCGATTCAGCCGTTTCACTTCGCTTTTGGAGCGGCGGCGGTGATGAAATGCTGGGGACTTCTTGTTACGGTTCGCTCCGATGGAGAAGATCGCAGCAAGTATCGCGCAAATTGCAGCCGAAGCCCTGCTCAAGGCGGGCGCGAACGCGCGTGAGCTCGGCGCAGACCTTCCCGAGCCCGTGGCGGCGGCGCTGAAGGCGTGGATCGCCGACCAGCCGGAGCCTCGCCCGTCATGGCCCGAGGCGGTGGAGCGCGGCCTGTCGGAATGGCTCACGGGGAAGGGCTACCTTCCGGCTCCAACCTCGGCGGGCTGACCGTAGCGGCCCAGGAACAGGGCGACCGCCTCGTCGACCCGCCTGTCGATCTCGGCGGCCTCCATCGGGCGCTCGGGCGGGCGCAGCAGGTTGATGAGCGAGGCGTTGCCCAGGACGGCGCCGATGTAGAGCGAGGCCGCCAGCTCGGCATCTAATCCGTGGAAATCCCCGCGGCCTTTCGCCGCCTCGAGATAGGCCGAGAGCCGCCGGGTCGTCCGTTCCGGCCCCGCCGTGAACAGGGCCAGGCCCAGCGCCGGGTTCCGCACCGTCTCTGTCACGACGATGCGCAGGAGGGGGATCACCTCGTCGTTTCCCATCGCTGCGAGGAGGTTGCGGCCGATCTCGCGCAGCACCGTCGCCAAGGGCGCGCCGCTCTCGAAATTCGCGTCCAGCGCCTGCCTTAGCGCCTGTGTGCGGGCGAGGACGACCTCGATCAGCAGGTCGTCCTTGCTGTTGAAATGGCGGTACAGGGTCTCCTTCGAGGCTCCCGCCTCCTCCGCGACGCGCTGCATCGTCGTCTCGGTGAAACCCTGGCGGAGCAGGGTCCGCTCGGCCACCGCGAGGATCTCGCTCCGGCGCCGCTGACCCCGGGGCACCGGCCCGTCGCGGCGTCTTGGGGGTGTATCGCCTCCAATTGACATCTTCTGCGCGACTCCCCTTAGTAAGCGTACTTAACGGTTCGCTTGTGCCGCGGCAATTGTCGCCTGCCGGCCAGCGCCAGGATCGAGCAGCCCAGAATGCGTGACAGCGACGACGAGGCGTTCGGGCCGCGCCAGGGGCGTGGCCGGTCGGGCTCCCGGCGTCGGGATTATCTCGACGTGGGCGCCCGCCGGGATGACGACGACGCGGACGAGAATGGCGAGGAGCAGCAATCCTCGAACGGGCGCCGCTCCGGCGGCGAGACGTCCAAGGATGGCGAGTCGAAGGACAGCCGGTCGAAGGACGGCCAGCAGGCGTCCAAGGACAAGAAGGACGATGAGTCCGACCACAAGAAGGACCAAGAGGAAGGCGAGCGGCGTCGCAAGAGCCGGCGACCGCTGGTCATCGGCATCGCGGCGGTGGTGGTGCTGCTCCTGATCGGCGGCGGCGTTTATTACTGGCTCTCCACCCGTGGCAAGGCTTCCACCGACGACGCCTATACGGACGGCAACATCGTCACCATCGCGCCCCAGGTTTCGGGGCAGGTCGTCAGCCTCGACGTCACGGATAACCAATTCGTGCACAAGGGCGATCCGTTGTTCCGTATCGATCCCCGACAATTTGTGTTCAGCCAAGAACAGGCGCAGGGGCAGCTCGATACGACCAAGGCTCAGGCGGCCAGCCAGAAGCTCGGCGTCGAAATCGCCAAGAAGAACTTCCCGGCAGCCCTCGAACTGGCGAAGGCCAATCTCGACGCGGCCAAGGCGAACCTGCAACTGCAGCAATCCAACTACGACCGGCAGAAGAGCCTGCCCAAGCTCGCCACGACCCAGCAGGAGGTCGACACCACGGCGGCGAACCTCGCCCAGGCCAAGGCGCAGGTGGAGCAGGCCCAGGCCCGCCTCATCCAGGCCGAGCCGGTGAAGCAGAATATCGGCCAGTCCGAGGAGCAGGTCACGCAGATCGAGGGCCAGATCGAGCAGGCGCAGGGGCGCCTCGATCAGGCCAAGCTCAACGTCGAGTGGACGGTGGTGCGCGCGCCGCAGGACGGCTGGGTGACGCGCCGCAACGTCAACGCGGGCAACTACGTCTCCTCCGGCCAGCAGGTCATGTCCCTGGTGACGACCGATGTCTGGGTGACGGCGAACTACAAGGAGACCGAACTGAACGGGATGCAGCCCGGCCAGAAGGTGACGATCACCGTCGACGCCTATCCCGACCTCGACCTGCACGGCCACGTGGATTCGATCCAGCGGGGCTCCGGCTCGAAATTCTCCGCATTCCCGGCCGAGAACGCCACGGGCAACTTCATCAAGATCGTGCAGCGGGTGCCGGTGAAGATCCTGATCGATTCCGGGCTCAAGCCCGATGAGCCGCTGCCGCTCGGCATCAGCGTCGAGCCGACGGTGATGCTCAAGTGAGCGGCGCGTCGGACCAGGCCTGGAAGCCGCGCTACAACCCGTGGCTGATCGCCATCGTGGTGACGATGGCGGCGTTCATGGAGATCCTCGACACCACCATCGTCAACGTGGCGCTGCCCTACATTGCCGGGTCGCTCGCCGCCTCGAACGACGAGGCGACCTACACGCTCACCGCCTATCTCGTCGCCAACGGCATCGTCCTCACCATCGCCGGGTGGCTGTCCGACACGATCGGGCGCAAGCGCTACTTCATCATCTGCATCGGCATGTTCACGGTCTCGTCGCTGCTCTGCGGCCTCAGTCAGAGCCTCGGGCAGATCATCCTGTTCCGGTTGATGCAGGGCTTCTTCGGCGGCGGCCTCCAGCCGAGCCAGCAGGCGATCATCCTCGATACCTTCCCGCCGGCCAAGCGCGGCGCGGCCTTCGGCGTCACGGCGGTGGCGACCATCGTCGCGCCGGTGCTGGGGCCGACGCTGGGCGGCTACCTCGTCGAGCACCTCGACTGGCGCTGGATCTTCTTCGTGAACGTGCCGGTGGGCATCCTGGCGGTGATCCTGAACTCGATCCTCGTGGAGGATCCGCCCCACGAGCAGGCCAAGAAGAACCGCAAGCGCGGGATCGATTACATCGGCCTGTCGCTGATCGTGATCGGCATCGGCTGCCTGCAGATCGTGTTCGACCGGGGCGAGGACGACGGCTGGTTCGGCTCGCCGTTCATCGTCACCATGACGATCATCGGCGGCCTCGGGGTTTTCTTCGCGATCTGCTGGCTGCTCACCGCGAGGAAGCCGATCATCGACCTCGACGTGTTCCGCGACAAGAACTTCGCCATCGGCTGCATACTCATCGGCGCGATGGGCTTTGCCCTCTACGCCAGCGCCGTGATCATCCCGCAATTCGCGCAGAACGTGCTCGGCTACCCGGCCCTGCAATCGGGCCTGATCCTCTCGCCCGGCGGCATGGTGGTGATCGTGCTGATCCCCATCGTCGGGCAGCTGATGAAGGTGGTGCAGACCCGCTATCTCGTGATGTTCGGCTTCTCGCTGATGGGCGTGGCGCTGATGTATTCGAGCAAGCTCGCCCCCGACATCGACTTCAAGACCCTGGTGATCATGCGGTCCATGCAGACCGCCGCGCTCGGGTTCCTGTTCGTGCCGATCTCGACCATCGCCTACCTGACCCTGCCGCAGAAATACCGCAGCGACGGGGCGGCTTTGTTCTCGATGTTCCGCAACGTGTTCGGCTCGCTGGGGATCTCCCTCTCGACCGCAGCTGTCACCGAGCGGCGGCAGGCGGATCAGGCGCACCTCTCCGGCTTCATGACGCCCCTGCGGCAGGGCTACAACACCCTGATCCAGGAGAGCGAGCACACGCTGCGTTCCCTCGGGCGCGCGGCGGATGCCGTTCACCAGCAGGCGGTGGCCCACACCTACCAGACCTACATGAAGCAGGCCTCGATCCTCGCCTACGGCAACGTCTTCCAATACACGGCCATCATCGCCTTCCTCGTGGTGCCGTTCTGTTTCCTCATCTCGGCCAAGACCGCCTCGGGCGGCGGCGGCGGAGGGCACTGACATGGCGATCCGCCTCCTGAATGTCCGGCCGATGCCGGCCCAAGCAACTCCGTCTTTGCGAGCGCAGCGAAGCAACCCAGGGCAGCGGGACGTTTCACGGCGTGGCGGATCCCTGGATTGCTTCGCTGCGCTCGCAATGACGGCATTGGGGGCGACCGGCCTCCTCGGCGGCTGCGTCGTGGGGCCGGATTTCGTGCGCCCCGTCCCCACGGTCGCGGCCTCGGCGACCTATGTCGAGCCCGCGCCGGGGCGCCCGGTCCACACCTCGCTGCCGCTCCTGCGCGGCACGACCGACGCCCCGCCCGACGTCGAGTGGTGGCGCGCCTTCCGCGATCCCGTCCTCGACGGGCTCGAAGCGCGCATCGCCGCCCAGAACCTCGACGTGCAGACGGCGACCGCCCGCCTGCTCCAGAGCCGGGCGCAGCTCGGCACCAGCGCGGCGGCGGCCCTGCCGACGCTGTCCGGCACGGGCTCGGCGTACCGGCAGCAATTCAGCAAGAACGGCACGATCGGCCTGCTGTCGAACTCCCTCGGCGGCCTGACCGGCGGCACCGACCCGACCGCGCCCCTCACCAACGGCTTCGAGAGCTACACCCTCGGCTTCGACGCCTCCTGGGAACTCGACCTGTGGGGCCGGGTCCGCCGCTCGGTGGAATCCGCCCAGGCCCAGGCCGAGGCCTCGGCGGAGGGGCGCCGGGGCACCCTGGTCTCGGCCCAGGGCGAACTCGCCCGCGACTACATCCAGCTGCGCGGCACGCAGGATCTCGTCCGGATCTACCAATCCTACGTGCGGGTGAACCAGCAGATCCTCGACGTCGTGCGCATCCGCCAGCAGAAGGGCCTCGTCACCGGGCTCGATGTGGCGAGCGCCGCCTCGCAGGTGGAGGCGATCCAGGCGCAGATCCCGCAATTGCAGCAGCAGGAAATCCAGCAGATCAACGCGATCTCACTGCTGCTGGGCGAGCCGCCGCTGGCCCTGGCGCAGGACCTGACCGGCGGACGCGGCGTCCCCCCCGTGCCGCCGAAGGTGCCGGTGGGCATTCCCTCCGAACTGATCCGCCGCCGGCCCGACATCCGCCAGGCCGAGGCGACGCTTCACTCTGCCATTGCCGAGATCGGTGAGGCCGAGGCCGAGTTCTTCCCGCGCGTGACGCTCACCGCGAGCCCGACGGTCAACGCCATCGACCCGGCCAAGATCTTCCGGGGCTCGTCGCTGCAATACATGAACATCGGCCCGTCCCTCTCGATCCCCCTGTTCGAGGGCGGGCGGCTGCGCTCCAACCTCGTCCTGCGGCAGGCGCAGCAGCAGGAGGCGGCCATCGCCTACCAGAAGGCGGTGCTCCAGGGCTGGCACGAGGTCGTCAACGCGCTCGCGTCCCTCCAGGGCGATGCCGGCCGCCGGGCGCGGCTCGCCCGGCAGGTGGTCGACGCGCGGCGGGGCCTCGACCTCGCGCGGGCGCGCTACACGCAGGGCGTCGAGATCTTCACCACCGTGCTGCAGAACGCGCAGGTGGTGCTGCAGGCCGAAACCAACCTGTCCCAGGCCAACGCCGCCGTCTCGACGGATTTCGTCGCGCTCTCGAAGGCGCTCGGCGGCGGCTGGGAGGGCGCCTTCCCGCCCCAGCCCGCGCCACCCGGCCCGCCGGAGGGGGCGCAGGTGCCTGTGGCCGAGATCATCCCCCGGCCGGTGGTGCCGTAGCGCCCTCACCGGGGCGCGGTTATGGTGCCGCCCCGAGCGGCTTGGCCGCAGCAGGGGGGAGTGCCTTGGGGAGCGCCCAGCGCGACGGCGATTTGGCGCGGCTGATCGAGGCCGTCGCCGGGGGCGATCAGGCGGCCCTGCGCGCCCTTTATGATCAGACCGCCCCGAAACTTCTGGGGATCGTTCTCCGTATCCTTCGGGATCGGGGCGCGGCGGAAGACACGCTGCAGGAGGTGTTCGTGCGCATCTGGCAGCGGGCTGGCAGCTATGACTCACGGGCCGGCGCCCCGCTCGTCTGGCTGGTCGCCATCGCCCGGAATGGCGCCATCGACCGGCTGCGGCAGGAGAAGGCCGCCCGCCTGACGCAGGTCGAGGAGGGCTGGCTGGAACGCCTGCCCGATCTCGGCGACGGCGAGGGCGACCTCGCCCGGCGCGATGCCCTGGCCCATTGCCTCGGCACGGTGGAGGTGCCGCAGCGCGAATGCCTCGTCCTCGCCTATTGCGAGGGCTGGTCGCGGGAGGAACTGGCCGCGCGGTTCGGCTGCCCCGTCAACACGGTGAAGACGTGGCTGCGCCGGGGCCTCATCAGCCTGCGCGGCTGCCTGGAGGCGGCATGAGCACCCCGCATTCCTGGCCCGACGATCCGGACGGCACGGCCGGCGAATACGTGCTCGGCACCCTTCCGCCGGAGGAACGCGCCGCCTTCGCCCGCGCCCTCGACGGGGATGCGGACCTGCGCGCCCTCGTGGCCAGCTGGGAGGCGCGGCTCGCGCCGCTCGCCGTGGCAACGCCTCCGGTGGCGCCGAGCCCCGCCACCTGGGCGGGCGTCGCGGCGCGGACCGGCGGGACGCCCGGCGCGGTCGCGGGCGGGGCGCAGATCATCCGCCTGGAGCGGGCGGCACGGCGCTGGCGCGTGGCGGCGATGGGGGCGGGGGCGCTCGCGGCGGGCCTCGCCCTGTGGATCGCCGCCGGGCCGCGCCCGGCCGGCGAGGGTGCGCAGTATCTCGCGGTGGTGGATCGGGGCGGTGCCCTTCCGGC
Organism: Methylobacterium sp. Gmos3; assembly: GCF_056430985.1. Classification (NCBI taxonomy): domain Bacteria; kingdom Pseudomonadati; phylum Pseudomonadota; class Alphaproteobacteria; order Hyphomicrobiales; family Methylobacteriaceae; genus Methylobacterium; species Methylobacterium sp. Gmos3. The sequence continues at coordinate 42,527 of NZ_JBWJYL010000003.1, forward strand.
GCTGATCGTGCGCGTCGATCTCGGCAGCGGCCTCGTGCAGGTCCGCAGCCTCGCGGCGGAGACGCCGCCGGATCGCAGCCTGGAACTCTGGTACGTGGGGGCGGGAGCGGCGCCGCGCTCGCTGGGTCTCGTGACCGACGCCTCGGCCCGTCTGCCCGTGCCGGCGGCCCTGCGCCAGGGCGCCGAGGGGGCAAGTCTCGCGGTGTCGGTGGAGCCGAAGGGCGGCTCGCCGACCGGTTCGCCGACCGGCCCGGTGATCTACTCGGGCAAGCTCGTCCGCGATTGAAAAGGGGCGGACCCCGGCTAGGGCAGAGACGCATTCACTCCGTTCATGTGTCTCTGCCCTAGCGTCTTGTTGATGCATCGATTTTTCCAGACACGGCCGAGGCCTTAGTCCGGATCGATGCACTGGGCCGGGGCCCGCAGGCCCGATCAGGGCATCATCACGCCGTTGATGACGTGGATCACGCCGTTCGACTGCATGACGTTCGGGATCGTGACCTTGGCCATGTTGCCCTTGGTGTCGGTGAGCATCACGGCCTTGCCCTTGGTCGTCACGGTCAGGGGCTCGCCCTGCACGGTCTTCAGCTCAGCCTGGCCGCCGCCCTGGCGCACCGCCGCCATCAGCTCCTTGGCGGTGTAGACGCCCGGAACGACGTGGTAGGTCAGGATGCTGGTCAGCTGCGCCTTGTTCTGCGGCTGGACCAGGGTCTCGACGGTGCCCGGCGGCAGCTTGGCGAAGGCGGCGTTGGTCGGCGCGAAGACGGTGAACGGGCCGGGGCCGGACAGGGTGTCCACGAGGCCAGCCGCCTTCACGGCCGCGACCAGGGTGGTGTGGTCCTTCGAGTTCACCGCGTTCTCGACGATGGTCTTGTTGGCGTACATCGGCGCGCCGCCGACCATCGGGTTCTTGGCAAGGGCCGGGCTCGCGGCGGCGGCGGCGGCGAGGCCCAGCGCGAGGGCGAGGCGACGGATCGACTTGGACATGGTGGCTCCCTTGATCAGCGCCCATCGGGGCGTCGCTGGCCTCTACGGAGGCCGGGGGCCGGAAAGTTTCAGCGGCAGGAAACCGGGTGCGAAAAAATTAACGCGGCGGTGGACGCCCCCACCCGCTCCCTTGAGCCGCCGCACCGGAACGTCCTAAGAACACCGGCCGTCGCCCAGGACCCGGATGTCGCGTTTCAAGTTCGTCCACGCCGCCGACCTCCATCTCGGCAGCCCGCTCACCGGGCTCGCCGGGCGCGATGCCGACCTTGCCCGGCGCCTCGCGGCGGCGGGGCGGGGGGCGTTCGAGGATCTCGTCACCGCCGCCATCGCGCGGAAGGTGGCCTTCGTCGTGGTGGCCGGCGACATCTATGACGGCGACTGGGCGGATGCCTCCATCGGCCTGTTCTTCGCCCGGCAAGTCGGGCGGCTGGACCGCGCCGGCATCCCCGTCGTGATGGTGCGCGGCAACCACGATGCCGAGAGCGTAATCACCCGCTCGATCACCCTGCCGCCCTCCGTCCACGTCTTCCCCTCCAACCGGGCGACGACGCACCGGCTCGACGCCTGGAAGGTCGCCCTGCACGGGCGCAGCTTCCCGAACCGGGCGGTGGAGGAGAACATCGCGCTCGGCTATCCGGCCGCCGTGCCGGGCTGGTTCAACCTCGGCGTGCTGCACACCTCCTGCGCCGGCTACGCCGAGCACGCGACCTACGCCCCGTGCTCAGTGCAGGATCTCGCGCTGCGCGGCTACGAATACTGGGCGCTCGGCCATATCCACGAGTATCAGGAACTCTCCCAAGACCCGTGGATCGTCTTCCCCGGCAATCTCCAGGGAAGGAGCGTGCGCGAATGCGGCCCGCGCGGCGCCGTGCTCGTCACGGTGGAGGACGGGCGGGTGCGCGAGGTCGAGCGGCTGGTCTTCGACCGGGCGCGGTTCGAACGCCTCGCCGTCGACCTCTCTGGCGTGTCCGAGCCCTCGGCGGCCCATGAGCGGGTGGAGGCGGCCCTGCGCCCGCTCGCATCGGTCGCGGCCTCGCGCCTGATCCTCGTGCGCGTCCACCTGACCGGCGAGAGCGCCGCCCATGACCGGCTCTGCGCCGACCGGGACGACCTCGCCGCCGAGGTGCAGGCCGCCGCGCACCGGGTGCATGAGGAGATCTGGCTGGAACGGCTGAAGGTCGAGACGCGCCGGCCCCGAGCCGAGATCCCCGCCCTCGCGGCGGGCATCGACCCCAGCGCCCTGTTGGCCGACATCGACCGCGATCCGGACTTCCGCGAGCGCGCCCAGGCGGCGCTCGCCGAGATCGTCCGCAAGATGCCAGCCGGCGTCGCGGAGGAGGCCGCCATCGAGGCCGAGTTCGACGCCCTCTGCGCCGAGGCGCAGGCCCTCGTCCTGGGCCGCCTCTCCGGGCGGAGCTGCTGATGCGCCTCCTCAGCCTCACCCTGGAGCGCTTCGGCGCCTTCACCGACCGCACCCTGACCTTCCGGCCGGATGCCCGGCTGCATGTGGTGCTCGGCGCCAACGAGGCCGGCAAGAGCACCGCGCTCGCCGCCGTCACCGACCTGCTGTTCGGGTTCGGCAAGAGCACCGATTACGCCTTCCTGCACGACATGCCGTCGCTGCGCATCGGCGCCGAGATCGCGGCGGCCGACGGGCGGCGCCTCGCCTTCCGCCGCCGCAAGGGCAACGCCCGCACCCTCGTCGACGGAGCGGACGCGGCCCTGCCCGACGACGCCCTGGCGCCGTTCCTCGGCGGACTGTCGCGCCCGGTCTTCTGCCGCGCCTTCGGCCTCGATGCCGAGGCCCTGCGCAAGGGCGGCAAGGAGATGGTCGCCGTGGAGGGCGAGGTCGGCGCGAGCCTGTTCGCGGCGGGCTCCGGCCTGCGCGGCCTCACCGAGTTACAGGCCCGGCTCGACGGCGAGGCCGAGGCGATCTTCACCCCGCGCAAGGCGGGGCACCGCACCTTCTACCAAGCCCTCGACAGCTGGCAGGACTCGCGCAAGGCCGAGCGCGAGACCGGCCTCTCCCCCGCCGAGTGGCGGCAGCTCAACGAGACCATCGACGCGGCGGGCGCGGACCTCGACGCGCTCCGCACCGAGCGCGGGCGCCTCGCCGCCGCGCGGGCGCGCCTGGAGCGGCTGAAGCGGGCGGGGCCGGTTCTGGCCGAGATCGACGCCCTGGAAGCGCGCCTCGCGGAGGATCCCCTCGCCGTCGAGGCGGACGGCGCCTGGATCGCGCGGCTCGGGCAGGCGCTGGCCGAATGCCGCGCCGCCGAGGTCGAGGCCGCCCGCGCCGCCGCCGCCCTCGCCAGGGCGCGGGCCGAGGTCGAGGCGCTGCCCCCGGCGGCGCCCCTCGCGCTGCGGGCCGAGGAGATCCTGGAGGCGTTCCGGGGGATCGACCGCTTCGAGAAGGACGGGACCGATCTCACCCGCCTGCGCGGCGAGGCCGAGCGGGCCGAACAGGCCCTCGACCGGCTCTGTGCCCGGCTGGGCTTGCGCAGCCGCGAGGCCTTGGCCGACGCCCTCCCCACCGACGCCGCCCGCGCCGGGATCGAGCGCCTTTTGCGCGAGGGCCGGGCGCTCGATGCCGCCGAGGCCCAGGCAACGCGGGAGGCCGAGACCGCCCGCGCCGAGCGCGACCGCCTGATCCGCGAGGGCGAGGCGGCCGGCTCCGTCCTCGATCCCGCCCCCTTGCGCGAGATGCTGCGCCCCTTCGTGAGCCTTCGCGAGACCATCGCCCGGCACCGGGAATTCGAGGACGGCATCCGCCGGGCCGCCGATTTCCTGCGCGACCGGGCGGGGCGCCTCTCCCCGTCCATCGCCGACCCCGCCGCCCTGGCGCGGACCCCGCTTCCCTCGGCCGAGGCCATCGGGCGGTTCCAGACCCTTCTGGACGAGGCGGCGCGGGAGCGCGGGCGGGTCGCCGACCGCCTCGCCGCCGCCCGCCGCCGGGTCGCGGAGATCCGCGTCCGCCTCGACGAGCGCGAGGCCGCCGGGCCCGTGGCGACGCAGGAGCGCCTCGCCGCCCTGCGCGAGGCCCGCTCCGGCGCCTTCGCCCCCCTGCGCGATGCCCTCATCGCCGGAACCGGCGCCGCCCCCGAGGCCGTCGCCGCCTTCGAGCGGGCGGTGGAGGCCGCCGACCGTCTCGCCGACGCCCGCGCGGAGGATGCGGCGCGGGTCGCGGCCCATGCCGCCGACCAGCACCGCCTCGCGGCCTGCCTCGCCGAGGTGGCCGAGGAGGAAGGCGCGCTCGCGGCCTGCGAGGCCGACGTCGCCGAGGGCGAGGCCGCGTGGCAGGAGGCTTGGCGGGAGGCGGGCATCCGCCCCGGCCCGCCCGTCGAGATGGCCCGCTGGCTCGCCGAGGCGCAGGCGGTGATCGGGGCCGAGCAGGACCTCGCCGACGAGCGCATCAGCCGCGATCGCTACGCCGCCGAAATCGCGGCCGCCCGGGAGCCCCTGGCGGCCCTCTGCACCCGCGCCGGGATGGAGGTGCTGCCGGGGCTCGACCTCACCGCCCTGCTGGACGGGCTGGAGGGGCACCTGCGCGCCCTCGCCACGAAGTGGGAGGCCGGGCGGGAGGCGACCGGCCGGCTCGGCGCCGCCCGTCAGGCGGCCGAGCGGCAGGAGGCGATCCTGGCCGAGACGGCCGCCCGCCGCGCCCTCTGGCGCGACGCCTGGGCCGGCGCGGTCACGGCCCTGGCGTTGCCCGCGAGCGCCGGCTTGGAGGAGGCCGAGGGCGCCTTGGCCGCGTGGCGCGATGTGCCCCAGGCCCTGGCGCAGCATTCGGACCTCGCCCGCCGGGTGAGGGGGCTGGTCCGCGACCGGGACCTGTTCCAATCCGCCGCCGCGTCCCTGGTGGGCGACCTTGCGCCCGACCTCGCCGACATGTCGCCGGGCGCCGGCATCCGCACCCTGCACACCCGTCTCGAAGCGGCCCAGGCCGAGGCCGTCCGCCGGACGGAGCTGACGCGGTTGCAGGACGCCGCCGGACGCGCCGCCGCCGAGGCCGCGAGCGAGGGCGAGGTGGCGCGGGGCCGGCTCGTCGCCCTCGCCTCCGAGCGGCTGCCGGACCACGGGGCGCCCTCCCTGGACGACCTCGCCGCCCTGCATGCCCGGCTCGACGCCCGCGAGCGTCTGCGTGGGGACCTCGCCCGGTTGCGCGGGCGCGACCTCGCCACGGCCGGCGATGGGCTGTCGGAGGCGGATCTGCGCGCGGGCCTCGCCGAGACCCCGCCCGAGGCGATCGAGGCCGGTCTGGCGGCCTTGGCCGCCGAGGCCGAGGCGGTCGAGGACCGCAGCCGGGTCGTCTATTCCGACCGCGAGCGCGAGCTTGCCCGCCGCGCCGAACTCGAAGGCGGCACCGGCGCCGAACTGGCGCTCGCCGCACGCAAGGGCGCCGAGGCGCAGATGCAGGAGGCGGCGCGCTCCTGGGCGGTGCTGCGGCTGGCCGGGATGATGCTCGGCGCGGCCGTCGCCAAGCACCGCGCTGGACAACAGGATCCCATGATCACACGGGCCGGGATCCTGTTCCGGCGGCTCACCGGCGGCGGCTTCGACGGGCTCGCCCAAAGCTACGACGCGGACGACACGCCCCGCCTCGTGGGACGGCGTGCGGCGGGGGGCGAGCTCGTCGGCATCGAGGCCATGAGTGAGGGCACCCGCGACCAGCTCTACCTCGCCCTGCGCCTCGCCCATCTGGAGGATTACGCCGGCCGCGCCGAGCCCGCGCCCTTCGTCGGCGACGACCTGTTCTCGACCTTCGACGATGCCCGCACCGCCCACGGGCTCGAAACCCTGGCCGAGATCGGCGGCACGGTGCAGCCGATCCTGTTCACCCACCACCGCCACGTCGCCGAGATCGCGACCGCGCGGCTGGGGAGCGCGGTGGACGTGCTGTCGCTGTAGCGCTCGACGCCACCGTCATTCCGAGCGAAGCGAAGCAATCCAGGGAAGCGGGGAGTCTGGAGGTGGCCCGACGGCCCTCGATGGCCACGCGAGTGTGGCTGCCGTTCAGGTTGAGGCCGCTCCAACCCTTCGCCTCATCCTGAGGTGCCCGCGTCAGCGGGCCTCGAAGGAGGGCTCCAGGGATCACGCGGCAGGCTGGAGCCCCCCTTCGAGGCCACCGCTTCGCGACGGCACCTCAGGATGAGGGCGAGAGAAGGGAGGGAGATTGAATCAACTCGGTCGTTTGCCGGCCTAGTGTGGTTTTGGTTCGATCTGGCTCGTCCGCTCAACTGTCATTGCGAGCGAAGCGAAGCAATCGAGGACAGCGCTACGGTTCGGAAACGTCCCGCTGTCCTCGATTGCTTCGCTTCGCTCGCAACGACGGGAGGCGGTGCTTGAGCCGCGTTTCCCCGAAAATGCGCTGACTCTCGCAAAGACGATTCGGCCGCGAGATACAAGTCACTCGGACGCTGCACCAACCCTGGATTGCTCCGCGTCACACGCCATGACAGCGCAGCAGGTTGTTTGCCGACTTGTTTGGCATAATTCGCGGTTTTCAGCGCTAAGCCGGCTAGTTAAATCTTGCAACGCGCAATCCAATAGTGCGGCTGTCGTGCATGGTGTCACAGAACATTCAAAAATCAACCATACATCTGCTGTCGGCTTCGCATCGAGGCGGGCGGGCTCGCCGCCTGACGCCACCGCCTGAGGGAAGGTTTCGACACTTGGCCATCGGATTGGACAGCCGGGATTCCTCCCGGCCGGGTGCGCTCGGCGCTGCCCTGAACCGTGATGGGGTTGCGCGGGCCTACGGGCGCTGGGCGCCCGTCTATGATCTCGTCTTCGGGCCCGTCTTCGCCCGGGGCCGCAGCCTCGCCGCCTCGGCGGCCGAGCGCGTCGGCGGGCGGGTGCTCGAAGTGGGTGTCGGCACCGGCCTGTCGCTGCCGGCCTATGCCAAGTCGCGCAGCGTCTTCGGCATCGATATCTCGGCGCCCATGCTGGACAAGGCGCGCGCCCGCGTCGCCCGCCTCGGCCTGCGCAACGTCGAGGGTCTGGCGGTGATGGACGCCGAGCGCCTCGAACTGCCCGACGAATCCTTCGACGTCGTGGTGGCGCAATACGTGGTGACGGCGGTGCCGAATCCCGAAGCCGCCCTCGATGAGTTCGCCCGCGTGCTCCGGCCCGGCGGCGAGATCATCATCACCAGCCGCATCGGCGCCGAAACCGGCCTGCGCAAGGCCATCGAGCACGCGCTCGCCCCCATCACCAGCCGTCTCGGCTGGCGCACGGAGTTTCCGTGGGCGCGCTACACCACCTGGGCCGCCGCCGCGCCCGGCATCGAGATCGTGGAGCGACGGGAATTGCCGCCGCTCGGCCACTTCTCCCTCATCCGCATGCGCAAGACGGCCTGACCGGCCGCTTCCTTCTCCACAGAAATCACAGAACGGAGTGTCGAGGCATGGCCAGCTTCAGGGAAGCGCTGCGCACCCAGCGTTGGGATGACCACCGCTACTATCACCACAACCTCATCAACCAGAGCCTGCACGTGGTCAGCGCCATCTGCTTCCTGGTGGCCTACGTGCTGGCGTTCAAGGATCCGGCCAAGGCCGCCCTGGTCGGCTGGCTCCTGGCGATGACGAGCCGTCAGGCGGGGCATCTGTTCTTCGAGCCGAAAGGCTACGATCACGTCAACCACGCGACCCACGAGCACAAGGAAGAGATCAAGGTCGGATACAACCTGCAGCGCAAGATCGTGCTGCTCTCGATCTGGGTGCTGTCGCCCCTGCCGCTCTACTTCAGCCCGAGCTTCTTCGGCCTGCTCACCCCGGCGGCGGATTGGTCCGGCGTGGTGCACAATGTCGGCTGGGTCTGGCTGTGGCTGGCGCTCGGCGGCCTGCTCTTCCGCGTCGGCCAGCTCTGCATCCAGCAGAGCGTGCAGACCGGCGTGGTCTGGGCGACCAAGATCCTCACCGACCCGTTCCATGACATCAAGCTCTACCACAAGGCGCCGCTGCGGCTGCTCCAGGGCGAGATGATCGACGAGGAAGAGCAGGCCGAACACCACGCCTGATCGGTTTTCCTGGCCAAGACGCGCCTCCTTTCCCCGTCGCAGGGGGAAGGGGGTGCGCTGCGTTTCAGGGGAGGTGCTGCCGTCATCGCGAACGCAGTGAAGCGACCCAGGGCAGCGGGCCGCTTCCTGATGTGGCGGTTCCCTGGATTGCTTCGCTTCGCTCGCAAAGACGGCGGTGCGAACCGAGGCGTCCTGCTAGAATCGGCCGCATCACCCCCGCGGCGCCAGCCCGAGCCGCACCCGCGCCGCTTCCTTCAGCACCGAGCGGCGGATCGCCTTGTCGGTGGTCTCCGGCCCGTCCCACCAGCGGTCGGCCTTCATCGCGGCACAGGCGGCGACGAACCGGTCGGCCACGGTGGCGAAGTCTGTATCGCCATAGGCGAGGCTGAAGATCAGCCGGCCGGTGCCGACCCAGGACAGGTGAAGGCCCGCCGACCGCAGGTAGAATTGCAGCATCCAATTGTAGCGGGAGGGCCGGGTGTAGAGCACGGTCCAGACCGTCGAAAGGTTGGCGACCCGCACCGGCAGGCCCGCCTCCTCCAGCCGCCGGTTCAGCGCGGCGGCCCGCCCGTCCCAGGTGGCGTCGAGGCCGTCGTACAGCGCCGCGACCTCCGGCTTCTCCAGCCTGTCGAGGAAGGCGGCCATGGCGCCCATCACCTGCGGGTGGGCGTTGAAGGTGCCGCGCGCGAAGCAGATGTCGACCGGCCGGTCCTCCCGGTAGCGGCGCATCAGGTCGGCCCGGCCGCAGAGCACGCCCACCGGCAACCCGCCGCCGAGCGTCTTGCCGTAGGTCACGAGGTCGGCGCGGACGTTGAAGTATTCCTGCGCGCCCCCTTTCGCGAGGCGGAAGCCCAGGAAGACCTCATCGAGAATGAGAACGATGCCGCGCTTGGTGCAGACCTCGCGCAGCTTGGCGAGCCACTCCGTGTAGGCGGCGCGGTCGAAATGCGCCTTGCGGGCGCTGTCGACCAGGGCCGAATCGGACGGGGCGCCCGCGTTCGGGTGCATGGCCTGCAACGGGTTCACGAGGACGCAGGCCACATCCTTGCGGGTGGCCAGCACGTGCAGCGTCCGCTCGGACATCTCGGCCAGCGTCAGCGTGTCGTTGGCCGCGACGGGGTTGCCGATGCCCGGCTGCACGTCGCCCCACCAGCCGTGATAGGCGCCGCAGAACCGGACGATCCGGCGCTTTCCCGTATGATAGCGGGCGAGCCGCACCGCCTGCATCACCGCCTCGGTGCCGGACATGTGGAACGACACCTCGTCGAGGCCGGAGAGGGCCTTCAGCCGGGCGACGTTGTGGGCCACCACCGGGTGGAGCGAGCCGAGCACCGGCCCCAGGGCCGCGACGCGGGCGGCTCCATCCTCCAGGCAGGCCCGGTAAAAATCGACGCCGAACAGGTTCACGCCGTAGGAGCCGGCGAGATCGTGGAACGTGTTGCCGTCGAGATCGGTGATCGTCACCCCGTTCGAGGCGGCCATGAAGGCGCCCGCGCCGAGATTCCGGCGGACGGGCTCCGCGAACTGGAACGGCACCCGGTAGAGGCCGGTGAATTGCAGGTCCGAGAGGCCGGAGCGGACGCTCTCGGTCTCGGCGCGGCTCTTGGCGAAGCGCGTGCGGAACTCGTCCGACAGGCGGGCGAAGGCGTCCTCGCGGGCCAGCGCCACCTCCTCGGCCGGATCGTCGGCGCGGAAGAACTGTCGTGAATCGTAGGCATAGGCTGGGATCTGGCGGGCGATTCGCCGGGCCATCCGGGCATGGCCGGTCAGCGACGGGTGCTTCGCTCGCGAGAGCTGAAGGCGCCGCACGGTGGGCGGCAGGGCGAGGGCGACCGCCGCGGCGGCCGACAGGGAAGTGAGAAGCGCGTCCATCACGGTCGCGGCTAACGGGAACGGTTCACGGGATGATGACGCTTCGCACCGCGTTGGGCCGAATCGGCGCGCAGGAAGACCTGAACTTCCTTCTCACCAACCGCCTGCCCCGCAGGCTCGCCACCCAGGCCATGGGCCGAGTCAGCCGCATCGAGCAGCCGCTGGTGCGCGATGCCTCCCTCTTCCTGTGGCGGCTGTTCTGCGATGTCGATCTTTCCGACGCGAAGGAGACGCGCTTCAAGAGCCTGCACGATGCCTTCGTGCGCGAGTTGCGGCCCGGCGCGCGGAGCGTGGACCCGGACCCCGCCGTACTGGTCAGCCCCTCCGACGCGATCCTCGGGGCGAACGGCACCGTCTCGGCCGGGCAGGTGCTGCAGGTGAAGGGCAGCGCCTATCGCCTCGCCGACCTTCTGCAGGACGAGGCCCTGGCCCGCGCCCACGAGGGCTGCGCCTACGCGACGCTTCGCCTGACGGCGGGAATGTATCACCGGTTCCACGCCCCCGCCGACCTGCGGGTCGATTCGGTGCGCCACCTCTGGGGCGACACGTGGAACGTGAACCCCATCGCGCTGAAGCGCGTCGAGGCCCTGTTCTGCCGCAACGAGCGGGCGGTGATTCGCGTGCGCCTGGACGATGGGGCGGCGATGACCCTCGTGCCCGTGGCGGCGATCCTCGTGGCCGGGCTGAAGCTCGGCTTCCTGGCCGAGGGACAAGACCTGCGGGCGACTGGCGGGCGCCTGCTCCCCTGTTCCGCGCACCTGACGAAGGGCGCGGAGATGGGCTGGTTCGAGCACGGCTCGACCATCGTGGTGCTGGCCCCGCCGGGCTACACCCTCGCGCCGGGCTTGCGCGAGGGCGCGCGGCTGCGCATGGGCGAGAGGCTTCTTCTCAGCCCCGGAGCCTCCCGATGAGCGAACCCCGCTACGCGATCTACGCGCTGCCGGAGCCCGGCTCGGCGCTGGAGGTCTTCGGCCGGGCGGTGCTCGGCTATGACAACGTGGCGGGCGAGGCCGTGCCGCAGGAGCCCGGTCTCGCGGAGGTCACGGCGGGGGCGCGGGTCTACGGCTTCCACGCGACGCTGAAGGCGCCGATGCGCCTCGCCGCCGGGGTGGGCGAGGCCGCCCTGCTGGCGATGGCCGAACGGCTCGCGGCCGCGCATCCGCCGGTCGAGGTGGGGCCTCTCGCGGTGGCGGCACTGGGCCGCTTCCTCGCGCTGGTGCCGGTGGCGCCGCCCCCCGCCCTCGGTCTGTTCGCGGCGGAATGCGTCGCCGCGTTCGAGCCGCTGCGCGCGCCGCTCACCGAGGCCGAGCGGGCCAAGCGCCGGCCGGAGCGGCTGAGCCCCCGCGCTCGCGCGCTCCTCGACGCCTGGGGCTACCCGCACGTGTTCGAGGAATTCCGCTTCCACATGACCCTCACCGACGCCCTTCCCGAGGAGGCGCAGGCCGACTGGCACGCCCGCCTGACGGAGGCATTCCGGGACAGCGGCGCCGGGCCGCTCACGATCCGCTCCCTCGGCATCCTGCGCCAGGACGAGGCAAAGCCGTTCAGGCTGCTGGCGCGCATTCCATTCGGAGACGGACATGGCTGAGCGGCTGAGCGAGACCCCCACAATCGATCCGAGCGCAAAGGTCACGGCGTGCCGGCTCGGCCGCTTCACCGAAGTCGGCGCCCGCACCCGCCTGACCGAGACCGAACTCGGCGATTACTCGTACATCGTCGAGGATGGCGAGGTGATCTACACGACCATCGGCCGGTTCACCTCCATCGCCGCGAGCGTGCGCATCAACCCGGGCAACCATCCCATGGAGCGGGCGAGCCAAGCGCATTTCACCTACCGCGCCCGCGCCTACTGGCCCGACGAGGCGAACGAGGACAGTTTCTTCGACCGTCGCCGCGCGAGCCCGGTCGCCATCGGCCACGATGTCTGGATCGGCCACGGCGCGATCATCCTGCCCGGGCGAACCATCGGGACCGGGGCGGTGGTCGGCGCGGGGGCCATCGTGACCCGCGACGTGGCCCCCTACGCCATCGTCGTCGGCAACCCGGCGCGGCCGGTGCGCGAGCGATTCCCCTCGGCCATCGCCGAGCGCTTGCAACGCCTGGCATGGTGGAATTGGGATTACAACCGTCTTCGCCAAGCTTTGCCGGACTTCCGAAGCCTATCGATCGAGGAATTCCTTGAACGCCACGAAGCGTAGAGATACTTCGCCGGCAATCGTCATCCAAGTGTCGTGCAAGCTGTGTCTACGGAACCCATCCTTTTCCGGGTTCCCGAATGCTCGTCATCGATAACCTGACGCGTCAATACGGTGATCGCCGTGCCCTGGACGGGGTGTCCCTGCGGATCGAGCCGGGTAGCTTCGTCGGGGTGATCGGCCGGTCTGGCGCGGGAAAGTCGACGCTGCTGCGCCTGGTCAACCGCCTCGCCGAGCCGAGTTCCGGACGCATCCTGCACGGCAGCACGGACGTCACCGCCCTCCGCGGCCGCCGCCTGCGCGACTGGCGGGCGCGCTGCGCCATGATCTTCCAGCAATTCAACCTCGTCGGCCGGCTCGACGTGATGACCAACGTGCTGATGGGCCGGCTGAGCCATGTGCCGAGCCACCGCTCGCTCCTGAGGCTGTGGTCCGAGGCCGACCGGGCCATGGCGCTGGCCGCCCTCGACGGGTTCGACATGGGCCAGTTCGCCGCCGTGCGGGCGGACCAGCTCTCCGGCGGCCAGCAGCAGCGCGTCGCCATCGCCCGCGCCCTGGTGCAGGAGCCGGAGATCATCCTGGCGGACGAGCCCGTCGCCTCCCTCGATCCGCGCAACACGCGCCTCGTGATGGACGCCCTGGCGGAGGTGAACAAGCGCTACGGCATCACCGTGGTGTGCAACCTCCATTCGCTGGATCTCGCCCGCGCCTATTGCGACCGCCTCGTCGGGCTGGTGGCCGGGCGGGTGGTGTTCGACGGGCGCGGCTTCGACCTGACCGAGGACGTGGCGCGCCGCCTCTACGGCCTGGAGGCCGGCGAGGTGCTGGACGACGACGCGGCGGGAAACACCCCCTTCCCGCCCATGCCGATCCCGGCGGGCCCGATGCGCGAAGCCGCGCTCGGCGCCTGAGAACCGGACACGAGGAAACGCCCCGTGATGCGTCCGGCCTTCAGGCCGGATGCCGACCTGCGAACGGAGATTCACAATGATCACGAGACGGTTTCTCACCGGCGCCGCCCTGGCGTTCGGGCTCCTCGGTGGCGCGGCCCAGGCGGATGACGCGTGGAAGGCGCAGGTGCCGGAACTCACCCTCGCCGTGATCCCGGCCGAGAACGCCTCCGGCACGACCGACCGCTACGCGCCGCTCACCGAATACCTCACCAAGGAAATCGGCGTGCCGGTGAAGCTGCGCGTCGCGAACGACTACGCGGCGGTGATCGAGGGTCAGCGCGCGGGCAACATCCAGCTCGCCTTCTACGGCCCGGCCTCCTTCGCCCGCGCGGTGATGACCGGCGTGAAGATCGAGCCCATCGTCAACCAGAAGCACGACACCGGCGTCTCGGGCTATTACTCGGTCATCTACGTGAAGGCCGACAGCCCCTACAAGACGATCGACGATCTGAAGGGTAAGAACCTCGCCCTGGTCGATCCGAATTCCACCTCCGGCAACCAGGCCCCGCGCTTCTTCCTGAAGAAGGCCGGGTACGAGGTCGACAAGTTCTTCGGCAAGACGGTCTTCGCCGGCAGCCACGAGAACGCCGTGCTCGCGCTCACCCAGGGCACCGCCGACGCGGCGGCGAACCTCTGGAATGCCGAAGACGACACCATGGTCACGCGCATGGTGGCCAAGGGCGTGCTCAAGAACGCCGACGGCACCCCGATGAAGCAGTCGGATTTCCGCGTGGTGTTCAAGTCGGAGTTCCTGCCGGAAGGCCCCTTCGCGATGCTGGATTCCCTGCCGGCCGAGCTGAAGACGAAGCTCCGCACCGCCTTCGAGGAGCTGCCGACCAAGGACAAGGCCGCCTTCGACCGCCTGTCCGACGGCAAGGACAAGGGCCTCACCCCGGTGACGCTGAAGGATTACCAGCCGATCATCGACATGCTGAAGTTCAACGACGAGCAGCGCCGGAAGTCGTGACACAGCCTTGCGCCGCCTGACACCCCTTCCGCCCCAGCGGGCCGCCGACCTCGTCGGACGCTACGCCGCCGAGCGGGCGGGCGCCCGGCGGCGCGTCCTCATCGGGCTCGCGGTGATGGCGGTGCTCGTCGTCCTCGCCGGCTATGCTGCCGAGGTGCGCCCCCTCGTGCTGGCCGCCAACATCGACAAGTTCACGGCCTATCTCGGCCAGATCCTGCCGGTGTTGCGGCCCGCCCATCTCGGGGAAGATGTCGCCGAGTGGTATTGGGGCCTGCCAAAATGGCTGAAGCTCCTCGGTGAAACCCTGCTGATGGCCTATCTCGGCACCCTGCTCGGGGCGGTCGGCGGGTTCGTCCTGTGCTTCGTCGCGGCGGGCAACCTCGTGCGGAGCGCCGCCCTGCGCTTCGCCGCCAAGCGCTACCTCGAAATATGCCGCACGGTGCCGGAGATCGTCTTCGCGCTGATCTTCGTCATCGCCTTCGGCCTCGGCCCGATGGTCGGGGTGTTGGCGCTGGCGATCCACACCACGGGGGCGCTCGGCAAGCTGTTCTCCGAGGTGGTCGAGAACATCGACATGAAGCCGGTCGAGGGGCTCACCGGTACGGGGGCGAGCTGGGTCGAGACGGTGCGCTTCGCCGTGCTGCCGCAAGTCCTGTCGAACTTCGCCTCCTACGCGCTGCTGCGCTTCGAGATCAACGTGCGCGGCGCGGGCGTGATGGGGTTCGTCGGCGCGGGCGGGATCGGGCAGGAATTGCTGATCGCGATTCGCAACTTCTACTACTCTGATGTCAGTGCGATCCTCCTGCTGATCGTGCTCACCGTGTTCGCCATCGATCTCGGCACCGAGAAGCTGCGCCATCACCTCATCGGCGCGGAGGGGACGCAATGACCGGGCGCACCCCGTCCTCCCTGCGCGCCACGGCGGTCGCCGAACTGGATGTGATCCGCGCCCGCCATCCGGAGCAATTCCGCACGGATATCGCGGGCCGCCTGCGGCTTCTGGCGGTGCTCGGTGCCATCCTCGGGCTCGCCGTCTACGGGATGTGGGCGCTCGAATTCTCGCTGGCGCGCATCCTCGGCGGCCTCGGGCGTCTCGGCGGCTTCGCGCTGGAGATGCTGCCGCCGAGCGCCGGCGGGCGCTTCGGCGTATTCCTTCACGCGCTCGCGGAAACCCTCGGCATCGCCTTCCTCGGCACGCTCACGGCGGCGATCCTCGCCTTCCCCGTGGCCTTCCTGGCGGCGCGGAACGTGGTGCCGAACCCCTTCGCGCGGTTCGCCGTGCGACGGGGGCTCGACGTCATCCGCTCCGTCGATGTGCTGATCTGGGCGCTCATCTGGATCAACGTCGTGGGGCTCGGCCCCTTCGCCGGGGCGCTCGCCATCGCCTGCTCGGATGTCGGAGCCTTCGGCAAATTGTTCTCCGAGGCCATCGAGACCTGCGACCGCAGGCCCGCCGAGGGCGTCGTCGCCTCGGGCGGGTCGGCGCTCCACCGCATCCGCTTCGGCCTCATCCCCGGCGTGCTGCCGGTGCTGGCGAGCCAGGTGCTGTACTTCTTCGAATCGAACACCCGCTCCGCGACGATCATCGGCATCGTCGGGGCGGGCGGCATCGGCCAGTACCTCACGGAACTGATCCGCGTGCTGGAACTGCAGCAGGTCGCGTTTCTGGTGCTGATGATCCTCGTGACCGTCGCGGTGATCGATTGGGTTTCCGGGCGCCTGCGCCGGGCGATCATCGGCGGCGCGGGGCGGTGAGGGCGACCCTGGAGCGGTTTCTGGGAGATTTGGATCACCGCTCCTCAACCGTCTTTGCGAGCGCAGCGAAGCAATCCAGGGCCAGCGGGCCGTTTCCGGGTGTGGCGTTCTCCTGGATTGCTTCGCTCCGCTCGCAATGACGAAGTGGCTGCTCGATCCAACGATTGTGAAGACCGCGCTAAGTCCCCACCACCACTTCCACTCGGTCCGCCGCGAACACCGCCCGGTTGGCCTGCACCGGTACGCCCGCGCCGTCGACGTTCACGCTCGAGACCACGATGACCACGCGCCCCGGCGTCAGGTCGAGCCGCGCGGCCTCGGCCGGGTCGGCGAGGCGGGCGCGGATGCGCGTCGAGAGGCGGGTGTAGTCGGGCACGCCGCAGGCGGCGAGCGCCCGCGTGATCGAGCCGGACGCCGCATAGGCCTCCGCGAACCCGGCGAAGCGCGGCAGGGGCAGCCATGTCCGGGCGGTGGAGAGCGGCACGCCGTCCGCCCTATGGACGGTGACGAGTTCGATCAGAGGGGCGCCCTCGGCGATTCCGAGCATCGCCGCGCCTTCGGCGTCGGCTTCGATCTCCGCATGGGCCACGAGATCCCCCCAGGGCTCCCGCCCGGCCCCGGTGACGATCTCGGAGAAGCGCGTGCGCCGGCCGATCGGGTAGGCGAGGGGCGGCGCCTCCACGAAGGTGCCGCGCCCCTGGCTCGCGCGGATCAGCCCGCGCTCGGCGAGCGTCCCCAGCGCCCGGCGGACGGTGTGCCGGTTCACGCCGAAGCGCATGGCCAGCACCGCCTCGGTGGGAAGCTGCGCCCCCTGCGCCAAGCTGCCCGTCGCGATCTCCGATTCGAGGGCATCCGCGATCTGCCGCCACGCGGCGAGACCCGCCCCACGGCTCAACGCTTCGACCGGTTCACTCACGCAGGCCCCGCCCTCCTGAAACAGCGGCGTCATACAAACTTCATTTGCGCTCCCGGCGCCAGTTGTCTAAACATATAGACAAGCACGGAGGTCGTCATGAACGTGGCTGATCGGGACGCGGGGACGGAGGCGCGCAGAAGCGTCATGGCCCTCTGCACCGCCGCGACAGTAGACGAACTCGCCCGCGCCCTCGTCGGGCTCGGCGCGCCGGAGGCCGAGGATCTGCGCGCGCCGGAGATCGGGCTCGTGATGGCCACCGGCCGCATCGGCGGCGACGGGCGGCCCTTCAACCTTGGGGAAGTCAGCGTCACCCGCGCCGCCGTGCGGTTGGCCGATGGGCGGACGGGCTTCGCCTACCATCTCGGCCGCGACCGCCGCCGGGCGCGGCAGGCCGCCATCCTCGACGCCCTCTGGCAGGGCGACCGCGCGGGGGTCGAGGCGGCTCTCGCCCCCGTCGCCCGGCGGCAGGCGGCGGAGCAGGCCGCCGAGGCGAGGCGCATTGCCGCGACGCGAGTCGATTTCCTGACGCTCGCCCGTGGGGAGGATTGAGATGCTTCGCCCTGGCTTCCGCGATCCCGTCCACGACGCGCAGGGCGTGTTCCGCGCCGTGCTCGACGCCCTGGCCCGGCCGGGGACGATCCACGCCATTTCGACACACCTCGATCCGCCGGAGCCCCTGACGCCCGAACTCGCGGCCATCGCGCTCGCGCTGACCGATGGCGACACGCCGGTCTGGCTCGATCCCGCGCTGGCCGCAGCCCCCGAGGTCGCCGCGTATATGCGCTTCCACACCGGGGCGCCGCTGACCGACGATCCGGCGCGGGCCGCCTTCGCCCTGGTGCGGGAGTCCGGACGCTGCCCGCCGCTCGCCACCTTCGCGCAAGGCTCGCCCGCCTATCCCGACGGCTCGACCACCCTGGTTCTCGCGCTGGACGCCCTCGACGCCGGCATGGGCCTGCGCCTCACCGGGCCGGGCATTCGCGGCACGGCGGATCTGGCGCTGGCGCCGATGCCGCCAGGCTGGCCCGAAGCCCTGCGGGAGAACCATGCCGGCTTCCCCCTCGGGGTCGATGGCCTGCTCACCGCCCCCGGCCGCGTGGCCGGGTTGCCGCGCTCGACCGCCGTGGAGGGCTGAGCCGATGTATGTGGCCGTGAAGGGCGGCGAGGCCGCCATCGACAACGCCCACCGGCTCCTCGCGGAGGTGCGCCGGGGCGATCCGGCGGTGCCGGAACTGACCGTCGCGCAGATCCGCGAGCAGATGGCCCTGCTGGTGGACCGGGTGATGGCCGAAGGCTCGCTCAACGATCCCGACCTCGCGGCGCTGGCGCTGAAGCAGGCGCGGGGCGACGTGGTGGAGGCGGTGTTCCTCGTGCGGGCCTTCCGCACGACGCTGCCGCGCTTCGGCGCCTCGGTGCCCCTCGACACGGGGGCGATGGCCCTGCGGCGGCGGGTCTCGGCGACCTTCAAGGACCTGCCCGGCGGGCAGGTGCTGGGGCCGACCTTCGACTACACGCACCGCCTCGTGGATTTCGCCCTCGCCGAGGACGGCGCCCCCGAGACGGCGGCCGAGGCCGAGCCCCGCGAGGACGCCGCCGCGACGCCCCGGGTGACGGACCTCCTCGGCCGGGACGGGCTGATCGAGCCCTCGCCGCAGGATGACGGCACGCCGCTGCCCGACATCACCCGCGAGCCGGTCGACTACCCCTGCGACCGGGCGACGAGGCTGCAAGCCCTGGCGCGGGGCGACGAGGGCTTCATCCTGGCGCTCGGCTACTCGACCCAGCGCGGCTACGGGCGCACCCACCCCTTCGTGGGCGAGATCCGGGTCGGCACGGTCGAGGTCGAGTTCGTGCCGGAGGAACTGGGCTTCCCCGTGCCGCTCGGCACCGTGCAGGTCACGGAGTGCCAGATGGTCAACCAGTTCAAGGGCTCGCGCGCGGTGCCGCCGCAATTCACGCGGGGCTACGGGCTGGTCTTCGGCCAGAGCGAGCGCAAGGCCATGGCCATGGCGCTGGTGGACCGGGCGCTCCGGGCGGGCGAGTTGGGCGAGCCGCTGGCGAGCCCGGCGCAGGATCAGGAATTCGTCCTGGCCCATTGCGACAGCCTTCAGGCGACGGGCTTCGTGGAGCACCTGAAGCTGCCCCACTACGTCGATTTCCAGGCGGAACTCGAACTGGTGCGCCGCCTGCGCGCCGAGTTCGAAGCCGGGCGGGAGGCTGCGGAATGAGCGAGGCGCGCGATGTCCAGCTGAGCACCGACCCCTCTCCCCGCCTGCGGGGAGAGGGCCGAGCCTCCCTTGTCGGGGGCGAGGCGAGCCCGAAGGGCGAAGGTGAGGGGGGCGCCATCTCCGAAGAGCCCCCTCACCTTCGGCTGCCGCCTCGCTCCGGCGACGACAAGGTCGCCGGAGCCCTCTCCCCGCAGGCGGGGAGAGGGGATGCTGCCTACAACTTCGCCTATCTGGATGAGGGCACCAAGCGGATGATCCGCCGGGCGCTGCTGAAGGCGGTGGCGGTGCCGGGCTATCAGGTGCCCTTCGCCTCGCGCGAGATGCCGATGCCCTACGGCTGGGGCACGGGCGGCGTGCAGGTGACGGCGGCGATCCTCGGCCGGTCGGACGTGCTCAAGGTCATCGACCAGGGGGCCGACGACACGACCAACGCCGTTTCGATCCGTCGCTTCTTCGCCAAGACCGCAGGAATCGCCACCACCACCCGCACCACCGAGGCGAGTGTCATCCAGACCCGCCACCGTATCCCCGAGACGCCGCTGCACGAGGGCCAGACGCTGGTCTATCAGGTGCCGATCCCGGAGCCCCTGCGCTTCCTCGAACCGCGCGAGACCGAGACGCGCCAGATGCATGCTCTGGCCGAATACGGCCTGATGCATGTGAAGCTCTACGAGGACATCAGCCGCCACGGCCACATCGCGACCACCTACGCCTATCCGGTGGAGGTCGCCGGCCGCTACGTGATGGACCCGTCGCCGACGCCGAAGTTCGACAACCCCAAGATGGACGATTGCCCGGCGCTTCAACTCTTCGGCGCGGGGCGCGAGCGGCGGATCTACGCCGTGCCGCCCTACACGACGGTGCGCAGCCTCGATTTCGAGGACCATCCGTTCCGGGTGCAGACCTTCACCGAGCCCTGCGCCCTGTGCGGAGCACGCGGGCACTACCTCGATGAGGTCGTCACCGACGATGCGGGCGGGCGGATGTACATCTGCTCCGACACCGATGCCTGCGAGACCCGCCGGGAGGATGCGCAATGACCCCGCTGCTCTCGGCCCACGGCCTCACCAAGGCCTACGGCCCCCGCAAGGCCTGCGATGGCGTCGACATCGACGTCACCGAGGGGGAGGTGCTGGCGATCGTCGGGGAATCGGGCTCGGGCAAGTCGACCCTTCTGTCGATGCTCGCGGGCGAGTTGGCCCCGGATGACGGCGAGGTCCGCTACCGCGACCGGGAGGGCCGGGTGCGCTCGCTCGGGGAGATCGGCCCGGCGGAACTCCGGGCGCTCGCCCGCACCGATTGGGGCTTCGTCCGGCAGGACGCGGCGCAGGGCCTGCGCATGGCGGTCTCGGCCGGCGGCAATGTCGGCGAGCGGCTGATGGGGCTCGGGCAGCGCCACTACGGCAACATCCGCGCCCAGGCGCTCGATTGGCTCGACCGCGTGGAGATCGCCGCCGACCGGATCGACGATCCGCCGACGCGCTTCTCCGGCGGCATGCGCCAGCGGTTGCAGATCGCCCGCAACCTCGTCACCGCGCCCCGCCTCGTGCTGATGGACGAGCCGACCTCCGGCCTCGACGTCTCGGTGCAGGCGCGCCTCCTCGACCTGATCCGGCGGCTCTCGGGCGAACTCGGCCTCGCCGTCGTCATCGTCACCCACGACCTCGCCGTGGCGCGGCTCCTGTCCCACCGCATCGCCGTGATGCGTGCGGGCAAGGTGGTCGAAACCGGCCTGACCGATCAGGTGCTGGACGACCCCGCCGACGCCTACACCCAACTCCTCGTCTCCTCGGTGCTCGCCGCATGACCACCGCCCTCGAATTTCGCGACGTCGCCAAGAGCTTCACCCTGCATCTGCGCGGCGGCACCGTGCTGCCGGTGGTCTTAGGCGCGACCTTCTCCGTCGCGCCCGGCGAATGCGCCGTGCTGTGGGGGCCGTCCGGGGCGGGCAAGTCCTCGCTGCTGCGCATGGCCTACGGCAATTATCGCTGCGATTCCGGCGCGATCCTCGTCCGCGACGGCGAGCGCGTGGTGGACGTGGCCCGCGCCGCCCCCCGTGACGTGCTGGCGCTCCGGGCGCGGACCATGTCCTACGTCTCGCAATTCCTGCGGGTGATCCCCCGCGTGTCGGCCCGCGACGTCGTCGAGGCGGCGGGCCGCGAGGGCGGGCTGTCCGAGGGCGAGGCCCGCGACCGGGCGGGCGACCTGCTGGCGCGGCTCAACCTGCCGGATCGGCTGTGGGGCCTGCCGCCCGCGACCTTCTCCGGCGGCGAGCAGCAGCGGGTGAACATCGCCCGCGGGCTGATCGCGCCCCGGCCGATCCTCCTGCTGGACGAGCCGACCGCCTCCCTCGACGCGGAGAACCGCACCGTGGTGGCGGATCTCATCGCCGAGCGAAGGGCGGCGGGCGCGGCGATCCTCGGGATCGTCCACGATGCGGCCATGCGCGAGGCCATCGGCGGGCGGATCATCGACGTAACGGCGTTCGGCACGGCGCGGGCGGCATGAAGACTGCGCTATTGCGGAAAACACCGTCATTGCGAGCGAAGCAAAGCAATCCAGGGTCGCGGGACGTTCCCGAATGTGGCGCTTCCCTGGATTGCTTCGCTTTGCTCGCAAAGACGGACGGAACGAAGAGGACGGGAGGCCCATGACGGATTTCGTGATCGAGAACGCCACCCTCGTGCTGCCCGACAGGGTGCAGCACGGCTGGCTCGCGGTGGTCGACGGGCGCATCGCCGAGATCGGCGAGGGGCGGGCGCCGGAGCGCGGCCTCGACCTCGGCGGCGACCACCTGATCCCCGGCCTGATCGAGCTGCACACCGACCATCTGGAGAGCCATTACGCGCCCCGGCCGAAGGTGCGCTGGCATCCCCTCGGCGCCGTGCTCGCCTACGATTCGCAGATCGCGGCGTCGGGCATCACCACCGTGTTCGATTCCCTGCGCGCGGGCAGCGACCCGGACGGCAGCGGGCTCGGCCCCGAACTCGATGCCCTCGCGGAGGCCATCGACACGGCGCGGCAGGGCGACCTGCTCCGGGCCGAGCACCGGACGCATCTGCGCTGCGAATTGCCCTCGGACGACGTGATCGCCACCGTCGAGTCCTTCGCAACCCGCTACACGATCGACCTGATCTCGCTGATGGACCACACCCCCGGCCAGCGGCAGTTCCGGGACATCGGCAAGTACGAGACTTACGCCACGCGTGGCGGCCGCTCCCTCGACGAGATCCGCAAGGCGACCGCCTGGAAGATCGAGAAGGGCAGGGCGCTCAACGCCGTGAACCGCCCGGCCCTGGTGGCGCTCGCGCAGGCGAAGGGCATTCCGCTCGCGAGCCACGACGACACTACGCTGGGCGATGTCGATCTCGCCTCCGGCGAGGGCGTGGCGCTCGCCGAATTCCCCACCACCCGCGAGGCGGCCGAGGCCGCCCACGGGCGCGGCATCACCGTGATGATGGGGGCGCCGAACCTCCTGCGCGGGGGCTCGCATTCCGGCAACGTCGCGGCGCAGGACCTCGCCGAGGCCGGCTTCCTCGACATCCTCTCCTCGGATTACGTGCCCGCGAGCCTCGCCATGGCCGCGTTCGTGATCCCCGAGCGGGTGCCGGGCATCGGCCTGCCCGAGGCCATCGCCACGGTGACGGCCAACCCCGCCCGCGCCACGGGCCTCACCGACCGGGGCGAATTGCGGCCCGGCCTGCGCGCCGACCTCGCCCGCGTGCGCCTCGCCGCCGGCATCCCGGTGATGCGCGAGGTGTGGCGCGCCGGCCTCCGGGTGGTGTGATGGGCTTCGTCCTCGTCGTCGGCCCGAGCGGAGCGGGCAAGGACACGCTGATCCGCATGGCGCGGGAGGCGCTGGCCGGCGAGCCCGGCATCGTCTTCCCGCAGCGCCTCGTCACGCGCCCGCCCTCGGCGGACGAGGACAACGCGCCCATTGATGACGACGCCTTCGCCCGCGCCGAGGCAGAGGGGCGCTTCGCCCTGTCGTGGCGGGCGCACGGCCTCGGCTATGCCCTGCCGGCGCGCTGCGGCCGGCTCGCTCGCAGCGGGCGCGTGGTGGTGAGCAACGTCTCCCGCCGGATCGTGGCCGAGGCCCGGTCCCGCTACCCCGGCACGCGGGTGGTGAAGATCGCCGCGCCGCCGGAAGTGCTGGCGCAGCGCCTCGCCGCGCGGGCGCGGGCGCAGGACGGCGACCTCTCGGCCCGCCTCGCCCGGCAGGCCAGCGTCGAGCCCGACCTGACCATCGACAATGCCGGGGCGCCGGAGGAGGGCGCCAGACTACTGATTCAATTCTTGCTTGATCTTCGGGCCGGCCAATAAGCGGAACCGTATTCGGGCGTTCACCGTTGCTGGGCACCTGTTATTGCAAGGAGCCCACCATGCGTCTGTTCGTCCCCGCCGCCGCGCTTCTGCTGGCCGGCCTGACGCCGCATTTCGCCGCCGCCCAGACCACCGTCATCGAGCGCGACCGCCCCGACACCGTCGTGGTCGACCGCCCGTCCACCGAGAGCAAGACCGTCGAGACCCGCGAGAGCAGCGACGGCTGCTCCTCGAAGACCGTTACGAAGACCAACGACATGGGCGATCGCAAGACTGTCCATAAGGAGAGCTGCGACTAACACGGCAAGTCTGGCCAGTACTGAAAGCTGACCCGTCATTGCGAACGCAGTGAAGCAATCCAGGGCAGCGGGACATGTCCGGCTGTAGCGGATCCCTGGATTGCTTCGCTGATGCTCGCAATGACGGAAGGTTTTATGGGTTCACGATGGGAAGGGGTTGAAACGTCGCGGCTCAGCCGTCGTCACGCCCCCAGGTAGCGCGCCTCCAGATGCGACCGGAACGCCGCCGTCCCGAGCGGTGAGCCGGTCGCGTCGCTCAGGAGCGCGTCGGTCGGCAGAAGGCTGCCGCGCTTGTGGATATGGGTCCGCAGCCACCCCCGCAGCGGGCCGAAATCGCCCTGCGCGAGGCAACCCGGCAGGGCCGGCTCCGCGTCCTTCGCCGCGCGGAACAGCTGCGCGGCTGCCAGCGCCCCGAGGGTGTAGGTCGGGAAGTAGCCGAAGGCGCCGCTCGGCCAGTGGATGTCCTGAAGGCATCCGAGCCGGTCGTTCGGCACGGTGAGCCCCAGCAACTCGCGGATCCCGTCGTTGAAGGCGCCCGGCAGGTCCGCCACCGCGAGGTCGCCCGCGATCATCGCCGTCTCCAGCCGGTAGCGCAGCAGGATGTGCGCCGGGTAGGTCGCCTCGTCGGCATCGACCCGGATGAAGCCCGGCTCGACGCGGGTGTAGAGGCGGAACAGGTTCTCCGGCTCCCAGGCGGGGCCTGAGCGGCCGAAGGCCTCGCGCAGCAGCGGGGCGAGGTAGGCCATGAACTCGCGGCTGCGGCAGGCCTGCATCTCCACGATCAGCGATTGGCTCTCGTGCAGGCTCATGCCCCGCGCCGAGCCCACTGGCTGGTGGCGCCATGCGGCCGGGCGGCCCTGCTCGTAGAGGGCGTGGCCGGTCTCGTGCAGCACGCCCATCAGCGCGCGGGAGAAGTCGCCCTCGTCGTAGCGGGTGGTGATGCGCACGTCGTCCGTGGCCCCGCCGCAGAACGGGTGGAGGCTGATGTCGAGCCGCCCGCGCCCCTCATCGAAGCCGAGCCCCCGCATCAGCGCCAGCCCGAGCTGCCGCTGCGTCTCGATGGGGAAGGGGCCGTCGAGGGGCAGGGGCGCGCCCGCCGCCTCCTGCCGCGCCCGCGCCTGCGCGATCAGGCCCGGCAGCCACGCGGTGAGGTCCGCGAAGAGCGGGTCGATCACCGCCCGGCGCATCCCGGGATCGTAGCTGTCGAGCAGGGCGTCGTAGGGGTCGAGGCCGAGCACGGCGCCCTTGGCCTGCCCGATCTCCCGCTCCAGCCGCAGCAACTCCGCGAGGTAGGGGGCGAGGCGGGCGAAATCCGCGTCCCGGCGGGCCTCCCGCCAGACCATCTCCGAGCGGGACCGCGCCCGCGATTCCGCCTCCACGAGGTCGCGGGGCACCGCCGCCGCGTGGATGTAGGCGCGGCGCATCTCGGTGAGGTTGGCGGCGGGCCAGCCGTCGAGCCCGCCCGCGCTCTCGGCCTCCGCCAGGGTGTCGACGGTCTCGGGCGCCGTGAGGATTTCGTGGGCGAGACCGCGCAGCGCCGCGAGCTGTTCGCCCCGCGTCTCGGCGGCGCCCTCCGGCATCAGGGTCTGCGCGTCCCAGCCGAGGATGCCGGCCGCGCCCTCGACGGCCGAGAGCCGCGCGAACCGGGCTTCGAGGGAAGTGTAAGCCGTCATGGAACTCTCATCTTCAAATCGCCTCCGCAGTTATCGCGAGCGACAGCGAAGCGACCCAGGGCAGCGGGACGTTGTCGAGTGTAGCGCGTCCCTGGATTGCTTCGCTTCGCTCGCAAAGACGGCGCAGGGTCTAATAGCCCAGCGCGCTGCCATCCTTGCGCGGATCGGAGCCGGCCGACAGCGTGCCGGCCTGCCGGTCGATCCAGATGATCTGCCCGCCGCCGAGCGGCAGCGGCGCCCGCAGCACCGGATGGCCACGCTCGGCCAGCCCCGCCATCACCGCATCGGGAATGGCGTTCTCCAGTTCGAGGCCGCCGCCATAGGCGAAGCTTCGCGGGGCGTCGAGGGCTTCCTGCACGTCGAGCCCCCGGTCGAGGATGCCGCTCAGCAGCTCGACATGGCCCATGGCCTGGTAATGCCCGCCCATCACGCCGAACGGCGCGACGGCCCGCCCGTCCTTCATCACCATCCCGGGGATGATTGTGTGCATCGGCCGCTTGCCGGGGCCGATGCTGTTCGGGTGGCCGGGATCGGTGCGGAACGACAGGCCGCGATTGTGCAGCAGCACGCCGCTCTCCGGCGCCAGGATGCCGGAGCCGAACCCCTGGAAGATCGAATTGATGAGGGACAGCGCGTTACCGTCCCGGTCGACCACGCAGAGATAGACCGTGTCCTTGTGGGCGACGGTCTCGGCGGCCTCCGGATAGAGCACCGGCTCGCGGGCGCGGGCCATGTCGATGTCCCCCCGCGCCGCCGCGTGCCATGCATCCGACAGCAGGTGCGAGATCGGCACCTTCGCGAGGTCGGCATCGCCGAACAGCGCGTCGCGGTGGTGGTAGGCCTGCTTGCACGCCTCGGCGAAGAGGTGGGTGCGGTCGAGGTCCGACAGCGCGCCGACATCGTATGGCGCCAGCACGTTGAGCATCATCAGCGCGGCGAGGCCCTGGCCGGCGGGCGGGCATTCGTAGACGTCGTAGCCGCGATAGCGGGTCGAGACGGGCGTCACCGTGTCGGCGCGGGCGCGGGCGAAATCCTCCAGCGTGTGCAGACCGCCGAGGCGGGTGAGCTTGCTCACCATGTCCTGCGCGACCGGCCCCTCGTAGAAGCCCTTCGGCCCGAGCTCCGCGATCCGCCGCAGCGTGGCGGCGAGGCGCGGCAGGCGCATCACGCTGCCGATCAGCGGAGCCTGCCCCTCGCGCAGGTAGATTGCGGCGGCGTCTGCATCGCCCGCCACGCGCGGCACGCAGCGCGCCCAGTCCCAGCCGACGCGCGGCTGCACGACGAAGCCGTTCTCCGCGTAGCCGATGGCCGGCTGCAGCAACTCGCCGAGGGACTTGGTGCCGTGCTCGCGCAGCATCGTGTCCCAGGCTGCGACGGCGCCGGGGATGGTGACGGCATGGGGGGAATCCGGGGCGATGCCCGTTTTGTGCTCGGCGTACCAGTCCGGCGTCGCGGCGGCCGGGGCGCGGCCCGACCCGTCGATGGAGACCGGCACGGAGGCGCCCGCCGGGGCGTAGAGGGCGAAGCAATCGCCGCCGATGCCGGTCATCAGCGGATCGACCACGCATTGCACGGCCACCGCCGCGATGCCGGCATCGACGGCATTCCCGCCCGCGCGCAGCACCTCGATGGCCGCGAGCGTCGAGAGCGGATGGGACGTCGCCACGGCGGCGTTGGCCGCATGGACGGGGGAACGGCCGGGGCGGGAGAAGTCTCTCAACGTCGATACTCGCGCGAAGCGTGGTGGGAGGGGCCGAGACCCGTCGGCTGGCCCGACCGGGCTAGCCTGAGCCCGTGGGATGCCACATGCAAGCACGGGACATGCCGCCGTGCTTCGCTTCGCGCGCAATGACAACAAGAAGGCGGGAGCCTGTCGCCCCCGCCCTCTGGATCCTCAGACGAAGTGCTGGCCGCCGTTGATGGTCAGCGTCGAGCCGGTGACGAAGCCGGCCTCGTCGCTGGCGAGGTATTCGACCGCGTGGGCGATCTCGTCGGCCTCGCCGAGGCGGCCGGTCGGGATCGTGGAGATGATCTTGTTCCGGATATCCTCCGGCACCGCCATCACCATCTCGGTGGCGATGTAGCCCGGCGCCACGACGTTCACGGTGATGCCCTTCGAGGCGCTTTCCTGCGCCAGCGCCTTGGCGAAGCCGACCACGCCCGCCTTGGCCGCCGAATAGTTGGTCTGCCCGGCCTGGCCCTTCTGGCCGTTGATCGACGAGATGATGATGATGCGCCCGAAGCCCCGGCTGCGCATGCCGTCGATGAGCGGACGGGTGCAGGTGAACATCGAGTCGAGGTTGGTCTTGATGACCTGCTGCCACTTCTCGAAGGTCATCTTGTGGAAGGCGCCATCGCGGGTGATGCCCGCATTGTTGACCAGCACGTCGACCGGCCCGACCTCGGCCTCGATCGCCCTGATGCCGGCTTCGCAGCTTGCCATGTCGCCGACATCGAACTTGAACACCGGAATACCGGTCTCGTCTTTGAACTTCTGGGCGGCTTCGTCATTGCCGCCGTAATTGGCGGCGACCTTGTAGCCCTTGTCTTTCAAACGCTTCGAAATCGCCGCGCCGATGCCGCGGGTGCCGCCGGTGACGAGGGCGACGCGTCCTTGAGCCATTGTGTTTCCTCCTAAAGCCGCACGATCTGTGCTGCGTACGGATGACGTCCGCACGTCATTTTTTTCGCACCGATCTTCAAGACAACTTTTGTAGCCCCCTCGAACGCTGTCGAGGGGGCGCCGTTACAAATCGATCAGGGCCGCTCAAGGCACATCGCCACGCCCATGCCGCCGCCGATGCACAGCGTGGCGAGGCCCTTCTTGGCATCGCGGCGCTTCATCTCGTGGAGCAGGGTGACGAGGACGCGGGCGCCCGAGGCGCCGATGGGGTGGCCGATGGCGATGGCGCCGCCATTCACGTTCACCTTCGCGTCGTCCCAGCCCATGTCCTTGTTCACGGCCAGAGCTTGGGCCGCGAAAGCCTCGTTCGCCTCGATCAGATCGAGGTCGGAGGGCTTCCAGCCCGCCTTGTCGAGGGCCTTGCGCGAGGCCGGGATCGGCCCGGTGCCCATGATCTTCGGATCGACGCCCGCCGTCGCCCAGGACTTGATCTTGGCGAGCGGGGTGAGGCCGCGCTTTTGCGCCTCGGAGGCCGACATCAGCACGATGGCCGCCGCGCCGTCGTTGAGGCCCGACGCGTTGGCGGCGGTGACGGTGCCGTCCTTCGAGAAGGCAGGCTTCAGCTTGGCCATGGCTTCCAGGGTCGCGCCGTCGCGGATGTACTCGTCCGTGTCGACGATGGTGTCGCCCTTGCGGCCCGGCACGGTGACGGGGACGATCTCTTCCTTGAACCGGCCCTCCTTGCGGGCGGCCTCGGCCTTGTTCTGCGAGCGGGTCGCGAACTCGTCCTGCTGCTCACGGGTGAGCTGGAACGCCTGCGCGACGTTCTCGGCGGTGGTGCCCATGTGGTAGCCGTTGAAGGCGTCCCACAGGCCGTCCTTGATCATCGTGTCGATGAGCTTGATGTCGCCCATCTTCTGCCCGGCGCGCAGGTACTGGCAGTGCGGCGACAGGGACATCGATTCCTGGCCGCCGGCCACGATCACCGTGGCATCGCCGTTTTGGATCTGCTGCATGCCGACCGCGACGGTGCGCAGGCCCGAGCCGCAGACCTGATTGAGGCCCCAGGCGGTCGCCTTCTCGGGGATGCCGGCCTTGATCGCCGCCTGACGGGCCGGGTTCTGGCCGGCGCCCGCCGTGAGCACCTGGCCGAAGATCACCTCGTCCACATCGTCGGGCGAGACGTTCGCCCGCTCCAACGCGGCCTTGATCGCCGTCGCGCCGAGCTCGTGGGCCGGCACTGCGCCGAACGCGCCGCCGAACGAGCCGACCGGGGTGCGTGCCGCCCCGACGATGACGATCTCTTCGCTGCCTGCCATGACGTTCTCCTCTCGCGGCCGGCGCGTCGCGTCAGGGCGCGCGCCTTTCCTCGTGCCGTTCCAGCGATGAAGTGCGCGGAACGATCGAAGTCAAGAAGCCCAAGAGGGGGAGGCGGTGACGGCGACGCCCGGTTCACCACCCATGCGTCACCCTTTGCCCCGCCACCGGCGGTACCCATGCCTCCGCCACGCACTGCAAATGCAATATTCTGCACGGGACGGCAGCACTTTGCTGTTTTCTGCGCTTGTGGAAGGTCTTATGCTTGTGTGCGGGCGCGATATCGCGACTGCGATGTGGACCGGCGACGCACGTCGAGTCGCTACGGTTGTTCGAGTTCAGAAAGGCCGATCTGCGATGGCGGATACTGTGAAGACGCCTCAGACCGTCATCAAGAAATACGCCAACCGGCGGCTCTACCATACGGGCACGTCGACCTACGTGACGTTGGAGGACCTCGCCACGATGGTCCAGAACGGCGAGGATTTCGTGGTCTACGATGCGCGCACGGGCGACGACATCACCCGCTCGGTGCTCACGCAGATCATCTTCGAGCAGGAGAACAAGGCGGGCGCCGAGAACCTGCTGCCGGTCGCCTTCCTGCGCCAGCTGATCCGCTTCTACGGCGACAGCATGCGCGCCATGGTGCCGAGCTTCCTCGAATTCTCCATGGCGAACTTCGCCAAGGATCAGGATGGGCTGCGCGAGAAGTTCGCCCACAGCTTCGGCCCGTCGGCGTTCCAGCACGCCATCGAGCAGCAGGTGCGCACGAACATGAGCTTCTTCGGCGACGCCATGAAGATGTTCACGGGGTTCACGCCCCCCGGCGCCACGGTTGCGCCGCCGACCAGCGCCCCGGCTCCCGTGCAGGGCAGCGACCTCGACGACCTCAAGCGCCAGATGCTGGAGATGCAGGCGCGGCTGGAGCAGCTCGCCCAGAAATAAGGGGTGCGCCGTTAATCCGAAAAGGTTGACGAAACGTTAGCGGCGGCCCCACGCTTGCACCTGCAGCCATCAGGGCAGGCGAGGGTGCTGCGATGGGACGAATCGGATCGGTCGGAAGTGCCGGAACGGGACGGGTCGAGACGATCCGCCCGGTCTCCGCTGCCGCCGAGGCGCGCAAGGCGCCCTCGCGGGCCATGATCGTCATCGACGGGGGGCGGAGCAGCGATCCGCGCTCGACCGCTTTCCTGCGCGACGGACGCACCGAGGCCGGCTTCGTGGCCCAACTCCTCGTGGGGGCGGACCCGACCCTCCAGACCTCGCGCATCGTGCGGACGCAGCAGGCGGCGAACCGCTATGCCGAGATGGCCCGGCTCCTCGCCTGACGGCCGTTCACTCACCGTCGATCCCGCCCTCGGCCTCGTCCTGAGTGTCTGGCCGAGAAACCGGCGGTTCTTTCACCCTCGACCTCATCCTGAGGTGCCGGAGCGCAGCGGAGGCCTCGAAGGAGGGCTCCAGCGATCGCGGCGCCGTCTGGAGCCCTCCTTCGAGGCCGCTTCGCGGCACCTCAGGATGAGGGGGAGTGAGGGGAGAACGCGGCTTTCCGGCCAGACTCTGAGGTGCGGCGAAGCAGCCTCGAAGGTGGGTTTCCCGGATTCGAAACGACTTCTGGAATCGTCCGACAAGGCCCGCCTGGGATCCGTGTCGAACAGGTCGGGACCGCTCAGGCTTCTCAGTCAGACACTCAGGTTGAGGCCCGGAATGGGACTGAGCCGCGTTCGTCGTCAGGCGCCCGCCCACGAAAAAGGGCGCTGGCCGTGCAGGCCGCGCCCCTCTTCCCAGAGCATATCCGTTTCGAACGTGGCGAGGCGCCGGCTCAGGCCTCGGCCGACTTCACCTTGAGCACCTGGCGGCCGCGATACATGCCGGTCTTCAGGTCAATGTGGTGCGGACGGCGCAGCTCGCCCGAATCCTTGTCCTCGACATAGGTCGGCGCCTTCAGGGCGTCGGCCGAGCGGCGCATGCCGCGGCGGGAGGGGGAAGTCTTTCGCTTCGGAACGGCCATGGCGGGGATCCTTCAGATATGCCGGCGGACAAAGCGGCGCGCGGGCGAGTCCCGTCGGAGGGGAGCCACCACGCACACCGCAGGATACGGATGAGCGGGCGCTTATAGCGGCGGCGCCCCGTTCTGGCTAGAGCGCTCCGCGCGCTCACGTGTCAGTGCAGCTCTGAACGGGTGGAGGCTTCGATCATGGTTTCCCCGGCCAGATCCTCGCCGAGCCGCCGCAGGGCGGTCTCGACCGCTTCGAGGGTCTCCTGCCGCCCGGACCGCGCGATCAGGCTGTGGGCGGCGAGCAGGTAATCGGCCGCCCGTTCGAGGGGCGACCCGTCCTGCCAGGGAGGTTCGGGCGGCTTCAGGGTGCCGGCGGCCTTGGCGATGTCGTCGGGCGGCTCGTCCAGGGGCATCAGCGAGCCGAGGAAGCCGAGGAAGGTCCGGCCCGGCGGCCCGAAGGAGGGCACCGCCCCGGACATGACCCAGACGTAGCCGCCCGCGGCGGCGCGCAGGCGGAAGCGGAGGGAAAAGCCGCTCTGCGTGCGGATGGCCTCCAGCACGAGATCGCGCACGAAGTCACGGTCATCGGGGTGGACGACCCGTGTCCAGCCGAAGTTGCGCGCCTCGGAAAGGGTCTGGCCCGTCAACTTGGACCAGTGGCGACCGAGATGGGTGACGAGGCCAGCGGCGTCGGTGACGAAAACCATCTCGTGCTTTCCCGTCTTGCGGCGCGCGAAGTTCGCGCACCGAAGAGCCCCCGCTACGATGGGTGACTCTTCAAGTTCGGCAAGTATCCACTCCGACTTTTATTTTGCGAGCCGAAGCGATTTGGCGGAGGGCTCTGGACCCAATTCCGTTAAGCGCGGGTTCAAATCCGTTGGCTCAAAGCGTGGCTACGGTTCCGCAGAGCGGGCCGTCACTGCCAGGAGAATCCCCATGGCTTCCTCCAAGACGTCGTCCGCCCTTCGCGCTCTCGCGCTCCTCACGGCCCTCGTGGCCACCCCCGTCCTGGCTCAGGCTCCCGCGCCCGCCACACCCACAGCCCCGGCCAAGCCGATGGCGCCGAGTGCCCCCGTGGCCGGCGCGCCGAACGCCGCCAAGGCGCCGCTCCTCGACTTGAACAGCGCGAGCGCCGAGGAACTGGACAAGCTGCCGGGCATCGGTGCCGCCCGGTCCGCCGCGATCATCAAGGGGCGGCCCTATAAGGGGAAGGACGAGCTGGTCCAGAAAAAGATCATCCCGCAGAACGTCTACGACGGGATCAAGGACAAGGTCATCGCCAAGCAGAAGTGACCGGGCGAGACCGTCCTTTCACTCCGCGACCGCGCCCTGGGGGATGGTGAAACCCTGGGGCGTCTTCGCCGGCTTGGCGTCCGCCTTCGCGCCGCCCTCCGCCGCCTTGGTGCCGCGTGCCTTGCGCGGGGCGCCCTTCTTCGCGGCCTGCGGCGTCGGCTCGGGCGCAACGACCGGCGGCGCCTCGCAGAGCTTGAAGGTCAGTTCCGCGATCGGCGCTCCGTCCTCGGCGACGATGCCGAGGGTGTCGGGCAGGGCCGGCACCTTCGCCTCCCATTTGATCGGCGAGCCGAGAAGCGCCTGCACGGCCGATGGCGTGCCGCCCCGGCGCAGGCTCGTGAAATCCGGCCCGTAGGCCGTGGCGCGCTTCGCGCCGATCACCACTTCGAGCACCTGTGTCACGTCGGGCGTCAACGGGCGCAGGGGATTCTCGACCCGCGTTTCGCCCGCGCGGATCACCGCGAACGAAAAGCCCTTGCCGTTCTCGTAGCGTGCGGCCTGTTCGCCGCAGGCCTCCGCAGCCAGGGCCGGGGCGGGCGGGATCGCGAGGACGAGGGCCAGGGTGGCCAGGATGCGGGCCTTCACCGTTCGCCTCCATGCGGGCGCGCCTCGGCGTGCGTCTCCTCGGGGGTGATGTCGAGAACCTCGGCCGAGCGGTCGATCGGACTCGTCCGGCGCCGGCCCACCGGGCCGATCAGCAGGTCCGTGTCGTCCTGGTGGAATTCACTGTCCATGTGCAGCGGCGGGCGGCGGCTTCGGGCCGCCATCGCGGCGACGATTGCCCCCACCACGATGAGAACCAGGACGGCGAGGAAGATCAGCAGTCGCTCCATGAGGGCGCCAGTGATAACGCCAAGCGCGCGGCACGTCACCCGACGACGGCACCGGAACGCTCCTTGCGTCCGCCCTCCCGGTGAAGACGGGCGCTCAGCGAGGATTCGTCATGCAGCAGCAGGTGGGCCGCGGCCCCGAGGAGCTTGAGGCGCATCTCCTGGGGCTGATCGAGTCGGCGCGGGAGCAGGCGAGCGAGGATCCGTTCCGCAATCCCGTCCTGGCGGTGACGCTGGCGATCACCCGCTCCTTCGACCGGAACGAGATCGAAGAGGGCGACCTCGACGGCCTGTTCGCGCGACTGCGTGCCGAGTCCCTCGAGGCGCGGGCGCGGCGCCTGCGCGATTACGTCGGGCTGAACGGCAGGCCGGATACCTCCGTGGCGGCGGCCCTTGTGGCTGCGGTGCCGGACCGGACGGGCGCCTTCGAGGACTTCGCCGCCTTCATCCACCGCACGGCCTTCGCGATTGTGTTCACCGCGCACCCGACCTTTGGCATGCCCCGGGCCGTGGCCGAACTGCTCGCGCAGGCGGCGGGCCTGCCCGAGGCCTCCGAGCGCGCCGACCCCATCGGCAAGGCCGCCGCCCTGTCCACCCGGCCCGATTCGCCCGTCACCCTCGATCTCGAATTCGAGCAGGCCTGCGCCGCCGCGAACAATGCCCGCCTCGCCCTTGATGCCTTCAACGGCGCCCTCGTCGACGCCGCCCGCGCACGCTGGCCGGACAGCTGGGCCGAGCTTCGGCCGCGCCCCTTCGCCGTGGCGAGCTGGGTCGGCTGCGATACCGACGGGCGCACCGATATCGGCTGGTGGGATACGGTCCGCTACCGCCTGATCTCGAAGCGGATGCAGTTCGACCGGGTGATGCGGGACTTGCCCGACATCCCGGCCGCCCGCGAGGCGCGGAGCCTCGCGGCAGGGGCGCTGAGCGCCGTCAACCGTCAGCTCGCCGTCGCGCCGAGGCTCGGGGACAAGCCGTCGCTGGAAGCGGTGCATCGCTTTGCCCTCGCGCTCATCATCGAGCGCGAGCGGGCGCAGACCGACGCCGCCCCCCTCATCGCCACCCTCGATGCGGCGCTCGCCGGAGCGAGCGAGGCGACCGAGCGGAAGGCCATCGCGGTGCTGAGGGCCGGTGTCGAGACCCACGGCCTGTCGAACGCCCTGCCGCATTTCCGGCTGAACGCCTCGCAGATCCACAACGCCGTTCGCCGGGTGATCGAACTCGAGGGCGAACCCACCGACGCCGCCCAGCGTCGCTCGCACCTCGCCACGATCCATACGCTCCTCAACGACGTGACGCCCGTGGCAGTGGATTTCGGGGCGCTGGCCGCCGAGCGCGCCTCAGCCGCGCGGCTGATGATGACCATCGCGCAGATCCTCAAGCACGTGGACGGCACGCATCCCGTGCGCTTCCTCATCGCCGAGACGGAGACCGGCTACACCCTGCTCGCCGCCCTCTGGCTCGCCCGGCATTACGGCATCGCCGACAAGCTCGAGATCACGCCGCTGTTCGAGACCGCGAGTGCCCTCGAACAGGGCATCAGGGTCCTCGACGACGCCCTGCGCAACCCGCATTGGCGGGCGTATCTGAAGCGCATCGGGCGGCTGACGGTGCAGTTCGGCTATTCCGATTCCGGCCGCTATGTCGGGCAGCTCGCGGCGACCTTCTGGATCGAGCGCCTACGCCTGCGCATCACCGAGATGCTGGTGCAGAACGGCCTCGCCGATGTCGAACTCGCGATCTTCGACACCCACGGTGAATCGATCGGCCGGGGCGCGCACCCGACCTCGCTGCGCGACCGCCTCGCCTATCTCGCCCCGGAGGATGCCCGCGACCGTGCTCGCAAGGCGGGGCTGAAGGTGCGGCTCGAATCGAGCTTCCAGGGCACGGACGGCTATCTGCTCTTCGGCACGAAGGACCTCGCCCAGGCGAGCCTCGCGCGCATCGCCGAGCACGTCTACGCCCTCGACGTGGCCGAGGAAGACGCCTTCGCGGGCTACGCGCTCACCGAGTCCGGCGAGGGCACCGCCCCGACCGACGACCCGATCTATTCCGAGCCCGACTTCGCCCTCGAATTCTTCACCGTCGTCCGCCAGGACATGGAGGCGCTGGTGGACGAGCCGGGCTACGCCGCGCTGCTCGGCACCTTCGGCCCGAGCCTCCTCGACCGCACCGGCTCGCGGCCGGTGGCGCGCCAGACCGATGCCGGCGGCCCGGCGCGGATCACCCATCCGCGCCAGATGCGGGCGATCCCCAACAACGCGATCCTGCACCAGCTCGGCTTCCTGGCGAACTCCCTGCATGGCCTCGGACGGGCGGCGGGGCGGGGGCCGGACCTGTTCCGGGAGATGCGCCGCGATTCGCTGCGCTTCTCCCGCGCCTTCCGCCTCGTGCAGCACGCCGCGTCCGTCGGCGATCTCGACGTGCTGCGCGCCTATATCGACACCCTCGATCCGGCCGTGTGGCTGGAGCGCGCCCGGCGGACGCAGAAGGATTTCCGCCGGGACGAACTGGTGGTGATCGCCGGCGCCCTGGAACGGCTCGACCTCGCGCCGGATCTGCGCCGCCTGTTCGGCCGGCTCACCCGCGACTGGCTGGCCCTGCGTGCCGCCGCCCCCGATCTCTCCGGCATGTCGGCGCGGCTCACCCTGCTCCACGCCCTGCGGCTCGCGCTGATCCACCGGATCTGGTTCCTGGCGGTGCACATCCCCGGCTTCCGGCCGCAGGCGGGCATTTCCCGCGAGCAGATGATGGAGCGCTTCCTGCGCCTCGACATCGACGGGTGCCTGACGATGCTCGACGAGATCTTCCCCAATCAGCCCGATCCGACGCTCGGCCTCAATTTCGGCGAGCCCGCCGGCCCGCGCGACACCGGGACGTACGAGGCGGAGCACGCCACTCTGTTCCAGCCGATCCGTCGGATGTTCGCGCAGGTGCGGGAGATTTCGGGGATGATCCAGCACGAGGTCGGGGCGTTCGGGTGAGGGGCGCCCACACCTGAACATCGTCTTTACCGGTATGATCATCCTTCGTTCAGAACGGAGTGGCTAAACCGTTCCGGCATGCTTGCCGTGCGAAGGGGTCTTCGCGCCCCGGAACGCGGCAAGCTTGGCCATAAGAACATGTGCGTGATAACCGCCGAGCTCGCCTCAGGCCTACCCCTCGTCTCCAGCGACCGGCAGGTCCGTTCTCATCCGTCCACAACCGTATCGGTGCACGCGTGAAGATCGCTGTCCTCGCCCATCTCAAGTATCCGATCGGTCAGCCCCATGCGGGTGGGCTGGAGATGCACACGCATCTCTTGACGGTCGCCCTGCGTCGTCGCAGGCACGAGGTGGTTCTCTTCGCGAGCGAGGGTTCGGATCCTGCCCTGGAGCCGGTGATGCTGTGCGCGCCGACCGGCTGCGCCGTCGCCAATCCCGAACGCGAAGACGAGATCGACCGCGCCGAGGCCAAGGCCTACCGCCGGATGATGGACATGGTGGCGGCCGGGGGCTTCGATCTCGTCCACAACAACGCGCTGCACGCCCTGCCGCTGCAGGAGAGCGCCCGCCTCGGCCTGCCGTGGGTCACGGTGCTGCACACCCCGCCCTTCGACAGCCTGACGAAGGGCGTCGTCGCGGCGGACCCGGACATGGCCTTCCTCGCCGTCTCGTCGTCGCTGGCGCAGGAATGGACCGAGATCGTTCCTCACGCGCAGGTGGTGGGCAACGGCGTGGACCTCTCGACCTTCGCCTACGGCGCCACGCCGGACGACCCGCCCTACGCCTTCTGGTCGGGCCGGATCGTGCCGGAAAAGGGCCTGCACCTCGCCATCGACGCCGCCCGCGAGGCCGGCTTCCCGCTGGTCTTCGCCGGGCCGAAGATGAATCCCGTCTACTGGGACAAGGAGATCGCGCCCCGCCTCGGGCCGGACCTCACCCATCTCGGCCACCTCGCGCACCGCGACCTCGCCCGGCATCTCGGCCGGGCGCGGGTGGCGATCGTCTCGCCGCGCTGGGAGGAGCCGTTCGGTCTCGTCGTCGCCGAGGCGCTGGCCTGCGGCACCCCCGTCGCCGCCTTCCGCCGGGGCGCCATGCCGGACATCCTGGACGAGACCTGCGGGCGCCTGGCCGAGCCCGACGACGCGCACAGCCTCGCCGAGGCGATCAGCGGCGCCGCCGGCCTCTCCCGCCGCGCTTGCCGCGACCGGGCCGAGGCGCTCTACGACGCTGAGGCGATGTTCGAGCGCTACATCGAAATCTACGAAGACGTCATCGCCCACGCCTCGGAGCGTGCCCGGCCGAGCCTGCGCCGGGTGGCGGGCGGTCGCGGCTGAGCGGTATTTCAGAGGTCTTTCATGGTGCGTCCCTGCGTCGTCTGCGTTCCGGCCCG
Organism: Methylobacterium sp. Gmos3; assembly: GCF_056430985.1. Lineage (NCBI taxonomy): Bacteria > Pseudomonadati > Pseudomonadota > Alphaproteobacteria > Hyphomicrobiales > Methylobacteriaceae > Methylobacterium > Methylobacterium sp. Gmos3. The sequence goes on from NZ_JBWJYL010000003.1 coordinate 80,143, forward strand.
GAACGAGGCCGAGCGCCTGCCCCTCCTCCTCGACAGCTTGGTGAGCCAGGATGCCGAGGCCCCGGTCCGGGTGGTGGTGCTCGCCAATAACTGCACCGACGGGACGGTGGAGGCCCTGCGCGAGGGGCAGGGGAGCGGGCGCTTCGGCACGCTCGACCTGCGGATCGTCGAGGCAACCCTCGAGGGGGCGGATGCCCATGTCGGCACCGCCCGGCGCATGGCGCTCGATGCGGGTGCGGACTGGCTCGCCGAACTCGACGCGGGAGACGGCATCCTCCTGACCACCGACGCCGACGCGCGCCTTCCAGCCAACTGGGTCTCGGCCAACCTCCGCGCCCTGGAGAATGCCGAGATCGTCGGCGGGCGGCTGGTGATCGACGGCGAGGACGACCTCGCGCCGGGCGTCGCCGATCTCAACGCGCGGGTGGAGCGCTACTGGGCCGGCGTGCGCCGCCTGGAGGAATTGCTCGATCCGGCTCCGCACGATCCGGCTCCCCGCCACGGCGACCATACCGGCGCGAGCCTCGGCTTCCCGGTTTCCCTCTACCGCGCGGTGGGCGGGCTGCCGCCGCTGCCCTGCGGCGAGGACAACGCCCTCGTCGCCCTGATGCGGGACGGCGGCGCGCGGCTGCGCCATTGCCCCGACGTCCACGTTCTCGTCTCCGCCCGGCGCGATGGGCGGGTCGCGGGGGGCATGGCCACCGAGATGGAGCGCCGGGCGCGCGCCGTCTCCGGCGCGGCCTATCTCCTGCCGGAGGCCGTCTTCTGGGAGCAGCTGGTGCTGCGCCGGGCCGCCCTGCGCCGGGCTTACGACCTGCCCGAGCGAGAGCGGGAGGCGGCCTGTGCCAAGCTCGGCCTCGGCTCGGGCGACCTCGCGGCGGTGCTCGCCACGGGTTGCCCCAACGCCATCGCTTTCGTGGAGCGCGCCGACCGTCTCATCGGGACGCGCTCGCCCCCGGCGCCGGTCTGCGACATCGATATCGCGCTCAAGGATCTCGCCGCCATCGCCAAGCGGATCGAGCGCCGTGGCCGCGCCAGGAAGGCCGCGTGACCCGCGGCATCGGCTGGTACGTCCACCATCAGGGCGCGGGCCATCTGCAGCGCGCCCGCGCCGTCGCCGCGCATCTCAAGCGCCCCTGCACGATCATCGGCACGCTAACGGGGTTCGACACCGCCGGCCTCGACATCCTCGACCTGCCCGATGATCGACCGCTGGGGCCGGGCGCGGGCTTCGACGGGAACGACGGGCAGGCCGAGCGGCCGGAGGCCTTCCACTACGCGCCCCTGCGCCATCCCGGCCTACGCGGCCGCATGGCCCGCATCGCCGCCTGGGTGGAGCGGACGGACCCGGCGCTGATCGTCGTGGACGTCTCGGTCGAGGTGGCGTTGTTCGCCCGCCTGCTCTCGGTCCCGACCGTCGTGGTGCGCCTGTCGGGCGAGCGCACCGATCCGCCGCATCTCGAAGCCTTCCGCAGCGCGAACCGGGTGCTCGCCCCGTTCCCCGCTTCGCTCGAATCGCCCGGCACGCCCGAGTGGGTGCGGGCTAAGACCTTCTATGCAAGCTTCCTCGGCGGCGGGCGGCCCGCGTCGGGCGGGGAGGGCCAGGACATCGTCGTGGTGTTCGGCAAGGGCGGCGAGGGTGGCGACAGGGCGGCCATCGCGGCGGCGGCACGCGCCGTGCCGGAGCGGACATGGCACGTCCTCGGCCCGGTCCACGGCGAAGCGGAGATCCCCGCGAACCTGTCCCTTCACGGGTGGGTCGCGAACGTTGACGCCCTGGTCGCGAAGGCGGCGATCCTGGTCGGGGGAGGGGGTGACGGGCTCGTCGCCCTGGCCGCAGCCCATGGCAAGCGCTTCGTCTGCCTGCCGGAGGCGCGCGCCTATGGCGAGCAGACAGAGAAGGCCGAGGCCCTTCGACGCCTCGGCGCGGCGACGGTTCGGCCGTCCTGGCCGGCACCGGACCAATGGCCCGACGTCATCAGAGAGGCCCTGGACCTCGACCCGGCGGTCATCGCCGGCCTGCACGACCCCGTGGGGCTCGGGCGGTGTGCCGCCTTCCTCGACGGATTGGCCGAGGAAGGCGATTTGCGGTAATCTCGGATTCTAGGAGATCAGATCGAGCTTGTCGGCCTGAACGCCTTCGGTCCGGAGTGTATCGGGAAGAGCTGAGAAATCACGATAGCCGGCCTCGCGCGCCATGGCGTCGAGGGCGGACTGCTCATCCGGTGCCGAGCCCGTCCAAAGGATGGCGCCGTTGGTCTTCTGCCTGATCTGAAAGATGCTCACGAGACGGTCTCCCTGTGTGGTCAGGCTTTCGTCGCGACAACGCGGGATCGAGACACTGGTTGCAGCTTGGCCTTATTGGCCGAAGGCCAAGCAGACCCGCCATCAAAACGCCGGGTGACCCGTCGATGACGACTTCTCCGAACCCATACCGGCGCCAGCGAGCTTTGCCCTTGTCGATCCGTACCTCGCACGCCGCGTGCATCCTCGCCGTGACGCTGCTCGCTTCTCCCGCGTACGCCGTCGAGCCGGCCTCCGTGCCGGAGCCCGCCGCCATCGCCCCGGCCGTGACGGTGGTGAGCGCCGAGCGGCGCGAGATCGTCGAGAACGCCGTCGTGACCGGCACGCTGGTGCCGCGCGACGAGATCCTCGTCGCTCCCGAGGTCGAGGGCCTGCGCATCACCGAGTTGCTGGTGGAGGAGGGGGATCGCGTCGCGAAGGGGCAAGTGCTCGCCCGTCTGTCGAGCGAGATGATCGCGACGCAGGAAGCCTCCAACGTGGCCTCCATCGCCCGGGCCGAGGCGGCGATCGTCCAGGCGCAGAGCCAGATCGTCCAGGCCGAGGCGGCCGAGACCGAGGCGCGGCTCTCCTACGAGCGCGCCCAAACGCTGAGCAAGACCGGCAACGCCACGGCGGCGGTGCTGGAACAGCGCGCCTCCGCCGCGCAGGGGGCCACCGGCCGACTCGCCGCCGCGCGGGGCGGGCTCCAATCGGCCCAGGCCGACCTCGCGACGGCCAAGGCGGCGGGGGCCGAGATCGCCCTGCGCCGCGCCCGCACCGACATCCGCGCCCCCGAGGCCGGCATCGTCAACCGCCGCACCGCCCGCGTCGGCGCCACGGCGACGGCGGTGGGCGAGCCGCTGTTCCGCCTGATCGCCCGGGGCGAGATCGAATTGGAGGGCGAGGTGCCGGAGACCTGGCTCGCCCGGATGAAGGTGGGCGATTCGGCGATGCTCAGCCTCGACCAGGGCCGCGCTGTGGCGGGCTCGGTGCGCCGGGTCTATCCGGAAGTCGACCGCATGACCCGGCTCGGCAAGGTGCGCATCCGCCTCGCCGACGATCCGGCCCTGCGGATCGGCGCCTTCGCGCGCGGCAGCGTCGAGATCGCCCGGCGCGAGGGCGTGGCGGTTCCGGTGTCGAGCCTGATCTACGCTGCCGATGGGCGGGCGAGCCTGCTCGTCGTGAAGGACGGGCGCGTCGAGGCGCGCAAGGTCACGCCGGGCCTCTCGGCCGAGGGCTTCACCGAGATCCGTGACGGCGTGGCGGCGGGTGAGCGGGTGGTGGCCCGCGCGGGCAGCTTCCTGCGCGATGGCGACCGGGTGCGCGCGGTGGAGGCGGCGGCGCCGAACTCCGTCGCCGACGCGCGCTGAGGACGAGCGATGCGCCTCAACGTCTCCGCCTGGGCGATCCGCAAGCCGCTGCCCTCCATCGTGCTGTTCCTGGTGCTGATGGTGCTCGGGCTGGTGAGCTTCCGCTCCCTGCCGATCACCCGCTTCCCGAACATCGACATTCCGATCGTCTCGGTGACGATCACCCAGGCGGGCGCCGCGCCCTCAGAGTTGCAGACCCAGGTGACGAAATGGGTCGAGGATTCAGTGGCCGGGGTGAAGGGCGTCAAGCACGTCCTCTCCACCATCACCGAGGGCATCTCGACCACGACCATCGAGTTCCGGTTGGAGATCAACCAGGACCGCGCGGTCAACGACGTGAAGGATGCGATCTCCAAGATCCGCATCAACCTGCCGCGCACCATCGATGAGCCGATCATCTCTCGCGTGGAGATCGCCGGTCTGCCGATCATGATCTACGGCGCCTCGGCGCCCGCCATGACGCCCGAAGACCTGTCGTGGTTCGTGGACGACGTCGTCGCGCGCGGGTTGCAATCGGTGAAGGGCGTCGGCGGCGTGGAACGCCTGGGCGGCGTCGCCCGCGAGATCCGCGTCACCCTGAAGCCCGACCGGCTGCTGTCGCTCGGCATCACGGCGGCCGACGTGAACCGGCAATTGCGCCTCACCTCCGCCGACATGGCCGGCGGCCGCGCCGAGGTCGGCGGGCAGGAACAGTCGATCCGCGCGCTGGCGGCCTCGGCCAGCCTCGACACCCTGGCGGCCACGTCCATCGTCGTGCCCGGCAACCGCAAGGTGCGCCTCGACGAGCTGGCGACCCTTTCCGACACGGCCGAGGAGCCGCGCACCTTCGCGCGCTTCAACGGTGAGCCGGTGGTGGCCTTCGCCATCTCCCGCGCGACCGGCGCGAGCGATGCCGACGTCTCGGTGGGCGTCGCCAAGAAGATCGAGGCCCTGCACGCGGCCAACCCGGACGTGCGCTTCGACCTGATCGACACCAGCGTCACCAACACGATCGGCAATTACCACTCCGCGATGATGGGGCTGATCGAGGGCGCGGCGCTGGCCGTGATCGTCGTGCTCCTGTTCCTGCGCGACTGGCGGGCGACGGTGATCGCCGCCGTGGCGCTGCCGCTCTCGGTGATCCCGACCTTCTGGGCCATGAGCGCGATGGGCTTCTCGCTCAACGCGGTCAGCCTGCTCGCCATCACCCTCGTCACCGGCATCCTCGTGGACGATGCCATCGTGGAGATCGAGAACATCGTCCGGCACATGCGGATGGGGAAATCGCCCTACCGCGCCTCGCTGGAAGCGGCCGACGAGATCGGGCTCGCGGTCATCGCCATCACGGCGACGATCATGGCGATCTTCGCCCCCGTCTCCTTCATGGGCGGCATTGCCGGCCAGTATTTCAAGCAGTTCGGCCTCACCATTGCGGCGGCGGTGTTCATGTCGCTGCTGGTGGCACGGCTGATCACGCCGCTGCTCGCCGCCTATTTCCTGCGCGACCACGGGCCGGACCACAGCCATGAAGGCCCGGTGATGCGGGGCTATACCCGCCTCGTGCGCTGGTCGGTGCGGCACAAGTTCATCACGCTGGTGCTGGGGCTGGCCTGCTTCGTCGGTTCGATCATGTCGACCGGCCTGCTGCCGGCGGGCTTCCTGCCGGCCGAGGACCAGGCGCGCACCCTGTTCGTGGTGGAATTGCCGCCGGGCGCCCGGCTTCCCGATACGGTGGCCGTCAGCGACAGGCTGGTGGAGCGGATCCGCACCCTGCCGGAGGTGAAGAGCGTCTTCGTGGACGGCGGCCGGCAATTGCCCGGCAAGAAGGAGGTGCGGCTCGCCAGCCTCACCATCAACCTGACGCCGAAGAACACCCGCCACCGCACGCAGAAGCAGGTGGATGCCGAGGTCGCCGCGATCCTGCGCGAGGAGCCGGACATCCGCTTCTGGGCCCTGCGCGAGGGTGGGCAGCGCGATCTCGCGCTCATCGTCGCCGGCCCGGACAAGGCCGTGGTGGCCGATGTCGCCGCCCGGCTCCAGCGCGAGGCGGCGCAGGTGCCCCACCTCGTCAACGTCATGTCGACGGCGCCGCTGGACCGCACCGAGATCCGCATTCGCCCGAAGCCGGCGGTGGCGGCCGATCTCGGCGTCTCCACCGACACCATCGCCGAGACGGTGCGGGTGGGGACCATCGGCGACATCGGGCTGAACCTCGCCAAGTTCAACGCCTCAGACCGGCAGATCCCGATCCGGGTGCAACTGCCCGAGACCCTGCGCGGCCACCTCTCCGAGATCGGCGCCATGAAGGTTCCGGTGAAGGGCGGGCAGGCCGTGCCGCTGGAGACGGTCGCCGACATCACCCTCGGCCAGGGTCCGACCGCCATCGACCGCTACGACCGCGCCATCCGCGTCGCCATCGAGGGCGACATGCAGGGCTCGGACGCGCTGGGCGAGCTGATCTCGCAGGTGCTGAAGCTGCCGGCGGCGAAGGACCTGCCGCCGGGCGTCACCATCAAGCAGACCGGCGACGCCGAGGTGATGGGCGAGGTGTTCGAAGGCTTCGCTCTAGCCATGGGCGCCGGGCTGATGATGGTGTTCGGCGTGCTGATCCTGCTGTTCGGCAGCTTCTTCCAGCCGCTCACCATCCTGTTCTCGCTGCCGCTCTCCATCGGCGGCGCGATCCTGGCGCTGCTGATCGTGCAGAAGCCGATCTCCATGCCCGTGGTCATCGGCATCCTGATGCTGATGGGCGTGGTGACGAAGAACGCGATCATGCTCGTGGATTTCGCCGTCGAGCAGATCCGCGAGGGCGTCGACCGCACCACCGCCATCATCGATGCCGGCCGTAAGCGCGCCCGACCCATCGTGATGACCACCATCGCCATGGCCGCCGGCATGATTCCCTCCGCCATGGCGCTGGGAATCGGCGGCGAGTTCCGCTCGCCCATGGCCATCGCGGTGATCGGCGGGCTCATCGTTTCCACCGGCCTGTCGCTCGTCTTCGTGCCGGCGATCTTCGTGCTGATGGACGACCTCTCGCGCCTCGTCGGCCGGCTGCTGGGCCGCTTCGTGGGCGAGCGCGACGACCCGCTCGACGCCCCCGTCTACGATCACCCCCCGGCGTCGAACGATGGCCACAGGCCGCCGCGCGTGGCGGCGGAGTAGCGTGGCCGCTCTTGCGCTCAGCGCGGCAATAAGGTGTCTCCCGCTCGGGACATGAACGGGGGAGCAGGGCAATGTCGGGTGGTCACGGGGCCGGTGGAAGTTCGAACAAGCGTGTAGCGCTGCTGATCTCGGTGCTGGCCCTGTTCCTGGCCTTCAGCGAGACGCTGGGCAAAGCCGCGCAGACGGAGGCGCTCGGCGCCAACGTCGAGGCCTCGAACCTCTGGGCGTTCTTCCAGGCGCGGACGATCCGCATGACGGTGATCCGCACCGCCGACGAGGCCATCGCCCTCCTGCCGCCCGGCACGAGCCAGGAGGCGATCCAGGCCAAGCGCGCCGAATGGGCCAAGACCCTCGCCCGCTACGAGTCGGAGCCCGCCACCGGCGAGGGCCGCAAGGAACTCACCGCCAAGGCCAAGCTCGCCGAGGAGCGCCGCGACCTCTCGCTGCTGCGCTATCACCATTACGAACTGGCCTCGGCCGCCTTCCAGATCGGCATCGTGCTCGCCTCGGCGGAAGTCATCACCGGCATCGCCGCCCTGGTCTTCGCGGGCGGGGCGCTGGGCATCGCGGGCGCGGTGCTGCTCGCCTTCGGCTACCTCGCGCCGCACAGCCTGACGTTCCTGCACTGAGACCGGTATTCCCTTCGAACGGCCGCGCTCTACACCCAATCACGACGGGGGAATGCCATGGCCGAGCAGGACGAGGACCAGGATCAGGGCCGCCTGACGCGGGCGGCGAGCTTCATCTTCCTGCATACTGAGCACGCGATCTACGCAGCGCTCGGCCTGCTGCTCGCTCTCACGGCCCTGGCCGCGCTCACCGAGGCGGTGGTGCTGACCTGGGGCGCCCTGCGCTCGCTCGGCGGGGCGGACCAGATCCTCGAAGTCGTGGACCGGTTGCTGTTCCTGCTCATGATCATCGAGATCCTGCACACGGTGCGGGTCTCGATGCGGTCGGGCAAGCTCACCGTCGAGCCGTTCCTGATCGTCGGGCTGATCGCCTCGATCCGGCGGGTGCTGGTGATCACTTTGCAATCCTCCGAACTCACCCACGCGAAGGACATGACGCCGGACAAATATGCGCTGTTTCAGGCGGCGATGATCGAACTCGGCGTGCTCGCCGGGCTGATCATCGTGATGGTCTTCGCGATCTTCCTGCTTCACCGCGCCCGCGACGACGGCAAGCCGGCGGGCGAGGAATCGCACGAACATGCGGGCGGGTGACGCCGCGCCCCCTCAGTTGAGGCGCAGCACCGCCGCGTTCAGGATCGTCGCGAAGGCGACCCAGCAGGCATAGGGCACGAGGAGCCACGCCGCCGCCCGGTCGAACCGCCATGTCAGGCGGATCGTCCACAGCACCATCACCAGCAGGGCCGCCACCACGATCAGGCCGAGGCCGATGGCGTGGGCGCTGAAGAAGACCGGCGTCCAGGCCGCGTTCAGGGCCATCTGGACGAGGAACGCGGCGAGCGCCAGCCGCCATCCCTCGCGGCTCGGCCCGGTGAGCGGACGCGCCCCGAGCAGCCGCCACAGCGAGACAGCGATCATCGTGTAGAGGAGCGTCCAGGCGACGGGAAACACCCAGTCGGGCGGGTTGAACCACGGCTTGTTGAGGCCGGCATACCAGCCGCCGATCTCGGCCTGGGTCGAGACGGAGCCAATGAACGCCGTCGCGGCGACCGGCAGCACCGCGCAGGCGAGGCGCAGCCAGGGCCGCAGCGCGGGGCCTTCCGGGACATGGGTGGCGGCGGTCATGGCGGCTCGTCGGTTGGCGTGGGTTGCGGCGGCCCCGCCGTCGTGTCAGCGCGGGCGCGGAACGGGCAGGACAAATCGGATGTCAGGCACTAACGCACCAGAGGCGCCGGGTGGCATGCCGGAGGACACGCAAGCGGTGGATTTCTCGCGGCGGAGCCTCGCCGCGCAGGCGATGGGCCATGTCGACCCCATCACCCGCGCCGTGGTGATGCCGCTCCATGTGGCGACGACCTTCATTCGCGACCCGGATAACGGCTACTCGTCGGGCTTCTCCTATGCCCGCCCCGACAACGCCACCGTCCGCGAGGCGGAAGGCGTGCTCGCGATGCTGGAGGGCGCGCAGGCGGGGGCGATGCTGTTCGGCTCGGGCATGGCGGCGGCGACCGCCGTCTTCGGCGCCCTGGAGCCCGGCGACCACGTGGTCGCGAGCCACGTGATGTACTGGGCGCTGAAGCGCTGGCTGCGCGCGGAAATGCCCCGGCGCGGCATCGCGGTGGATTTCGTCGGCACCGACGACCTCGATGGCCTGAAGGCCGCCATCCGCCCCGGCGCGACGAAGCTCGTCTGGATCGAGACGCCCGGCAACCCGCTCTGGACCGTCACCGACATCGCCGCCGCCGCCGCCCTCGCCCACGGGGCCGGCGCGCGGCTGGCCGTCGACTCCACCGCCGCCTCGCCGTACCACACGCGCCCCCTCGACCTCGGCGCCGACATCGTGATGCATTCGGCCACCAAGATCCTGAACGGCCATTCCGATGTCGTGGCCGGCGTCCTCATGGGGGCGAAGGCCGATGCGTTCTGGGAGCGGATCGCCGGCATCCGCGCCGGCAGCGGCGGCATCCTCGGGCCGTTCGAAGCCTATCTGCTGATGCGCTCCCTGCGCACCTTCCACCTCCGTGCGGCGGCGCAATCGGCCGGCGCGGCGATCCTGGCCGCGCGGTTCCAGGGGCATCCCCATGTGGCGCGGGTGCTCTATCCCGGCCTGTCGGGCGATCCCGGCCATGCCGTGGCCGCCCGCCAGATGCAGGACGGGTTCGGCTTCATGCTGTCGCTGCGGGTCGCGGGCGGCGAGGGCGCGGCTATCGCCACCGCCGCGCGGGTGCGGCTGTGGAAGCGGGCGACGTCCCTCGGCGGCGTCGAGAGCCTGATCGAACACCGCGCCTCGGTGGAGGGGCCGGACAGCCCGTGCCCGCCCGATCTCCTGCGGCTCTCAACGGGAATCGAGGCCCCGGACGACCTCTACCGCGACCTCGACACCGCCTTGCGGGCCGCCCACGCCGGGTGATGGATCGCGGCTGGTGCCGAAAGCCGGGCTGGCGCGTTGTCGCGCCAAACCGACAGGGCCGTGAGGCCCTCAAGCCCGCGAGAGACCCGATGAGACCGTATCTCCCCGCCGCCCTGCTGCTCCTGGGCTTCGCCGCCCACGCCCAGGCCGACACGGTGCCCGACCTCGACGTGGAGAAGACCTGCCGGTCGTCTCAGATCGCGGATCCCAGCGTCAACGACAAGGCGAGCTACGACGGTTGCCTGCGCTCCGAGAAGGAGGCCAAGCGGCAGGCCGAGAAGAATTGGGATTCCTACGCCCCCGCTGCGAAGCGCCAATGCGAGGCGCAATTCAAGGCCGGCGGCTACCCGTCCTATGTCGAGATGATCACCTGCCTCGAACTCGCGACGGGCGTGGTGCCGGGTCAGAACTCCAATGACACCGCCGTGGGCGGTCAGGGCTCCGCCAAGTCCGCCGGCGTCGAGGGTCAGGACGCGCAAAACCTCACGAAGGAGCCAAGCCCCAGTCAGCGCACCGATCCGTTGAAGGTGCTCGAAAAGAAGTGAGGCCGGCGCAAACAACCGCGAAGAGTATTTCCCAGATAATAGCAAACGTCTAATTGAAAATATGCAAGTACTCACCGCTCAAGGGCCTCGATCCCTTGAGCGGATTACATTCATATGCAAAGCAATTCGCGTGATCGTGCGGAAACGCCAGGATGTCCAGATCCCGTGCCCGGTGAGCCGCCGGGTGCCTGCGGGCGACGGCATCGCTCGGTCATTTGGAGACGCCGAGATGTGGTTCCTGCCACGGATCAGCGTTCTTGTGGTGATGAGACGAGTGCGGAGGACCAGCTGGCACCTGATCCTCCGCGTTAAGCTCGGGTAATCACCGACAAGAAGGTCCGGGGCGGCGAAAGCCGCCTCGGACCGCTCCGAAAATATGGGGCCGGTGCCGAACAGCGGTCAAGAGCCCTGTAGGTTGTACTGCGAAGTCTTCCCTGCGTTCTTCGAGGGTCTGCTTGGCGCATCGCCGTGCTATGCGCCGGCAAAGCTCGCTGTCGAGCCTGCGCCAGATTGCCGGATCCGTGAACGCCCTCACCATCATCGCCCCGATTTTCGGGATCGTCCTGATCGGCTGGGGCGCCGCGCTGACGGGGCTGATCTCCGACAAGGTCAGCGACGGCCTCTCGGAATACGTGTTCGCGGTGGCGGTGCCCGCGCTGATCGTCGCGACACTGACCCGGCCGGGGATGAGCGGCGAGGTCGCGTGGTCCTATTGGGTCTCGTATTTCGGCGGCGCGGCGCTGTCGTGGCTCACAGGCACGCTCATCGCCAAGCGACGGGCGGGCGTGGAGCGGCGGGGCGCGATCCTGCACGGCTTCGCGGCGAGCCAATCGAACACCGTGTTCGTCGGCGTGCCGATGATCCTGCAGGCTTACGGCGAGGAGGGGGCCTTCCCGCTCTTCATGCTGCTCGCCGTCCACCTGCCGCTGATGATGGGCAGCGCCACGTTCCTCATCGAATCGGATTCCGACAAGCCGATCCTCGCCCGCCTGCGCGGCCTCGTGCTGGTGCTGCTGAAGAACCCGATCTTCGTCGCCCTGATCGTCGGCATGGTATTGAAATCGACGGGCATCACGCCCTCGGGCATCCCCAAGGCGCTGATCGATTCCTTCGCCGGCACGGCCTCGACCTGCGCCCTCGTCGCCCTCGGGGCGGGGCTCAAGCGCTACCGGGTGCTGTTCGATCTGAAGGGCGCGCTGGTCATCGCCGTGCTGAAGAACATCCTGCACCCGCTCGCGGTGTGGCTGCTCGCCTTCCACGTCTTCTCCATGCCGCCCGCCTATGCGGGGGTGGCGGTGCTGTTCGCGGCGATGCCGGTGGGCATCAACGCCTACCTGATGGCCGCCCGCTACAAGACCGAGATGGGCATGATCGCGGCCTCGGTGCTGGTGTCGACGCTGATGGCGCCGCTCTCGGCGCTGTTCTGGCTCACCGTGCTTGGCAAGGCCTGACGGGAAGGGCGCCGCGTCACCCGTTGCGTTGGAAGCGGGCCGCGAGGGGTTTAGGGTCTGCCCCACGACAGCGGGCCACGAGACCCGCGCGAGAAACGCGAGGAACCCATGAACGCCCCGATGCGCCCTCCGGGCAGCGCCTCCCCCTCCGCTCCGCCCTCCGCGCGCTTCGTCTGGGACGACCCGTTCCTGCTCGACGAGCAACTGACCGAGGACGAGCGCGCCATCCGCGACGCCGCGCAGGATTTCGCCCGCGAGCGGCTGCTGCCCGGCATCGTCGAGGCCTACGCGCAGGAGAAGACCGATCCCGGCCTGTTCCGCGAGATGGGCGAACGCGGCCTCCTCGGCGTGACCCTGCCGGAGGAATATGGCTGCGCCGGCGCGAGCTACGTCGCCTACGGGCTGGTGGCGCGGGCGGTCGAGTCCGTCGATTCCGGCTACCGCTCGATGATGAGCGTGCAATCTTCCCTGGTGATGTACCCGATCTACGCCTATGGCTCGGAGGAACAGCGCCGGAAGTTCCTGCCGAAGCTCGCCTCGGGCGAGTGGATCGGCTGCTTCGGCCTCACCGAGCCGGATGCGGGCTCGGATCCCGCCGGCATGAAGACCAAGGCGGTGAAGACCGCCGACGGGTATCGGCTCTCCGGCGCCAAGATGTGGATCTCGAACGCCCCCTTCGCGGACGTCTTCGTGGTCTGGGCGAAATCGGAGGAGCACGGCGACGCCATCCGCGGCTTCATCCTCGAGAAGGAGATGAAGGGCCTCTCGGCGCCGACCATCAAGGGCAAGCTCTCCTTGCGCGCTTCCACCACGGGCGAGATCGTCATGGACGATGTGGAGGTCGGGGAGGATGCGCTGCTGCCGAACGTCTCCGGCCTGAAGGGTCCGTTCGGCTGCCTCAACCGGGCGCGGTACGGCATCTCCTGGGGCGTCATGGGCGCCGCGGAGGATTGCTGGCGCCGGGCGCGAGACTACACGCTGGAGCGCAAGCAGTTCGGCCGCCCCCTGGCGCAGACGCAGTTGGTCCAGAAGAAGCTCGCGGACATGCAGACCGAGATCGCGCTGGGCCTTCAGGCCTCGTTGCGGGTCGGCCGCCTGATGGACGAGCACAAGATGGCGCCGGAGATGATCAGCCTGGTCAAGCGCAACAATTGCGGCAAGGCGCTCGACATCGCCCGCGTCGCCCGCGACATGCACGGCGGCAACGGCATCATGGGCGAATACCACGTGATGCGGCACGCCCAGAACCTCGAGACGGTGAACACCTACGAGGGCACCCACGACGTCCACGCGCTGATCCTCGGACGGGCGCAGACGGGGTTGCAGGCGTTCTTTTAGAGTCGCACTCGAACGAGTCGCTTCAGCCAGTCTTCTCCCGATCATCCCCTCATCCTTCGAGGCCCACTAGAGGCGGGCACCTCAGGATGAGGTGAAAGGGTGGGGGCCGACTCAATGTGATCGGTCGATGCTCTAGCAGTCTGCCGCGACAGTCCGGCGAGGGCGATGATCGTTCGCAGGATGCGGGGCGAGCCAGCCTCCGCCGCCGTCTTTGCGAGCGGAGCGAAGCAATCCAGGGACGCGCTCCGTTCGATGACGTGACACAACCCTGAAGTGCATCGCTCCGCTCGCAATGACGAGGTGGAGAAACAGGCCGAATTGCTTCGAATACGCGCGATAAAGTCTTCGTTGTGCTTGACCTGAACCGCGCCGACCGGCTTTAATTCGGGCGGGGCGGTACGCGCCGCCCTGGGGCGCGGAAACCCCTTCGACGATGGTTTGGCGCCGGCCGATGCGGCGCCACCTTCCTTGACCATGCGGTCGGGGAGCCTGCGACGCATGTCCAGGTACCCCGGTGCTAAAGGTCGTAGGGGCCGTTTTGTGGCGGTTTTCCAACTCCCCGACTAGGGATGGCCAAGGCTCGTCAGCGGGGGCGCACCGCGGACACGGGCCTTCGGGAGCGACCGATGGGCGCCGATCAAGAACCTGACGACATAGCACACCGCATTGCGACGCTTCGCAATATCGTCAATGCGGCTTCGTCACGAATGCCCAGCCATCCGCTGAGGGCTCGGTCACTCCTCCTTCTTGCATGGATCCTCGGAATGCTTGACGATAAATCAAAAGGAAGATCGAGCTAGACGGCCGTTTCTCCGAAGCTTCGGCAGGGCGCGCCAGCACCATCTGCGAAGGCGAAGGAATGACGGTCGCGCTGTCTCAGTCTGAGGCCGATGCACTCATCGTGATGGATAAGCGGCGTATGGACGACAAACGCTGGCGCTTGCCGGATCTAGGGGGCAGCATCACCGTTCCGCTTGCGTCGCTGGACGGATCGGAAAGCTTCCAACTCGACATTAGTCGGAGTCGCATCAACCTGACGAAAGGTAAGTTCCAGCATCGCGCCCGTGTTACGTTTGTGCTGGCCCGGATTGACATTGGTGGGGCGCCACATCGCAATCCCGACGATCAGGAAATTCCCTGTCCCCACATCCATTTATACCGTGAGGGATATGGGGATCGATGGGCGTATCCCGTGGCAGCTAATCAATTCAGCGATCCGTCGGATCACTGGCAAACGCTGCATGATTTCATGCGCTTCTGCAGGATTGTTGAGGAGCCTGCGTTCGATCGCGGATTATTCACATGAGTGAAATCGATGATCTCATTGGCGGCTATTACGAGTGGCTGAGAGATAAATCGGCAACCAAAATCCTGGGTGAGTGGACGGAGATAACCACGCCTTATCTTGATCGTCATAATGATTATATTCAAATATATGCTAAGAAAACCCATAGAGGGTTTGTGATTACGGACGGCGGCGAGACCCTCATGGATCTCGAGCAATCCGGCTGCCTGATTGATAGTCCTCGGCGGCAGGGAATTCTCCGCACTATCCTCAACGGGTTTGGCGTCGAGCATAGCGAAGGCGAGTTCCGAGTGCTTGCGAATCGGGATGACTTTCCAATTCGCAAACACAATCTAATTCAGGCTGTCCTCTCTGTACAGGACATGTTCTATCTCGCGTCCGCGGCGGTGGAGTCGATATTTCTGGAAGACGTCTCGGCATGGATGGAGAGCGCTGATATTCGCTACACGCCGCGCATCAAGTTTTCCGGGAAGAGTGGCTTCGATTTTATGTTCGATTTCGTTATTCCGAAATCGAAACTCGCGCCGGAGCGAATCATACGAGCGATCAATAACCCTAGCGCGTCCGCTGCGCGGAATCTTATTTTTGCTTGGCTCGATACAAAGGCAGTGCGGCCAGAGAACTCCGAGCCATTCGCTTTTCTGAACGACAACGAGAAGGTCGTCTCATCCAGCGTGACCGGTGCGCTATGGGCTTACGGCATCACTCCTATTGTCTGGAGTGAACGTGACCAGTTTCTTACGCGGCTAGCCGTATGACCGACTGCAAAGCTTGACGAACAGGGACCACGCGCGCTCAGGCGAGCGACGCGTGGTTTTGGGACGGTTCTGCTTCAGTAGACCCCGCCGGCCTGGGCGGCCGCATCGGCGTCGGGTGCGGCGGAGGCGGCCGGCGCGCTGTTGGCCGGGGCCACGTAGGCATCCGGCGGGGCGGTGCCCGGCTTGAACGCCTCGAGGATCGTGCCGGCGCCTTCGCCCGAGCCGGCGCGGGTGCCGGAGGCGAGGTTGACGCGGATCAGCTTGATGCCCGGCGGCACGCGGAACGGCGTCGGCGGCTTGTCCTTCAGCGCCTGGCGCAGGAAGTCGAGGGCGATGGGGGCCGCGAGGCCGCCGCCGGTCGCCCGGTCGCCCAGCGAGCGCGGCTTGTCGTAGCCGATATAGATGCCCACCGCGAGATCGGGCGAGAAGCCCACGAACCACGCATCCTTGGCGTCGTTGGTGGTGCCGGTCTTGCCCGCGAGCGGCTTGTTGAGCTGCTTCAGGATCGTGGCCGTGCCGCGCTGGACGACGCCCTCCATGATCGAAACCATCTGGTAGGCGGTGAGAGGGTCGAGCACCTGCTCTGAATCGTCCACCAGCTTCGGCTCGTCCTGGCCCGACCATTTGTCCGCGTCGCAGCCGATGCACTTGCGGTTGTCGTGCCGGTAGATCGTCTCGCCGATCCGGTCCTGGATCCGGTCGATCAGCGTCGGGCGGATGCGCCGCCCGCCATTGGCGAGCATCGAATAGGCGGTGACCATGCGCATCACCGTCGTCTCACCCGCGCCGAGGGACATCGGCAGCACCGGGAGCAGATCGTCGTAGACGCCGAAGCGGCGGGCATATTCCGCGATCAGCGGCATGCCGACATCCTTGGCGAGGCGCACCGTCATCAGGTTCTTCGAATGCTCGATCCCGTAGCGCAGCGTGTGCGGGCCACCGGACTTGCCATCGTAGTTCGAGGGCGTCCACGCCTCCTGGCCGGGGCCGGCCTCGATGGTGATCGGCGTGTCGAGCACGATGGAGGAGGGGGTGTAGCCGTTGTCCAAAGCCGCCGAATAGACGATCGGCTTGAACGATGAGCCGGGCTGGCGCATCGCCTGGGTGGCGCGGTTGAACTCGGATTCGTCGTAGGAGAAGCCGCCGACCATCGCGTGCACGCGGCCGGTGTTCGGGTCCATGGCGACGATGCCGCCGGAGACCTCCGGCCGCTGGCGCAGGCGGTACTGGTTACGCCCGCCATCCATGGCCTCGACATAGACCATGTCGCCCGGCCGCAGGTTCGGCCGCCCGGCCCAGCGCATCCCCTCGGGGGTGATCACGCCGGTCTCGCGGTCCTTGGAGATCTGGCCGGAGGCCTCGCGGCGGGGCTGGAGCCCCACCTGGATGCCGCCCGCGCCGGAGCCCAGCACCACGGCGAGACGCCAGGGGGCGACGTCGCCCAGCGACGGCACCTCGGAGGCGGCCTGCCCCCAATCGCGCCCGGTCAGGTCGACGTGGTTCGCCGGGCCGTGCCAGCCGCGCGCCTGATCGTAGCGCACGAGGCCGTCCACCAGGGCCTTGCGCGCCCAGGCCTGCATCTTCGGATCGAGGGTGGTGCGCACGGAGAGGCCGCCCTCGTAGAGCTTCTTCTCGCCGTAGCGCTCGGAGATCTCGCGGCGGACCTCCTCGGTGAAGTAGTTGGCGATGGAGCCGTTCGGGAAGGCCACGCGGGGGTTCACGCCGAGGGGCTGCTTCTTGGCGTTCTCCTCCTCCTCGCGGGTGATGTAGCCGTTCTCCCGCATCAGGCGGATGATCTCGTTGCGCCGGTCCAGCGCCGCCTGGGTCTTGCGGTAGGGGTGGTAGTTGTTCGGCCCCTTCGGCAGCGCGGCGAGATAGGCAGCCTCGTTGATCGTCAATTCGTGGACGGACTTGCCGAAATAATCGAGGGCGGCGGCGGCGACGCCGTGCAGGTTCCGGCCCGGCACGATGGTGCCGAGGAAGATCTCGTTGAGGTAGAGCTCGAGGATCTTGTCCTTCGAGTAGGCCGCCTCGATGCGAAGCGCGAGCAGCGCCTCCTTGATCTTGCGGTCGTAGGTCTGCTCCGAGGAGAGCAGGAAGTTCTTGGCGACCTGCTGGGTGATGGTCGAGGCGCCCTGCCGCTTGCCCGACTTGGCGTTGGTCAGGAAGGCGCGCACGATCCCCTCGGGGTCGATGCCGCCGTGCTTGTAGAAGTTCTTGTCCTCGGCCGAGAGGAAGGCCGCCACGACGATCTTCGGCATGGCCTGGATCGGCAGGTACAACCTGCGCTCGCGGGCGTATTCGGCCAGCAGCGATCCGTCCGCCGCGTGGACGCGGGTCATCACCGGCGGTTCGTAGTTCGCGAGCTGGGCGTGATCGGGCAGATCCTGGCTGTACTTCCAGTAGAAGTAGCCGGCGAAGACCGCGCCGACGCAGAACAGCACCGCACCGGCACTGAACAGAATCCCGAAGAAACGAAGGATCAGACGCATCCGGTTTTCCGCTCGCCGTCAGCCCGGAGATGCGCCGATTCTCGGCGCAATCGGCTCCCGGACGCTGCCCTCAGGAGCCCCGCGAGGAGCCGCTTTGCAACCTCGCGTGCCGGGGCATCCGAACGCCCCGTATCCACACCGGATCTATGGTGAAACTGGGGCGATGGCGGCGGAGCGTCGCGTCCCGGTGCCCGGCTTGCCGATACTCGTGCGGGTTGAGAAGAATTGATCGATGGCCCTGGCCATCGAGCCCGTCACCCCGGCGCGCCATTCCGGGTCCTGCAACTTCTCGAGGTCGCGCTTGCTCGAGAGGTAGCCGAGTTCCACCAGCACGCTCGGCACGTCGGGGGAGCGCAGCACCACGAAGCGGGCCTCGCGGTGGGGCTTGGTGCTCATCTCCATCACGGGGGCGAGCTGGCCCATGAGGTTGCGCGCGAAGCCGGACGAAAAGCCGCGCGTCTCGCGCAGGGTCAGCTCCTGGAGGATATCGGCGATGTCCGGCGCGGCTTCCGCCGCCTCCGCGCCGGCGGCGGCGTCGGCGCGGTTCTCGCGCTCGGCGAGCTTGGCCGATTCGGCGTCGGTGGCCTTTTCGGACCCGGTATAGATCGTCGCCCCGCGCACCTGCGGCGCCGACGAGATCGAATCCGCGTGGATCGAGATGAACAGGTCGGCCTTGGCGTCGCGGGCGATGCGCACCCGCTCGTTCAGCGGCACGAACACGTCGCGATCACGGGTCATCTGCACCCGGTAGCGGCCGGACGCGTTCAGCTTGCCCGCCAGATCCTGCGCGAAGCCGAACACGATGTCTTTCTCGAACACGCCCGTCGTGGCGATGGCGCCGGGATCGGTGCCGCCATGGCCGGCGTCGATAACGATGAGCGGGCGCGGATCGGTCCCCGTCGCGGCGGTGGCCTGGGCGGGGGCGGGCCGGGGATCGGCGGCGGCGGCGGCCTTGCGGAAGGTCTCGCGATCCACCTTCTGGAGCGGGATCGTCATCAGCACCGCGCCGTCGCGGGGGCGGGTGACGCTGTCGATCCTGCCGACCGTGGCGGGCGACGCGAGATCGATGACGATGCGCGAGCGCCCCGGCGCGAACAGGCCGTAGCGGAACGATTGCACCACCCCGTCGCGCCGACGCCCGGTGTCGGAATCCAATTGGAAGTTGACCTCGGGCAGGTCGATCACGACGCGGTCGGGCCGCTCCATCACGAAGGCGCGAGCATCGACGGCGCGCGAGAGGGTGAGGGTGAGCTTGCTCTGCGCGCCCTGGCTGGACAGGTCGGCCGCGATGGCGATGGCCGACGACCGCTCGCTGTCCTGCGCGCGCAGGGGGAGGGCCACGGCCAGCAAGGCGGCCAGGCCGAGGAGTGCGGAGCGGATCAAATGCGCGTGGCCAACCATCGGACCATGTCGTTTCCCATGCGCCTCGATAGGCAATAGGAGCGACGTGGTTAACCGAAGCTTTCCATCACAGGTTCGTTCCGGCCGGGGTTGTGGCCCTGAAGCGACAGGCGAAGGCAGGGAGGAACGGAAGGGCCGCCCGGGCTTCCCGGGCAGCCTCCAAGGGTGGCTCTCGTCCGCGATGAGCGTCAGCGGGCGTTCACGGTCCGGGTCGCCGAGACGGTCAGCATCCCCCAGCAGGTCAGGGTCGAATCTGCCGCGCGCTGGAATTCGCCGATCTGCAAGCGGACGAAATCGGCCATGGATCTGGCGCCCGCGAGGGCGCGCATGTGCGCGGCGAACGCTTCGCCCTCGCCGATGAAATAGTTCATCACCGTGGTGCCGAAGGATTCGGCGTTGAGCAGCCGGGGCGACGTCGACGCGATGGCGGCGGCCGGAACCGGCATGATTTCGGCGATCGCTTCAACCGGAGCGGGAAGGATCTCGGCGGGCGGATCGATAAATGTGGGGGAGAGGTCCTGGAACGCGGCGGGCGCCTCGAAGGAGGCGGCTTCGGGCTCCACGGGCTCCTGCGCGGCCTCGTTCGGGCTCGGCGCGGCCTCGCTCGGTGCCGGCTCGATAGCGGGCATCTCGGCGGGCTTCGGGGCCTGTCTCTGGTATTTGGGTCGGCGCGGCTTCGACAACGCGTGAGCTCCTCGTCGCGGGCGCCCTCAGCGACATCGCGCCTGCGAGGGCCGGCCGGCGTGGGACGCGCCCCCGAACAGGGAGCGCGCCGTTTCCCTCAAGCGATCAGCGCGCGGCGTTCTGGGCCAGCGAGCCGAACTCCTTCGCCTGCGACTGAAGCGCGGCGAATTGGCTGCGGACGTACTCGGACTGCAGCTCGAAGGCCTCACGCAGGTCGCGGGTGCGGACCAGCTTCTGAGCATGGTCGAACGCGGCGTTGGCGTTGTTCTGCGCGTGGTCGAAACCCTTCGCGATCGCGGAGGTGAAGGTCGACTGGAAGGTATGACCGGCCGTCTGCATCTGCTCGCTGGCCTTGATGGCATTGGCCATCATCGTGCCGACAGCGGTGCGGGCCTGATCCACGCTCTTCTCAGCGAAATCACGCATCTCGTTCGGGATCTCGAAATTCGGGGTCTGCATGGGGGTCTCCAGCCAGATTGACATCAGGCGCGAACGCTCGGTTCCGCCGTTGACGCAACTGATCTATGTTGCGTTGCAATAAAAGTCAATCGGGCCTGATGGAGAAAATATCCTGCCAGTCTGGACGTTCTCGCGCAAGGGATAGGCAGCCGATTTCCTATCGACCATAGACCTCCCGCCTATCCAAAGATCCGCGGATTGAATCCGCCGAGCGGGTTGGGGCGTCTGTTCTAAAGCCTACTGGACAAGGACGATGTGATTACGCGAGCAGCCAAGAAAGATGCAAGCGTGGCGATAGAGACTTGATTGGCAGCGCTCCCAAAACGCGAGTGATTCGGTCAGGCGGCGGCGGAGTGTTTGTGCGGCGCACCACCCGGTTCGCTCAACCGGCGGTAGAGATCGCGCAGCTGCCCGGCGTGGAGATCCAGGCCCATCGGTGAGTCGCGGAAGCGAGCGAGAGCCGCTCGCCCCATGGCTCCCGCGGTGGAATCGTCGCGCAGGGCGGTGAAGGCCGTGGCGAGGGCCTCCCGTTCGGGCGCGACGACGAAGCCGGTCTCGCCGTGGCGCACCTTCTCCGAGGCGCCCGCGCGCGGGGAGGCGACCACCGGCAGGCCGGCGGCCAGGGCTTCGTACACCGTGAGCGGCCCGGTCTCGTGCCAGCGCGAGGGGGCGGCGAGCGCCCGCGCCCGGCCGCGGAGGATATCCCAGACCTCGCCCGGCGCCTTCCAGCCAATCACCTCGGTGCCCGGCCGCGCGCGCAACTCGTCCTCCAGGGGGCCGGAGCCGACGAAGAGGGCGGTCAGCCCGGCGTCCCGGGCGGCCTCGGCCACGAGATCCGCGCCTTTCTCCCGCGTCAGGCGGCCGACATAGGCGATGGCGTCCCCGCGCGCCGGGTCGGCCGGCGGCCCTTGAACGGGGCGGACCGGGTTGTCGATGCGGTGATGCGTCAGCGGCAGATGGCCGAGCATCGCGCCCATCCGCCCGAGGCTGGCATCGCAGACATGGACGACATGAAGCGGACGCCCCGCCAGGGTGCGCGAGAGGAGGCCGGTGCGCGCCACCCGCACCGCCTTGTGCAGGTGGCTGCGCGGATCGCAGGGCGCGGCGAGGCAGGCCCCCGACATCGGGCGCAGGGCGCAGGGCTCGTTTCGGTCGAACCGGTAATGGACGCCGTTCGGGCAGGCGAGGAAGTAATCGTGCAGCGTCGCCACCACCGGGGCGCCGTGACCGAACAGGACCGGCATGATCGCGGGCGACAGGGTCCGGGTCCATTGGTGCAGGTGCAGGCAGGCGACATCCGCCGGCAGCGACGCCAGCGCCCCCCGCAGGGCCTTCGCCGCCGCCCCGTGCCACAGGCCGGTCGTCGCCGCCTTGGCCGCGCCGAGGGACCAGATGTCGGGCAAGCCGAGATCGATCCGCGTGATCGCCGGATGATCGAGGAGAGGATCCGGCGTGCCGGAGATCGCCTGGATGTAGGTCACGCGCGTCCCGGCTTCGGCGAGACCGCGTGCCGATTCCAGGGCGACTTTCTCCGCGCCACCGCTGGCGGTCGCGAATTCTGCGATGATCACGACGTGCATGCGGCGCCTCATTGTCGCGCCGACACTAGTGGTGGCAGGTTTACGCAGGCTCAACTGGTGCTGGTTTACAGACGAGGGATCGTCCCCGCGCAGGGAGTTTCTTCGTGCAGATCGTCCTCGTCGCCGACCATGGCGCCATCAATGGCGGGCAGGCCAAGGTCGCGATCGAGTCGGCGCTCGGACTGGCGGCACGCGGGCACCGGGTCAGCCTGTTCGCGGCGGTCGGGCCGGTGGATTCGAGGCTGGAAGCGGCGGGCGTGCGGGTGGTCTGCCTCGGGCAGGACGACGTCACCACGGCGCGCAACCCGCTCGCCTTCGCGGCGCAGGCGATCTGGAACGGCTACGCGGCCGAGGCGCTGGCCACGGAACTGGCGCGCGACGCGCCGGGCGAGGTGCTGGTCCATGTCCACGCCTTCGCCAAGGCGCTCTCGCCGGCCATCGGCCGGGCTCTGCGCGCGGCGGGGCATCCGTGCCTCTACACGATGCACGAGTTCTTCCTCGTTTGCCCCACGGGCGGCTTCTACGACTATCGCGCCGGGGCGATCTGCCACCGCACGCCGATGTCGGCCTCCTGCATCGCCACGAATTGCGATGCCCGCAGCTACCCGCGCAAGGTCGCGCGGATGGTGCGCCATGTCGGCATGAACCACGTCGCGCGGCTGCCGCAGCTCTTCGACCATGTCGTCACGATCAGCGCCCTCCAGGAGAGCGTCGTGCGACCGCTCCTGCCGGCGGGCACGGCGATGCACCGGGTCGACAACCCCGTCTCGGTCACGCAGCATCCGCCGAAGGAGGGCGCGCCCGGCGATTTCCTGTTCGTCGGCCGCATCTCGACGGAGAAGGGCGCCCCGATCTTCGCCGAGGCCGCCCGCCGGGCTGGGGTGAAGGCGGTCTTCGTCGGCGACGGTCCCGAGCGGGAGGCGCTCGCGTCGCGCTATCCCGAGGCGGTGATGCTGGGCTGGCGCGACCCGGAGGCGGTGGCGGCGATGATGCGCGCGGCCCGTGCCCTGGTCTTCCCGAGCATCTGGTACGAGGGCCAGCCCCTCACGGTCCTGGAAGCGCTCGCCTGCGGCACGCCGGTGATCGTCAGCGATGCCTGTGCCGGCCGCGAGGCGGTGGTGGACGGCGAGACCGGCTACTGGTTCCGGTCCGGCGATCCCGAGGCCCTGGCCGCGCATCTGCGCCGGCTCGCCGACGATGCCCTCGCCCTGCGCATGGGCCGTGCCGCCCATGCCCGCTACTGGACCGCGCCGCTCACCCTCGACGCCCATCTCGACCGATTGACGGGCGTGTACGAGACGGTGCTGCGCGCGTCCGCGTCGCGTCAGCGGGCGGGAAGGAGGCGAGTCGCGGCGGCCCAGAAAGTCGGCGCCTCCCTCGGAAACACCGGCGGCGCCTCGCGTTGATGGGCACCCGCACCCGCCTGGGTGCATCCCACACGCGAGAGGACTCGCAATGGCCGACGACCAGAAGACCCGCGATCAGGCCGGCTTCCAGCAGGACAGCGCCAAGCCGGGCGACAAGCAGAACCCGGACAACAAGCAGGATAAGCTGAACGAGCGTCTCGACGACGCCCTCGAGGAGACCTTCCCGTCGAGCGATCCGGTCTCCGTCAAGATCACGAAGTAAGGCGAACCGGGCGGCCTAGAGCCGCCCGGCTCCTTCCCGTCACGCCGCGTCGAGCAGGCGGCGGGCGATGACCTGGGCCTGGATCTCGGCCGCGCCCTCGAAGATCGAGAGGATGCGGGCGTCGCAGAGGATGCGGCTCACCGGGTATTCCAGGGCGAAGCCGTTGCCGCCGTGGATCTGCAGGGCGTTGTCCGCCGCAGCCCAGGCGACGCGGGCGCCGAGCAGCTTGGACATCCCGGCCTCGAGGTCGCAGCGCTTCCCCTCGTCCTTCTCGCGGGCGGCGAAGTAGGTGAGCTGCCGGGCGATGTTGATCTCCACCGCCATCATCGCGAGCTTGTCGGAGACGCGGGGGAAGTTCACCAGCGCCTTGCCGAACTGCACCCGCTCCTCGGCGTAGCGCAGGCCGACGTCCAATGCCGCCTGGGCCACGCCGATGGCGCGGGCGGCGGTCTGGATGCGAGCCGATTCGAAGGTCTGCATGAGCTGGGTGAAGCCCTTGCCCTCGACCTCGCCGAGAAGGTTCGCCGCCGGAACGGCGAAGTTCTCGAAGGCCAGCTCGTATTCCTTCATGCCCCGGTAGCCGAGCACCTCGATCTCGCCGCCCGACAGGCCCTCGACGGGGAAGGGCTCCTCGTCGGTGCCGCGCGGCTTCTCGGCGATGAGGAGGGAGAGGCCCTTGTGGCCCTTCTCCTCGGGCTTCGTGCGCACCAGCACGGTCATGATGTCGGCGCGGACGGGGTGGGTGATCCAGGTCTTGTTGCCGGTGATCCGCCACGTGTCGCCTTCCTTCACCGCGCGGGTGCGTAGCGAGGCGAGGTCGGAGCCGGTGTTAGGCTCGGTGAAGACGGCGGTGGGCAGGATGTCGCCGCTGGCGATCTTGGGCAGGAAGCGCTGCTTCTGCTCCTCGGTGCCGCCGCACAGGATCAGTTCGGCGGCGATCTCGGAGCGGGTGCCGAGCGAGCCGACGCCGATATAGGCGCGGGACAATTCCTCAGAGACCACGCACATGGCGGCCTTCGGCATACCCATGCCGCCGTATTCCTCGGGGATCGTCAGGCCGAACACGCCGAGTTCGGCCATCTTCTCGATCACCGACATCGGAATGTAGGCGTTCTGCAGGTGCCATTCGTGGGCGTGGTCGGCGACCTCGGCCTTGCCGAAGCGGCGCATCTCGGAGCGGATCGCCTCCATGTCCTCATCGAGGCCGGAGATGCCTACCGTG
Source organism: Methylobacterium sp. Gmos3 (assembly GCF_056430985.1). Classification (NCBI taxonomy): domain Bacteria; kingdom Pseudomonadati; phylum Pseudomonadota; class Alphaproteobacteria; order Hyphomicrobiales; family Methylobacteriaceae; genus Methylobacterium; species Methylobacterium sp. Gmos3. The sequence goes on from NZ_JBWJYL010000003.1 coordinate 104,844, forward strand.
GCGCTGCCGCTGCCGTCGCGCATCCGGTTGACGAGGGCGGCGCGGTTCTCGGCGGTGTTGCCCTCGGCGATCAGGGTCTCGACCGCCTCGGTGCGGAACTCCGCGACCTCCTTGGCCGACAGGCCGAGGGAGCCGACCGGGCGCACCATCTCGCCCTGGCTCATCGGGATCGCCAAGAACATCTGGTCGAGGTATTCGCCCGCGCCGATGCGCACGAGCAGGTCCTCGGTCTCGCCGAACTGGCCGGATTCGGTCAGGCGCTCGGCGTAGTCGCCGAGTTCGCGCACGGCCTCGGCATAGGTCGCGAGCCAGGCGAGGCCGTGGGCGGCATGCTGCTGGGCTTCGAGCTTGGCGGGGTCGATCTTGCCGTCGGCGCCGATCACGCGGGTGCGGACGCGCCGGATGGCCTCGTCGCTGAGGCGCTTGGCGGCTTGGCCGGCGGCCTTCGTCACCGCCACGGTGTCGAAGGGCTCAGCCTGGATGGCGGGGGAAGCGGACATGGCGTTCTCTCGCGTTTGGCGTCTGTTATGGCGCCCCTTCTAACCGCTTCGGCGCTGACGCCGAAATAGATTCCATTGCCGGACCCTTGAACCAAAGTTCAAGAACCGCTCAGTGCTTCACCTCGCACCGGGTCTTCACATACGCGCCGTCTTCGCCCTTGAAGCCGGAATTGGCGGCGAGAACCGGCCCCTGGATCAGGCATTCCTGCAAGGTGTGCGCCGGGCCGGTGATGACGTCGAGGGCGGTGTCGCGCGAGCAATCCTGGCCCTGCACGGAGGCGGCGCAGATCAGCGCGACGACGATAATCTGATTCATGGCGCGTCCCTGAAGGCGCCGGAGGGGCGCAAGCAGGGAGAAGCCGAGGCGCCTCCGCCCGGTTCCGTGCCGTGCTGACGCAGACCCTTCTCAGGCGGCGTCCCTCGCGAGGCCGGGGAGATCGGCGCCCGACTCGATCTCGGCGGCCGAGGGCAGGCGCCCGAGCCCGAGAAGGTGCAGGAAGGCGGTGAAGGCGCCATTGCGGCCGATGCTGCAGGCGGCGGTGACGCTCTCGCCCGTGACGTAATACGCGATGAAATCGAGCGCGGCCGGATCGCCCTGTAGGATGATCCGGTCGAAGCCCTTGGCGTAGCCGCCGTAATCGAGCCGCTTGTCGCCCTGGTTGCTCCAGAAGAACGGCGCGCCCGCAAATTCCCCGCCGTGGCCGAGAATGGCCTGGGCTACATGCGTCCCATGCTGCTGCGCGAGGCGCCAATGCTCGATTCGCGCGGTCTCGCCGCTCGCCTTCTCCGGGAATGACGCGATGTCGCCCGCGATCCACACGCCCTCCGCGAGCTTCAGATCGCCGCCGACCTTGAGGCCGCCGCTGTCGTCGGGCGCGATGCCCGCGATCAGATCCGTCTCCGGCTTGGCGCCCGCGCCGACGAGGACGATGTCCGCGGGCAGGCGCTTGCCGTCCTCGGTCTCCACCGCCTCGACGCGGCCTTCACCGGCCATTCCAGCGACGGAGCCCTTCACGAAGGTGACGCCGTTGCCGGCGTGGTACTGCTTGAGCGCCGCGCCCACCGCCTCGCCGAAGCGCTTGGCGAAAGGCACGTCTTCGCGCGCCAGCACGGTCACGGAGAGCCCGCGCTTCGTGAGGAAGGCGGCGGCCTCCAGGCCGATGAAGCCCGCGCCCACCACCACGACAGTCTTGCCCTCGCCCGCCGCCTCGCTCACGCGCACCGCGTCATCGAGGCTGCGCAGGGTGAAGACGCCCTCGAGGTCCTTGCCGGGGAAATCCGGCATCGCCGCCCGGCTTCCGGTGGCGACGAGGATCGCCTCGGCCGTCAGCGTCCGCCCATCCTTGAGGCGGACCTCGCGGGCGGCGGGATCGACCTCGCTCACATCCGCCGTCAGTCGCTCGACACCGTTGGCTTCCGTGAAATCGGGCTCGATCAGCACCTTCTCCGGCGGAGTGGGCTTGGCGAGGAACTGCTTCGACAGCTTGGTCCGGTCGTAGGGCGGATGCGCCTCGCGGCCGACCATGGTGATACGGCCATCGTAGCCCTCGCGGCGCAGGGTCTTCACGCAGGCGACGGCCGCCGCACCCGAGCCGACGATCAGCACGGAGTCCACGGCGGCGCCGACTGTCCTCGTCGGCGCCGGCTCCGGCGTGAGGGTCGCGACCGCCTCCGCGCCCTCGATGCGGACGGGGTAGCGCGTCAGGGCATCGAGGGCCGGCGGTTCTTCGAGGCTGCCATCCGCGAGGGCGAAGGCGGCCTTGTGCCAGGGGCAGTAAAGCCGCCCGCCGCAGATCTCGCCCTTCGCGAGCGGCGCGCCGAGATGCGGGCACTTGGCCTGGAACGCCCGCACGCCCGAGGCGTCGCGCACGAACAGCACCTTGTCGTCCCCGGACGCGCCTTCCTTCATGCCTCCCATCGGGATCGCGTCGAGGGCGAGGCGGATCTCGGTTCCGGGCATGGCGGCGTCACTCCTGGCGAGCGCCGTTGCGCCCGGCCGGTCAAGTCGCGGAGCCCGATCCGGTTGCGATCCGCGACGTCGCGCGCCTAGCCCTTGTTCGCCACGGCGACGCCGACGGCCGCCACGGCCATGCCGGCGATCTGCACGAGGGTCAGGGTTTCGCCGAACAGCAGGTAGCCGAGCCCCGCCGAGACCGGCGGCACGAGGAAGAACAGCGAGGCGACGCCCGCCACCGCCCCCCGGCGGATGAGGAACAGGAACAGCAGCACCCCGGTCACGGAATTCACGAGCACCGCCCAGCCGAGGCTGAACCAGAGCGGCCCCACCGCGTCGAACTTCTCCCCGCCGAAGGCCAGCGCCAGCGGGATGGCGCAGGCCGTGCCGCCGAGGAATTGCAGGACCGCGCTCGCGAGAAGATCGCCGCCGCCGCCCGTGCGCTTCTGCCAGAGGGTGCCGAGCGTCAGCGCGACGACGCTGGCGAGCGACACGGCGAGCGCCCCGGGCGGGATGCCGGCCGGATCGGTGGCGCCGAGCTTCGGCGCGAGCACCAGCCCCGCGCCGAGGAAGCCCACGGCGATGCCGGCCGCCCGCCGGCGGCTGACCCTCTCGCCGAGGAGCGGCCCGGCCAGGGAGGCGGTCAGCAACGGCTGGAGGCTTCCGACCAGGGCGGCGATGCCGGCGGGAAGCCCGTGGCTGATCGCGACGAAGGTGCCGGAGAGATAGACGCCCTGCATCAGGAAGCCGGCGACGAGCGGGCCACGCCAGCCCTTCCAACCCGCCGGGAAGCGCGCCCCCGCCGCCAGGGCGATGAGCCCGAGGATGAGGGCGACGCAACCGAACCGGAGGGCGGTGAAGACGAACGGGTCGGCATGGGGCACAGCCCCGCGCGCGACCACGAACCCCGTCGACCAGATCAGGACGAACAGGCCCGGCACCAGGGCGGACGCGACCGGCGAGGGGGAGGGAGGGCGCGACGGGTTCACGGGCGATCGGATGACGCAACGGATCGCCAAGGCCAAGCATGGGCGCGCCGCCACGGCAACATGGATTCGTCACATCGCCGTTGCTTCTACGCGTCACTCCGGCGCGAAAGGCGCCGGGTTCGGCGGCCGGCGTTGACGGGGGGCACCCCTCGCCGCCATCGACGGCACGCTGACTTGACCCACGGGAGCGGACCGGATCTTTGGATAGGCTTCGCAAAGGTCTCGGGCTGGCGGGTCTCGCCGCGCAGCGGTTCGTCGCCCATGACGGCTGGGCCATCGCGAGCCATATCGCGCTCTCGATCCTGACCTCGCTGTTCCCGTTCCTGATCCTGCTCGCGGCGCTGGCGGGCCTGTTCGGCACGGCGTCCCTCGCGGACGAGGCGGGCACGCTGATCTTCGAGGCGTGGCCGCGCGAGATCGCCTCGCCCATCGTTGCCGAGGTCCACCGCGTGCTCACGACGCAGCGCGGCGGCGTGCTCACCCTCGGCGCCCTGTTCGCGCTCTACTTCTCCTCGTCCGGCGTCGAGAGCCTGCGGGTGGGGCTCAACCGCGCCTATGGCCTGCGCGAGAGCCGGCCGTGGTGGCTCACCCGGCTCGAATCCATCGGCTACGTGATCTGCGGCGCCTTCGCGATCCTTGCCTTCGCCCTCCTCGTGGTGCTCGGACCGCTGATCTGGAGTCGGGTGATCCTGGTGGCGCCGGGGCTCGAACCGCTGGGCCTCACGGTGGCCATCGTGCGCATCGCCGTCACGGCGCTGCTGCTGGCCTTCGTGCTGGTCATCGCCCACAAATTCGTCGCGGCCGGACGTCGCAGCATCGTCTCGGTCCTGCCGGGAATCGGCGTGACGCTGCTCCTGTGGTTCCTCGCCGGGCTCGGCTTCGGCTTCTACCTGGAGCGGTTCTCCAACGCCTACGCCTCCACCTATGGCGGCCTCGCCACGGCGATGGTGTTCCTCGTCTTCCTCTACTGGCTCGCCGCGATGTTCCTGTTCGGCGGCGAGATCAACGGCACCGCCATCGCCGCCCGGCGCAGCCATCTTCAGGCGCGGATGCGGGCTCGGCAGGCGGCGGCCCTCGACGCGCAGCGGCAGGCCGAGGATCCCTCCGCCGGTTTGACCGCACCGCCCCGGGCCGGCTAGCCCATTCCCACAAGGACAACCGAGGGTTGATATGCGGGACGAAGACAATGCCGGTCTCGACGGTCTCATCGTGTCACCCCTGTCGCGGCGGGGCTTCGTGATGACGAGCTTGATGAGCGGGCTGACCCTCGCCACGACGCGGGTCGAGGCGCAGGTGATCCACACCGATGCCGAGGGCATCGAGGCCGGCGAGGTCGCGATCCCGGCCGGCGACGGGCCGATGCCCGCCTACCGCGCGGTGCCGAAGGGCGAGGGGCCGTTCCCGATCATCCTCGTGGTCGAGGAGATCTTCGGCGTCCACGAGTACATCAAGGACATCTGCCGCCGCCTGGCCAAGGCCGGGTACTGCGCGGTGGCGCCGGAACTCTACGCCCGCCAGGGCGACCTCTCGAAGATGACCGACGTCAAGCAGATCATCGCAGACGTGATCTCCAAGACCCCGGACGCCCAGTGGATCGGCGATCTCGACGCCACGGTGGCCTGGGCGACCTCGGCCGCCAAGGGCGACGGCCAGCGCCTCGGCGTGATGGGCTGGTGCCGGGGTGGCCGGGCGGTGTGGCTCTACGACGCGCATCGCACCGATCTGAAGGCGGCGGTCGCTTGGTACGGCCCGCTCGGTGGTGATCGCACGGCGATCCAGCCGCGCACCGCAGGGGACGTCGCGGGGGAGATCCACGCGCCGCTCCTCGCCCTCTACGGCGGGGCCGATACCGGCATCCCCGTCGCGTCCGCCGAGGCGGCCCGCGATGCGGCCAAGGCGGCGGGCAAGAGCGTGGAACTGGTCGTCTACCCGGACGCGCCGCACGGCTTCCACGCCGATTACCGGCCGAGCTACCGCAAGGAGGCGGCCGAGGACGGCTGGTCGAAGGCACTCGCCTTCTTCAAGGCGCACGGCGTCTGACGATCCGGAGGGAAGGCGCCACGGCTCCAGCGTCTTTCCCCGGTTCTTTCGACATGATCACTTCTGAACGGCCAAGTTGATCGGATGTTCGACGGCGGCTGTGTTCGGAATGACACTGCCGTTTCCTGTTACCTGTGCGATGTAACGGAAAGGATCTGTGCCTGCGCGGGTCCGGCGGGTGCGGCATCGCTTTAGAGATGAACCGATCGCCGCGTTCGCCGTTCAGACCTAGTGGATTAGCGGCTCGATGAGCGACGCGCGACAGCCTGGACAAAAGCCCGTCATCCTCGTCGTGGAGGACCAGCCCGACGAGCGCTTCCTCGCGGCCACGCTCCTGGAAGATACCGGCTTCACCGTGATTGAGGCCGAGACCGCCGACCGCGCGCTCGCCATCCTCAACGACAGGGCCGAGGAGGTCAGCGTCGTCTTCTCGGACGTGCGCACGCCCGGCCCCATCGGCGGCTTCGAACTCGCCCGCATCATCGGCGTCACCTGGCCCAAGGTGCGCGTGCTGCTCACCTCCGGCGATGCCGGCGACCAGCCGAGCGACCTGCGCGTTTCCGCGACCTTCATCCCCAAGCCCTGGCGGGCCGAGGACATCCTGGCCTGGGTGCAGGAAGCGGCGGGCCAGCCTCCGTCGGCCGGCGGACCCGGCGTGATCGGCTCGGGCAAGGTGCAGCAACAGGCCTGATGGGGCGATCAGCCGGCGAGGCTGAAACTTTCGCCCCGGTCCCGCGTTCGTGGCTCTCCGTCACAGTATGCCGCCGCGCCGCGTCATCAGCGCCGACCCACTCGCCAGATCGCCAGCCATGAACATCGTTGCCGAAAATCATGCCGATACGCTCGGCCGCCGGGGCGGACAGTCCCGGGACGCGCTGGTCGCGGCCGTGATCGGCGAAGGCCTGCGCGAGACCTTCGAGCGGGAGCGGGACGAGTTGCCCGATTCGCTCCTGGTCCTCCTGCGCTCCCTCGACGGCACGCGGTCCGATCGCAACGCGATGACTTGACGAGATCGCCACGCGCTCCATCGCCAAAGACGCCGAATCTGTTATGGGGACAACCACCGGTGCTAACCGGCCTGGACATACCGTCGCCCGAGGCCTTCATGCGTCTTAAAGTCCTTCGCGCAACGTTTGCCGCCGGCCTGCTCGCCGTGGCGAGCGCTGCCCAGGCTGCCAGCCCTCCGGCTCAGCCGAACGAGGGGCCGGGCGGGGCGGGCGACCGCAAGCTCAGCATCACCAAGCGCGCCCTCGGTCGGCCGAGCGCGCCGACCTTCGCCTTCTACGCTGCGAGCCCGGCGCCCGAAGCCGGCCGCCCGGTCGCGGTGTTCCTGCACGGCTGGGGCGCGGTGAACCCGCAGAGCTACGGCGCCTGGATCGATCATTTGGCCCGCCAGGGCTGGCTGGTCCTGTTCCCGCGCTTCCAGGAGGTGAACCGCACCAAGCCCTCGGACGCCCCCGCCACCGCTGCCCAGCTGGTGAAGGCCGCCCTCGGCGAGGTCGCCGGGGACCAGGAGGCCAAGCCCGACCTGTCCCGCGTGGCGATGATCGGCCATCTCGCGGGCGCGCCGCTGGCCATGGATCTCGCTGCCGGCGCCGCGAAGGACGGGCTTCCGGCCCCGAAGCTGATCTTCGCGGCGGTGCCCGGCGGCATCGCCAGCGGGCCGAAGTCGCGCGGCATCCCGCTGGAGGATCTGGAGCGGATTGCCCCCGAGACGCTGATCGTCGCCATGGTGGGCGACAAGGATTCCCGCGCGGCGGACGCGGCCTCCCGCCGCCTCCTGCGCGAGGCGAGCGCGGTGCCGGCCGAGCGCAAGCTGTTCGTGCGTGCCCTCTCGGACGATCACGGCTTCCCGGCCATGACGGCGACCCTCGCCGCCCCGGCCGGCACCGATACGGCCTACGATTCGGGGGCGATCAAGATGCCGCCCGAGCCGAAGGACGCGCCCAAGCCGCCGCCCTTCCGCTGGTCCGCCGAGATGGCGCTGACCGGTGAGCAGCAGACGCTGGTCTCGCAGATCAACCTCGCCCGTGCCGACGCCCTCGATTACCTCGGCTTCTGGAAGACCTTCGACCTCGCCGCGGCCGCCGCCTTCTCCGGCGGGGATGCCACAGCGCTCAAGGCGAACCCGCGCCTAGCCGACATGGAGCGGTGGAGCGACGGCTGGCCGGTGAAGCGCCTCGCCGTCGAAATCCCGAAGCCGACCAAGCCTCCGGCGGTGGCGAACGGGGCCGATTCCGGGCGGCGTTGACGCACCCCTTCCCCTTGGCGCGGGCTTTGCTAAGCTTAGCCGGCATGGCGGCGTGAGCCGGCCATGCGGACCCGCTTCGAAGGGGACGCGCCATGCCGGAATTCGTCGCCACGCTGCTTGCCGCCGCCGCGTTCTGCGTCACGCTGCTTCTGCTCAACGCCGTAACGCGGCTGCTGCTGCAGGCGCATCTCGGCCCTCCCGATTTCGCGGAGAACGGCTTCCTGCAATATGGCGGCGCCCTGGTCGCAGCCCGCGCCACCTACCGGCGGGCGCCGCAGCGCCGGCCGGTCTAGGGCGGCCACCGCTCAGAGTGAGGCGGCTCCAACCCTCTGACCTCATCCTGAGGTGCCCGCGTTAGCGGGCCTCGAAGGAGGGCTCCCGCTTGCCGCGCGATCCCTGGAGCCCTCCTTCGAGGCGGCTTCGCCGCACCTCAGGATGAGGGGGCGATCTGGAGAAGGCTGGCTGAACCAACTCGTTCGAGTGCGGCCCTAGCGCAGGAAGTCGCCGAAGGCCCTCGGCCCGTTGCCGGTGGCGATCTGCGCCACCGCCTTCAGGCTGGCCGCGTCGATCACGCTGAGGCGGTTGTCGCCCCAATCGGCCACGTAGAGGCGTCCCGTCGCCGGGTCGGCGGCGATGCCCTCGGGGTGGTCGCCGACATCGATCTCGGCGAGGGGCTTCAGCGTCGCGAGGTCGAAGGCCGTCACGCTGTCCGCGTATTGGTTGGTGACGAAGCCGCGCCCGTTCAGCAGCGCCACCACGTAGGGGCGCCGCCCCGTGGGCACACGGCCGATTTCCTTGGCCGCCGCGACGTCGATCACCGACACGTCGTCGCTTGTGACGTTCGCCGTGTAGGCGCGCCCGCTCTGCGCATCGAGGGTGATGCCGAACGGATGGTGGCCCACGGGGATCACGGCGATCTCCCGCCGCGCGCCCGCATCCACCACGGAGATCGTGTTCGCCTCGCGGTTGGCGACGTAGAGCCTGCCGCCATCCGGCGCGACGGCGATGCCGGAGGGCGATTGCCCGACCGTGATCTCCCCATCGGGCGCCAGCACGCCGTCTTTTTCGGTGAGGACGAAGATGCGGGCACCGTACCAATCGGCCACGTAGACGTGACCGCCGCGCGGGTCCGCCGCCACGCCGAGGGGGCCGCCGGGAAGCGGGATCTCGGTGAGCACCGTGCCCGCGTCGAGGTCCAGCACGGCGAGGCCGTGCCCCTCGGGCCGCGTGACGTAGGCCCGCTTCCGGTCGGGCGAGAGGGCGATGCCGGCCGGCGCGCCGTCGACGGCGATCCGGCGCAGCACCGTGTTCGAGGCCAGATCCACGACCTCCACCGCGTTGGCGAGTTGCACCGTCACGATGGCCTCCCGCGCCGGCCCGGCCTGGGCCGGCGCGAGGGTCAGGAGCAGTGCCGCGAAGCCGGCCCCTAGTGCAGAGACGCACTCACTCCGTTCATGCGTCTCTGCACTAGCTCCTTGTTTCTGCATCAATTTTTCCAGCCACGGCTGACGCCTTCGTCTGGATCGATGCGCTAGGCGGCTCAAGAGCCCTTCTCGACCTTGTTCTTGAGGTTCTGCAGGCTCGCCTTCACCCAGGCGCTGACGCCCTTCTCGGAGGCTTCGTCGTTCAGGTCCGCCGGCGGATCGTTGTTCATGTAGCCGCGATAGAAGGCCGACTTCCACTCGACCTTCGACTTGGCATCGCCCTCGGGCTCGACGGTGATCGTGCCGGAATAGTCGTTGGCCGGCAGGTCCTTCACGTCGACCTTGTCGATGTAGAACATGAACAGCTTGTCGTCCGGCTTGTACTTGCCGCCGGTCTCGCTGATCGTGTTGCCGTTCTTGAGGGTGAGCGTGCGCTTGGACTTGGCCGGATCGTCGCCCTGGGTCTCGGTCTTGGTGACGTTCTCGAGCCAGTCCGCGTCCTTCCAGTTGCCGACGACCGCCCAGACCTTGTCGGCGGGGGCGTTGATCTCGATGGACTCGGACACCTTGCGCCGCGTCGGGCCGTGCGCCTGGGCCGTGAAGGCCACGAGGGTGGCGAGCGCCGCCGTCGCCAGGGTGATTGTCTTCATCGTTTTGCTCTCCTGCCGCCTTTAGCGGTCCTCCCGGCCGAGGATGCGGGCGTCGGGGCCAAGCGCCGCCGCCACCTTGTCCTCGATCCAACCCCAGGCCTCGCGCTCGCGCGGGCCCGCCGTCTTGGCGATGGCGATGGCGAGATAGGTCATCTCGCCGAGAATTTTAGCGGGCTCCAGCATGTGGAGCCGCGTCGAGAGCACGGCCGCCTCCAGCACGGCGGCCTGCGCCCGGTTGTAGCCGATGAACGCCGCATGCGCCGCCCGGTGGCGGATGCGCCCCCGGTAGCGCGGGCGCTGCGCGTCCTCCTCCACCCCGGCCACCTCGAACTCGGCATGGCCGAAACTGTCCGCCAGCCGCCGGCCGGGGATGGTCTCGCAGGGCTCGGTCGGCCAGTCCCGCCGGCCGGTGACGGCCCCCGCGATCACCCGGATGTCCCGGGGGCTCGAGGCCGCGAAATACGGGCTCGCCTCCAAGTTCTCGATGGTCGGCGAGGGCCGGAACGGGGCGAGCACGTAATCCTCGCCCTCTTGGATCAGCCCGAGCGGCACGAGGTGCAGCGCGCCCGTCGGCGAGAGCGTGGTGACGATGGTCTCGAGGATCAGCGGCATCGGCTCAGCCCTCGTCCGAGGGCACGAGGCACCCGCAGACGATCCGCTCGCCCGCCGCTTCCGGCTCGGGCGCGCGGGCGTCGCGGGTGCCGGGGAACGGCGCGTCGGGGCCGGAATGCTTGGTGTGCCCGGCCTTCTTGAAGGCGGTGGTGTCCTCGCTCGGCCGGTCGGCGGAGGCGCCCCAGTCGAGGGGTTCGTCCTGCACGTAGCGCTTGCCGAGCCGCCACGCCGTCTCGGCCTTGGCGAGTTCGCCGCCGAGGTAGAAGGCGTGCGCCCCGTCGCTCTTCACGTCGAGATCCGGGAAGAAGGCCATCGCGTCGGTGCCGACCCTGTGGATGTCGCGGTTGTAGACGTGGATGCCGTCCTCGGCCACGGCGATCCGGTAGTTCGGGTCGCGGACCTCGGCGGCGGCGGCCGCGATCTCCTCGGGCGTTTGCACGAAGGGGCGCTTGTCGTGAAGTGCCAGAAGCTCCCGGCCGTAGCCCTTGGGTAGGGCGGCGTCGGCCTTGGCGGCGTACATCACCCGGCGGGCGGCGTCGTGCTCCTCCACCGTGCGGCGGGTGTGGTTCGAGACGTGGACGATCAGCACGTTGCCGATCGACAATTCCGAGCACATCCCCATCAGCAGGGCGGTGACGCCGAGGCTGTCCGCCTCGGTGAGCTCGGTGAGGTTGCCGGTGCCCATCATCATCTCGATGTCGGGCCAGCGGGCGCGGGTGTCGCGGTAGCGGGCGACCGACTCGACCAGCCCGTGGTGGATCGGCTCCAGGATCGCGTCGGCGATGAACGGCTTGCCGGCCTTCAGCATCCGCTCGATGGCCCGGTCGAGAGAGGGCAGGTCCTCGGGCCGGGTCGGCACGAGGATCGGCACCGCATCGGTCTCGAAGGCGAGGTCCAGCGTGTCCTCGTTGAGGCTCAGCAGATAGTCGGCCCCGGCCCTGGCCCCCCGCGAAAGCTCGTCGCGGGAGAAGGAATCGACGCTCACCTTCAGCCCGGCGCCCTTCAGGGCCCGCACCGAGGCTTCGAGATGCGGGAAGGGCGTATCCGGCAGGCCGCCGAGGTCGATGACGTCCGCGCCGCGCCGGGCGAGGTCGAGGCCCCGCGCCAGGATCTGCTCCGGCGACATCTTCGAGGCGTCCACGATCTCGGAGAAGATCCGCACGTCGTGCCGGGAGAGGTCGAGGCTGCGGCCGGCGAGGCCGAGCCAGGCCGGCAGGTCCACGATCTCGTCCGGCCCGCGCTCGACCGGCAGGCCGAAATGCTGGGCCAGCGCCTCCGGGTTCGCCCGGCAGCGGCCGGGCAGGACGATGCGCGTCGCGCCGTCCGGGATCGCGACGCGGCGCTTGATGATTTCCTCGGTCATCAGCGCGGCGACCTTCACGCCGGCATCGGCGATGCTCCAGCGGATGCGCGCGGGCAGGCTCGCCGCGATTTTTTCGAGGCGCGGCCGGGCGAGCTTGCCGGTGACGAAGACGATGTGCTCGGACGCGCCCTGCGCGGGGTCGCTCATGCGGCCCTCCTGCCGGGGATCGGGACCGGGCCGCCCGGCCCGTCGATGACGATGGTCCCTCCGAAGCAACGCGCGAAGGCGGGGAAGGCGGCATCTACCAGCCCGAGCCGCGACAGCATGTCGGCATCGCAGCCCGCCGGGGCGTCGGCGGATTTGACGAGGGTGCAGGACGGCGCGCCGAGCCGCGCGGCGAGCCATAGGGCGAGGCTGTCGGAGGTGACGTCCCAGGTCTCGGGGATGTCGGGATGGCCCGCGCGCAGGAGCGCCGGGTCCCAGACGAGGGCGGTCTCGTCGCGCGCCTCGTCCCAGGGCGTGGTGTCGATGGCGAGGCGCGGCTCGATGGCGAGGAACCGCGCGGCGGTGCGGCCCATGGCGTCGAGGGCCAAGCGATGGGCCTCTGCGTCGGAGAAGCCCTCGCGGGCCTGAGCGGCGCGCACGGCGTCGGCGTCGGGGCCGCCGCCGGGCACGATCACGCAGAGCGGGCCTGCGGCGAGGCCCGCCAGCACGGCGCGCAGGCGTGGCACGTCCGCGAGGAGGCTTCCGCCGACCTTGACGACAGCCCTCACGCCGCGTCCTGCGCTTGCGGCCTCAGCGCCCGCACGGCCTCCGCGACGCGCAGCGGGTCGATGCCGTTGGTGCGGTCGAAGCCCCGGCACAGGCCGCCCCGGAAGCCGAGGTAATCCGGCCCGGCGGCCGAGAGGGCGGGGATGTCGCCGATCCTGAGGGAGCCGGCGAGGCCGCAGAGCAGCGCGTTCGCGCGGCAGGCGGCGACGAAGCCGGCCAGCTCCTCCGGCCCGAGGAGGTCCGGCAGGCGCACGCCCGCTTTGCCGGAGGTGTCGATCATCGCCCCGGCGAACCCGGCTCGCACCAGGGCCGGCACGCAATGGGCACCCGGCTCGTCCTCCGCGAACAGCACCGCGATCACCCGCCCCGGCACGGAGCCGGCGATGCGGGACAGGCGGTCGGCATCCTGCCAGAGGTCGCGCGGGATGCCGTGCTTCACCCAGCGGGCGCCGCTGCGGGCCATGGCCGCGAGGCTCTCGGTGGAATCCGCGACCGCGCTCGTCTCGACGCCCTGCTCGGGCAGGCGGGCCATGATCTCGGCCACGATCTCCGGGGCCAGCGCGCCGAGCGCGCCCCGGTCCGGGTCCTTGGCATCGATCAGGTCGGCGCCCGCCAGCAGGGCGGCCTCGGCCTCGGCCGGGTCGCGCACGCTCACGAGGAGCCGGGGGAAGGAAACAGGTGTCACGATGGCGGGCTATCCGGGACCACGCCCCTGGGCTAGCCCAGAGTGCGCCCGAGGGGAACACGTTTCGCGCAAACTCCGGCTCACGGCTTGGCCGGCAGCGGCTCGGCGAGCAGCCGGTTCTTCACCAGCCAGCGCATCCCATGCGCCCAGGTGTTGTCGTCGTCGGCGCGGATCGTCACTTGGCCCCCCCGGATGATCTTGCCGGTCGCGGCCTCGGCGATCGTCACGTTGAGGTTGAAGATCTGGTTGGCGCCGCGCTGGGCGTAGCCCGTCACCGTCAGGTCGGCGCCGAGGCCCTTGGCGATGTCGTCCGCGCAGCCGTTGCACTTGTAGAGCGGCCCCTTCTGATCGACCTCCTTGGCGGCGGGGGCGGTGTCCACCAGCTCCACGCCGGCCTGCGCCTTCAGGGCGTTGCGCAACTCGTCGGTGACGAGGGTGAGCTTCTTCGCGTCCGCCGGGCGGATGCGCGCCCCGTAGGAAGCACCGGGGTCGTTCATCTCGATGGGGAAGACCGCCGCCTTCTCCGTGGCCGCGACGGCAGGCCCCATCCCCGCCGCGAGACCGGCGAGCATCACAGCGAAGGCCACAGGGCGGGGCGTCGGTCGCATCGGGCGTCTCCTCCGGTCGCCGGCCCTGCAGGGGCCGTGTTGTGGGCAATCAATTCGTTCGCTGGGACGTTTTGGCAATGGACGAGAGGCGCAAGACGCCCCAACTCCCGCTACCCAGAGGCGTTTTTCCGCGCGGACATTCTGCGCGGACAGGTTGAGCGCCCCCCGTCATTGCTGATACAGGCCGCGTGCATGCAAGATCGTGCATCTTATTCCGGTCCCGTTGCGGCCCTCCTCGCCCTGGTGCTCGCCGGTCCGGCCCTGGCGCAGGAGCCGGTGACGACACCTGCGCCCGCCACGCTCGAAACGCAGATCGGCCTGATCTACCGGCCGCAGGAGGCACCCGCCTCCTACGATGCCGAGGCCGTGCCGGAAGACGAGGGCGTCGCCGGCGCCCGGATGGGCATCGCCGACGACAACACGACCGGCCGCTTCACCAAGCAGATCTTCAAGCTGGAGGAGCGGGCGCTGTCGGACGCCTCGCCGGACCCGGTGGCGGCGGCGAAGGACCTCGTCGCCAAGGGGATCCGCTACCTCGTGCTGACCCTTCCGGCCGATCAGGTGCTCAAGGTCGCCGATGCGGTGAAGGATTCGGGTGCAGTCGTGTTCAACGCGGGCGCCCCGGACGACCGGCTCCGGGGGGCGGATTGCCGGGCGAACGTGTTCCACGTGGTGCCCTCGCGGGCGATGTTCACCGATGCCCTGGCGCAGTACCTGACGGTGATGCGCTGGCGGAAGGTGTTCCTGATCGTCGGCCCGACCGACGCGGACAAGGCCTATGCCGATTCCATGCGCAACTCGGCGCGGAAGTTCGCCCTGAAGGTCACGGCCGACAAGCCCTGGACCTTCGGCCCGCTCGCCAAGGCGCGGGGCGACACGCCGACCCGCGCCGAGGCGATGGTGTTCACGCGGGGGCTCGACTACGACATGGCCGTGGTCGCGGACGAGGAGGGCGATTGGGGCGATTACGTCCCCTATCGCACCGTCGATCCCCGTCCCGTGGGCGGCACGCAGGGTCTCACACCGACCACATGGTCCCCGGTTCTGGAGACCTGGGGCGCCGCCCAGGCGCAGAACCGCTTCAAGCGGTTGGCCGGGCGGCTGATGCGGCCCCTCGACTACCAAGCCTGGATGGCGGTGCGCACGGTGGGCGATGCGGTGACGGCCAAGAAGGCCAACGACCCGGCCACGGTCACCCCGTTCCTGACCGATCCCGCCTTCGGCCTGCCGGCCTACAAGGGCGTGCAACTGAGCTTCCGCCCCTGGGACCACCAGATGCGGCAGCCGATCATCGTCGTGCAGCCGAAATCCATGGTCTCGGTGGCGCCGGAACAGGGCTTCCTGCACCAGCGCACACCCCTCGACACGCTGGGGATCGACTTGCCCGAAACGACCTGCAAGTTCCAATAGGGCAAGTTCCAGTAGGGCAAGTTCCCGTGAGGCATTTGCCTGCGTCGCCGTCCGGTCTCGCATCCGGCGGCGGAGACACTACAATCCGGTTCGAGAAGCGCCCCGCGAGGGCGCCCCAGGGAGGAGAACGGATGGGCCGCCAGCTTTTGGCAGGATGGGGCAGCGTCGCCCTCGGGCTGTGGTTCGCGTCGAGCGTGCCGGCCTTCGCCTTCACGGCCTACGTGACCAACGAGAAGGGCAACTCGGTCAGCGTCATCGATTCCGCGACCATGGCGGTGACGGCGACGTGGAAGGTCGGCCGGCGCCCGCGCGGCGTCACCCTCTCGAAGGACGGCAAGGAGCTGTTCGTCTGCGCCAGCGACGACGACCGCATCGATGTGCTCGACACGGCGAACGGCAAGGTTCTGCGCTCGCTCCGTTCGGGGCCCGACCCGGAGCAGTTCATCCTCGATAGCTCGGGCAACCCGCTCTACGTCGCCAACGAGGACGACAGCCAAGTCACGATCATCGACATCGAGAAGAACAAGGTGCTCGCCGAGGTGCCGGTGGGTGTCGAGCCGGAGGGGATGGGCCTGTCGCCGGACGGGAAGATCCTCGTCAACACCTCCGAAACGACCAACATGGCCCACTTCATCGACACCAAGACCTTCCAGGTGATCGACAACGTGCTGGTCGACGCGCGCCCGCGCTTCGCGGAATTCACGGCGGACGGAAAATTCCTGTGGGTCTCGGCCGAGGTCGGCGGCACGGTGAGCGTCATCGATGTCGCCTCCCGCCGGGTGGTGAAGAAGATCACCTTCAAGATCCCGAGCGTGAACGACGAGGCGATCCAGCCTGTCGGCATCCGCATCACCAAGGACGGCAGCAAGGCTTTCGTGGCGCTCGGCCCGGCGAACCGCGTCGCGGTGATCGATGCCAAGACCTACGACGTCCAGAAGTACCTGCCGGTCGGCCAGCGGGTGTGGCAGCTCGCCTTCACCCCGGACCAGAAGCAGCTCTTCACCACCAACGGCACCTCGAACGACGTCTCGGTGATCGATGTCGAGGCGGAGAAGGTGGTGAAAAGCATCCCCGTCGGGCTGCTGCCCTGGGGCGTGGCGATCTCGCCGAACTGACTTTTTTTGGGACTTCACTCGCCTGCGATGGATGGGGTGCGGATGCGCGGACTTCGACAATTCCTCAACCAGCTCCGTCATTGCGAGCGGAGCGAAGCAATCCAGCAGCGCCACGGTTGGGAACGTCCCGCTGCCCTGGGTCGCTTCGCTACGCTCGCGATGACGGCGGTGCTGGCGGCGAGTGTCGCGCCGGCCTCGGCCCTCGACCTCACCAAGAAGCGCGAGAACCTGCCCGATCTCGTCCTCGGCAACGATCAGGGCAACGACTTCGTGGTCGAGAACAAGGACATCGAACTTGAATCCGGCAAGGCTTACCGCCTGCGGATCGTCGCCAAGGGCGGGCAGGAATACAAGTTCTACGCGCCGGAGTTCTTCCGCTACATCTGGCTCAACCAGATCGTCATCGAGCACAAGGAGATCCATGGCGGCGGCCCCCCCGATCACCTCGAATTCGATGAGCCCGGCGAGATCGCCATCGAGTTCGTCGCCATCAAGCCCGGCGCCTACAAGTGGGAGGCGCGGGGGCTCGAGGCGAAGGGCATGACCGGCACCCTGACGGTGAAGTGATGAGGGGACCTGCGCTCGTCATCCTCGGCCTGCTGATCGCCACCCCCGCCCTCGCGGCGGACGATGCCTCGTCCTGCGCGGAGGGGATCACGATGATCCGCGACGCCCTGGCGAACAATCCGCCCGAGGCCGCTTTGCCGAAACTGAAGAAGGCGATGAAGAACGCCGAGCGCGAGCAGCGCGAGGGCGAATTCGACGAGTGCCTCGACGCCGTCGCCGATGCCCGCAAGGCGCTCGGGCAATGACGGGCGAGGCGCCCGCCCTGCTCGTCGCGAATGTCGGCCACCGCTTCGGCGCGCGGGCCGCGCTGGACGACGTGTCGATGAATGTCGAGCGCGGCCGGTTCACGGCCCTGCTCGGCCCCAACGGCGCGGGCAAGACCACGCTCTTCTCGGTGGTCACGCGGCTTTACAACAACCAGAGCGGCCGGGTGGCGATCTTCGGCCACGGGCTCGACCGGGAACCGTCGCGGGCGCTCGCCCGCCTCGGCGTGGTGTTCCAGGCGCGCACGCTGGATACCGACCTCACCGTGGAGCAGAACCTGCTCTACCACGCGAGCCTGCACGGCATCCCCCGCAAGGCGGGCAAGGCGCGGATCGGCGACTTGCTCGACCGGGTGGGTCTCGCCGACCGGCGCGGGGACAAGGTGCGCACCCTCTCCGGCGGCCAGTCCCGCCGCATCGAGATCGCCCGGTCGCTCGTCCATCGGCCCGACCTGCTGCTCCTCGACGAGCCCACGGTCGGCCTCGACCTCGAATCGCGGGCGGATATCGTCTCCATTGTCCGGGCGCTGGTGCGCGAGGAGGGCCTGTCGGTCCTCTGGGCGACCCACATCTTCGAGGAGATCCGGCCCGAGGACGACGCGGTGGTTCTGCATCTCGGCCGGATCGTCGCCCGCGGCACGGCCGGCACCATCGCGCAGGGGACCGAGAGCCTGGAGGAAGCCTTCCGCCGGCTGGTGGCCGAGCGCGGGAGGGCGGCGGCGTGAGCGGCCCCCTGCGCGAAGGCGCCGCCCGGTTTTGCCTGCCCTGTCCCGTCTTTGCGAGCGTCAGCGAAGCAATCCAGGGCGGCGGGACGTTGCCGAACCGTGGCGGATCCCTGGATTGCTTCGCTTCGCTCGCAATGACGGGGTGGGGCGACTGGGATAGTCAGGGACGCCGCCGATGAGTTCATCCCCCACGATCGTCGATCTCGGCGCGAAAGCCCGCGCGTCCCGGGGGCAGCTCGGGCGGCTCGATGCGGTCGGCTACCTGATCTGCCTCGGCGGTATCGTCCGCCGGGAGTTGCTGCGCTTCTTCAACCAGAAGGAGCGGTTCTTCTCGGCGCTGGTGCGGCCGCTCGTTTGGCTGTTCATCTTCGCGGCGGGGTTCCGCAACACGCTCGGCGTCTCCATTGAGCCGCCCTACCAGACCTACGTGCTCTACGAGGCTTACGTGGTGCCGGGGCTGGCCGTGATGATCCAGCTGTTCAACGGCATGCAATCCTCCCTCTCGATGGTCTATGACCGCGAGGTCGGGTCGATGAAGGTACTGCTGACCTCGCCCTATCCGCGCTGGATGCTGCTGCTCGCCAAGCTCATCGCGGGCGTCTCGGTGTCGATCGTCCAGGCCTATGCCTTCCTCGCGGTGGCGTATTTCTGGGAGACCGAC
This sequence comes from Methylobacterium sp. Gmos3, assembly GCF_056430985.1. NCBI lineage: Bacteria > Pseudomonadati > Pseudomonadota > Alphaproteobacteria > Hyphomicrobiales > Methylobacteriaceae > Methylobacterium > Methylobacterium sp. Gmos3. The sequence continues at coordinate 123,372 of NZ_JBWJYL010000003.1, forward strand.
ATCCCGCCGCTCGGCTACCTGACGGCGCTGCCGGCCTTCCTCGCCTCCGGCCTGATGCTCGGCGCCATCGGCCTGTTCCTGTCGTCGCTGGTGCGGCAGCTGGAGAATTTCGCCAGCGTGATGAACTTCGTGATCTTCCCGATGTTCTTCGCCTCGTCTGCCCTCTACCCGCTCTGGCGGATCCGGGAATCGTCCGAGACGCTTTACTGGATCTGCGAGTTGAACCCGTTCACCCACGCCGTGCAGCTCGTGCGCTTCGCGCTGTACGAACAGCTCGAGCCGCTGTCCTGCGCCGTCGTCGTCGGGACCACGCTCGCCTTTTTCGCGATGGCCGTGATCGCCTACGATCCGGGCCGGGGCCTCATGGCCCGGCGCGGCGGACCGGCCGGAGAAGCCTCATGATCAGAACCACCGCTCTCGCCCTCCTGCTCTCGGTGACGGCCGGCGCCGCCCTGGCCCAGCCGAAGACCGATCCGGATTGGCCCTGCGTCCAGCGCAAGGTCGAGAATCTGAGCGCCGGCCAGTTCTGGACCGGCCCCGACATCGCCGCCGCCGGCGATTGGGGCAGCGACAACGATGCCGCCGTGCTGGCGCAGAAGATCGCTTCCCGCCGCACCGACCTGTCGGCGGTCGACCCGCTGCTCGATGCCTTCGCCGCCAAGTTCGGCTCCGACAAGGACGCCAAGGACAAGGCGCTGACCCGCGTCTATGCCGGCGTGTTCGAGGTGCTGAACGGCGAGCGCAGCAAGATCATGAGCGGCATCGCCCGCTACGCCCAGGGCCAGCGCCGCATGGCCGAGCGCATCCGCGACGAGGCCGACAAGGTCAGCCAAGTCAAGGATGCGCCGAGCAACGGCGACGCCACCGAGTTGCCGAAGGACCAGACCGAACTCGAGACCAAGTTCGCCTGGGACCGTCGGATCTTTCAGGAGCGGAGCCAGTCGCTGACATATGTCTGCGAGGTGCCGCAGCTTCTCGAACAGCGGCTCGGCGAACTCGGCAAGCGGATCCAGGCCCGGCTCTAGCAGGCTGCCGGGACCGCTCCTGACCGGTTCGAAGCAGACATCCACCGCAGTGAGCGAGTGCGAGCGAAGCAATCCGGGGACGTGCCATGTTCGGCAGCGGCGCGCCGCCCTGGATCGCTTCGCGATGCTCGCAAGGACTGTAAAAACGGCGCGGTCGAGGAGTCTCATACACGCCGCCAGACTTGCCGAATCTCCCCGGCTAAGCTTGCCATATCTCCCCTAAGTGTTTGATTTGACTTCATAAAACTGTGGCGATGGGGCCACGGGGTGGAGAAGAACCGCAGTATTCGCGGCAAAGTCCCATTCCGTTCACGTCTACGCGATTGCGGTTTGGGGGGCACCTCGACATCACTGACTGAAGCCCGAGGGAAACGGGCGAATGGTTTGGGTGTCGAGGGGTTCGGGAATGTCTTTGCGGGCGCTAAGGGGAGCCTTGACGGCATCGGCGTCGGTCCTCGCGGGATCGATGGCGGTGGGCACGGCACACGCGCAGCAATCCGTCACCCTCGGCGAAATCAGCGTCGTGGCGACCTCGCCGGTCGGTGCGGGCGGCGGCAATTCCAGCGCCGTACAGAACTTCAACCAGATTGCGCCGGTCGCCGCCGTGCCGTCGCCGCGCCTTCGCGGCAGCGAGCAGCCGCTCTACAAGATCCCCAGCACCGTCGAGACGGTGACGGCCCAGGACATCCGGGCCGACCTCGGCACCGACAACGTCGTGGCGACCCTCGCGCGGCGCACCCCCGGCCTGAACCTCTCCGACAGCCAGGGCAACTCGAACCGGCCGGACGTGACCTATCGCGGCTTCGTCGCCTCGCCGGTGCAGGGCGTGCCGCAGGGCTTGGCCGTCTACCAGAACGGCGTGCGCATCAACGAAGCCTTTGGCGACATCGTCAACTTCGACCTGATCCCGCCGCAGGCGATCCAGCGGATCGACGTGGTGACGGGCAACCCGGTCTTCGGCCTCAACGCGCTCGGCGGCGCGGTGAACATCCAGATGAAGAACGGCTTCACGTGGCAGGGCACCGAGATCAGCGCCTGGGGCGGCTCGGATGCGCGCACGGCCGGCTATCTCGAATACGGCAAGGTCTCCGGCCCGTGGAGCTTCTACTTCACCGGCGACGGGCTGAACGATCGCGGCTGGCGCTACGAGAGCCCGAGCACGATCGGCCGGATGTACGGCGATCTCGGCTACCGCTCGCAGGATGCCGAGTTCCACCTGATCGGCCTCGCCGCGCGCAGCTTCTTCGGCGCCGCCGCCGCGACCCCGGTGGACTTCACCCGCAACGACCCGCGCGCGATCTTCACCTATCCGCAGACCACGACCACCGAGGTGGGCACGATCCAGCTCACCGGCCGGGTCGACATCTCCCCGACCTGGGACCTCGCCGGCAACGCCTATTTCCGCCGCTTCCACCAGACCTACGTGGACGGCAACGACGGCAATTTCGAGCAGTGCAGCCGGCAGAGCAGCTTCCGCGGCTTCCTCTGCTTCGAGGATGACGGGTTCAGCCCGGCCGCCGGCCAGACGCAGCTCGCCTTCCGCAACCAGTTCCTCATCCTCGGCCAGCAGAACCGGGCTATCCCGTTCACGGCGAACGTGCCCTACGGCACCCTCGACGTCACGAACACGGAGGCCACCGGCTACGGCGGCTCGCTCCAGGCCTCGAACCGCGACCGGATCTTCGGCTTCGGCAACGCGTTCGTGGTCGGCGGCAGCATCGACGCCGCGAATTACTCGTTCAAGTCGTCGAGCACGCTCGGCGTCATCAACCCGAACCTGTCGATCACCACCGATCCGAACAACCCGTTCTACGGCACGATCCCCGGTCTCGGCACGACCTTCATCCGCACCGCCGGGGCGCTCGGCATCGCGCCGAGCTCGGTCAACGGCTCGAACCTCTATCTCGGCCTCTACACCCAGGACACCCTGGACCTGACCGACCGCCTCTCGGTGACGGCGGGCGCCCGCCTGAACTTCGCGCGGATCCAGAGCGAAGACCTCACCGGCTTCTCGCCGGACGTGACGGGCACGCATTACTTCAACAAGATCAACCCGGTGGCGGGCCTGACCTACCGGTTCTTCGATGCGCTGAACCTCTACGGCAGCTACTCGGAATCGAACCGCGCTCCGACGCCGCTCGAACTCGCCTGCGCGAACCCCGACCGGCCGTGCCTGCTGCCGAATTCGCTGGTGGCCGATCCGCCGCTGAAGCAGGTGACGGGCAAGACCTACGAGGTCGGCTTCCGCGGCCAGCTGCCGAACACCTATGACGGCGGCATCATCACCTACAAGATCGGCGCCTTCCGCACCGACCTGTCGAACGACATCCTGTCGCTCGCCACCCCCGGCAATGCCGCCCGCGCCTATTTCGTGAACGTGCCTGCCACCCAGCGGCAGGGCATCGAGGTCGGTGCCGAATACACGGCCGATTACCTCCGGGTCTACGCCAACTACGCCTTGATCGACGCGACCTTCCAGTTCAACGGCACCCTGTCCTCGCCGAACAACCCCCTCGCGGTGGACGGCGCGATCCAGGTGACGCGGGGCAACAGCGTGCCGCTGGTGCCGAACCACCAGATCAAGGCCGGCTTCGATTACTACATCACGCCGGAATGGCAGGTCGGCCTCTACCTCCAGGCCTTCTCCTCGTCCTTCTACCGGGGCGACGAGTCGAACCTGAACCGGAAGCTGCCGCCCTACTACGTCATGAACTTCCAGACGAAGTATCAGGTGACAAAGAACCTCGAAATCTTCGGGCTCATCACCAACCTCACCAACAACCGCTATGCCACGTTCGGCACCTTCGCCGAGACGGGCCCGGTGGCCGGCAACCTCTCGATCAACAACCCGCGCACCACGACCCTGTCGCAGCCGTTCTCGGTCTATGGCGGCTTCAAGTATGCCTTCGGTGCCGATCCGGTGCCGATGTCGGCGGAGCCGATCATCCGCAAGTACTGATCCGTTCTCCATCAGACAAACGGGCCGCGCATTCCCGGATGCGCGGCCCGTTTCTTTGGCGCGGCGTCCTGTCTCGGGAACAGGGATGCGCGTGCCGCGTCGCCATCCCGAAGGCGAGCCGGCATCGATCCCGCCGCGCCGCCACGGGAGATCGCTTATGACGCTGCGCCTCGCTCTTGCCCTCGCCGCCGTGACGGCCGCCACCGCAGGCCCGGCCCTGGCCACACCCTGCGCCGACGAGGTGAGCACGCTGGAGCGGCGCCTCAACAGCGCGGGCGCGGCCGAAGTGACGGGCACGACGCCGCCCGGCGGCACGACCTCGTCCAACAGCCCGAAGGCCCTCGACACGCCGCCGAAGCTGACGCCGGGCGACAAGAACGTGAAGCCGACCGCGTCGGGTGTCGAGGAAGCGAAGAAGCTCGTCGCCCAGGCGCGCGAGGAGGACAAGGCCGGCAAGGCGGAAGAGTGCCGCCAGACCATCATGAAGGCCAAGGAGAAGGCCGGCGCGCTGCCGTAGCGCCTGACGGATGGAGGGTCGGGGCGGTGCCCCGACCCCTCAGTTGCGGCCGAAATCCCGCCGATGCTCGCCGAGGATCCGGCGGATGGTGCCGGCTTCGGAGCGATAGACCACCGTCTCCGTCTGGATCCTGTCCTGGCGGAAGCGAACACCCTTCAGCAGGGAGCCGTCCGTCACGCCCGTGGCGGCGACGATCACGTCCCCGCCCGCAAGGTCGGTCAACTCGTATTTCCGGTCGAAGTCGCGGATGCCCATGTCCTGCGCCCGGCGGCGGCGCTCGGATGTGTCGAGGATCAGCCGGCCCTGCATCTGCCCGCCCATGCACCGCATCGCGGCGGCGGCGAGCACGCCCTCGGGGGCGGCCCCGGTGCCGAGATAGATGTCGACCCCCGTCTCCTCCGGGCTCGCCGTGAAGATGATCCCGGCGACGTCGCCGTCGGTGATCAGCCGCACCGAGGCGCCCGCCTCGCGCACCTCCGCGATCAGGCCGGCATGGCGCGGCCGATCGAGGATCAGCGCGGTGATCTGGTCGGTGGGGCAGCCCTTGGCGCGGGCGAGGGCGCGGATGTTCTCGATCGGGCTGGCGTCGAGGTCCACGATGCCGGTCGGATAGCCCGGCCCGATGGCGATCTTCTGCATGTAGACATCGGGCGCGGCCAGCAGCGATCCACGCTGGGCCAGGGCCATGACGGCGATGGCGCCAGGCATGTCCTTGGCGCAGAGGGTCGTGCCTTCCAGCGGGTCGACGGCGATGTCGACCTCCGGCCCCTCGCCGGAGCCGAGCAGCTCGCCGATGAACAGCATCGGCGCCTCGTCGCGCTCGCCCTCGCCGATGACGACGGTGCCGCGGATCGGAAGCCCGGCGAGTTCCGCCCGCATCGCGTCCACGGCGGCTTGGTCGGCGGCCTTCTCGTCGCCCTTGCCGCGCAGGCGGGCGGCGGCCACGGCGGCGCGCTCCGTCACCCTCGCGAGTTCGAGCGCGAGGGTGCGCGGCACGGTCTGCGGACGCGGCGTTCCGGTCTCGGTCATCGTTTCCTGTCCCTTGCCGGGCCCGGTCTTGATGCCGGATCCCGGTCTCGATCATGGCGGGGCTGAGCGGTCCGCGTGCCCCCCTATGTTAACGCCCCCGTCCCTGAATATTCGATGAGGATCACGCGGCGCGTCTACTCACGTTCGATGCGGATCAACTGCGGCGATTCCGCGAGCAATCCGTCTTGCGCGATGGCGTCCAAGGCTTCGCGGATCGCGCCCTCGGTGGCGGCGTAGGTGATCAGCACCAGCGGCACCGGGCGGCCGGAGCGGCCGTGCGGATCGCTGTCCGCCCCCTCGACACGGCGCTGCAGGATGCTCTCCAGGGAGATCTCCCGCTGCGCCATGCGCTGGGCGACGCCCGCCGCCACGCCCGGCCGGTCGTGGACCGTCAAGCGGATGTAATAGCCGCCCTCGTGCCGCTGCATCTCGGCGCGCGAGGGAGGGGCCATGCGCGCGGCGGCGGTGCCGAAGGTCGGGCGCACGATGCGGCGGGCGACGTCGGCGATGTCGCCGAACACGGCGGAGGCGGTGGCCTCGCCGCCCGCGCCGGGGCCGATGAGGGTCAGTTCGCCCACGGCGTCGGCGTCGATGGTCACGGCGTTGGTCACGCCCATCACCTGCGCGATGGCCGAGGATTTCGGCACCATGGTCGGGTGGACGCGCTGCTCGATCCCCGCCGGGGTCGCCTGGGCGACGCCGAGGAGCTTGATGCGGTAGCCGAGTTCGTCGGCCATGCGCAGGTCGAGGGGCTGCACCCGCGAGATACCCTCCACCGAGACGCCTTCGGCATCGACTTGCGTGCCGAAGGCGAGGCTCGTGAGGATCGCGAGCTTGTGAGCGGTATCGAAGCCCTCGACATCGAAGGTCGGATCGGCCTCGGCGTAGCCGAGCGCCTGCGCGTCCTTCAGGCAGGCCTCGAAGGTCAGGCCCTCGCGCTCCATCCGGCTGAGAATGTAGTTGCAGGTGCCGTTGAGGATTCCGTAGACGCGCTCGACCTTGTTGCCCGTCAGCCCTTCGCGCAGGGCCTTGATCACCGGGATGCCGCCCGCGACCGCCGCCTCGTAGGTCAGCGCGACGCCGGCGGCCTCGGCGGCGGCGGCGAGCGCCGCGCCGTGCTTGGCGAGCAGCGCCTTGTTGGCGGTGACGACCGGCTTGCCGGCCTCGAGCGCCGCCTCGACGGTCTCCTTCGCCGCGCCCTCGGCGCCGCCCATCAGCTCGACGACGCAATCCACGGACGCCGAGCGGGCCAGCGCCACCGGATCCTCGAACCATTCGACGCCGGACAGGTCGATGCCGCGGTCGCGCGTGCGGTCGCGGGCCGAGACGGCGGTGACGGTGACGTCGAGGCCGGAGGCGAGGAGCGCTTCCCGGCGGCGGGCGATCATGCGGACGAGGGACGCCCCGACGGTGCCGAGGCCGGCGACGCCGATGCGGAGAGACTGCGACATGGGACCTTCCGTAGCCGCGGGCCACGGCTACCGTGCCGTCCATCCCGCGAAGCGGGGCTCAATCGCCCGTGGCGCGCAGTTCTGCAACCTTTCCCTCGCGCCCGCAAGAAGTTGCGCCCTCCTCCCTTTGGCGGCTTCTCAGGGCGAGGACGACCAGCGCGTAGAACACGCCGGCGTTCAGCACGTGCCACAGGAAATGGGTGCCGATGGGAATCAGGTCGCAGGCGGCCCAGTCGAGGGTGCGGAAGGCGAGCGAGACGAGGAACAGCAGGGCGACGAGGGCGAGGCCCCGGGCCGTTCCCGGGTCGCGCGGGGCGAGCGCCGCCGCCACGCCGAGAAGCGCCGCGAAGGCGGGGAGGTAGTCGAGGGATCCGTTGGTCCAGCGCGCCAGCGGCAGGCCGGTCGCCGCTTCGAGGATCGGGGTGAAGGCGATGTCGGCCACCGCGAAACCCAGCGTCAGCGGCACGGTGGCGGCAAGGCCGAGCGCCAGGAAGCGCCGCAGCGCCAGGGCGAAATAGGCGACCACGAACAGGGCGATGGGGATCACGTCGGCCAGCATCGCCCATTGCACGGCGAGCGTGTGGAACAGGAACGAGCCCACCCCGATCACCGCGATCGTCCCGGCGAAGGCGAGGCATACGCGGTCCCGCGCGGCGTAAGCGCGCCAGCCGGCCGCCGCCGCCGCGACGAGGAAGGCGGCATTCGAGACCGCCCCGAACGGCTCGGCCCAGAACGAGGCGTCGCCCCGCTCACAATAGGCGCGGATCGGCGCATCCCAGTCGATCAACCCGATCCCCCGTCCCGCCTCGCGTGCCCGATTCAGCTTGTCACCCGGCCGCGAAGGCCCGATGACGGGCCGCCTGCCGGATGAGGCCGATGCGCATCACGACCTGGAACGTCAATTCGATCAAGCAGCGGCTTCCGCACCTGCTCGGCTTCCTCGATGAGGCGAAGCCCGACGTGGTGTGCCTGCAGGAGCTGAAATGCCAGGACGAGGCGTTCCCCCGCGCCGAGGTCGAGGCGGCGGGCTACGCCGTCGAGACCCTGGGGCAGAAGGCCTATAACGGCGTCGCCCTCCTGGTGCGGGCACCGCTCGCGCTGTCCGAGATCCGGCGCGGCCTTCCCGGCGACGACGAGGATGAACAGGCCCGCTACATCGAGGCGCTGATCGGGGGCGAAGACCTCGCGCCGGTGCGCGTCGCCTCGATCTACCTGCCGAACGGGAATCCGGTCGACAGCCCGAAATACCCCTACAAGCTCGCCTTCCTCGAACGGCTGCGGCTCCACGCCAGGGCGCTGGCTGAAGCCGAGATCCCGGTGGTGCTGGCGGGCGATTACAATGTCATCCCCGAGCCGGAGGACGCGGCCGACCCGGAGGCATGGCGCAGCGACGCCCTGTTCCTGCCCGCCTCCCGTGCGGCGTTCCGCGCCCTGCTCGCCGAGGGCTATACGGACGCGATCCGCGCCTGCGACCCGCGCGACGGGCTCTATACCTTCTGGGATTACCAGGCCGGCTGCTGGCCCCGGAACCAGGGAATCCGCATCGATCATCTCCTGCTCTCGCCGCAGGCGGCCGACCGACTTATCTCAGCTTCCGTGCAGAAGCACCTGCGCGGCCTCGACAAGCCCTCGGACCATGTCCCCGTGACCGTCGAGTTGGCCCGCGCCTGACAGAGCCAGAGGAAACGATGATCGTCTACGGCACCAGCGTCTCGCCCTACGTCCGGAAAGTCCTCGTCTCGCTGTTCGAGAAGGGCGTCTCGTTCGAGCACAAGCCCGTCCCGTTCCACGCGGACGATCTGGGCTTCCAGGCCGCGAGCCCCACCGGCAAGATCCCCGCATTGGACGATGACGGCTTCCGGCTGCCCGATTCCAGCGCGATCCTGCACTACATCGAGGCCAAGCACCCCGAGCCGGCGCTGATCCCCACCGAGGCGAAGGCCCGGGGCCGCGCCGTCTGGTTCGACAAGTACGGCGATACCGAACTCTTCCCCGTCCTCATCATCCCCTTCGTGGAGCGCTTCATGAAGCCCCGGCTGATGAAGCAGGAAGGCGACGAGGCACGCGCGCAGAGCGCCATCAACGAGAAGTTCCCGCCGCTCCTTGACTATCTCGAAAGCCAGATCGAGGGCGATTACCTTGTCGGTAACGCCTTCAGCATCGCCGACATCGCGGTGGTGACGAACTTCCACAACCTGCGACTGGCGAATTACACGGTGGATGCCGGCCGCTGGCCGAAGCTCGCGGCCTACGTCAGCCGCACCCTGGAGCGCCCGTCCTTCGTGAAGGCCATCGCGGCGGCGAAGAGCTGACCTTCGTCAGTTCCGCCGCTTGATCGACCCGACGGTCTGGAGCTGGGTCTGCGCCTCGTTCCGGTCGTCGGGGGACGCGGCGGCCCAGTTCTTGTCGTAGAGGGCGACGATCCAGTCGTCCTTGCGCGACTGCACGCCGTCGCGGGCCAGCGAGAGCCAGACGAGGCCCTTCACCCGCTGCTGCGGCACGCCGCCCGCGCCATTGACGAGCATGTCGCCGAGGAGCGCCTGCGCCGGATGGTGGCCCTTCTCGGCGGCGAGGTTGAACCACCGCGCCGCCTGCCGCGAATCGGCCTCGACGCCGTTGCCGTCGAGGTAGAGCCGGGCGAGGTTGTACTGCGCGTTCGGGTCTCCGTAGTAGGAGGCCGCGTAGTTGAACATGTCGTAGGCGCGCTCGGGGTTCGGGCGCACGTAGGTGCCCTTGATCCCGTCGAGGAAGTAGGAGCCCAGCGCCGTGAAGGCGCTGCCCGTCACCGCCGCGTTCTGCGAATCCCCGGCATCGTCCGTGCTGGCATCCGCGATCCGCGAGAAGAACTCGAACGCCTTCAGGTCGTCATGGGGCACCCCGTCGCCCTCGGCGTACATCCGCCCGAGCTTCCACAGGGCGAGGGCATGGCCTTGGCCAGCGGCGTATTCGAGGGCGCGGGCGGCGCCCTCCTTGTCGCCCGCATTGTATTCCCGCACGCCCGCCCGCAGGGCGTCCCGCGCGGAGCGGTAGCTCTTCTCGGCCGCGGCCGGCACGGGGGTCCGCACGAAGGCATCGAGCGCCCGCGCGGCGGGCGCCTGCATCAGCAGGCCACCCGACACGGCCACGAGGAGAAGCGCGCGGAGCCGGCGCGGAGAGGTCCCTGCCGGCGCGGGCCGGTCGAGGACCGTCCTAGACGTCAGCATAGCTCTCCGTCTCCTGCGCCCCACCCGGATGGGTGACGGCGCCGTACAGTGCGGAGCCGACCCCCTGCGCATACTTCCAGAGGTAGCCGGAGGTCGCCGCGTTGCCGCGCGGCGCCCACGCCTTGCGGCGCTCGGCCAGTTCCTCGTCGCTCAGCGCCACCGACAGCGTGCCGTCGATCGCGTTGAGGGTGATCATGTCGCCGTCCTTGAGCAGGCCGATCGGGCCGCCGACCGCCGCCTCCGGCCCGACATGGCCGACGCAGAAGCCGCGCGTGGCGCCGGAGAACCGCCCGTCGGTGATGAGGGCGACCTTCGAGCCCATGCCCTGGCCGTAGAGGGCGGCCGTGGTGGACAGCATCTCGCGCATGCCGGGGCCGCCGCGCGGACCCTCGTAGCGGATGACCAGCACGTCGCCTTCCTTGTAGGAGCGGGACTGCACGGCGGCGAAGCAGGCTTCCTCGCCGTCGAACACGCGCGCCGGCCCGGTGAAGACCTGCGCCTCCTGCGGCATGCCGGCCACCTTCACGATGGCGCCCTCGGGAGCGAGGTTGCCCTTCAGGCCGACGACGCCGCCGGTCGGGGTGAGCGGCCGATTGGCCGGGTGCACCACGTCCTGATCCGGGTTCCAGGCGACCTTCTCGAGGTTCTCGGCGATGGTCCGGCCGGTGACGGTCAGGCAGTCGCCGTGCAGGAAGCCGTGGTCGAGCAGGGTCTTCATCAGCAGCGGGATGCCGCCGACCTCGAACATGTCCTTGGCGACGTAGCGCCCGCCGGGCTTCAGGTCCGCGATGTAGGGCGTGCGCCGGAAGATCTCGGCGACGTCGAACAGGGTGAACTCGATGCCGCATTCATGGGCGATGGCCGGCAGGTGCAGCGCGGCGTTGGTCGAGCCGCCGGAGGCCGCCACGGTGGCGGCGGCGTTCTCCAGCGCCTTGCGGGTCACGATGTCCCGCGGGCGGATCTGCTTGGCCAGCAGCTCCATCACCTTCTCGCCGGCGGTGGCGCAGAACTTGTCGCGGATCTCGTAGGGCGCCGGGGCGCCGGCCGAGTAGGGCAGGGCGAGGCCGATGGCCTCTGAGACGGTGGCCATCGTGTTGGCGGTGAATTGCGCGCCGCAGGCACCCGCCGAGGGGCAGGCGACCTGCTCCAGCTCATCGAGGTCCTCGAGGCTCATATCGCCGACGGCGACCTTGCCGACCGCCTCGAACAGGTCCTGCACGGTCACGGGCTTGCCCCGGAACGAGCCAGGCAGGATCGAGCCGCCGTAGATGAAGATCGACGGCACGTTGAGGCGCACCATGGCCATCATCATGCCGGGCAGGGACTTGTCGCAGCCCGCAAGGCCGACGAGGGCGTCGTAGGCGTGGCCGCGCATGGTCAGCTCGACCGAGTCGGCGATGACCTCGCGCGACGGGAGCGAGGCGCGCATGCCGCCATGGCCCATGGCGATGCCGTCCGTGACGGTGATGGTGCAGAACTCACGCGGGGTGCCGTGGGCGGCGGCGACGCCCTTCTTCACCGCCTGCGCCTGGCGCATCAACGAGATGTTGCAGGGCGCGGCCTCGTTCCAGCACGAAGCGACGCCGACCAGCGGCTGGTGAATCTGCTCACGGGTCAGGCCCATGGCGTAGAGATACGAGCGGTGCGGCGCGCGATCCGGCCCCTCGGTCACGTGGCGGCTCGGCAGTTTCGACTTGTCGTTCAAACGCGCGTCCATGACCAACACCGCAGCTCTGCTTGCCCTGACGGAGGGTGCGGCGGCGCGCGGCCCATCGCTCACGGCGATGCGCCGATACTGTGCCCGCTCTCTCCGGAGGCTGACTTTTGTACGCAGTAAATCTTTGGCAAGACTGCCGTTTACCGCAGGGTCCGAAGTGGGCTTGGACTATGGCGGGATCGCGGCGCCCACGCGCAGGATCGGGGGCGGCACCGGGATGCTTTTGCGGTGTTGCGACCCCGCCACAGCCACGCTTCGGGCCGGCGATTCATCGTTAGGGGCCGACCGAGACGCAGGTTTCCCCTCGCCCCGCTTGCGGGGAGAGGGCCGCGACGACCCCGTCGTCGGCGCGGCGAGGCGGCAGCCGAGGGTGAGGGGGCGGGACGGGTGAGACTCCTCCGGCGAGCCCCCTCACCATCGCTTCGGCTTCGCCTGCGCTTCCCGCTGACACGACAAGGTGTCAGCGGGCCTCTCCCCGCAGGCGGGGAGAGGGGTTGCCCGCGCCTGTCCGGCCGGATGCTGAGGTTGAGAATGGAAAATCCATCAACCCTCCTACGCCGTGCGGCCGGCGTCGTCGTAGGGCCCGACCGAGACGCAGGTTTCCCCTCGCCCCGCTTGCGGGGAGAGGGCCGCGACGACCCTGTCGTCGGCGCGGCGAGGCGGTAGCCGATGGTGAGGGGGCTCGCCGAACGGAGCTCTCCCGGCGAGCCCCCTCACCATCGCTTCGGCTTCGCCTGCGCTTCCCGCTGACACGACAAGGTGTCAGCGGGCCTCTCCCCGCAGGCGGGGAGAGGGTTTGCCCGTGCCAATCCGGCCGGGTGCTGAGGTTGGGAATGGGAGAACCGTTTCTCCCTCCTATGCCGCTCCGGCATGGGGCGCGGGCACCTCGGTCGAGATCGCATCGACGGTGCGGGGGTTCGGGCTACCCTGGCCGTCCGACCGCTGGATGCGGATCTGCTGGTTCACCGGCTGCATGTTGCCGAAGGGCGTCGAGAAGGCGATCTCGGCCGCGTCCCGCCCGACGCCGATCCGCACCAGCCCGTCCGGGTCCGCCTGCCGCGTGGCGTCGAACAGCCACCAGCGCCCGTCGAGATAGGCCTCGAACACCGCGTGGAAGTCGCTCGGCACGAGGCCGTGGGCGTAGCAGCTGACGAATCGGGCCGGGATGCCGAGCGCCCGGCAGAAAGCGGTGCCGAGATGCGCGAAATCGCGGCAGACGCCGGCCCGCTTCAGCAGGCTCTCGTCGGCGGTGGTCTGCTCGTCGCTGGAACCGGGCTGATAGGCGAGGTGATCGTGGATCCAGTTGCAGATCGCGTTCACCCGCTGGTGCCCCTTTGGCAGCGCGCCGAACTCGGCTTGGGCGAAGGGCGTCAGCCGGTCGGAGGAGACGAAGCGGCTCGGCAGCAGATAGGGCAGGATGTCGATGGGCAGCTTGGCGACCGGCGTCTCGTTGATCGTGGCCGGATCGGCCCGGTGGACGGTGAGATCGACCTCGGCCTCGTATTCCAGGGCGAATGGCCCGGTCGGGACGTTCAGGCCCAGGTAGCGGTTCTGCGCGTCCGGATGAATGTAGACCTCCCGCTTGAGGTCCGGCTTAAGCGTCAATGTTTCCCGCAAGATCTCGACGCTGCGGAGCTTGGCGACTTCGAGATTGAAGATGAAGGTGGTGTCCGCAAGGATGTTGTAGGACAGGCTGCAGCCCAGCGTATAGCGCATCGGACGGTCTCTGACGGTATGGATGACCCACACCGGCAAAGCGCGGCGGCACGCCGCAGTTCCGCTTCCGCCTGCCCGAAATTGCGCCGCCCGCGCAAGGTTTTGCCTATTGCGGGGGCGCCCTTCCATCGGCGGCGGCTGGCGCCCCCGCGCGGCGCCCTTCGTGCCGTCGAAGGCGGTGCCCAAGCTTGATTTCCCCGGTTCCCCGGACAATGGACTGTTTGGACTTCCTCCAATCAGGACATCCCCATGGAAGAACTGTTCGCCCGCGTTTGCGCCCGCACCGGCCTCGATGCCGCGACGACGCAAACCGCCATCGGCCACATCCTTGCGTTCCTCCAGAAGGAAGGCCCGCAGCCCCAGGTTGGGCAGCTCATGGCGGCCCTCCCAGGCTCCGAGGCGCTGGCCGCGCAATCCGATGCCGGGGAGAGCAACGGCGGTGGCCTGATGGGCATGCTCGGCGGGATGCTGGGCGGGGGTGGCGTCATGGCGCTCGGCCAGAAGCTGATGGCGGCCGGCGTCCCCATGGGCCAGATGCAGCCGCTCGGTCAGGAGCTGTTCGCGGTCGGCCGGGAAAAGGCGGGCGAAGATGTGATGGGGCCGATCGTCGGCTCGATTCCCGGTTTGAATCAATTCGTCTGATTGCGAACACTGTCTTCGCGGCGCGCAATGACTGTGCGCCGCGGCGATTGTGCGATTTCGCACTGCGAAACGGGGCCGACGCGCTGAAGATGAAAAAATGGTTCCGAAGCGAAAGCTTGACGGAACCGGTTCACGCAATCCCCGTTGTTAGGTTGCGCGGCCGGGCTCGATGGTGAGAAGCCCGCCGCCTCCCGCAGGCCCGTCATGCCCGTTTTCGAAGCCAAGAACCTGGATAGGGAATTCGAGGGTCAAGCTCTTCTGGGCGCCATCCTCCATCCGTCGCGCGGCGCCCGCACCCGGGCCCTTCGCCTGGGCCGTCGGCGCGCGGAGCGGAACTCGCTGATGGCCGATCCCTTCGCCATCGAGCCGCGCTTCCCGATGTCGGGCGACGACCTCACCCCCGTGGTCGTCCCCCAGACGTAAGGGCCGATCTCACCATTCCTTGGGCGTGACGAAGCCCTGACGGGTCACGACGACCCATTGCCGCCCCTGGCGCTCGATCGCCTCGACCCGGCCCGCCCCCGGCAGCGTATCGCCCGGCATCACCTGAAACAGTCGCCGGCTGCGGTTCTCGATGATCGCGGCGCCGTCGAACACGTCGCGCAGGGCGTATTGCTCCAGCACGGGCGGTTTGGCGGGCGCGGCGGCTTTCGCCGGCTCCGGCTGCGGCTTTGCCTCGACGGGCTTGGCCTCCGTGACCTTGGCCTCCACCTTCGTCTCGCGCGGCTCCGCGAGGCTGCCGGTCTGCGTCGGTTCGGCCTTGGCTGCGACGGGGCGCGCGGTGAGGGCGGCGATCCGCGCCGCGTGCTCCTTCTCCGCCTGATCCAGCTTCTCATTGAGGCTCGCGAGCTTCGCCGTCAGGCTGCGGTCGAGCTGGGCGATCTTCTCGTTGAGGCTTCCGCCCTTGCCGGCGCTCTCCTTGCGGGCGCTGTCGGCGGCGCTGCGCAACTCGCCGACACTCTGGTCGAGCTTGGCGACGCTCGCCGCGAGCTTGGCGGCATCGGTGCGGCTCGCGTCGATGGCCGAGGCGAGGGAGGCGACGGCCGCCGTCGAGCCCTGGTCACGCGAGGCTGCGCCGAAGCCGAGCATGGCGCCGAGCGCCAGTGCGCCGCCCGCCACCGCGACGAGGCGCGATTCGACGCGCATCAGCGATTGGGCGAAGCGCCGGGGCGCTTCCAGGAACGGCTGCTTCTCGGTGATGATCTCGACGTTAAGACCTTTTTTCGGGGTCTTTTCGACCACTTCAACTTTCGGTCGTTCGCCGGTCGATGCCGTCGGCTTGGAATCAGTCATCGTCCGTCCCTCCCGCTCGCAGCCTGTGCTGTAAGCAGTCGTTAAGGACGTTTCTTTACGAATTCCTTACCTCTGGGATCGGCGGCTCAGGCCGCCAGACCCCGCTTCTTGAGGAGCGGCGCGATGCTCGGCATCCGGCCCCGAAAGGCGGTGTAGGCCTCGCGCGGGTCGCGCAGGTTGCCGGCCCCATAGACGAAGGTCCGCAGGCGCTTGGCGGTCTCGGGGTCGAAGATGTCGCCGGCCTCGCGGAAGGCGTCGAAGGCATCCGCATCCAGCACCTCGGACCAGAGGTAGCTGTAATAGCCCGCCGCGTAGCCCTCGCCGCCGAAGATGTGCGCGAAGTGGGGTGAGCGGTGGCGCATCCCGATCTCGGCGGGGATCGCGATCCGGCGCAGGGCATCCGCCTCGAAGGCCGGCACATCCAGCCCCGCCTCACCCTCGGCCGAGAGGTGCAGCGTCATGTCGACCAGCGCCGAGGCGGTGTATTCCACCGTGGCGAAGCCCTGGTTGAAGGCCCGCGCGGCGAGCAGCTTGCGCAGAAGGTCCTCCGGCATCGGCGCGCCGGTCTCGTGGTGGCGGGCGTGGGCGCGCAGGATCTCCGGCTGTTCCAGCCAGTGCTCGTAGAGCTGCGAGGGCAGTTCCACGAAGTCGCCGGAGACGGAGGTGCCGGCCAGCAGCGGATAGGTCACGTCCGAGAGCAGCCCATGCAGCCCGTGGCCGAATTCATGGAACAGGGTGCGGGCGTCGTCGAAGGACAGCAGCGTCGGCTGGCCCTCCGGCGCCTTGGCGAAATTCATCACGTTGACGATGATCGGCGTGACGATGCCGGTCAGCTTCTCCTGCGAGCGGAAGGCGCTCATCCAGGCGCCGGAGCGCTTCGAGGCGCGGGCGAAATAATCGCCCAGGAACAGGCCGACCTCCCGGCCCTCCGCATCGCCCACCCGCCAGACCCGGACATCCGGGTGGTAGCGCGGCACGTCGTGCAATTCCTCGAAGGTCAGGCCGAACAGGCGGGTCGCCGTGTCGAAGGCCGCCGCGATCATGCGCTCCAGCGGCAGGTAGGCCTTGATCTCCCCCTCATCGAGGTCGTGCTCGGCCCGGCGCAGCTTCTCGGCGTAGTGGCGCCAATCATGCGCGCGGAGGGCGAAGTTGTGCCCCTCCTGCTGGACGATGGCCTGGAGCCGGTCCCGCTCCTCGATGGCGCGGATGCGGGCGGGGGTCCACACGTCGCGCAGCAATTCCATCGCCGCGTCGGGGCTCGCCGCCATCGTGTCCGCGAGCTTGAAATGCGCGAAGCTCTGGTAGCCCAGCAGCCGCGCCCGCTCGGCGCGCAGCCTCACGATCTCGGCCATGATGGCGCGGTTGTCGGTCGGCCCGCCGGATTCGCCCCGGTGGGTCCAGGCCTCGTGGGCCTTCTCGCGCAGGTCGCGGCGGGTGGAGAAGACCAGGAACGGCTCGATCAGCGAGCGCGACAGGGTGATGACGTGGCCGTCGAGCCCGCGCTCCTTGGCGGCGCTGGCGGCGGCGGCGCGCAGGAAGGGCGGCAGGCCGGCGAGGTCATCCTCCCCCGCCAGGGGCAGGGTGAAGCCGCTCTCGTCCGCCAGCAGGTTCTGGCTGAACTGCGTCGCGAGTTCGGACAGGCGTTCCGCGATGGCCGCCATCCGCTCCTTCGCCTCCGGGGCGAGCTCGGCGCCGGCCCGGCGGAAGCGGATGCGGTAGCGGTCCAGCACGCGGCGTTCCTCCGGCCCGAGGCTTTCCGCGTCCGCATCGACGGCCGAAATCCGCGCCCAGAGATGCGGGTTCAGGTAGATGGCGCTGCCGTGCCGGGCGAGCTTCGGGCCGACCTGCCGCTCGATGGCCTGAAGGTCCGGGTTCGTGTGGCTTCCGGTGAGGTTGTAGAAAACGCCCGCCACCCGATCGAGCGCCTGACCGGCCCGCTCCATGGCGGCGACGGTGTTGGCGAAGCGCGGCGGCGCGGGATCGTTCGCGATCGCGGCGATCTCGGCCTCGTGCGCGGCGAGGGCAGCCTCGAAGGCCGGAAGGTAATGCTCGGGCCGGATCCGTCCGAAGGGCGGCAACGCGTAGGGCGTGTCCCATTGCGCCTGCGCGAACGGATTGTCCTGCGGAAGGCTGTCGAGCCCGGCGGCGAGAGTGTCCGGCATTCGCATCCTCGGTTTCGGGCGCTGCGCCCGTCGCGCCTGTTCTGGTCCGATCCGCCGCCTGCCGCAACCGGGGCGAACGATCCGAACGGCACCTCGGCCGTTATGGCTCGGGTGGGGAAGCGTCAGGGGCGATATGACGATGCGTATGAGGACGGCGGCGGGCTTGTGTGCCGTGCTGCTCACGGTCCCGGTGGCCTCGGCGGCGCCGACGCCGCCCGAACGCCCGGCCGAACTCACCCCGCCGCCTCCGCCGGAGCCTGCGCCCGTCCCGCCGCCGCGCCCGCCGGAACTGACGCCCGCCCCGCCCGCCACCGTCATGCCGGTGCCGCCCCCGGTGCCGCCGGAGCGGCCCGCCGACATGGCGGGCGAGGCCGCGCTGGCGCTGAAGGTCGCCCCGCCGGACGACGAGGCCTGCCGGACTCGTCTCAAGCGCCTCGGTGCGAGCTTCGAGCCGCTTCCGCCCATCGCGGAGGGACAATGCACGGCGCCGCTACCCCTGAAGGTCACGGAACTGGCCGATGGGATCGCCCTGCGGCCCGCCGCGACCCTCACCTGCCGCGCGGCCGAGGGATTGGCACGCTGGGCGAGCGAGGTGCAGGTCGAGGCGCAGCGCTCCCTCGGCAAGCCGCTCGCCGCCCTCGACCTCGGCGGCACCTATGTCTGCCGGGGCCAGAACCACGATGTCGACGCCAAGCTCAGCGAGCACGCCTTCGCCGACGCCGTGGACGTGATGGGCTACACCTTCACCGGGCGCGCCCCGGTGCCGGTGAAGGACACGCCCGGCGACGGGCCCGAGGCGACCTTCCTGAAGACGACGCGCACCAAGGCCTGCGCCTTCTTCCGCACGGTTCTCGGGCCGGGCTCGAACGCCGCCCATGCCAACCACCTCCACCTCGACGAGCGCGAGCGAACCGCCGGCCACCGCCTCTGCGAATAGGTGCGACAGAGCGGTCTGGAACGCTGTCACGCCTCCGGCGCTTGAGGGCGTCGGAGCCGTCTGCTCCGGGAGCCCAACGACGATGACGCGTGTCTGGCTGAGTGTGCCGGCCCTCCTGGCGATGCTGGCCCTGCCGGCCTTGGCCGCCGAGAAGGACACCAAGTCCAAGGAGCCAGCCCCGCCGGCGCTGACCGAGGAGGCGGTGAACGCCGCGACCTTCACCGATGGCAAGACCGGCGAGGACACGTCGAAGAAGGGCGAGCCCCCGGCGCAGCCGATCACCGTGCGGGCGCAGGTGCTCCTCGACCGGGCGCATTTCTCGCCGGGCGCCATCGATGGGCGCGAGGGGGACAATTACCACCGCGCGCTGGCGGCCTACGCTGCCGCGCGAAAGCTCCCAGCCTCCGATCATCTCACGAAGGAGGTGTGGGAGGCGCTCCAATCGGGCGATTCCGCGCCGGCCCTCAAGACCTACACGATCACGAAGGAGGATGCGGAAGGCCCCTACCAGCGCCGCATCCCGCCCAAGATGGAACAGCAGGCCGATCTCAACTCGCTGGGCTACACCAATGCCCGCGAGATGCTGGCCGAGCGCTTCCACATGAGCCGCGACCTGCTCAGCGCCCTCAACCCCGGCAAGACATTCGATGAGGCGGGCACGCAAATCGCGGTGGCCGGCGTCGAGCCGATGGGCCTGGACAAGCCGAAGGCCAAGGATCTGCCGCAGGATCCGAAGGTGGAGCGCATCAGCGTCGACAAGACCAACCGCGACGTGCGTGCTTTTGGCGCGGACGGCGCTCTGCTCGCGTATTACCCCGCCTCCATCGGCAGCAGCGAGAAGCCGGCGCCGAGCGGTGAGACCACGGTGAAGGGCGTCGCCTTCGATCCGGTCTACACCTACAACCCGAAGTATGGGTTCAAGGGTGTGAAGACGAAGCGGAAATTCTCGATCCGCTCAGGGCCCAACAATCCGGTCGGCCTCGTCTGGATCGACCTCGCCATCCCGAGCTACGGCATCCACGGCACGCCCGAGCCGGAGCGCGTCAGCAAGACGGAATCGCATGGCTGCATCCGGCTCACCAACTGGAGTGCCCGCGACCTTGCGAAGCATGTCGCCCGCGGGGCCAAGGTTGCCTTCACGGACAACTAGAAACTAGTACGCTCGTACCAGGACAGCGTTGCCGTTGGATGAATTCCGTCAGGTTCGATCCTGAAGGTAGGTTGCATCCGCGCCGCATGTCGTCGAAAATGTATCGGAGTTTAACATAGGGTTGGGATGCAGCGCGCTGACGTGGCGAGCTGTCGCTTGACACGCCAGCGTGGACGGGCGACCCACCCTCAAGGTCTCGCAAGTCCCGCCTGGTGGTTTGCGTACCGGTACACGATGTTATCGCGCGGCAACGACCCCGTCGGGGGCAGCGAAGGGAAGACGGCCCGGCGTGAGTGCTGACCTCAACGACGAACTGCTCAACGGTGTCCGCGTCCTCGTGGTCGAGGACGAGGCCGCGATCTCGATGCTGCTTGAGGACATGCTGCTCGACTTCGGCTGCACGGTCGTAGGACCTGCGGCCCGGTTGTCGACGGCCCTCGAAATGGCGGCGCGCGAAACGTTCGATGTCGCCATCCTCGACGTGAACGTGGCCGGCGAGCCGATCTATCCGGTGGCCGAGGCCATCGTCGCGCGGGATCGTCCGCTGGTCTTCTCGACGGGCTACGGGGGCGCGGGCATCCGCGAGCCGTTCCGCGACCGTCCAGTCGTCCAGAAGCCGTTCAGCCAGGCGGACCTGAAGCGCACCCTGATCGGGGCGATGCGCAAGGCCGAGGGCTGAGGGGCCTCACAGCCCCTCGATGACGAAGGCGGCCGGGCAATGTTCCGGCCAGCCGCGCGCTCCGACGAATACCGCATCGGCGCGAAGCGTCATGCCCGCCGCCGAGGGATGGCGGGACACCCAGGCGCGTACGGCCTTCGAGAAGCGCCGCCGCTTGACCGCGCCGATAGCCTCCCGCGCCTCGTCGAGCCGCCCCCGCGCCTTCACCTCCACGAAGGCGAGCGTGCCGCCCCTGCGGACGATCAGGTCGATCTCGCCCCCCGCCAGGGAAACCCGGCGGGCGACCGGCACGTAGCCGCGCAGCACCAGCGCCAGCAGGGCGAACCATTCCGCGCGATGCCCAAGCCGGTACGCGGCCCGGCGCGCCTCGCGCCCGGCGGCCTGGGTCACGCCTCGTCCTCGCGGGCGAGCGCCAGGGCGCGGGAATAGACCTGCCGGCGCGGCTGGCCGGTCTCGTCGGCGACGAGGCTCGCCGCATCCTTGATCGAGTGGCGCGCGAGGGCGACCCGGATCGCCGCGTCGAGGGCGGCGTCGTCCTCCGGCCCCGCCGCCTGGGCCGAGGCCGGGCCGATCACCACCACGATCTCGCCCTTGGGCGGCCCTTCGGAGGCGAAACGCTCGGCGAGGCTGCCGAGGCTGTCGCGGCGCACGGTCTCGTAGAGCTTCGTCAATTCGCGGGTGACGGCGGCGGCCCTGTCGGCGCCGAGCGTCGCGGCGGCATCGGCCAGCATCTCGACCAGCCGGTGCGGAGATTCGAATAGAACCAGCGTGCCCGGCACCTGCGCCAGGGCCTCCAGGCGATTGCGCCGGGCTCCGGCCTTCTGCGGCAGGAAGCCCTCGAAGAAGAAGCGGTCGGTCGGCAGACCCGCCGCGACGAGGGCCGTCGTCACGGCCGAGGGGCCGGGCACGGGCACGATGGTGATGCCCGCCTCGATCGCCGCCTGGACCAGCTTGTAGCCGGGATCCGACACCAGCGGCGTGCCGGCATCCGAGACGAGGGCCAGGGCCTCGCCGGCCTTGAGGCGGGCGACCATCCGCTCGCGCACGGCCTCGTTCGAATGCTCGTGATAGGCGAGCAGCGGCGTGGTGATGCCGTAATGGGCCAGCAGCGTGCGCGTCACGCGGGTATCCTCGGCCAGCACCGCGTCGGCGGCGGCGAGGGTGGCCAGCGCGCGGATCGTCACGTCGCGCAGGTTGCCGATCGGCGTGGCGACGATGTGCAATCCGGGGGACAGGGGCTCCGCCTCGCTTGCGAGGCCGAAGGCGGTGAAGGTGGCGCTGCGGGCGGATGCCGGCCGCGCGGGTTCGATTCGACGGTTCATCGATGGCGAGATTGCCACAGCCGGGCTCCCGCGTCGCCGCCGGGGAAGTGGAGAACGGGGGAAGAGCTTCAACCGGCATTTACAAGCCGGACAAGGACCGACAGGCTTCCCCCGGATTTCCTCTGAGGAGAACTCCCGATGGCGCAGGCATCGCGCTCGCGGGGTCTGGTCGTCCCGGCCGTGCTGATCTGCACCACGGCCCTGTCGGGCTGCGTCGGCACCGAGAGGGTTGCGCGCAACCGTCCGCCGCCGCCGCCGCCCGTGGCCGAGGCGCCGGTGGATCCGGCGGCGGCGCCGGCTCTGGCGGGCGAACGCATCGGCAGCGGCAGCGTGAAGGTCGCCCTCGTGGTTCCCCTCACGGGGCAGGGGGCCAATGTCGGCGCGGCCATGCGCAACGCCGCCCAACTCGCCTATGACGAGGGCCAGCAGCCCGACCTCACCATCCTCGTGGAGGACGACGGCGGCACCCCGGCCGGCGCCGCGAGCGCCACGGAGCGCAGCCTGAAGGCGGGGGCGGACCTCGTGCTCGGGCCGCTCTTCGCGGGCAATGTCCGCTCGGCCTCCGTGGCGGCGCGGGCGGCGGGCAAGCCGATGATCGCGTTCTCGACCGATGTCGGTGTGGCCTCGCGCGGGGTCTACCTCCTGAGCTTCCTCCCGCAGCCGGAAGTCGCGCGCATCGTGGAGGAGGAGGTCGCCTCCGGCCGCCGCTCCTTCGCGGCGTTGATCCCCGAGACCGCCTACGGCAACGCCGTCGAGGCGCAGTTCCGCGAGGCGGTGACGAACCGGGGCGCGCGGATCGCGGCCATCGAGCGCTATCCGGCCGGAGCGCCGGGCGAGGCGGTGAAGCGCCTCGCCGGGGTGATCGCCGGGCCGCGCGCCAACGCCGACGTCCTCTTCATCCCCGAGACCGCCGACGGGCTTCCTGCCGTCGCCGCCGCCCTGACGCAGGGCGGGTTCTCGCCCGCGAAGGTCAGGCCTGTCGGCACCGCGCCCTGGAACGAACCGGCCCTGTTCGCCCTCCCGGCCTTGCAGGGCGGTCGCTTCGCCGCCCCCGACCGGTCCGGCTTCTCGGGCTTCAGCGCGCGGTATCAGGCGCGGTTCGGCGCGATCCCGCCCCGCGTCGCCTCGCTCGCCTATGACGCCGTGATGCTCTCCGCGACGCTGACGCGGCAATTCGGTTCCCAGCGCTTCGCGGAGCCCACGCTGACCAACGCCTCGGGCTTCGCCGGGCTCGACGGCACGTTCCGCTTCAGCCCGGAGGGCACCAGCGACCGGGCGCTCGCCGTCTACGAGATCCGCAACAACGCGGTGAGCGTGGTGAGCCCGGCGCCGAGGGTGCTCGGCAAGCCGGGCCTCGCGGCGGCGCCTCAGTAGGCGTTCTCGGTCTTGAACAGCGCGAAGGGCGTCGTCAGCAGGATCTGCATGTCGAGCAGCACCGACCAGTTCTCGATGTAATAGAGATCGTGCTCGATGCGGCGCTGAAGCTTCTCCGAGGTGTCGGTCTCGCCGCGCCAGCCGTTGATCTGCGCCCAGCCGGTGATGCCGGGCTTCACCCGGTGGCGGGCGAAGTAGCCGTCGACCACCTGGTCGTAGAGCGTGTCCGCCGCCTTGGCCTGAAGGGCGTGCGGGCGTGGGCCGACGAGGGACAGGTCGCCCTTCAGCACGTTGAACAGTTGCGGCAACTCGTCGAGGGAGGTCTTGCGGATGAAGCGGCCGACCGCCGTCACGCGCGGATCGCCCTTCGTCACCATCCGGTTGGCGGTGGCGTCGCAGAGGTCGGTGTACATCGAGCGGAACTTGTAGATCTCGATCAGCTCGTTGTTGAATCCGTGGCGCTTCTGCTTGAACAGCACCGGCCCGCGCGAGGTGAGCTTCACGGCGAGCGCCACCGCAATCATCACCGGAGAGAGCATCAGCAGCGCGAGAAGCGCGACGCAGCGGTCGAAGGCGGCCTTCACCACCACGTCCCAATCGGCGATGGGCTTGTCGAACACGTCGAGCACCGGCACCGAGCCGAGATAGGAATAGCTCCGGGGCCGCAGGCGCAGCTTCGCGGCGTGCGCCGAAAGGCGGATATCGATGGGCAGCACCCAAAGCTTGGCGAGCATCTGGAGGATGCGGCCCTCGGCCGAAATCGGGATCGTGAACACGATCAGGTCGAGGGGATGGCTACGAGCATAGGCGACGAGATCGTCCACGTTGCCGAGCTTCGGCACGCCGGCCACCGTTTCCATCGAGCGGTCGTCGTTGCGGTCATCGAACACGCCGATGATGCGGATCCCCGTATCCACCTGGGACGCGAGCGCGGCGATCAGCGCCTCGCCCGCCTCTCCGCCGCCGACCAGGGCGGTGCGGCGGTCGAACCGTCCGGCGCGAGTCTGCACCTCCACGTAGCGCGACAGGACCACCCGTCCGCCGAGCAGGAGGGCGAGGCCACCCGCGTAATAGGCGGCGAGCCACAGGCGCGAGGTCTGGTCCGCGAGCTTGGCGAAGACGAGCAGGGCGGCCAGCACGAGGAAAGTCGTGGTCCAGGCGGCGACCATGCGGATCGCGACGCGCACGAATCCGCGCATCGCCTGGAGGCGATAGGCGCCGGCCGCCTGCGCGATGGCGACGGTGGCGGCGGGCACCAGGCAGATCGCGGCGGCATAGGTCGCGACCGACGCGACGCGTCCGTGGAGCATCGCCGCGTAGAGCAGCACGCCGAAGCCGAGGAGCGCGACTCCTTCGAGGATGCGCACCGTGCCGCACAGGACCAACGGCGAGACCGCCTTGGGCCGCGCCACCCGCACCGGCCTGTCCTGCGCCGCCATCCCGGAGCCGGCATAGGTGGATGCGGGACCCGCAGCCTTCATGATGTCGCGGACGTCGAAAGCACTCATCGCGCCGTGTTCCAGCCTCGGTGACTGACCATGTCGCCTGAGGCTCGCACGGTTGTTTCACAGAATGCTTAAAGCCGGGGGTTGTGGCTCCCGGTCATCGTGACAAGGCCGCCAGTGCATCGATCCAGACGAAGGCTTCAGCCGTGTCTGGAAAAATTGATGCAGAAACAAGGAGCTAGGGCAGAGACGCGTGAACGGAGTGAGTGCGTCACTGAACTAGGTCAGGCGGTCTCCGTGGCGCCGACTACGACCACCTCGCGCGACTTGGCGCGGATGGTGGCGGCGTAGCCGGACAGCACCTCGGCGCCCATCCGCTCCAGCGAGAAATGCAGCCGCACGGAATCGCTGAGCGCCCTGAAGCGCGCGGCGCGCTCGTCGACGGGTTCGTCGAGCACGCCGGCCATCGCCTGTGCCAGGGCGTCCGCGTCGCCGGCCGGCACGAGGCGGTTGGCGGCGGGACCGAAGATTTCCGGCATTCCGCCGACATTGGTCGCGACCATCGGCTGCGCGGCGGCGGCGGCTTCGAGCACGACGTAGGGCAGCGACTCGGCGAGCGAGGGCACGACGAGGATCTGGCCGCGCGCCAGGACGGAGCGGATCGGCTGCGCGGGTTCGAAGGCGACGGCATCGGCAATGCCGAGGTTCTCCGTGGCTTCACGCAGGGCCGCCTCGTCCGGGCCGGAGCCCACCATCAGCAGGCGGATGCCGCGCCCCTGCGCCCGCAGCCGGGCGAAGGCCTCGAGCAGGAACGGCAGGCCCTTCGCCTCGCGCAATTCGCCGACATAAAGAAGGTCGTAGCGCTCGGCGGCGGGGGTGAGGGGAGCGAATTCGGCCTCGCCGAGACCGTTATGGACGATCCGCGTGATCCGCTCCGGGCCGCCGACGAAGGCGCGGTGGCGCCCGGCGACGAAGTGGCTCTCGAACAGGAACACGTCGGTCCGCCGGGCGAGCAGACCCTCGGCGGCCATGTAGAGCCGGTGCAGGGCGCTGCCCGGGCGGTAATTGTAGCTGCCGCCATGGGGCGTGTAGGCGCGGATCACCGGCCGCGCGGAGGGCGCGAGCCGGGCATAGACGCCGCCCTTGGCGCCATGGCCATGGAGCACGTCGGCACCCATCTCCGCTGCCCGGTCGCGGACGGCGAGCAGCGCGGTACGGTCCGACAGATGCGGGTTGCGGCGCATCGGCAGGCGCCGCACGCCCAGCGCGAGATGCGGGGCGAGTGCCGCGAGCGCCCGCTCGGCCTGCGCCCCACCGGTCGTGGAATCGCAGACGATGCCGACTTCATGGCCGCTGGCGGCCTGGAGCCGGGCGAGATCGGACACGTGGCGGAACAATCCGCCCACGGGCGCGCGGAACACGTGCAGGATCCGCAGGCGGGCGGGCGCATTGCTCGAAGTCAGGAATGCCACGGCAGGTTCCTCGGCCTAATGCCGCGAAACCTGCTCTCGTGCCGATGTGCGGTGTATTAAAGCGTCTCGCACCGCCGGGAAATTCGGCAGCGACAGTTAAACGGTCCTAAACGAGTCCGTTCAACCGAGCGTGATGCCGCGCAGGCTCGACCAGATCGTGCCGTAGTGACAGGCGGTGGCGATGAGGACGAAGGCGTGCCAGATCGCGTTCTGGAAGGGCAGGGTGCGCCAGACGTGGAACACCACGCCGATCGAATAGAGCGCGCCGCCGATGGCCAGCAGCCACAGGGCGGTTGGCTGAAGCGCGGCGATCACCGATTCATAGGCGAACAGGCCGCTCCACCCGAGGATCAGGTAAAGGGCGATGGACAGGCGGTCGAACCGGCCGGGCAGGAACAGCTTCACGGCAATGCCGATCAGCGCCACCACCCAGATCACGGCGAGCAGCCCGTAGGCGACGGGGCCGGAGCCGACCAGGATCACGAGGGGCGTGTAAGTCCCCGCGATCATCAGGTAGATCAGGGCATGGTCCGCCCGGCGCAGCAGCCACTTGCGCGGCCCCACCGGATAGAGATTGTAGGTCGCGGAGACGCCGAGCATCAGCACCAGGGCGCACGCGTAGACGAAGAGTGCGGCCTGCGCCCCGAGGGCGAGGTGCGCGCTCACGGCGGTGAGCATCAGGGCCCCCGCGCCGAGCACACCGAAGGCGACCCCCAGGCCGTGGATGATCCCATCGGCCAGTATTTCGCGGGGGGTGTAATTCCACGTCAAAGTGAGCGGACGGCCGTCATCTGTGAGGGACATCGCGGAGCCTCCTGCACAACGCGCAGGAGTGTAATCCTGAAGTGATTATCCCGTTCCACAGTAAGACTGCGCAATAAGGAACCAACCTGAGTTTATCGTGGATAAGCAGTGTTTTGTGCCCTGCGGCATGAATGTCGCAGGGCGAAAAGCTTACGCACCCCGCGCCGCGAGGCCCCGGTAAGGCCGTTCCGTCGCCCTTCTGGCCACGAGACCGGCCGGCACGCCCCGGCTGAGGCGGGCATGGACCGTTGCGGCGGTCAGCACGGCCATCGCCATCACCTGGTGCGCCAGCGCCGCCCAGAGCGGCACGGCCAGCAGCAGGGTCGCGATGCCGAGCCCGGCCTGGGCGAGGACGAAGGCCGCGACCACGAGCGCCCGTCTTGCGGCAGCGGTGCCGCGCGCCGCGATCACTGCGTCGGCGGCGTGCAGCAGGGCGACCGCGAGGAGCAGGTAGGCCACGAGGCGGTGGTCGAACTGCACGAGCATGTGGTTGTCGACGAAGTTTTCGATCCAGGGAGTCACGGCGAACAGGTGATCGGCGGAGGGGATCAGCACGCCGTCCATGTCCGGCCACGTGTTGTAGACGAGCCCGGCATGGGAACCGGCGACGAGGCCGCCGAGGAAGATCTGCGCCAGAACCAGCGGGGGCAGGAGGAGCGCCGTGGCCCGCAGGCGCGACGGCGCCGGGGCGAGCGTGCCCGGCCGCTCGCCGGACGCGAGCCAGACGAGGCCCGCGAGGATCAGGCTCGCCGTCGTGAGATGGAGCGCGAGTTTCAGCGGCGCGACGGCGGTCATGCCCGGCTGTAGGCCGGAGGCGACCATGATCCAGCCGATGGCGCCCTGCAGGCCGCCGAGGACACCCAGGGCCAGCAGGCCCCAGCCGAGGCGGCGGCGGATCATCCCCTTCCACCAGAAGACGAGGAGCGGCAGGAAGAAGACGAGGCCGAGCAGCCGCCCGAGCAGGCGGTGGCCCCATTCCCAGCCGTAGAGCACCTTGAAGGCCGAGAGGCCCATGCCCTGATTGAGGATGTTGTATTGCGGCGTGTCGCGGTACTTGGCGAACTCGGCGGCCCAATCGGCCTCGGAAAGGGGCGGGATCACGCCCGTGACCGGCCGCCATTCCGTGATCGACAGGCCCGATCCGGTGAGCCGCGTCGCCCCGCCGACCGCCACCATGGCGATCACTAGGGCCGCGATCACCGCGAGCCACAGGCGCACGGCCGAGGATGCCCCGCCCGCCGCTCGATCCGGTATCGCGCCCATCTGGTCCTCCGCGCCATGGATGCGCCGGGGTTAAGGGATCGGCCGGGCGTGGGCAACGCGCGCGGCGCCGCATCCTCGCCCGCGCGGCATCGCGCCGGTTGCTTCCGCCCCATCAGGGCGTTAGCCCCTCGCGGAGGTGAAGCGAGGAGGGGGCGATGCCGCGACGCTGGCGCGTGCTGATCGGGACGGTGGCGATGCTGACCTTCGTCTGCCTCTACGCGCCCATCGCCATGGCGCTCGCCGACAGCCGCATCGCCGAAACGCCGGCCGCGATCCAGGCTGTCCTCTACTCCATCCTCGGCATCGGCTGGATCGTGCCGCTCATGCCGCTGATCAAGTGGATGGAACGGCCCGATTAGCGGGTGCGGGGCCGCACGCCCCCTCGTTTTTGCCGCACTCGCAGCCGAGACAGAGCTTGAGCGATTCGCACCTCGCGATCGCGCGCCCGTCCCGTGAGTTTCGGCTGCATGTCTCAAGCGCGTATCGTTGCGTCGATCCTGTGCCTCGTCCCGTTCGCCGCCCTGGCGCAGGGGACGCCCCGGAGCATCGGAGAGTGCGAGCGCCTGAAGAACGACCTGGCCTACAACCAGTGCCTCGCGATGTTCGGCCCGGCGGCGAAGAACGTCGCGGCGGGTTACGCCTCGGTCGACGCCGCCGCCGCGCCGGCCCTGCCGGAGGCCACCCCCGCCGAGCTGCAGCCGGAGGCCGACGCCGCCCCCCGTCGGGGCCGCCGCTACCGCCGCCACGGGCGGCAATATGCGATGTTCTCCACCGGCGAGTACCGCCGTCACCGCCGCCGCTGAGGCGGCTCAGGCGACGTTGAGTCGCCGGCCCCGGTTCCAGGCGAGGAACGGCACGCCGGAGAGGAGCCCCGCCAACGCCTCGCGCGTCTGGTGGCAGCCGTTCACCGAAACGCGCGGCAGGGCATGCAGATGCCCGGCATGGCCGGCGAAGAGGTGCCCCGGCCTCGTCGTGACGGCGGTGGCGAAGCCCTGGCTGCGTGCCAGGGCGAATTCCCGCGCGCCCGCCGAGGACGGATCGCCGACCGGATAAGAGAAGTGCCGCACCGGCCTCCCGAGTTCGGCCTCGATCCGCGCCCGTCCCTCCGCGATTTCGCGGGCGGCCTCGTTCACGGGGTGCTTGGCGAGCATCGGATGGCTCACCGTATGCGCGCCGATGGTGACGGACGGATCGCGGGCGAGGTCGCGCAGCGCGTCCCAGCCGAGGCAGAGATCCTGCGCGAGCAGGCCCGGCTCCAGCCCCGCCGCGCGGCAATGGCCGGCGATCTCGTCGAGCAGGCGAGCCTCGTCGCCCCCGCGCAGGTCGCGATAGAGCGCCTCGAAGGCCATGGCCTTCTCCTGCGGGCTGCGGGCTGGCAGGTCGACGCCGCGCCCCCCGAGGATGACGCGCACGCTGTCGAGCCGCGCCACCGCGCGTTCCAGTTCCACCCACCACAGCCGGCCGCGCCCATCGGCGAAATCGGTGGTGACGAACAGGGTCCAGGGCACGCCGTGCCGCGCCAGCACCGGCCGCGCATGGGCGATGTTGTCGCGGTAGCCGTCATCGAAGGTGAGCACCGCGAAGGGCGGGCCGTAATCCGGCCGGGTCAGGCGCTCGGGCACCTCGTCGAGCCCGATCACCTCGAAGCCCCGCGCGTCGAGTTCGGCCAGCGTCGCATCGAGGAAGTCGGGGGTGATCGAGAGCAGCCGGTTCGGCGAGAAGGCCTCCGGCGGCGCCGGATCGACCCGGTGAAAGGTGAGGATCAGGCCGAGTCCCTGGGTCGCCGGGGCGAGCCAGCGGTCCGCGCCCGTCGCCGCGACCGCGCGAAACCCCGCCTCGAACATGCGGTGCTTGGCGCGGGAGGACAGCATGGCGGGAGGTCCGGGCGCCGGGAAGCCCCGGCCGGACAGGACTTTCCCGCCGCCGCGTAAAGAATCCGCAACTATGCGTTACCCAAACCGCGCGATTGCAGGCGACGGTTGGTGCATTCGTGCCGGTGGTAAACCCTCGCTTCAGGCGCTCCGCCTCAGATCGTCCGGCCTTGGTGGAGGGGACGATGGCGGCGATCGTGCAC
Source organism: Methylobacterium sp. Gmos3 (assembly GCF_056430985.1). Lineage (NCBI taxonomy): Bacteria > Pseudomonadati > Pseudomonadota > Alphaproteobacteria > Hyphomicrobiales > Methylobacteriaceae > Methylobacterium > Methylobacterium sp. Gmos3. Next base: position 153,606 of record NZ_JBWJYL010000003.1, read on the forward strand.
GGGCCAATCGAGCGGAGAGTCGGGAATGACGCCATCAGGTCCGCGCCTGGCGTCGTCCCGATGCTGAGCGCCGAGATCCTGCCGAGCCTCGGCGCGGCCGAGCCGCTGTGGCGTGCCTTCGAGGCCGCGCCGGATTGCTTCGCCTCGCCCTATCAGCGCTTCGCGTGGGCCTCCGCCTACCTGCATGAGACGGGGGTCGCGGCGCAGGCCCGCGTGGCGATCCTGCGCGATCAGGCGGGACGCGTCCGGATGCTCATGCCCCTGGTGGTGCAGACGCGGCACGGGCTCACCCTCGCCCGCTCGGTGGGGGACACCCACGCCAATTACCATCTGCCGCTCTTCACCCGCGACACCGCCGCCGTGCCCCCGGAGGAAGTGCAAGCCGCCCTCGTCGCAGCGGGGGGCGGTGCCGGCATCGACGCCTTCGCCTTCTCGCATCAGCCGCGCCTGTGGGAGGGCACGCCGAACCCGCTGGCACGGGGCGGCGAGCCGGAGGCCAGCGATGCCTACGGTCTCGTCCTCGGGCCGGATCCGGAATCCACCCTCAAGCGCGTGTTCAGCGCGGATGCGCGCAAGAAGCTGCGCTCCAAGGAGAAGCGGCTGATCGAGGCGCTCGGCGAGATCGCCTATCATCGGGCGAGCGATGGCGAGGAGGCTCGTGCCATCCTCTCGGCCTTCTATCGCCAGAAGGCGGCACGCTTCGCCGGCATGGGCATTCTCGATCCCTACGCCCCGGAGGCGATCCGCCGCTTCCTCGAACGGGCCGCATCGGGCGACGATCCCGCGATGGAGGTCCACGCCCTGCGGGTGGTCGCGACCGGGCGTGTCCTGGCGGTGTTCGGCGGCGCGGTGAACGCCACACGCTACAGCGGGATGATGACGTCCTTCGAGGCCGACCCGGAGGTGAGCCGGTTCAGCCCCGGCGACCTGCTGCTTCATCACCTCGTGCGCGAGCAGACGGCACGGGGGCGGATGAGCTTCGACCTCGGCGTGGGTGAGGCCCGCTACAAGGCGAGCATCTGCGACGAGACGATCGCGCTGGTCGAGACCGTTTGGCCGGTGAGCCTGCGGGGGCACGCCTTCGCCCTGATCCGCACGGGCCTGACACGGCTGAAGCGGCGGGTGAAGGGCGATCCCCGCCTCTTCGCCGCCGCTTCGCGCCTCCGTTCGGTCCTTCGCCGGAAGGGCTGATGCCGCTCACGCCGCCTTGAGGTGGAAGTCGGCGAAGGTCGTGTGCTCCTCCACCTCGGCCGGGGCTTCGGCACTCGGCCGGTCCTGGGCGATCAGCACCTGACCGGCGCCGGCCTCCAAGGCCGTGGCGTAGAGGTCGGCCAGGGTCTCGTCGGCCGGGTCGGCGTTGGAGGCGATCACCACGCTGTCGGCCAGCGTCGCCACGAGACCCAGGATCTCGGCGGCCTCCGGCTGCGGGCGCAGGTGGCAGACCACCCAATCGTAGGCCTCGGCCATGGCTTCCAGGGTGAAGGCCAGGGCGCGGGGCTCCTCGAACAGGGTTCCGGCCGGGGCGATGCCGGCGGCGACATGGTGCGCGCCTCCAGGACCGTCCGCCTGGATCGCCTCCACGAAATCCGCATCGCCGCAGACCACGTCGGTGAAGCCGGGCTGCTCGGTCGCGCCGTCCGGGCCGGCGAGATCCACCACGAGGACGCTTCCGCTGCGGCCGAAGGCGGTCGCCAGGGCACGCGCCAGGGTCGGCATGACGGCGTGCTCGGTCTCCATCAGCACGACCATCCGGCCCTCCGGGGCGCCGGCGATGTTCGGGCGCCGCGACAGGCGGTCGATCAAGGGCGTCAGGTCGAAGCCGTCCGCAGGCGCGGCCTCGGCGATCCTGGCGGCCACGGGGGCCGGCTCGACCGTCGCGATGGGCGCGTCCTCGGTCGTTTCGACATCGGAGCGAGCGATCTCGACCGAGGGCTCGTCCACCGGCTCCGGCTGGGCCTCGGTCTCGGCGAGGAGGGGCTTCGCCTCGGAGGCGACCGGCTCGGCCCAATCCTTGGCGGGCATCGCCTCCGGGAACAGGAACGGATTGGCGGCGACGGGGGTGAAGGCCTCTGCCTCCTCCTTGCGCTCCTCGCGGCGGGTCCGAACCACCTTGCCGGGCTCCTTCAGCAGGGCACGGGCGAGCACGCCGCCGATGCAGAGCAGCAGGGTCAGCAGGGTGGCGAAGCCGACGATCGGCACCTTCTTCGGGAAGGAGGGCAGGGTCGGCGTCACCGCCCGCGAGACGATCCGGGCATCGGCCGGAGCGGCGCTCTCGGCGTCGCGGGCCGAGGCCTCGCGGAACCGGCCGAGATAGGATTCGAGCTGCTCGCGCTGGACCTTCGCCTCACGCTCCAGCGCGCGAAGCTCGATCTCGCTGGCATTGCCCTTCACCACCACGTCCTGCTGGCCGTCGACGGCGGCCTGCAGGCTGGTCACACGCGCATCGGCGATCTTGGCGTCGTTCTCCAGGATGCGCACGGCGCGCTCGGCCGCGTTCTTGATCTGGGCGTCGAGGTCTTCGAGCTGCGCCTTCAGCTCCTTGATGCGCGGATGCGCCGGCAGGAGCGAGCGGGATTCGAGGGCCAGTTGCGCCCGCACGGTGATCCGGGTCTCGATGGTGCGCCGGAGCATCTCGTTGTTGGCGACCTCGGTGATCTCGTAGGCGCGGCCGTCCTTCAGGAGGTCCTTGATGGCGGCGGCACGGCCGGCGATGTCGGCGCGCAGGACGCGGGCCTGCGACAGCTGGCTCGACAGTTCCGAAAGCTGCTGCGCGGTGAGCGGCTGACCGGCCGGGCCGGCGGTGGCGACGAGGCCGTGCTTGGCGCGGAAGGCCTCGACCTTCGCCTCGGCCTCGGCCACCTTGCGGCGCAAAGCCGTGATGTTGCCGCCGAGCCAGGTCGAGGCGTAGCGGGCGGTGTCGACCTTGTCGGCCGACAGCGAGGCGAGATAGAGCTGCGCGACGGTATTGGCGGCTTCCGCTGCGAGCGCCGCATCCTTGGACCGGAACTCGACGGTGATGATCCGCGACTTCCCGGCGGGATAGACCAGCAGATGCTCGAAATAGGAATCGATCACCCGGTCCTCGGCGGGCCGGTCGAACGGGTTCGGGCCGATCCCGAGCAGCATCAGCGCCTGCTGCACCGGGCCGATGCCATCGGCCGTGGCGTCGAATTCGGGATTGCCCACGAGCTTGAGCCGCTTGACCGCCTCGCGGGCGATGTCGCGGGACATCATCACCTGCACCTGGCTCGCCACCGCCTGCTCGTCGATGGGGGCAATGCTCTCCGGCCTGTCCTGCGCCGTGCGGGTGAAGGCCGGCTCGCGGCTTTCCAGGATCAGCTTCGCCTCGCCGGTATAGCGGGGGGAGACGACGTTCACGAACACGCCGGCGCCGAGGGCGACGAGGGTGGTCGGCACGACGATCCAGGCCAGGGACTTGCGCAGGATCTGAGGGACCTGCGCGACATTTACGCCGTCGTTGCGCCGTGCCGCCCGGAATGCGGAGGCGGTTGTACGCATTCTGATCCGGGACATGGGCAGCTCTTTACGCAGAAGTGGTGCGGACGGCCTTGAAGCCGCAACCCACATTTGAAAGCGTTAAGGTTGCTTGAGCGTTAATCGCGCCACGAATTCTATCGAGACCGGTTTTCGGGCGTTCGGATAGGGTTCGTTAACCTTAACACCGTACCAGCGGTTGCATCGACATTCTTAACACGGCGATGGTGATGAACCGGCGCGCACTTGTCTTCGCACTCGGCACCAGCCTCGCACTCGGAGGCTGCCTGCGTCCCGATTTTCGGACCAGTGAGCTCGACGCAACCGGCACTGGCTCGATCAGCGCTCGCTATACGCTCGCGGCCGGCGACCGGCTGCGGGTCATCGTATTCGGGCAGGACAACTTGTCGAACATCTACACCGTGGACGGCGCGGGCAAGATCGCGATGCCGCTGATCGGCACCGTGCAGGTCGGCGGCCAGACGACGGGCCAGGCGGCGCGCGCCATCGAGGGCAAGCTGTCCTCGGGCTTCGTGCGCGAGCCGCATGTCACCGTCGAGATGGACGCCTATCGGCCGTTCTACATCCTCGGCGAGGTGACGACCTCGGGTCAGTACGCCTACGTCAACGGCATGACCGTCGAGACGGCGGTGGCCATCGCGGCGGGCTTCAACCCGCGTGCCGCCCGCGACTACGCGGTGCTGACGCGCACCACGTCCTCGGGCCTCGTCTCCGGCATCGTGCCGATGACCTATCCGGTGCGCCCCGGCGACACGATCGTCGTCAAGGAGCGCTTCTTCTGATCAGGGCGTCGTCCGCCAGGGACTGATCACGCGGATCTCTTCCGAGCGGGCGACCTGCGCCTTCGCCTCGTTCTTGGCGGGCGCCGCCTTGCGCATCCGCGAGACCATCCGTCTCGCCTCGTCGGCGGGAAGCGCTCCCGCCGGCGTGGTCATGGAGGCCAGGAGCTGGCGCGTCTTGCGATCGACCATCGCCGAGCGCCGCACCGGCTCGAAGTCGCTCATCGTGTGCTGGCGCCCGGTGCGCCCGGCGAAGACCTGGGCGCCGGACTTGAACACCACGATGTCGCCGGGCCGCAGGGTCTCGTCCTTCAACAGGGCGGCCGCCGGGCCGTTGCTCATGTCGAGGGGCTGCTGGCGCTCGCTGACATGGATCTTCACCGGCAGGGCGGCGTAGCGGGTCTTCAGCCTGTGCCGGCCGAAGCCGAGATGGCGCGACCGGGCGACCGGCTGCTGGCCGAGATACGGGTTCACCGCAGGGGCCGGCAGCGGCGCCTGCGGCGCGGGCCTCGCGCCGAACAGCATTTCGAGGAAACCGCCCTCGGCGGCATGGACCGTCGCCATCGGGGCAGCGGTGCAAACGACAATCGTGATCGCGGCGACGCGCGCCGCCCTTGCAGTCCGAGATGGCATCCGCCCCGCTCCGGTTGCGCCGCTTCGCCGCTACAACCTAGGCGGGTATCGGGTGGTTCCGGGTCAGGCCGGGGCGACCTGCTCGCCCTCGCCGATGCAGTCCAGGGCGCGCTCGACCGCCGAGATCGCGTCGAGGAGATGTTGCACCGTGCGCTCGACCTCGATGGGCGGGCGGCCGGTGGCGGAGGCACGGGCGCTCACGTCCTCAAGCTGCTCCAGCAGGGTGAGGAGGTCTCCGGCGACGGCGACGACTTCGCAGCGGGCGAGTGTCGCGACGGCCGGACGCGGGCGGAAGGGCAGGACATTGCTCATCGCCAGCCCTTTTCGCCCGAAACCGGACCGCTTCGCCAGGGGGGAGGGCGCCGCGGCCCACACTTTGGCGCCGGCCCAGGCCCGAAAGCGGTGGAGTGGTTTGTTTTCCGTGGCCGAAGAGCCTCGCAGGTGCCTCAAACCGCTTCACCGATTGGGAAGAAGCCTTGACGCGGGACGCCTAGGCCTGACCTTGCCGGCTTCCGCCCGTTAAGGTCGGCTAAGCGGCCGGTCTTCGTCCGCCATTCCCATCGGGGTTCGCGATGCGTCTTCTCCACATTACCCTCGCCGCCGTCGCGGTCATCGTTGCGCCCCTGGGCCTCTGCGCGTGCTCCAGCACCGATAGCGATCGCGGCAGCGGCCTCGCCGAGTCCTTCAGCCTCGACAATTACCGGGCATCCGGCAACACGAACGGCACGCAGACCCGCCGCGACGTCAACCGCGCCTACACGCAGCCCTCGCTGCCGACCATCGCCAACCGCGGCATGTGAGCCTCAGCGCTTGCCCACCGCGTCCGCGAAGGCGGCGATGCGGTTCCGGGCATAGACTGGCAGCCCGGCGCTGATCGAGTTGCCGGTGTTGAAGGTCGACTTGCCCATCAGAACCTGCGCCGGCAGCAGGTTCTTCAGCACCGGCACGCGCGCGTACTCGGCCTTGCGGTCGAGGACGTCGCCCTTGATCGCCAGGGCGACGTAGGCGGTGACGATCGTCTTCTGCGGATCGTTCGGCATCGGCTGGAACACCGCCAGGAACTTGCCGAACCGCAGGATCTGGTTGACCCAGAAGATCGTCTGTTCGAGCCCGCCCGCCGGAGGTGTCTCGATCTTGGTGAGCGCCGTGAGCGAGGCCGCCTGGGTCGGATCGAGCAGGCGCAACTCGCTCTGGAACGAGACGAACTCGGCGATCTTCTTGGCCGAGCCCTCTTCGAGCTTGTTGGCGAGCCGCACGCCGAGCGGCAGCTTGCCCTCCAGGTCGTAGCGCGACTCGATGCAGGCCGAGGCACCGTCGCACCAGGGCTTGTCCGGCCGCTGCGCGAAGGCGGCGGCGGGGTCCTTCGTCGGCGTCACGTCGGCGGGGGTGATCGTCCGGTGCTTGATCGCCGGGTCCATCGCCTGGACGAAGCCGAGATTGGCGAAGGCCTTGAGGTCGATGGCCTCGGCCGGGCGCGCCACCACGAAGCGGCCCTCCGCGACATAGACCTTCAGGGTCTCGTGCCGAGGCTTGCTCACGCCGTTCAGCGTCACCGTGTAGTCGGGCTCCTTGTAGCCGGGATAGGGCGAGAGCGCCTGCGCCTCGGCGGGCCGCGCCTTCAGCCAGTCGAGATAGGGGATCAGCCCGCTCTCGACCCCGCCGGCCTTGTCATGATGGTCGGTGAACAGGATTTCGCCCGGCTTCAGCGACGCCGGATCGACCGCCACCACCGAGGGCACCTCGCGGATCCGTCCCGCGGAGGCGGGGGCTGGCGCGGTGTTGGCGGCGGGCGTCGTCTGCGCCAGCGCGGGTGGGCACGCCGCCCCGAGGCTCAGGGCGAGAACGAGGGCGGCAGGTTTCTGCGGACGCGGCATTGTCATCTCGGACGGAAGGTCGGGCGTCAGTAGCCGGGATCGTCGCCGAACAGGTAGTCGGGATCGCGGCGCCGGGGGCGACGAGGCGCATCGTCGTCGCCGAAGGGGGAACGGTTGGTCTGGCCGGGCCAGGGGCGATACGGATCCTCCGTGCCGCCATAGCCGTAGGAATCGGCGCCGGCCCGCCGGCTGCGCTGCTGCGGCGCCGGCCGGTCGCCGAACGGGTCGAGGAGATCGGGCCGGGGGCGCTCGCCGGTCATGTTCCCGAAGACGTCGCCCGCCACGTCGGCGCCATCCTCCGAGCCGGCGAGATCGCCGTCGTTCGAATCGGGCCGCATGGCGTAGAGCGTCTCGCGCGGCACCAGCTTGTAGCGGGTGTCGGCCATCTGGCCGCCGCCGCCCGTGCGGAAGTGCTCGATGAAGCTGCCCGCGCCGGGCGTGCCGCTGCGCGGGTCGATGGCGATGTCGGCGATGAGCGGCCGCGCCTCCGGGGAAGGGCCACGCAGGGGCGTGCGCGGCACGCCGTTCGCCCAGGCCGCCTGGAAGATCGCCCCGGCGATCGGCACGGAGACATGGCCGCCGGTCTGGCCGCGCCCGAGGGTGCGGCGGGTGCCGTCGGCGTTGTCGTAGCCGACCCAGACCACGACGGTGATCTCGTTCGAGAAGCCCGCGAACCACGCGTCGTTCTCGTTCTCGGAGGTGCCGGTCTTGCCCGCGACGCTGTTCGAGATCTTGGCGAGGGCGGCGGCGGTGCCGTGCTGGGTCACGCCCTGGAGCATGGTCTTGAGCTGGTAGAACGCCACCCGGTCGGCCGAGCCGATCCGCACCGGCTCGCGGTTCGGATGGGTGAAGACCGGCTTGCCGTCGCGCTCGACCGATTCGAGGGCGTAGGGCGTCGGCCGCACGCCCTCGTTGGCGACGGCGGCGTAGAAGCCCGCGAGGTCGAGCATCCGCACCGGCTGCGCGCCCAGCACGAAGGGGTAATAGGGCTCGCACTCGGCGTAGATCTGCGCTTCGAGGGCGATGTCGCAGACGCGCTTGAGGCTGTCCGGTGCCTTCGGGGCGATGCCGCCCTGAAGCAGGCGCGCGGTGACGAGGTTCTTCGAGAATTCGAGGCCCCGGCGCAAGGTCGTCGGCCCGGCGCCGCCGCCCTCGTAGTTCTTGGGCGACCAGGAATCGCCGACGCCTCCGATGGGCGGCAGGGTCACGGGGCTGTCGAGCACCAGGGTGTTCGGCTGCAGCCCGGCATTCAGGGCCGCGAGATAGGTCAGCGGCTTCAGGGTCGAGCCCGGCTGGCGCACCGATTGGGTCACGCGGTTGAGCTGGCTCATCGGGTAGGAGAAGCCGCCCGCCATGGCCAGGATGCGGCCGGTCTTGTTCTCCAGCACCAGGGCCGCACCCTGGACGGTGGGCTTCACCCGGATCTGCGCCCGGGGCGTCCCGCGCCCCTCGGTGAGCTTCACCCGCACCACGTCGTAGGGCTGGAGCTTGCCGCGCGCGATGCCGGGATCGAGGGTCGCGACGCGCCCGTCCTCCAGACCGACCTTCACCGCGCCCTTGCCCCCGTCGAGGACGATGGCGAGGGGCCAGTGCACGTCGTAGAGCGAGGGCCGGGCGCTCTCCAGTGCCCGCTGCCAGGCCGGCTTGCCGGCGACGAGGGCCGGGGCGGCCTTGCCCTTGCGGGTCGTCTTGGTCGCTTCGGGCTTGGTCGCTTCGGGCTTGGCCCCCGTCACCGCCGGGGCGGCCTGGGGCGAGGCTTCCGGCGCGGGCGCGGCGGATTCGATCCGGCGGACGCTGTCGGCGAGGTTCAGTTCCGGGCCCGTGAACGTCTGGCGGCCGGTGGAGCGCTCGTAGTTGGCGAGACCGTCCTGCAACGCGGTTTCCACCGCGCGCTGCAAGGGTGCGTTCACCGTCGCCTTCACGGTGAAGGAGGCGGAGGTCAGGCTGTCGAGCCCCGCCACGGTGCGGGCTTCCCGAGAGAGATAGTCCACGAGGTAGAAGCCGGAATCGCGCCGCGCGATCTCGACGGATTTCAGCCCGAGATCGGCGGCGTTGGCCTTGGCCAACTCGGCCTCGGTGATGACGCCCTCTTCCTTGAGGCGCGCGAGCACGTAGCCGCGGCGCTCGCGAGCGCGCTCGGGATATTTGTCGGGGCTGTAGAAGTTCGGCCCCTTCGGCATGCCGGCCAGCAGGGCGGCCTCCGGCAGGGTGAGGGCGCCGACCGGCTTCCCGAAATAGCTCTGCGCCGCCATCTCGATGCCGTAGGCGCCCCGGCCGAGATAGATGCCGTTGAGGTAGAGGCCGAGGATCTGCGGCTTGGTGAGCAGCTTCTCCAGCCGCGCCGCGACGATCATCTCGCGGATCTTGCGCTCGTAGGTGACGTCGTCGCCGACGGAGAGGTTCTTCACCACCTGCTGCGTGATGGTGGAGCCGCCGGCCGGGCGCCCCGGCGAGGCGAGGTTGGCGATGAAGGCGCGGATCACCCCGCGCTCGTCGATGCCGTGGTGGCTCTCGAAGCGCTTGTCCTCGGCGGCGATGAAGGCCTTCTGCACCAGGGTCGGCACGGCGGTGATCGGCACGACGAGGCGGCGCGCGTTCGGCTCGAAGGTCTCCGCGAAGGGCTTGCCGGAGGCGTCGAGGATGCGGCTCATCCCCGGCAGCGCCTTGTCGCGCAGGGTCTCGGCCGCCGGCAGGTCCTTGGTCGCGTTGTCGTAGAACTCGATGACCGCCTTGGCATCGAACGGCGAATTCGGCGGGTCCTCACCCTTGCAGAACTGCTTGTAGCTCGTGTTCAGCTCGTTGAGGTCGAGCCCGTGCAGGATCTTCGGCGCCGATGGGCCGGCGACGCTGGTCGGATCCTCCATCGCCGTCGAGATCAGGTCGTCGAGGTTGATGTCCTCGATGTCGAAGGCCTTGCGCATGTGGGCGCAGCCGTCGCGCAGGATGCGCACCACCTCCGGCCCGTCCTTGGCCGGGTCGAACTGCGTCCGCAGGGAATCCGGCCGCGTCGTCACCTGACTGAGCGTCAGGGCCGTCGCGAACAGCTTGATGAGGATGATGTTCATACAGGCCGGTACGGCGGATCGCGGGGCGCAGGGGACGTTGGGGCGTCCGGCCTGAACAGGGCGTGCACAACGCGGCTGTTTTATGATGGGCGGGCTTACGTGGTGGACCGCAAGGGGGTGGGCTTGTGGCCGCGCTCCGCCGCGGATAGGTTCCGCGCCCCGGACAGAAAAAAGGCCGCCCCAGAAGGAGCGGCCCGAAGTCTAGGGAGGAAACGCCCAAGAAGGGCAGCAGGACCGCGACGCCATCGCGTTCCTGCGATGCAACAGGTACGATGACGCGCCGCAGCAATCAAGGCGCGGTGCGTCGAGCCCGCATTGCGCTGAGTGCATGGCTGGCGCAGATCCCGGTCCCGGCACGGCGTCCGTGGGTGGTGGGGGCTGTCTCTGCCGTCTTTTGCATCCTCCCGCCGTCATTGCGAGCGAGAGCGAAGCAATCCAGCCGGCACCGCCTCATCCGGAGAGGTCTCGCCCTGGATTGCTTCGGCTCCGCCTCGCAATAACGGCGGAGGGTGAGGCGGCCGACGGTGCAACAGCCGAGGGTGCGGCGGGCGATCCGGCCCTATATGAGGGACACATCGTCCGATCATTCACGAGCCCGCCTCATGCCTGGAACGCCCCGCGCCGGGATCATCCCGGTCACGCCCTTTCAGCAGAACTGCACGCTGATCTGGGACGACGCCACCAAGGTCGGCGCCGTGGTAGACCCCGGCGGGGATCTCGACCGGATCCAGGCGGCCATCGCCGAGCAGGGCGTGACCGTGGAGAAGATCCTTCTCACCCACGGCCATGTCGACCATGCGGCGGGCGCGGACGAGCTCCGCGAGAGGCTCGGCGTGCCGATCGAGGGGCCGCACCTCGCGGACAAGTTCCTCCTCGACTCCCTGCCAATGACGGCGGCGCAATACGGTCTCGAACCGGCCCGGCCGGTGACGCCCGACCGCTGGCTCGACCAGGGCGATACGGTGCAGGTCGGCGAATTGACCTTCGACATCCTGCACTGCCCCGGCCACTCGCCCGGCAGCGTGGTGTTCGTGAGCCGCGACGCACGCTTCGCCCTCGTCGGGGACGTGGTGTTCAAGGGCTCCATCGGCCGCACCGATCTGCCCGGCGGCAACCACGAGCAGCTGATCCGCGCGATCAAGGAGAAGGTGCTGCCGCTCGGCGACGACATCGCCTTCATCGCCGGCCACGGCCCCACCGGCACGCTCGGCGAGGAGCGCGTCTCCAATCCCTTCCTTCAGGGCTGATCCTATGGACAAGCGCCGCATTGGCCGTTCCGACCTCACGGTCGCCCCGTTCTGCCTCGGCGGCAACGTCTTCGGCTGGACGGCGGACGAGGCCACGTCCTTCGCGATCCTCGACCGGTTCGTGGACCAGGGGTTCGACTTCATCGACACGGCGGACGTCTATTCCCGCTGGGCGCCGGGCCATAAGGGCGGTGAGTCCGAGGCGGTGATCGGCCGTTGGCTCGCGGCCCGGCCGGGGGCGCGCGACAAGATCGTGCTCGCCACCAAGGTCGGCATGGACATGGGCGAGGCCGGCAAGGGCCTGTCCGCCGCCCATATCGAGCGCGCCTGCGAGGCGTCGCTGCGGCTGCTCCAGACCGACCGGATCGATCTTTACCAGTCTCATCTCGACGATGCCGAGGTGCCGTTCGAGGAAACGCTGCCCGCCTACGACCGGCTCGTTCGCTCGGGGAAGGTGCGGGCCATCGGCGCCTCGGACTACGCCGCCGGCCGCCTGTCGCAGGCGCTGGCGGTCTCGCGGGACAAGGGCCTGCCGCGCTACGAGTGCCTGCAACCGGAATACAGCCTCGCCGCCCGCGATTACGAGGCCGAGCTGGAGCCGGTGTGCCGGTCCGAACAGATCGGCGTCATCGGCTACTTTTCCCTCGCGGCGGGCTTCCTCACCGGGAAGTACCGCGAGGCGGGATCGGCCACCGGCCGGGCGCGGGAGAACCGGGTCTCGCCCTATCTCAACCCGCGCGGCTTCGCCCTCCTCGACGTGCTCGACGCCGTTGCGGGAGAGCACGGGGCGAGCCCCGCCCAGGTGGCGCTCGCCTGGATCATCGCCCGGCCCGGCATCACCGCGCCCATCGCCAGCGCGACCTCCGTGGCGCAACTGGACGAGCTGCTGGGCGCCGCGCGCCTGACGCTCTCGCCCGAGGCCGTGACCCGTCTCGACGCGGTCAGCGCAGGTGGGATTGCCGAGAAGGGCTGACGCCACCCCTCGTACCCCGTTCAGTCATTGCGAGTAACGAAGCAATCCAGGGTAGCGGGACGTTCCCGAACCGTGGCGGATCCCTGGATTGCTTCGCTTCGCTCGCAAAGACGGAGGGCGTTCTCGGCTTTCCGGCCGGACTCTCGGGACGTGGCGCTGCCCTGGATTGCTTCGCTGCGCTCACTCAGACGGGGGTGGTTCCGGGCGCTGGAACCGCCCCTTAGCGACCCCATCCACAGGCTGCCGAAAGGCCGTGCACGGCCTGGTATGGCCCGGCCATAAGTACGTGCATCGGCAGCACAAAACCCCTATATGGAGCTGACAGGAAGCATGAGCAGGCTGGCGCCTCCGCTGCGTACACGCACCGCGCGAGATGTCCGCCGCCTGCCCGAGGAAGTTCATGGCCGATACACCCGAGAACCAGCCCGCCGAGTACGGCGCTGAATCGATCCGTGTACTCAAGGGGCTCGATGCCGTCCGCAAGCGGCCCGGAATGTACATCGGTGATACCGATGACGGCTCCGGCCTCCACCACATGGTTTATGAGGTGGTCGACAATGCCATCGACGAGGCGCTGGCGGGCCACGCCGACCTCGTGACGGTGACGCTGAACGCCGACGGCTCCGTCACCGTCACCGATAACGGCCGCGGCATTCCCGTCGACATCCACAAGGAGGAGGGCGTCTCGGCGGCCGAGGTCATCATGACCCAGCTGCACGCGGGCGGTAAGTTCGACCAGAACTCCTACAAGGTCTCCGGCGGCCTGCACGGCGTCGGCGTCTCGGTGGTGAACGCCCTCTCGCAGTGGCTGCGCTTGCGGATCTGGCGTAACGACACCGAGCACGCGATGGAGTTCCGCCACGGGGACGCGGTGGCGCCGCTGAAGGTGATCGGACCCGGCGGCGGCCGGCAGGGCACGGAAGTAACCTTCCTACCCTCCACCGACACCTTCACGATGATCGAGTTCGATTATCCGACGCTGGAAAAGCGCTTGCGTGAGCTGGCCTTCCTCAATTCCGGCGTTCGCATCGTCCTGACCGATGCCCGCCATGCCGAGAAGAAGCGCGAGGAACTGTACTACGACGGCGGCATCGAGGCGTTCGTGCGCTACCTCGACCGTTCGAAGAAGCCGATCGACGGCATGACCAACCCGGTGGTGGTCCGCGCCGAGCGCGACGGTATCCGCGTGGAATGCGCCTTCTGGTGGAACGATTCGTTCAACGAGACGGTGCTGCCCTTCACGAACAACATCCCGCAGCGGGATGGCGGCACCCACATGGCTGGCTTCCGCGCCGCCCTGACCCGCCAGATCACCGGCTATGCCGACAGCTCCGGCGTCTCGAAGCGCGAGAAGGTGTCGCTGACCGGCGAGGATTGCCGCGAGGGGCTGACGGCGGTCATCTCCGTGCAGGTGCCGGACCCGAAATTCTCGTCACAGACCAAGGACAAGCTCGTCTCGTCCGAGGTGCGCCCCGCCGTCGAGAACGTCCTGAACGAGGGCCTCTCGACCTGGCTCGAAGAGAATCCGCAGCAGGCCCGCGTGGTGATGAGCAAGGTCGTGCTCGCGGCCTCGGCCCGCGAGGCGGCGCGCAAGGCCCGCGAGACCGTGACCCGCAAGGGCGCGCTGGACATCGCCTCGCTGCCCGGCAAGCTCGCCGATTGCCAGGAGCGCGATCCGTCCAAGTGCGAGATCCTGCTAGTCGAGGGCGACTCGGCCGGCGGCTCGGCCAAGCAGGGGCGCGACCGCGCCTTCCAGGCGGTGCTGCCGCTGCGCGGCAAGATCCTCAACGTCGAGCGCGTCCGGGCCGACCGGATGCTGTCCTCGGCCGAGATCGGCACGCTCATCACGGCGCTGGGCGCCGGGATCGGCCGCTCCTCGACCGACCGGGAAGGCTTCAACCCGGACAAGTTGCGCTACCACCGCATCATCATCATGACCGATGCCGACGTGGACGGCTCGCACATCCGCACCCTGCTGCTCACGTTCTTCTTCCGGCAGATGCCGGAGCTGATCGACCGGGGGCACCTCTATATCGCGCAGCCGCCGCTCTATAAGGCCGAGCGCGGGCGCCGGGCGATCTACCTGAAGGACGAGCGGGCGCTCGAAGACTACCTGATCGAGCAGGGCGTCGAGGGCGCGGTGCTGCGCCTCTCCACGGGCGCCGAGTTCGCCGGGCCGCAATTGCGGGCGCTGGTGGACGAGGCACGGGCCTTCCGGGGCATCCTCCAGGGGCTGCACACCCGCTACGACCGCTCGGTGGTGGAGCAGGCCGTGCTGGCCGGCGCCTTCGATCCCGAGATCGAGAACCGCCCCGGCGAGGCCGAGGTGCTGGCGGACATGACCGCCAAGCGCCTCGACGCTATCGCCGACGAAATCGAGCAGGGCTGGGAGGGCGAGGTGGCCGAGGGCGGCTACCGGCTGAGCCGGACGCTACGCGGCGTCAAGCAGGTGGCGACGCTGGATGCCGGCCTCGTGACCTCTCAGGAGGCCCGCCGGCTGGCCGAGCGTGCCGACGCCTTCCGCGAGATCTACGGCGAGGCGGTGACGCTGGTGCGCAAGACCGACGAAACGGTGCTGCACGGGCCCGTCGGCCTATTCGAGGCGGTGATGGCCTTCGGCCGCAAGGGCCTGCAACTCCAGCGCTACAAGGGTCTCGGCGAGATGACCGCCCAGCAGCTCTGGGAGACGACGCTGGACCGCGACGTGCGCTCGCTGCTGCAGGTGAAGGTGAAGGACGCCACCGATGCCGGCGACCTGTTCGTGAAGCTGATGGGCGACGTGGTGGAGCCGCGCCGCGAGTTCATCCAGGAGAACGCGCTCAGCGTAGCGAATCTCGACGTGTAAGAGGGCTGATCGTCATTGCGAACGCAGTGAAGCAATCCAGGGCAGCGGGCCGCATCCGAATATGGCGCGCCTCTGGATTGCTTCGCTTACGCTCGCGATGACGGCGAGGATTGTTCGTCGGCCTCACGCCGCTTCTCCTGCGCCCGCCCGAGCCAAAGGCTGTTGGCGAACCACAGCACCGACAGCGGCACCGCGACACCGGACACCCCCGCCACCCCGAGGCCGATCGCGCTGAGGCCGGTGAAGGACCACGCCCCCGCCTGATCCCCCAGGCGATAGACCACCGTATCGATGAAGCTCTTCGCCTTGTAGCGGTCCTCGCGCGGCACCACCGTGAACAGCACCTCACGGATCGGCCGGGCGATGGCGAAGTTGCCGGCCCGGCGCAGCACCTGGAACCCCACGATCACGCCGATGGTCGGCGCATAGGCCAGCGCGGCGAAGCCGAAGACGCTGAAGACCGGCAGGATCGCCAGCGTCGCCGCCACCCCGAGCCGCCCGACGATCCGTCCGGTGAGGAGCAGCTGCACCCCGAGGGTCAGCACGTTCACGGCGAGGTCGACGGTCGCGAAGAAGGCGGTCTGCGATTGCTGGTCCGGGAAACTGCGCTTCGCGATGCCCGCCTGCTCGAAATAGAGGTAGGTCGAGGTGATCGAGAACAGCAGCAGGAACAGCGCGATGTTGAGGAGGTAGGGCGAGGCCACGGTGCGGGTGATGCCCGACCAGATGCTGCCGCCGATGGCGGTGTCCCGCGTGGTCCCCTCGTTGCCGCTGCCCGGCACCTCGTGAAGCTGCTGCGCCAGCCGGGCGAGGCCGTGCATCGAGAACACCGCCGCCTCCAGCAGCACGACGGCGCAGAGCATCAGCCCCCAGGTTGGGACGTTCCTGGCGAGCCCCGCCGTGGTGGCCGAGCCGGCGATGGCGCCGAGCGTCGCCCCGGCCGCGATGAAGCCGAACAGGCGCCGCCCCTGCTCGTTGGTGAAGACATCGACGATGGTCGCCCAAAAGATCGACACCACGAACAGGTTGAAGATCGACAGCCAGATGAAGAACACCCGGCCGATCCACACATCCCAGTCCGGCGGCGCGAGGTAGAGCGCGGCGGCGAAGCCGACGATGTTCAGGGCGAAGAAGCGGTAGGTGAGCGGCACGAACCGCGCGCGCGGCATCCGCTTCACCAGCCACGCGAATGGCAGGTTCAGCGTCAGCATCCCGACGAGGGTGGCGGTGAACAGCCAGGGCAGGTTCTGGATGCCCCCCGCGACGCCCATCTGGTCACGGATCGGCCGCAAGACGGAGTAGGCGGCGAGAATCGAGAAGATGTAGGCCCAGGACCACGCCAGCGCCGACCCTTCTCCGGGCCGGATGTCGATGAGTCGTGCCAGGGGGCCGCGTTGAGGCGCGGCCGCCTGCCCATCGCTCACTTGGCGAGCCCGAGCTTCTCTTTCAGTTCGGGCGCGGTGACGTCGTGGCCGAAGCCGGGCGAGCCCATGGCGAACTTGTCGGCATCCTTCAGGCCGCCGACCACCACCGGTTCGAAGCCGGCGTCCCGCACGAGGCCCTCGGCCACCTTAAGCGCCTGCGGGTCGTCCCCCGCGATCGGAATCGCCATACGCCCACCCGCACGGTCCTTGCCGCCGTTGGCGCCGGCCTTGGCGAAGATCTTGTAGTTCGCCGCGTTGAAGGCCCGGACCAGCTTCGCGCCGGGAAAATACTTCGCCGATGTTTCGCCGATACCGTTCTTCTGCGCCTCGGCGTAAAGCTCGCCGTCGCGCCGCTCGGTGGCGTTGCCGGCATCGAGCACGACCTTGCCCTTGAGGAGCGGGCCGACCTCCTTCGAGAGCTCGGGATAGGCCTTGTAGGGCACCGCCAGGAACACCGCGTCGGCGAATTTGATCGCCTCCTCCGGCGTGCCGGCCTTCGCCTTGGCGCCGAGCTCGTCCACCAGGGGCTTCAGGTTCTCGGGGTGGCGCGAAGCGAACATCACCTCGTGCCCGTCCTTCACCCACAGCCCACCGATCGTGCCGCCGATATTGCCGCCACCGATCACGCCGATCTTGATCTTGCCGCCGGATTCCTGCGCCAGCGCCGGGCTTACGGTAAGCGCGAGGGCGCCGAGGACGAGCGCCGCGCGGCGCGAGAGCATGTCAGAGCGCATCGATGAAGGCCTCCATCTGCTTGCGCTGACCGGGATCGGGCAGCGGGTCGTGGACGGCGCCGAGGTTGTCCTCGACGTAGGACGCCTTGGCCATTCCGGGGATCGGGCACGTCACCGCCCGGTGGCCGAGGACGTATTTCAGGAAGAATTGCGGCCAGCTCCGGCAGCCGATTTCCTTGGCCACGGGCGGGAGTTCCTTGCCGCGCACCGCGTTGAACAGACGATCCCGCCCGAAGGGCACGTTGATCATCACCGCGATGCCCTTGTCGGCGGCGAGCGGCAGGATGCGCTCGGCGGCGGCGCGGTTGTCGATGGCGTAATTCACCTGCACGAAGTCCAGCAGCTCGGCCTGCATCACCGGCTCGAGCCCGTCGAACTGGTTGTCCCGCCAGACGGTGACGCCGACATAGCGAAGCTTCTTCTCGCCCTTCAGGTCGCGCAGGACGGCGAGATTGTCCTTCGTGTCGATGAGGTTGTGGACCGCCACCAGATCGAGGTGGTCCGTGCGCATGCGCTGGAGGGAGCGGGCGAACTCGGCCCGCGTCTCGTCGCGGCCCTTCGTATCGACCTTGCTCGCCAGGAAGACCTTGGAGCGCAGGTCGCCCTCGGAGAGGATCAGGCCGAGCACATCCTCGGCGGTGCCGTAGCTCGGCGCCGTGTCGATCACCGTCCCGCCGAGCCGGACGAAGGTCTCGACCGCCTCGCGCAGGGGCTTCACCTGTTCCGGCGCCGGCTCGACCTCGTAGCGGCGCGACGTGCCGATGCCGAGGGCGGGCAGCATTTCGCCGGAGGAGGGGATCGGACGGCGGATCAGGCCGGGCTCCGCCGTGGCGGCGCGGAGCGCGACCGGGCCGAGGGCGGCGGCGCCGAGGAGGGCGCGGCGGGACAGGGGCATCGGGCTTGTCCTTGAGGCGTGAGGGGCCGTGTCAGTCTTCCTCGGGCGGGTCCTCGAACTCGGCACCCTCGGTGTCGGGGGCGATCCGGAAACGGTACTCGTCGATGGCGAGGAAGGCCCGGTGCGCGGCCTGGACGTCGATCCCGTCGCGGACGACGAGGGTTTGGAAATCGATGAACAGCCGGGCGATCCGACCCTCCTCGGTCAGCGTGGCGAGAGCAGAGGAACTCGCCCCCGCCCGCATGGCATAGCGCTTGGCCGCCTCCGTCTCGGACAGGGGCATCACTGCCACCTGTCCGGCGGTCTCGGGCCGCAGGTCGGCCCAACGGGCCGGTGTCCAGGCTATGATGGCCTCGAGTTGCTTCATTGTTTCGGGCGTCTCGCGTGGGGCCGGGCTCAGCGCGCCGGCTCGACCTGGCCGCGGAGCTCGCCCTTCGGGTTCGCCGCGGTATGCAGGTTGAAATACACCTTGCCGCCTTCGAGATCCGCCGCCTTGGCGTCGTCGAGGGTCGCTTCACCCGAGAACGGGCTCGCCTTGGCATCCACCGGGACCAGCACCCCCGCGTTCTCGCCGGCCTTCGCCGGGCCGTGGAAATGCGCCGCCGTTACCGGTCCGGTGAGGCCGCTGTAGCTGCCCTTCCAGCTCAGGCGTTTGGAAGCGGCATCGTAGGTGGCGGTCACCTCGCCCGTGCCCTTCGAGCCCGTGGGAGGGACCTCGCCCGCGCCGGTGAGCTGGGCGCTGAAACGGCCGGCATCGGCCGCCTGGGCGCCGGAGGCGGCGATGAACGCGAGGGCGAGGCCGAACAATGCGGTGCGGTGGGTCATGGCAGTCTCCCGGGGTCCCCCACGGGACCCGCCCTGGCAGATAGGGGAATCGGCCGCCGTGGCCATGACATTGTCGCGGCGGCCCGGACGTGATGTCCTTCCGGCGTCACGAAGGGCGACCGACGGGAAGCGATGGACGCGAGGAACGAGATCGCCACGGCGGGCCGCCATGGTCGCGAGATCACGATGCGGGGCCTCGCCCTCGGCGCCGTGATCACCGTCGCCTTCATGGCGGCCAACGTCTACATGGGCCTGAAGACGGGCATGACGTTCTCGTCCTCGATCCCGGCGGCGCTGCTGTCGATGGGCGCCCTGCGTTTCGTGGGCGGCGGCATCCTCGAGAACAACATCGTACAGACGCAGGCCTCGGCGGCCGGGACGCTGTGCAACGTCATCCTCGTCCTGCCGGGCCTCGTGCTCATCGGCTATTGGAACGGCTTCCCGTTCTGGGAGACGAGCCTCGTCTGCCTCGTCGGCGGCTGGCTCGGCGTCGCCTTCTCGATCCCCCTGCGGCGGGCGCTCGTCACCGGCAGCAAGCTGCCCTACCCGGAAGGCATCGCCGCCGCCGAGGTGCTGCGCGCCGGGCATACGGAAGAGGGCAGGGGTGGCCTTTCCACCCTGTTCGCGGCGGCAGCCGGCTCCGGCCTCGTCGCCTTCCTCACCAACGGGCTGCGGGTGCTGGCGGACGGGGTGCTGACCGCCTTCTCGTTCGGCGGCGCCGCGTTCAGCATCGGCAGCGGGTTCTCCCTCGCCCTCATCGGGGTCGGGTATCTCGTCGGCATCGGCGCCTGCCTCGCGCTGCTCACGGGCGTCGCCATCGCCTGGGGCCTCCTCGTGCCGCTCCTCACCGCCTTCGGGCCGACACTCGGCGCGAACCCTGGGGAGGCGGCGCAGGTGGTCTGGTCGGGCCAAGTGCGCCTCGTCGGCGCGGGAATCATCGCGGTGGGCGGCTTCTGGACGGTCGCCGCGCTGGTGCGGCCGATCCTCGCGAGCATCGTCGCGGCGGCCTCGGCCTCCCACCGTCCCGCCCGCGACCTGCCCCGGCAGGAACGCGACCTGCCGATCCGCTGGGTGGGGATCGGCACGCTGCTCCTCACCCTGCCGCTGACGGGGCTCTTCCTGCGGTTCAGCTTCGCGGCCGGGCTGTCCGGTCCGGCGGCGGCCTGGGTGACGGCGGCCTGCGTGCTGTTCTGCATGGTGTTCGGCGCGGCGATGGCGGCGGTGTGCGGTTATCTCGCCGGCCTGCTCGGCTCGTCCACCAGCCCGATCTCGGGAATCGGCATCCTCGCGGCGATGGTCGGAGCGCTGGCGGTGCCCCTGGTCATCGGCGCTACCGCACCGCCCGAGATCCAGCGCTTCGCCATGGCGGCGGTTCTGCTTGCGGCCTCGGTGGTGGTCACGGCCTCGTCCATCGCCAACGACAACCTGCAGGATTTGAAGACCGGCCAGATCGTGGACGCGACGCCTTGGCGGCAGCAGACGGTGCTGCTGCTCGGCGTGGCGGTGGGCTCGGTGGTGATCGTGCCGCTGTTGTCGCTGCTCTACAACGCCTACGGCTTCGTCGGCGCGCTGCCCCGGCCGGGCATGGACCCGCGCGAGGCGCTGGCGGTGCCGCAGGCGGCGCTGGTCACGCAGATCACGCAGGGCATCGTCCATGCGACGCTGCCCTGGCCGATGCTGCTGCTCGGCGGCGTCCTCGGCCTCGCGGCGGTGGGGCTGGAGGTGGTGCTGAAGCGGCGCGGCCTCAGCTTCCCGGCGCTGACGGTCGGGATCGGCATGTATCTGCCGCTGTCGGTGGAGATGACGATCGGGCTCGGCGGGATCCTCGGCTTCGCCTGTGAGCGTGTCCTGCGGCGGCGCGATCCGGGCGCCATTGCGCCATCCCGCCGCCGGGGTGTTCTGATCGCGTCCGGACTTCTTGTGGGCGAGAGCTTCGTGGGTGTCGGCCTCGCGGCCATCGACGCGGCGTCGGGGCGAACCGGGTCACTTTCGCTGTCGGGATTGGTCGGTGGCGAGGCCGCGTTGTGGCTGGGCCTGGCGACGTTCGGCCTCGGACTCGGCACCATCGCGGCGGCCCTGACCCGCCCCCGCAGGATTTGAACCGGAACCGCCTTACGCCCCGTTGACACCGAGCGCCCGCTCTTCCTATACCGCGCCGGTCGCACGCAGCCCCCACGGGGCGGCAGCGCATTGGGGCGGGGTAGCTCAGCTGGTTAGAGCAGAGGAATCATAATCCTTGTGTCGGCGGTTCAAATCCGTCCCTCGCTACCAACAATTCCAAGTCATCACAGCGACTTAGACGACAAGCCCTGGACACCGTGTCCGGGGCTTTTTGCTTCTCGGGCGGAGTTCGGGCGGACTTTTCTGCACGGCTGCCGGGAGGCCCGCCCGAAATCCATTCCCGGGCGGGTCGAAATCCGACGCTGGCACGCGCCGTGGACAGTCCCAAGCCCAACCGGTTGGATTTGAGTGATCGGCTTAGCCAGCCCTCAACGCGGGCCTGCCACGGTGACCGCGTGAGCCGCGCACCTTCACTCCCCCCGTCCTATGCCCGCATGCGGAACCTGCAGCGCGAGGTTCACGACCTCTGCTACCTCGCCCTGCGGAAGGACCTGACGCGTCCTGAGCGGCGCGCCCGTCTGCAGGAGATCGACAGCCGGATGAGCGATCGGCTGCCCCTCGACGGGCGGGGGATCGACGCCACCATCGAACGGCTGGAGGCCGACCGGGCCTAGGTGCTGGAGGACCACCGCATCAGTCGCGGCGTCATCTACGACGGGCTGACCGACTTCACCCGGCCCTACCGGTGCATGGCCGAGGACCCCGGGCCCTACGTCTACCAAGCCGAGCACGTCTAGAGGCGGGCGGGTTTCAGCCGAGCGGGTGATTTCGGCGCCGGCCGCTTGGATTCCCGCGAGCGGCTAAACCCGGATCTCAGGGTGCGAGGCCGCCGAGGTCCCCGCGATCCTCGGGATCGATCGGGGCCGACAGGTGCCGCTCGCTCTCGACAACGTGCGTCACGCTCTGGCCTAGCCGGCGCTCGGTCAGGAGCCGGTAGGTGCCGTTCCGGAGCAGCGTCACGCCGAGGCAGCGCTCCTGCTTCTTGGCGCCTGGTACCGACGTCAGGAAGATCCCGGCGTACTCGCCGCGCCACGGCTTGAACCAAACCGTCAATGCGACGGTCGTCGCCGGGCCGTCCTCCTGCGGTTTCGGGAGCCACTCCGTCGTCGCGACCCAGGCCTCCTCCGCCTCCTGGAGCACGCGCTTCCGGTTGACGCCCGACAGCGTGGAGGCCGCCCACAGGGGATGCGCCTCGATCGCGTCGACAGGAATCGGCGTGAAGACGACCTCGCCGTCGGGGGCCCAGGCGCGCGTGAATTTTTCGGTGACCGGATCTCGCATGCCCGCATGATGCGGGCGAGCCGTTAACCGGCCGTCAGCCGGCGGAGCGGGCAGCCTCTCGGGCCCGGCGCTCCGGCCCCAGCTTCCGCGCCAGGTCCGCCGGCCGGGACGCCCTCACGAACCCGCGGCTGACCTTCCCCGAGATCTCAGCCATCTCGATCAGGGCGTCGCCGAGCGCCCGCCTCAGGGCGTCCCGCGCGTCGCCGTCGGCGGCTTCCATGTAGGCCCGCTCCATCTCGTCCACGATCCGCTCCATCGATTCTGTCATAGAACGAATGGAGAACAAATCCGCTCGGGAGTCGATCCCTGGACGCGACGTTTCGGCCCTTGGTCAGACGAACCAGCTGACCACCAGTGCGACCGCGATGCAGAGGCCGACCTGCAGAACGGTGGAGCGCAGGCGGTCGATCGCTGCGGCGAGGTTGGCGGTATCCAGGTTGGGGGCGGGATCCGCGGGAGCCTGAAGCGGCGGCCCCTGTTCCGGCACCCCATCATCCTCGTCGACCTTTGGCTGCGGCGCGTCGCTCCAGCTGAGATGCCGGACCGTGCCCCGTGCCACCTCTGGGCTCTCGCTCGCGTGGTCCGCGTGGGGAGCCAGATACCAGGTGACCCCGTAGCCGGGCGGCGTGTGCTCGTCGCCCTTCGTGATCCAGAGATCGAGCTTCACGCCGAGGTGGAACGACGGCATCTCGCCAGCGCGGTAGGCCGCGAGCATCGCGGCCATGTCCATCTCGGGGATCCAACACTCCAGGAACCAGGCGTCCTCGCTCCTGAACTCCCGGTCTCCGGCGATGAAGCCGAGCACGCCGGTGAACGGGGTGTAGCCGTTGCCGTCCTCCTGAGGGATGGCGGGCCGGATCGTCACGGGCAGGACCCGGCAGGTGTCGCCCCATCCAGCGAGCCGGACAGTGTCCCTCCGGATCGCGGCCATCCCGGACAGCTGGGGTGTCCGGCTGATGGTCCCGTAGTCCGTGGAGACGGCCTGGCCCATCTTGAGGTTCGAGACCTCGACCCAGAGGGTCCGATAGGGGTCGTGGTGCCACTCTCCCTCGACCTCCGGGATCGCCATCGTCCCGTCCGTGACGATCGATTTCAGCCGCGCGCGCTTGTCCTGTCTCACCATGTGCCCCCCGAGGTTGAGGCACTCTCGCGGGCTGGCAAGGCCCCGTCCAGGGTTCCCGTCCTTAAGCCTGCCTGCGTCCCACGCGGCGCCGGTCGTTGATGACCTCCCGCTTCACGGCGTGCGAGATCCACAGGGCGAGCTCCCTCCGGAGGCGGGCCGGTCGCTCCACCGGGGTGTCCGCCGGGTTCTCGGAGATGACCTTCTCGACGGTCCAAGCGGCCCCGCCGGCGATCTCGTCGATCGTGGACTGCCTCATGCCACCACCATCAGCTGGACCTCGACGACCTCCGCCTCCAGCCGCTCGGGGAAGAGCGTGGGGTGGTGCAGGCGGAGGTCCTCCCACTGCTCGCGGACCTGCCGCGCCGTCGCCTCGGCCGCCTCGCGCTTGAGGTAGACCTGCGCGGTCGCCAGCCCGTCCCACTCCTTCCGGTTCGGGTGCATGGACCGGTTGCAGAACAGGAGCCCCGTCACGTTGTCCCGGACAGCGAACCTGGTCACCGGCGCGGAGGCCTGCTCGGCGCTCGGCGGGTAAGCCTCCGCCTTTCGCAGGGCGGCGACCGCGCAGGTGCGGCAGCGCTGCGAGCGCTTCTCGCCGACCGCGCGTTCCCGGCAGTCCCGGCATCGGAACGAGTACAGCCCCGACGACCACCCGAACGGACGGAGGGCGTCGTCGGTGTAGCCGTCGTGGATCGGGCAGGATCTGATCATGCTCGCCTCCGCGCCTTGGCCTCGGCGGCCCGGCGCGCCTTCCGGTTTGGGCCGGCGTCGTCGGGCCGGCGGAAGGCCAGAGACGCGACGAACGGGCTCATCTCCCGGCAGGTCACCTCGAACTCGGCCGCGAGCTCGGTGGATCGTGCCATGCGCTCGACCACCTCGCGCACGCCCATGCGCCTCAAGGGGATCCGGCGACCGGCGATGTGGATGCTCTCGCTCATGCCCGTAGCCCCTGCAGCTGCCTCTCGATGCCGAGGCGGACGGCGATGGCGTGGCGAACCTGGCGGACGAATTCCTCGGAGGGGTCCTCGCGGAAATCGTTCGGGGTGCAGTGCCAGGCGCAGTAGACGATCACGGCGTCGCCCTGCGTCACCCTCGCGCCGTTGACGGTGACGACGTCGCCTTGGGTCCCGATCCGGATCTCTTCGCCGTCCGAGGGGAGGCCGATCGCTTCGAGGGCTTCCCTCGCGATCGGCCCGTTGATGGGGGCAACCCATAGGGACGACATCTCTCCCGGCATGACCACGGCCATCCGGGGCGGCGTCATGCGGAAGGGCGTCTCGGTGTAGATGCGCATGGTCAGGCCCTCCACTCGTACCGATTGACCTCGTCGTTGAGCTTCTCCTCGGAGAGGACGATCTCCCCGGCAGGCGTGCGGACGTCGGCAGGCCACCAGTCCCCGTTGTCTCGACCCCAGAACGCCGTGCTGATGGCCTCGTCGAGGGAGTAGACCTCCACCGTCATCGGGGAGTGGAAGCGCATCCCGTGCACCACGTGAGTGACGACCCGGGCCGCCAACTCGGCCTCCCGCTTCAGAAAGGCCGACACCGCCTTGCTCAGGGCCGTCTCGGCCGCGCCGAGGTCGGTCCATACGGTCTTGTCGCCCCAGGGGGCCGCGCAGGCCTTCACGCGGACCTCGTTCCAGGAGACGGCGGCCGCCTCGATCGGGGAGCGGTGCATGCTCAGGCCTCCACCTTCGGCAGGTGCTTCGAGATATCGTTGAGGAAGCACCACAGGCCTGCGGCGCCAACGTCGTCCTCGTCATTGAAGTGCGCGATGATGGCCGCCTTCACCACGGCGGGGTCCCGGGCGAACAGGGCGTCGAGATCCCGAAGGGTTGCGAGCTTGCTCTCGTGCCGGCCGGCCCGGTACTGAGCGTCATCGCCCTCAAAGACCGTGCCGTCCTCGGCCGTGCGGATCTCCACTTGGACCTTGCGGGTCACGGTCTTGTAGCTGCTCACCGCCATCGCTCAGGCCCCCCTGCGCTGCTCGGCGAGCAACCCGTCGAGGCTGTCCCGGAGCGCCCGGACGTGCGTCGTCCCGTCGAGGTCGTCGGGGTCCGTGCAGGCCTCGGCCTCGCGCAGGGCGGCCCGCACCGCGGCGATGTCGTCCTCGATCGCGACGTGGCGCTTTGGCGCCTCGGTGTTCGTGTCCCTGATGTCCATCGTCCTCTCCATCACCACGCCGACCACACCGCCGGCAGACCGCCCGCCGGGGCCTTCTCCGCATCGTCCCGGGCTTGCCTCCCCGGCGGGGCGCGCCCAGACTCCCGGGCATGCCCGAGGACGCCTACGACGCCGCCGACGCCCGCCACCTTGAGGGCATGCCGCTGCCCCGGGCCCGGCCGGCCGGGCATGTCGAGGACCGCTACCCCGTTGAGGACGGCCCGGGCTCCGGGGAGCGCGTCGAGCTGGTCGTGCGGGTGCTCCGCGGAACGGCACGGTCCACCGTCATCGTGGCCGACCCGGCCACCGGGCGGGCCCTAGCCCAAGACGTCGTCCCGCACGGGGGCGAGGCCGGCGCGGCGGCCGCGGCCGTCTACGCTGCGCTGAAGAAGGCCAACGCTTGCCTGTAGAGATCCGAGGCTCACGGGCAGTCCTCCCCGCGGGCGGCCTGACGGCGCTGGACGGCCGCGACGATGCGGGTGACCTCCGTCGGCGGCCGCGGGCCATCCAGGCGCGAGAGGACGCCCACGCCGAGGATGAGCGCGAAAACCAGGGCGATCGAGACCATCGCGACGATGAGCGTGAGGTCCATCAGGACGAGGCCCCCGCGGACCCGGAGACGGCACGGCGTGCGATCTCGCGTGCGACCGAGGCGTCGATCCAGAACGTGCGCCCGTCCTCCATCCGGTAGGCACCGCCGACCTCGGCCTCGATCGCGGCCGCGGTCCGGGCGTCCTCAACCGCCATCACGGCCGCAGCGTCGTCGAGGAAACCCTGGCGGTAGGAGTGCGGCAGGTTCTGAACCTGCTCGCCCTCAGTGTAGGAGAAGGGCCCCTGAAAGGCCGTCCTGCGAGCGTTCGACCGCCGAACCCAGCGCACGAACAAGGCCTGCGCGATAGCAAGCTGGCGCTCTTGAACGCTCACGTCCGGCCCTCCGAGATGAGGCCCTTGGCCACCAGCACCGCGTAGACGCCCCCGGCGAGCTGCAGGTCGTCGAGCCCATCCTTGCGTCCCTACGTGAGGACGGCGCGGATGAGCTCCCACGGGGCGGGGGACGGCGGCGGGGCCGGGGCCCACCGGGGCTCGTTGGGGAACCGCCGCTGGAGGTGGACCCTCAGTTCCTCGGTAGCCTGTGCCTGGTGCGCCATTCCATTTCCCCCATCGAATCCGTGCAGATGAGAGTCTGCCATGGATCGCCGATTTCCACTGGACGGTGTCCAAAAAATCGCGCAGCCGACTGAGTCGCGGGTAGGTGCCTTGCATGCTGATGCGGTAGGCTCCGGGTCATGAGCATCTTCAACCTCGGCGAGGAGCTTGCCCTCGCCCGCCGCCACCGCCGGCTCTCGCAGCGCCAGCTCGCCGCGAAGGCGGACGTGAGCGTGTCGTGGCTCTCGGCCTTCGAACGGGGAGACAGCTACGAGCCGAGCATGCACCGGGTGATGAGGTGCCTGCACGCCCTCGGGCTCGACCTGCGGCTGTCGACGTACAACCAGGGCCGGCCGTCGCTGGACGACCTCCTGGCGCAGGACGAGGAGGCCGACCGCAGCCCGGCCCTGAAGGCCGCGCTAGGGCTTGGTTAACCCTAGGAACGCGACCCAGTCCGCAACGAATGCACATCCCTTGCACATTGGACCGGCCTGGTGCACATAGGGGTCACACCGGAGTTCTCGCCATGACCTTCCCTCGCTCGAAACGGATGCACCGCCCCGCCGCCTGAGCCCTGCTCGGCGCGCCCCGCGTGCACTCCTTTCCAGCGAGACCTCCCATGACCGACGACGCCTCCCGGGCGCGCGCCGCTGCCGTCCAGGCCGCCCGTGCCACGCTCCTCGACTCCACCGCGCTGACGGGGCCCCGTCAGCCCGAGGCTTCCCTCGGACCGCGAAAGAAGGGCTACGGCGCCGAGTTCGTCGGGTACGACGCCCGCCGCGACGCGGGCCTGGCGATCGCCGCGTTCCTAGCCGAGGAGCCTCAGCTCCCGGCGGCGCTCGTCAGGACCCTCGGGCGGACGCGGCGGGACGTGACGATCGCGTCCCTGCAGAAGGCAGACGACGCGCTCCGCGAGCACGCCAACGCCGATGGCGTTTCGGACGCTGGGCAGGACGCCGCGGCGCATCTGGCGGACGACCTCTTGTTCGCCCAGGCGGCCCTGGGGAACGCCAAGGCCGCGGCCTACTGCGCCAGCATCTGCCTGCGCCTGTTCCACGCCTCGTTGGCGAACGGCAACCATGCGGCTGCCTGGCTCGCCCTGCGGAACGGTATCCGGTACTCCACCGACGCGACGGTGGACCTGCAGGAGTCCGAGTACGTCTCCGATCAGCAAGCGTCGCTGCTCGCTCCCTACGATGGGCTGGCGCTCAAGCTCGGCGAGACGGCCGCGATCGTCGCGGCTGCGCACAGGCAGATCGGGGTCGAGGAAGATCTGCTGCGCGGCGGCGCCGGCGGCGCCGGCGGCAGCGCGAGGGCGTGGGTCGACGAGCAGGCCGACGACCTGGCGGCGCTGGCTCAGCTGGACTGGCCCCTCGGCGACGGCGGGTGGCGGGACCGGGCGGCGCGCCCCGCCCCGACGCTCGTCGTCCTGGCCAAGGGGGCATTGGACCACCTGCCCGGGTCCGAGACCTCGGGGTCGTCCCGGTCGACGCGGGGATCGACGCCGCGCGCGGAGTTCAACGCGCTCGCCGGCGAGGCCCTCCCGCTCGTCCACGGCGTCGACGTCGTGGCCGTCGGCAAGCTGCTCGATGCGCGGTTCCCGTGGTTCAGGGATCTCACCGCGCTGCTGCTGCGGGACCTCGCCAACGGAGGTGTAGCCCGGCTGCGGAACACTCTCGCGGTGAGCCCGCCCGGCAGCGGGAAGACGAGCTACCTGCAGGCGTTCTGCCAGGCGGCCGGGATCCCGTGCGTCCTCTACAACGCCGCCGGCGTCGCCGACGCTGCGTTCGGCGGGACGTCGCGCCAGTGGAGCACGGGGCGCGCAAGCGTCCCGTTGCAGACGATCCAGCGGCTCCGCGTCGCCAACCCCGTCATCATCATCGACGAGATCGAGAAGGCGGGCACGAGGTCGGAGAACGGGCGCCTCACGGACTCCCTGATCGCCCTGCTGGAGCCGGCAGGGAGCCGCGCCTTCCACGAGGTCTATCTGGAAACGAACGCCGATCTGAGCGGCACCCAGTTCCTGGCGACGGCCAACGGGACGGGAGGCGTCCCCGGCCCCCTCCTGGACCGCTTCCGCGTCGTGCACGTCGGCCTTCCCAGGGCCGAGGACCTGCCGGTCGCGGCGGCCAACCTCGTCAGCGAAATCCGCGACGAGCGAGGCCTCGACTCCGGCTGGCTCCCCGATCTCGACGGCGACGAGCTCCACCTCCTTGGCCGCGTGTGGAAGGGGGGCTCGCTCCGCCCGCTCCGCCGCGCCGTGACGACGCTTCTCGACGGCCGCGAGACCCTCGCCCGTCGCCACTGACACCCCACCCCCTGAAGGAGAGATCCCATGACCGACGCACACCCGAGCCGCGCCTCGATCATCGTCCTGGAGGCGGCGATCACCCAAATGCGAGCCCGCCACGAGCAGGACGAACTACGCGACGAGCTCGCCGTCACCGGCCTGTCCGTCCTCCACCTGGCGAGCTGTGCCTACGCCCGCGGGGCCTTCCCGCCATCGGAGGCCCGCTACCTCTGCCCGGGCCTGCTCGCCCTCGCCGACGCGCTGCCTGCGAACCCGGACGACCGCCGTGAACCCCGCGAGGTCCGCGCGTGAAATCGGCGCGCGGTCCCCCCTCTGCTCACCCCTCAGCCCCCAGGAGACCCCCATGCTCATCGACGAATTCCGCACGATCGCTGACGACGCCGTGTGCCGGCACGTAGGCCACGTCGACGTCGTCCCCACGGGCGTCAGCCCGAGCGCCCACGGTCCCCTCGTCACGTGGACGGGTGGCTCCCCGCTGCCCCGTCAGGACGACGGCCGCTTCGTCCCGCCGCCCCCCGCGCAGGACGTCCTCCGCGTCCTGGCGCGCGTCCTCGCCCTGCGCTGGCAGACCGGCCGCGCGGTCGTCCCGGACGATTGGGACGCCACGCTGCGCGGGCGCTACCCGACAACGTTCGAACCCGGGGGGCCGTACTCGGGCGGCGGCTGGCGCTGGCTGTGGGAGGCGGGCGCGAGCCTGGTCTCCGAGGCTGGGGCGACGGGATTCCGGACCGAACAAACGAAGGAGAAGTTCGCGCAGGCCCGCTGGCATTACTCAATCGAAGGCAAGACTAGGAAGGCAACGCGCAATGAAGTCTCGACTATAGTTGACTGCGTGGAGCACCTGTCGGCCTATGTCTGTGAGACCTGCGGGGCCCCCGGCCGTATCCGCAAGGGCGGGTGGGCGAAGACGTGCTGCGATCTCCACGCCAATGGCAAGGCATGACGTCTACCGGAACCTGACCCGCCGCGCCTGGAGCGTGCGCGAGCGGGGCAGGGTCGTCGGCCACGTGCCGGCGATCGTGCTTGCCGACGTCGTCCTCCGAGCGTCGGAGGCGGGGCGCCAGCGGTGCCTGCGGACGGGGGCCCGGGACGTCCACGCATGGGCCACGGGCACGGTGGCCGAGGGGGCGCGGCCGCCCTCGGCGGTGAGGCTCCGGTACGGCCTCTGGTGTCCCGGATTTAGGACGAACGGCCTCCTGGTTACCCGGGCGTCGATGGCGTGGTTCGAGGCGGACGGGTCCGCGTGGATTGAGGGAGGTTGGGATGACAAGGGCATGGATTTTCTCTGACGTGCACGACGATGCCGACTGCTGGGAGGCCCCGGCCGTGCCGGTGTGCGACGTGGCGATCGTGGCCGGCGACGTCGCCGATGGCTTGACGAAGCGCAGCCTGCCCTGGCTCGCGGCGTGCGTCGCGCCGTACGTCCGGCATGTCGTCTACGTGCCCGGGAATCATGATTTTTACGGGAGCCGCTGGCAGAGCGAGCTCGAACGCGGGCGCGAGGCCGCTGCGGCCGCGGGCATCCACCTGCTCGCCGTCGGGGAGGTCCTGGCCATCGAGGGCGTACGGATCATCGGCGCCACGGTCTGGACGGACTACGCCTTGCTTGGCGAGGCATGGCGGGCTCCGACGATGGCCTCCTGTGGTGACCGCAACGGGGGGATGCGAGACCATCGGAAGGTCAAGGTCCGTACGGCCTCGGGCGAGACGAACGCCTTCAGGCCGAGCGCCGCCGCCGCCGAGCACGTCGCCCAGCTTGGGCGGATCGAGCGCGCGCTTGCGGAGACGTGGGACGGCCCGACGGTCGTCGTCACGCATCACGCCCCCCACCCCGCGTCGCTCGGGAGGCAGGGCCCCCTGCAGGCGATCGACGCGGCGTACGCGACCGACCTTACGCGCGTCCTCGAAGGTCCGGACGCACCCGCCCTGTGGATCCACGGCCACATCCATCGGTCCGCTGACTACGTCGTCGGCGGGACGCGCGTGCTGGCGAACCCACGCGGCCGGCATGGCGAAAACCCGGCGTTCGACCCCGCCCTCATCGTGGAGATCTGACCGTGCGTGCGCTCGCCATCTTCGCCCTGCTCGCCGGCCCCGTCGAGGCGGATGCCTTCCAGCCCGCCCCGGGCCTCTACTGCCCCGAGGGGGCCGACGTCCCCGCGATCGTCGTCGGTCCCGAGGCCGGGGTCGTCGGCATCGACCTGATGGAGTGCCACGGCGCCCGGATAGCCGGCGGCCGGGTGACGTCCCGCCAGTGCTACGGCAACGGGGGCAGCGTCGTCCCCTACGACGCGGAGCTCGTCCTCCTGCCCAGCAGCGTCCTACTGCACGACGGCGTCCGGTACCGGCGGCGGCTCGAAGGGGAGCCGTGCCCGTAGGCCGCCGAGCGCCTGGATCGGGGGTGCTGCAGCGCGCCCCACGAGCGAGGCCGGATTCCGCTCTCGGTGTAACGCCGATCGCGCGGACTGAAACGCGCGAAAATATGCTGAGAGCGTGCCGAAACCGTGCGCAGGCGTGCCCGGGCCGGGTTGCCAATGATAGCGAACCGGCCTTCGCTCCCATTTCGCTGCACAAGATTTCAGGCACGAAAAAGGGGCCCGGTCACCCGGGCCCCTCGTCACCACTCAGAGTCTGAGTGGTGTCAGTCGAACAGGTCGGGCTCCCGTGCGGCCCGCCAGTCGACGGAGACGCAGAGCTCGCGTCCGTAGTGGAGGATGCCCTTCGACGTCATCTTCGGCGTCGCACGGGGCTTGCCGCCGTACTCCTCGATCCGGACGCGGAACGGGGCACGGTCGATGAGGTCCTGCCGGGGGAGGTTCGACCTGTTCAGATCCAACAGGTCGCCGCGCTCCTTCAGCCAAGCGATGAACTTGTTCGGCTTTTGCCCGAGGGCCTTGCCACCGGCCTGGAGGCTGTAGAGCCCCTCGCTCTCGGCGAACCGCTCGACGCACTCCACCGCCGGCCGGGCCCGCTGTACCTGCCGCTGCGAGGCGGTGAGCTGGCGAGAGGTGTCGATGAGCTCCTGGTCTGTGATGACGAGGCGCTCGACGAGGGCGTCCTCCCGATCCATCCGGGCCAGGAGCATCCTCCTCAGCACCCTGTTATCGTCGAGGTCCTCGGGGATCGCGACCGGCGTCGGGGCGGGTGCCACGGCGTAGGAATCGGTCCGCCGGATCTCGGGGAGGACCTCGTTCATCGCCCACCGACGGAACCGCCATGCCGTCGCGCCCTTCACGAGGGCACGCTGGCTGCGCATCAGCAGGGTGTAGAGACCGCCCTCGGTGATGACCAGGACCTCGCCCTGGGGATGCCCTAAGAAGATCTTAGCCCTCTCGTCCTCGTCGAGCGCCTTGAGCGAGACGGACGGGTTCGAGAGGCGGGCGGCCTTGCAGACGTCGGCGCCGACGAACCAGGGCAGCCCGTCGATCTCCACGACGCGGATGTCGTGGTTGTCGAAGCGGAAGATCGAGATCGCCGGCGCGGCCGGGATGCGGACGATGGCGTTCACGCGCGCCTCCCGTCGGTGGCGAGGGGTACGGCCACGAAGGCGATGTTCGGGGGCAGTAGGCCGGCGATGTCCCGCGCGGTCTCGGGCGCACCGATGACGATGCCCCGCTCGTACTGTCTGTTCTCGGCCAGGCATTCGACCATGTCGTGCAGGTCGCTCACGACGGCGGCCCGGCAGACGTAGACGCAGGGCACGTCCTTCCCGTCGATCAGGACGTGCCAGAAGGCCCGGGCGAACGGGCGGACTTTGCTGACCTCGGCGCCTGGCAGAAATGCGCCCGGGTCCCGGCGGAAGATCGCCTCGCGCGCCTTGTCGCTCTTCCCGCCCGGCGCGTCGTCGCCGGTCACCAGGAGGAGGCGGTCACGCGCAGCGGCTTTGGCGGCCTCGATCCGGAGCTCGATCGTACCGAGGACGCTCCTGCGCAGCATCGGGAACGCCGGCTCGGCAGTGCGCTCCAGGAGGAACGACCGCGCCGCGTGGGGATCCTCGACGCTCATGGCCGCCGCGATCTCAAGGACCGAGGCCTCCTCGAAGCGCTCGGCGTACTGCGAAATTCCCTGGGCGAGGGACGCGGCGAGGCTACCGTTCGGGGCGGTCGTGGTGGTAAGGTGGGTGCACGGTTCGGTCACGGGGATGCTCCTGTGGCTGACCAGGCCTCGGCGGCGTTCGCGCGCCTCCGGGGCCATTTTTTTTCGCCAGTGGATCCGGCGATGTCGGCACGAATCGGAGGATATCACCTTCTTCTGAGAACGCGAGTCGATGTGCCGTCATTGCACGTTTCGGGCGCTTTGGTGATAATGGCCTTCCATCGAATCCGGCTCGGAGTGCCTCGTCGTGTATCCCTCCCCAATGCAGCTGCGCGCCGCGCGGACCCTCGTCGGCCTGACGCAGGACGAAATTTCCCGACGCGTCGGCCTGTCCCAGAGGACCATGGTCGCCGTCGAGATGAGGAAGTCGTCCCTGAGCGCGCTCCACTCCGTGATGGGGTTTTACGCCGGCTTGGGCATCAGCTTCTCAGGCACGCCCGACTACACGGTGCAGACCGTCACCTACACGCAGGCGACGCCTCCGGACGTGCCCCCGATCCCGGCCACGTAAGGGGATGTCTGGCGGGCGGTGACCTGCGCGCGGCGCGGTTCGCTGCCGCGATGAGTTTGCCTCGGTAGCGCCCGCCCCACCGTGCCAGGACGCTCTCCACGCCCTCGCTCGCCAGCGTTGCCCGCACGGCGGCCGCGGTTGGGGTGACCCTCAGCCGACTCTCCCAATCCTCCTCGTGGACTAAGCGGACCGCGCGAATCGGTCAGGTGTAGTCAACGGGCACGAATGCGTCCCCAAGGGCGGCGCAAGCCGATCGGCATGCCCGGTAGGTCGGGACAGGGTCGGCGAGGATGCCGACTCGCAGCAGGCCTGCGAAGGTGAGTAGGAACGCCTGGTCACTGGGCATCACGCCTCGGCTCCGATCCTACCGGCGTCGATGTGCTTCACGGCCGACAGGGCCCGCTCCAGGGCCGCCGCGAGGTCGTCGGGTAGACCCCGATCGGGTTAGGAGTTCGAGCCACCAGCTCACCAAGCTGTTCGCGGATTCGATATGTCCTCACGGCATCAGGCGACGGCCGCATGCGAGCACAAATAAATTTTCGACCGCATTAGAGCCCCGTGGAGCCGTCCACGGGGCTCGTTGGCTGAATCCTCCGGTGCCTCGAAGTTAGGCCGTGGGCGAGGCTGAAATCGATGCTTTACCCCCGTGAGATCATGCACCCCGTCGGGGCGGTTGAACTACTGGTCTCGCGAAGTATATCAGCGGATCTCCAAAGCACATACCCATAGACTAAGGCTAATGTCGAGCGGATCATCGGTCCCGACACGGCGGTGTGGTGCCTGACGTGTCGATGGATACGACATGCTCAACACGGCACAGGCGCGCGACCGCGCCCTCGATTTCCACTGGCGCATCCCGGAGAACATCCTCTCGGCCGCCGGCATCCCCGACATCCCCGATCGCAGGCAGGACGTCGCCAGGCGCAGCGTCCTCGCGGCCGCGTGCATCGCGGCCGACATGGCGCCCGGCGAGGATCGCTGGGTCAGCTACTCGCGCCGCAAGGCGTTCTACGCCGGTCAATCGCGGTACATGGGCCTGCCCTACACCTACGACCGCGTGCTCGCCGCCGTGGCTGAACTCGTCGAGCTCGGGCTGATCGAGGAGGTCCGGGCCCGCCCTGGCGACCACCTCTCCACCGGGATGCAGAGCCGCCTGCGTGCGACCCCCGACCTCGTCCACGCCTTCCGCGACGCGCCCTTCGAGTACGAGACGCGTCGCTGCCGCCTCATCCTCAAGGACGAGGCCGGCGACGTCATCGGCTACGACCCGACACGTCAGACGCGACGCCTGGAGGCCGAGCTCGACCGCATCAATGCCTACCTCGGCAAGGTCTCGGTCACGATGCCGACGGGCAACGGGTGGGAGCACGCCACGCGCGTTGTCCGAGCCCGCAACGACCGCAAGGAGAAGGGGACGTGGGCCAGCGTCGTCCCGACCCCGAGCCCCGAGGTTTACCGCGTGTTCGGCCGTGGCCGTTGGGACCGCCATGGCCGGCTCTACGGATGGTGGCAGAACCTCCCCAAGGGACGCCGCCGGGAGCTCCTCATCAACGGCGAGGCGGCCTTCGAGCCGGACTTCGCCACCCTCCATCCGCGGATCCTCTACGCAGCCCGTGGTCACGTCTTGCGCCACGATCCCTACGTCACGGGGACATTCCCCCGTGACGAGGGCAAGCTCGCCCTCAACGTCGCCTTGAACGCGAAGACCATGAACGCGGCAGCGGCGGCCATTATGGACAAGGACGACTGGGAGCACGGCTGGGACTACACCCGCGGCCTGCTCAAGGCCGTCGTGGCGCGGAACACCCCCATCGCCGCAGACATCGCTGCAGACCGTGGGATCCGCTGCATGGCCGTAGACAGCGCCATGGCGGTGGATGTCCTCAAGGCCTGCGAGAAGGCGTCCATCCCCTGCCTGCCCGTCCACGATAGCTTCATCGTACCGGCCTCCAAGGGCCCGTGGATGGAGGCCAAGATGGACGAAATCCTGACGGGCGTTCTCGGCGCTGTAACCCGTTCTCCCTCAACGATAATCGGGTAATTGGTTCCACATATGGGCCCCTGGGCCCCCGTTGTACCCTTGGGCCCGGGCCTCCTGGTTCCCCGCAGGTCGTCATCCCGCCGTCGTCCCCCTGCTACCTTCCCCGTCGCTGCCGCCTGCCCCGTTCCCCGGTGTAGCTCACTACCGTGACGCTCTGCGCCGCCCTCCCTGGATGTGGCTGGCCGTCGACGCTCGGGGGGGGTCGTAGGAATGGCTCTACCCCCTACTGGACCGCCGTCGTTCCAAGTCTAGAACCGCCGCTTACCCCTTGCTAGACCGTCGTTATTCGCCCTCTTTTGCTTGTCCGATGCTGTTCGGTGGGGTATATTCTAGACTGTCGACGTATCCGTCGTCCTCGCGATGCACCACATCCTGAGCGCACCCTCCGGCCCCCGGGGTCGGGGGGTGTTATGTTTCAGGGCCCCACGTGACGTTCACCCCCTTAACGCCCCCGGTCCACGCTATCTTACATGGTTAGTCTCTCCCTCGACGTCATCTGCGACGCGGTCGGCGCCTGGCTGTGGCTCAGGTAGGCCCAACAGGCCGATGGCTCCTGGCTCGATCCGAACGCTCCGGCTCCGCCCGACGCGGCCGCTGTCCTGGCCTACGCATACGAGGCGCACCTAGCGGCCGAGGCGGGCGGCACAACGTGGGACGGCTGGGCGGTCGCCGTCAACGAGCGGGCCCTGACGCGCACGCTAAGCGAGGTCACCGCGACGCTGCTCGACGCCCGGAAGGACAGCGACCCGTGGACGTTCGCCGACGGGGTAGATCGGCCCCTCACGAACGACCGCTTGAAGGTGCTGAGCCTGCAGATCCGGAGGCATATTGGCGTCTGTCTGGCGGTCTACAACCAGGTCGCTGCCGGCATCGGCGCCGGCGCCATCACCACCGCGGAGGTCGACGGCGCCTTCGCCGACGTCGACGCGATCGTCTTGAAGGCGGCGTCGTGACCATCCCACTCCTGGCCATCCTCGCTCGCCCCCTGACCGCGTCGACCCTCTCCGAAGTGGCGGTGCTGGAGACAGCGACGCACGGGACCGTCCGGACCTGGGCGGGGTTCGTTCGGCGCAAGGCCAAGGAGGACGTGATGCCTAGCGAAATTTCTGCTCCTGACTGCGGAGCCGATCGCCTCCATCGCCGAGGCCGACGCGCCGGGCACGGACGTCGGCGACCTCGTCTACGTCTCGGGGACGCTCCACTCCGTCCGGTCCCCCTCGCTGACCGAGGCGGCATGCGGAAGCTCCAGCTGAGCCTAGTGAAGCTGACCGCCGTCGACGTTGGCGAAGGATCCGTCCACGTCGCGATCGTCGGCGCCCCGACGAGACGGCCCCCGTGGTCGCCATCGTGGCGGCCGACATGCCCCAGCGCTCAGACTCTTGTGCTTACGGTCGTGGAGCCCTTGAAATAGGGATCGCTATCCTACCGGGCGAGGCGATGGCGTAGAAGAGGTCGGCGTGGACGTGCAGATCAGGAGGGTCGCTTCACGAACCCGATGTCGACGGCGACGGCCTTGAGCCTTTCGGGCTCGCGCTCCTTGCGTTCCGAATACCGGTCGACGAGGTAGTCGGATCGCTCGCGGGTGAGGAGCGTGAACTTCATCAGCTCCTCGCAGACATCGACCACCCGGTCGTAGAGCGGACCCGGCTTCATCCGGCCGGCCTCGTCGAACTCCTTGTACGCCATCGGGACCGAGGACTGGTTCGGGATGGTGATCATCCGCATCCAGCGACCGAGCACGCGGAGGCTGTTGACCGCGTTGAACGACTGCGAGCCGCCGGAGACCTGCATCACGGCGAGCGTCCGCCCCTGCGTCGGGCGCACCGAACCCTCCGAGAGCGGCAGCCAGTCGATCTGGCTCTTGATGACCCCGGTCATGGCGCCGTGTCGCTCGGGGCTGACCCAGACGTGGCCCTCCGACCAGATCGAGAGGTTTCGGAGTTCCCGGACCTTCGGGTGATCGGCAGTGGCGTCGTCGGGCAGCGGCAGGCCGTGCGCGTCGTAGATCCGCACCTCGCCGCCCATCGCCTCCAACAGGCGCGCGGCCTCGTAGGCGAGGAGGCGGCTGAACGAGCGCTCACGGAGCGATCCGTACAGGATCAGGAAGCGCGGGGCGTGGGTGAACGGTGTCTTCACGTGCAGGGCGTCGGTCGTCGGGACCACGAAATGCCCCTCGCTTAGGTTCGGCATTCCATCGGCGAAGGGCTGCAGGGGCTTGTCCAAGACGTTTCATTCCTCTACGTTTCAACGATGGTTGAGATATTGACATCATGATGGACGAACGGCAAGCCGTGGCGGCCTTCGCGGCCCTCGGCCAGGAGCATCGCCTGCGTATCGTGCGCCAGCTCGTCACCGCCGGCCCTGACGGCACGGCGGCCGGGACGCTCGCCGAGGCGGTCGGCGTGTCGGGCACTAACCTGTCGTTCCACCTGAAGGAGCTCTCGCATTCCGGGCTGGTCACGTCCCGGCGCGAGGGGCGCTCGATCATCTACAGCGCCGCCTACCCGGACCTGTCCGAGCTCATCCAGTTCCTGATGCGCGACTGCTGCCAGGGACGCCCTGAGGTCTGCGCCCCGGCTGTCGCTGCCCTTGCCGCCTGTTGCACGGAGACCACCTGATGGACGTCGTGATCTACCACAACCCGGATTGCGGCACGTCCCGCAATACCCTAGCCCTCATCCGCAACGCCGGCATCGAGCCGCACGTGGTCGAGTACCTGAAGACGCCCCCAAACCGGACCCTGGTGCGCCAGCTTGCCGAGCGGGCGGGCGTGAAGGTCCGTGATCTGCTCCGTGAGAAGGGAACGCCCTTCGGCGAGCTCGGCCTCTCGGACCCGAGCCTGACGGACGATCAGCTTCTGGATGCCATCGGCGAGCATCCGATCCTGCTGAACCGCCCCTTGGTCGTCACCCCACTGGGTGTTGCCCTATGCAGGCCCTCCGAGGCGGTCCTCGACCTCCTTCCCGCCCAACAGGGCGAGTTCGTCAAGGAGGATGGCGAGCGCGTCGTCGACGAGCACGGGCGCCGCGTCGCTACCGCCTGACCCCACCCACACCCCCAAGAACAAGAAACAGTCCCGATGCTCGCGCTCGCCATCTTCGTGGTCACCCTCGTCTTCGTCATCTGGCAGCCGCGGGATTTCGGCATCGGGTGGAGCGCCCTGATCGGGGCCGCCGTGGCACTGGGCACCGGGGTCATCCATCCCGGGGACATCCCGGTGGTCTGGCACATCGTCTGGGACGCCACCTTCACCTTCGTGGCCCTCATCATCATCTCGCTCCTGCTCGACGAGGCCGGCTTCTTCCACTGGGCGGCGCTCCACATCGCCCGGTGGGGCGGCGGCCGGGGGCACCTGCTGTTCCCGCTGGTGATCCTCCTCGGTGCCGCCATCGCGGCGGTGTTCGCCAACGACGGGGCGGCCCTGCTGCTCACCCCCATCGTGCTCGCCATCCTGCTGCGCCTCGACTTCAAGCCGGCGGCGGCCCTGGCCTTCATCGTCGCCTGCGGGTTCGTGGCGGATTCGACCAGCCTGCCGCTGGTGATCTCCAACCTCGTCAACATCGTCTCGGCG
This sequence comes from Methylobacterium sp. Gmos3, assembly GCF_056430985.1. Taxonomy (NCBI): domain Bacteria; kingdom Pseudomonadati; phylum Pseudomonadota; class Alphaproteobacteria; order Hyphomicrobiales; family Methylobacteriaceae; genus Methylobacterium; species Methylobacterium sp. Gmos3. Next base: position 192,775 of record NZ_JBWJYL010000003.1, read on the forward strand.
AACTTCTTCGACATCACCTTCAGCCGCTACGCCGCCGTGATGGTCCCGGTGAACCTCGTCTCGCTGGCCGCGACCCTGGTGGTGCTGTGGTTGTTCTACCGGAGCGACCTGCCAACCACGTACCCGGTGACCGAGCTCGAACCGCCGCGCCACGCGATCAAGGATCCGCTTGTCTTCAAGGCGGCCTTCCCGCTCCTCGCCCTGCTGCTGGTGGCCTACTTCATGACGGCCCCGTTCGGCGTGCCGGTCTCGGTGGTCACCTGCGCCGGCGCACTGGTCCTGCTGGCGCTGGCGAACCGAAGCCGCGTCATCCCGATCCGCAAGGTGCTCGCGGGTGCCCCCTGGCAGATCGTCCTGTTCAGCCTCGGCATGTACCTCGTAGTCTACGGCCTGAAGAACGCCGGCCTGACCGATTACCTGGCGCAAGGCCTCGTGCGGCTCTCGGGCTTCGGTCCGTTCGTCGCCACCCTCGGCACGGGGGTCGCCGCCGCGATCCTGTCGTCGGTGATGAACAACATGCCGAGCGTGCTCGTCGGCGCGCTCTCCATCCAGCAGGCCCCGGACCTGTCGCCCCTGATGCGCGAGCTGATGGTGTACGCCAACGTCATCGGTTGCGACCTCGGCCCGAAGTTCACGCCCATCGGCAGCCTGGCGACCCTGCTCTGGCTCCACGTCCTCGACACCAAGGGCCAGCGTATCACCTGGGGCCAGTACATGCGGGTGGGCCTGGTCATCACGCCACCGGTCCTCTTGGTCACCCTGGCGGCCTTGGCGGTCTGGCTACCCGTTCTCGGGGCCCGGTAGCGATCCGATGGCCCCGGCGCGCCGATGGCCCGTGATCTCGGCCCTGGGCGTGATCCAGATCCTGACCTGGGGCTCCTCGTTCTACCTCCTGTCGGTGCTGGCCGCGCCGATGTCGAAGGATACGGGATGGCCCCTCGGCTGGGTTATCGGAGGGCTGTCCCTTGGCCTCCTCGTCGCAGGCCTCGTCTCGCCGCGGGTGGGAGCCTTCATCGGGGAGCATGGCGGGCGGCCGGTGCTGGCCTTCGCCGCCATCGCGCTGGCGCTGGGCCTCATGGGCCTTGCCCTTGCCCCGAACCTCACGGCTTACCTCGCGGCCTGGCTCCTCGTCGGCCTCGGCATGGGCACCGGCCTGTACGACCCCGCCTTCGCCACGCTCGGGCGCCTCTACGGCGCCGAGGCAAGGCCCGCCATCACGACCCTGACCCTGTGGGGCGGCTTCGCCAGCACGGTGTGCTGGCCGCTCTCGGCCTTCCTGATCGAGCGGGTCGGCTGGCGCGGGACCTGCCTCGCCTATGCCGGGCTGCACCTCTCGGTCACGCTGCCGCTCGTCCTGCTCGCGATCCCCCGGCCCCCCGCGCATCCGGTCACGCGATCCGAAGGCGCGATCCCCGGCGTCCGGCTCGATGGCCGGGAGCGTCGTGCCTTCCTCCTCATGGCAGGGGTGCTGACCCTCGGCGGCACGGTGATGGCCATGGTCTCGGTGCACCTCATCACCCTGCTCCAGGCCCGTGGCGTGGCTCTCACCTCGGCCGTCGCCTATGGTGCCCTGATCGGACCGGCACAGGTGGGTGCGCGCATCGTCGAGATGGCCGGCAAGGGTCGGCACCATCCCCTCTGGACCCTGACCGCCGCCATGGTCCTGGTGGTCCTCGGGATCGCGATGCTGACGGCCGGCCTACCCTTGGTCGGGCTGGCGCTGGTCCTCTACGGGGCCGGCAACGGGATCTACTCGATTGCACGGGGTACGGTGCCCCTGGCCCTGTTCGGTCCCGAACGCTACGCCGCGCTCGTCGGCCGCCTCGCCCGCCCGGGGCTGGTGGCCCAAGCGCTTGCACCCTCCGTCGGAGCCTTGGTCCTGACCCACGCGGGCGCGGACGCGACCTATGCACTGCTCAGCGTGCTCGCCGTGGCGAACGTTGCGCTTGCCCTATCGCTCTGGCGTGTCCGGCCGCGAAGCTAGGAAAGCGGAGGCTGCCTGGGACGTCCGCCGTGATCCGGTCCAGATCCGGTCCTTGCCTCCGACCCGTCGTGAGCCTACTGACGCTTAAACGATTCCATAACGGTTTAAGTGTCGTGCAGGAAAAGCAAGCGCTCGACGGCTTCGCGGCCATCGCGCAGGAAACCCGCCTACGCATCATCCGCATGCTGGTGACCGCCGGGGCGAAGGGCATGGCCGCCGGTGCCATCACCGAGGCCATCGCAGGTGCCTCGGCGCCGCGCATCTCGTTCCACCTCAACCACCTGGAGAACGCCGGCCTCGTCGAGAGCCGCCGCGAAGGTCGCTCGATCATCTACAGCGCGATCTTCCCGGCCCTGTCCGACCTCGTCGCCTTCCTCATGCGCGATTGCTGCGAGGGTCACTGCGAGGTCTGCGACCGCGCCATCGACCTGTTCGCCAAATGCACCGGACGGCCCCAGCGGGTCGAGCAAGCCCCCAGGATCGCCTGCGAGGAAGCATGACCACCTTGCGCGACATCCTCGAAGGCCGCCAGATCCCGATCTACTTCGCCGCCATCGGCCTGGCCGTCGTCGTTGCGCTGTTGGTCCCCGGAACCACGGCCCTGGACGTCGGGATCAACCCGGCCCTGGCGTTGATGCTGTTCGTCACCTTCCTCCAGGTACCCCTGCCCGAGTTGGGGAAAGCCTTTACGCGGGTCCGTTTCCTGGCGGCGCTCCTCGCCACGAACTTCGTCGCGCTGCCGATCCTGGTGGCCTGCCTGATCCAGTTCCTGCCCGCCAATCCGATGCTGCGGCTGGGCGTGCTCATGGTCCTGCTCACGCCGTGCATCGACTACGTTGTCACCTTCGCCCACCTCGGCCGCGCGGACGCCAAGGTGCTGCTGGCCTCCACCCCGGCGCTGCTGATCGCGCAGATGCTGCTGCTGCCGGTCTACCTCAACGTCTTCCTCGGCGAGGACGCCGCCAGGTTCGTCCAGGTCGGTCCGTTCGTGCACGCCTTCGTCTGGCTCATCGCGGTTCCCCTCGGACTTGCTGCGGCCGTGCAGATCTGGGCCGCACGCAGCCGCACCGGCCAGCGGATCGCCGCCGGGCTCGGGCTTCTGCCGGTGCCGGCAACGGCCCTCGTCCTGTTCGTGGTGATCGCGTCCGTCCTGCCCCAGCTCGGGCCCGCCCTGGACGACGCCCCGCGGGTGGTCCCCGTCTACGTCGTCTTCGCCGTGGCGGCTCCGCTGCTGGGTTGGGCGGTCGGGCGCGCGTTCCGCCTGGATGCCCCCACCGTCCGCACGCTGGCCTTCAGCGCCGCCACGCGAAACTCCCTGGTGGTCCTGCCGCTGGCGTTTGCGGTTCCGGGTGCCGTGCCACTCCTGCCCGCCGTCATCGTCACGCAGACGCTGGTCGAGCTCCTCAGCGAACTCATCTACGTCCGCCTCATGCCAAGGTTCGGCGCCCCGGCATCCTCGCCGGTCGACGCCTAGGTCGACGGTCGTTCCACGGACGAGCGGCTGCGTGACCCCGCATCGCCACCCGCTTCCGGCCTCTTGGGACCAAGACAAGGACGACCGGCGGTCCCGTTCCACTGCTGGGTGTCGGATGGGCCGGCTTTCACATCGGTGCATCGAGCATATCGAGAACCGGGCAGGCCGGCGTCGGGGCGCCGCTGCACCGCTCCACGGTGTCGCTCAGGATGCGCTCAAGCCGCGCGAGACGGGCGAGCTTGGCGCGGACCTCGGCAAGGTGGGCGGCTGCGACGTCCCGGACCTCGCCACAGGACCGGTGCCCGGGCGCGGCCAACGCCAGCAGGGTCCGGATGTCCTCGATCCCGAAGCCCAATGCGCGAGCCTGACGGATGAACGCCAGGCGCCGGACATGGGCAGGATCGTAGGCCCTGTGACCGCCCTCCGTGCGAGCCGGCGGCGGCATGAGCCCGATGCGCTCGTAGTAGCGGACGGTCTCCAGGTTGATCCCGGCCGCCGCCGCGATCTGCCCTATGGAGAGACCTCGCGCACCCTTCGCCATTTTTCGCTTGATCCCGTAGTGGCTACGGGATGCAGGGTGGCACGATGATGATCGACACACCATCCATGGCGCCTCCCGCAAGACCCGCCTCACGTCCGCGGGACGGCCTGCCGATTCCCTCGGGAAGCTGGTTCGCCGGGCTGGGCACGGTCGCCGGGCTGGGTGCCCTGGCGGCCTCGTCCTGCTGCGCCCTCCCGGTGGCGCTTGCCGGTCTCGGCGCGACAGGGGCGGTTTTCGGAGGATTGGCCATGTTGGCTAGCATCCGGCCGATCCTGCTTGGCGGGGCCGCCCTGGCCCTCCTCATGGGTTGGGCGCTGTTCTTCCGTTACCGGGCGACGGCATGCGACATGGCCGAACCATGTGCTCGCATGGGGCCGTCATGGCGTACCCCTGGCCTTCTGGGACTTGGGACGGTGCTGGTCGGTTTGGCGCTCGCGTGGGAACCATACCTTGAGCCTGTCGTGCTCAAGGCGATGCGGTGAGGCGGACGATGCAGCTTCGGTCCACCCTGACCTGCCCGCACTGCGGTCATCGAGCGACGGAGACGATGCCGACCGACGCCTGCCAGTTCTTCTACGAGTGCACCGGCTGCGGCACGCTCCTGCGCCCGAAGGCGGGCGACTGCTGCGTCTTCTGCTCCTTCGGCGAGGTCCCCTGTCCGCCCATCCAGGAAGCCCGCGAGAACGGCGGGTCCGCATCCTGCTGCTCGGGGTCCTCCTGAGCTGCGGACCGGACAGGAGGCATACCCGCTTGGTCCCGGTCCGGGCATGGTGCCGTGCTGGACGATCCGTCCTCTCCCGGTCACGATCCGACGCTCGATGGAGCGCGTCCGGTAGCCTCGGGTGCATGGCTCCGGGTCCCCGGGCGCGGGGCGTCCGGTCGTCGCGCGACACCTACGTCTTCCGTCCCGTGCCCGTCATCGCGAAACTCGCGCTCGTCGTATCCCCTTGGCGCGTCCGGTAGTCCCGTCCCTTCCTTGCCGGTCTGTGATGTGGCATCGTCGGACGGTGACCTTCTGGCTCGCCCTTCGCAGGCTGCTCCCGCTCCTGGCGGTCCTCAGCCTCGCCCTTGCGCCGGTGACCGCATCCGCGGCTGCCGCAGGCATGCGCGCGCCGACGGGCGTTCACGGTCACGCCATGGCGATGTCCGACGAGGCCATGGACGGCATGGCCGGGATGGCCATGGACGAGATGCCGTGCTGCCCCAAGGAGCGGCCGGACATGCCCGACTGCTCGAAGGGCTGCCCCCTGATGGCGCTTTGCCTGGCTAAGGTCGCCACCGGACTTCCGGTCGCCCTCGGACTTCCGGGTCGCGTCGCCCGCTTCGAGGGACCCACCTGGGCCGTCATCGCGTCCTTCGACAGCCTCTCGCAAGGGCCGCCCACCGAGCCTCCCCGAGCCTGAACCCGATGCCGCCGGCGTGAGCGCCGGCATGACGCCGCGCGTCCACGCGCGGCCCGCCATCGCGTTCAGGAGACAACACCCGTGACCCAGAAGCCTTTTCCGCGCGCCGTCTCGGCGGCGCTGCTCGGTGCCGCCCTGTCGGCGACCGCGTTCCCGGCGCTTGCCGACATCAAGGACTACCGCTTCGAGCTCTTGCAGCAGGAGGCCAAGGTCGGCGAGGCTGTCCTGTCGGTGCGCCTTCTCGATAAGCGCAGCGGCAAGCCGGTTCCCGACGCCGTGATCTTCGCCAAGCGCATCGACATGGCGCCCGACAGCATGGACGAGATGACCTCGAAGATCGAGCAGCTCCCCACGACCGAGCCGGGCGTCTATCGCTTCAAGGCGAAGCTCACGATGGCCGGCGGCTGGCGCCTGTCGCTCGGGGCCAAGGTCCAGGGCGAGACCGGCACGGTCGAGGACAAGCTGGTCTTCAAGGCCGTCAAGTGAGCCGCGCGGCCTGGTTCGCCGGGACCCTCGCCGCACTCGCGGCGGGGGGCGCCGGCTATGTCGCGGGGCATGGGGAGAACCCCGTGCCGGCGCTCGCCGAGCGCGCCCGGACGGAGCTCGCCCGGTGGTCTCCGGCCCCCATGCCGGCCGCGCAGGCTACGGCCCCCACGAAGGCGGCCGGACCGGTGGTCTACTACCAGGACCCGGACGGGAAGCCGGTCTACTCGCTGTCGCCGATGGCGACCGCGGATGGCCGGGAGTTCCGCGCGGTCCACGCCAGCGAGGACGTGCGCTTCGACGCTTCGGACGACGGCGAGGCCATGCCTGCCGACATGGCCGGCCAGGGGATGGCCGGGCATGACTTGGCCGCCCAGGACATGGGGAAGGCCGGGGACGCGAAGCCCGCCGCGGGCGCCCGCCGCATCCGCTACTACCGCAACCCGATGGGGCTGCCGGACACCTCGGCCACGCCCAAGAAGGATTCGATGGGGATGGACTACATCCCCGTCTACGAGGGTGAGGACAGCGACGGCAACGTCGTCACCGTCTCGCCCGGCAAGGTGCAGCGCACCGGCGTGCGGACCGAGGTCATCGAGCGCCGGGTGGTGGCGCAGCCCGTCCGGGTGCCCGGCACGGTCGCCCTCGACGAGCGGCGGGTGACGGTCATCGCGACCCGGTCGGACGCCTACGTCGACCATGTCGAGAACGTCACCACCGGCGACCGCGTCCGCAAGGGCCAGGCGCTGGTCCACGTCTACTCGCCCGAGATCAACGCGGCGGCGGCCCAGCTCATCGCCAACCCGGGCTTCGACGGCGCGAGGCGGCGCCTGCGGAACCTGAACGTCTCCGAGGCGGTGATCGACGAGATGGAGCGGACCCGGAACGTGCCGATGGCCATCACCTGGTCGTCGCCCCGGGACGGCATCGTCCTGCAACGGACCGCCATCGAGGGCATGAAGGCCGCGGCCGGCGATACCCTGTTCCGCATCGGCGACATCGCGACGATGTGGGTGCTCGCCGACGTGCCCGAGCGCGACCTTTCCAACGTCCGCGTCGGGCAAGCCGCCACGATCCGCCTGCGCTCGGCCCCGGGGCGCATCTACTCCGGCAAGGTCGGGACGATCTATCCGCAGGTGAACCCGGAGACCCGGGCCACGCGGGTGCGCATCGAGCTCCCGAACCCCGACGGCACCTTGCTGCCCGACATGTATGCCGACGTCGAGGTCGCGACCGGCGACACCAAGCCCGTGGTCGCGGTGCCGGACGACGCCGTCATCGACACCGGCGAGCGGCAGGTGGTGCTCCTCGACCGCGGGGAAGGCCGTTTCGAGCCGAAGGAGGTCAAGGTCGGCGTGCGCGGCACCGGCTACACCGAGATCCGCGACGGCATCTCGGCCGGCGACCGCGTCGTGACCTCCGCGAACTTCCTCATCGACGCCGAGAGCAACCTGAAGGCGGCCCTCCAGGGCATGGCGCCGCCCAAGGACGACCGGCTGGCCGCCGACGCGGGAGGCACGCCATGATCGCGCGCCTCATTGGCTGGTCGGCACGTAACCTCGTCCTGGTGCTGGTTGGGACCGTGTTCGCCGTCGCGGTCGGGGTGATGTCGCTGCGCACCCTGCCGCTCGACGCCATCCCCGACCTCTCGGACGTGCAGGCCATCGTCTACACGGAGTACCCGGGCCAGGCGCCACAGGTCGTGGAGGATCAGGTCACCTACCCGCTGACCACCGCCATGTTGACGGTGCCGAAGGCGAAGGTGGTGCGCGGCTTCTCGTTCTTCGGCGTGTCGTTCGTCTACGTCATCTTCGAGGACGGCACCGACCCGTACTGGGGCCGCTCGCGGGTGCTCGAATACCTCAACGCCGCGGCGAGCCGCCTGCCGGCCGGGGTAACCCCGACACTCGGCCCCGACGCCACGGGCGTGGGTTGGGTCTACCAGTACGTCGTCGTCGCAAAGGAACGGACGCTCGCCGAGCTTCGCTCCCTGCAGGACTGGGTGGTCCGGTTCGGGGCCTCGCGGGCAGAGGGCGTCGCCGAGGTCGCCGGCGTCGGCGGCTTCGTCAAGCAGTACAACGTCGTGGTCGACCCGAACCGGCTTCGTGCCCAGGGCATCTCCCTCAACAAGCTCCGGGACGCAATCCGGTCGAGCAACGCCGACGTCGGCGGCCGCACGGTCGAGCTCTCCGAGTTCGAGTTCATGGTCCGCGGTCGCGGCTACCTGAGGGGCGTCGCCGACATCGAGAACATCGTCCTCAAGACTTCCGGCGGCACGCCGCTGCGGGTCCGGGACGTCGCCCGGGTCGAGCTCGGACCGGACGAGCGTCGGGGCATCACCGAGATGAACGGCGAGGGCGAGGTCGCCGGCGGCATCGTCCTGCAGCGCTTCGGCGCGAACGCGCTGAACGTCATCGAGGGCGTGAAGGCGAAGCTTGCGGAGGTGGCGAAAAGCCTGCCCGCGGGCACCGAGATCCTGCCGGTCTACGACCGCTCCCAGCTCATCGACGCGGCCATCGACACCCTGCGGCACACGCTGGTCGAGGAGAGCGTCGTCGTCTCGCTCGTGTGCGTCGTGTTCCTGCTGCATGTGAGGAGCGCGCTCGTCGCCATCCTGATGCTGCCGGTCGGGATCCTGATGGCGTTCGTCGGCATGCGAGCCCTGGGTCTCGGCGCCAACATCATGAGCCTGGGCGGCATCGCCATCGCGGTCGGCGCCATGATCGACGCCGCCATCGTGATGATCGAGAACGCCCACAAGCACCTGGAACGGGCGCCGCCAGGCAAGCCGCGGACGGAGATCCTGGTGGAGGCGGCGTCCGAGGTCGGCCCATCCCTGTTCTTCTCGCTCCTCATCATCACGGTCAGCTTCCTGCCGATCTTCACACTGGAGAGCCAGGAAGGCCGGCTGTTCGGGCCGCTGGCCTTCACCAAGACCTTCGCCATGGCGGCAGCCGCGATCCTGTCGGTGACCTTGGTCCCCGCGCTGATGGTGCTGTTCGTGCGGGGCCGGATCATCCCGGAGCACAGGAACCCGCTGAACCGGCTCCTGATCTGGCTCTACCGGCCGCTCATCGCGGGCGTCCTGCGGGCGCGGGTGCTGACTGTCCTGCTCGCCCTCGGGGTGCTGGCGGCGACCGTGTGGCCGGCCCGTCAGCTCGGCTCGGAGTTCATGCCCGACCTCAACGAGGGCACGCTGATGTACATGCCGACGACCCTGCCGGGCCTGTCGGTGACCAAGGCCGGCGAGCTCCTCGCGACCCAGGACCGCATCATAAAATCCTTCCCGGAGGTAGCCTCGGTCTACGGCAAGGCGGGCCGCGCCAACACCGCGACCGACCCGGCGCCGATGGAGATGTTCGAGACGGTCATCGCGCTGAAGCCGCCGTCCGAGTGGCGCCCCGGCGTGACGCTGGCGAGCCTCAAGGCCGAGATGGACAAGGCCCTGCAGTTCCCGGGCGTGTCGAATGCATGGACGCAGCCGATCCGCGCCCGCATCGACATGCTCTCGACCGGCATTCGCACGCCCGTCGGCATCAAGGTGCTGGGCACCGACCTTAAGGAGATGGAAGGGGTCGCTCGCCAGGTCGAGGCGGTGGTGCGCAACGTGCCGGGCACGTCGAGCGCCTACGCCGAGCGGGTCATCGGCGGCTACTTCCTCGACATCACGCCGGACCGGGAGGCGCTCGGGCGCTACGGGCTGATGGTCGGGGACGTGCAGGACGTCATCGCGACGGCGCTTGGCGGCCAGAGCGTGACGAACACCGTCGAGGGACGCGAACGCTACACCGTCAACGTCCGCTACCCCCGGGCCTTCCGGTCCGATCCGCGGGCCATCGCCGACGAGGTGCAGGTGCCACTCCCGGCTGGGGGCACGGTGCCGTTGCGCGAGGTCGCCAAGGTCGAACTCACCCGGGGCCCGACCTCGATCCGCACGGAGAACGGACAGCTTGCGGTCTACATCTTCGTCGACATCAATGGGCGCGACCTCGGCGGCTACGTGGCCGAGGCGCGCAAGGCCGTGGTGGACGAGGTCAAGCTCCCACAGGGCACGACCCTGCAGTGGAGCGGGCAGTACGAATACCTGGAGCGGGCCGAGGCGCGCCTGAAGGTCGTGGTGCCGCTGACGCTGCTCGTCGTGTTCCTGCTGCTGTTCATCAACTTCCGGCGCCTGACCGAGACGCTCATCGTCATGCTGTCGCTGCCGTTCGCCCTGGTCGGCGGCATCTGGCTGATGTGGTGGATGGGCTTCAACATGTCGGTGGCCGTGGCGGTGGGCTTCATCGCGCTCGCCGGCGTCGCCGCCGAGACAGGGGTGATCATGCTGGTCTACCTCGACCACGCGCTCGACGAGGTCCGGGCCGCCTGCGCACGCGAGGGGCGGCCCCTGAACCGCGAGGACCTGCGGCGGGCGATCATGGTCGGTGCGGTCGAGCGGGTTCGCCCGAAGATGATGACCGTGACCGCCATCATGGCCGGCCTGATCCCGATCCTGTGGAGCACGGGCGCCGGCTCCGAAGTGATGCAGCGCATCGCCGTGCCGATGATCGGCGGGATGGTGTCCTCGACCGTGCTGACGCTGGTCGTCATCCCGGCGGTCTACGCCCTCGTGAAGGGATGGGGTCTGTCCGCGGCCGCCGAGACGCCGGCGAGCGTCGCCCCGGCCGAACGACCCGCTTACCGCGAGGCGGCGGAGTAGGCGCTTGCGGACGGATTGAGTATCCCGGGCATGAGAGAAGGAATTTATTAGAACGAACTATAGCCGTCTGAGTTGACAGAATGAGCAAGGCAATACTGGAGGGGTACTGTCATCCAGTGCTGACGCTCGTTTCTTTTTGTCTAACATCAAGGAGCTTCACATGAGCAATATGTCGAGCGAGATGCAGTCCTGCATCGACGAATGTCTTCGCTGCTACCAGACCTGCCTCGGCATGGCCTCGAACCGCTGCCTGCCGGCCGGCGGCAAGCACGTCGAGCCCGAGCACTTCCGCCTGATGCTGGCCTGCGCCGAGATGTGCCGGACGTCGGCGCACTTCATGCTGATCGGGACGAGGCATCACAAGCACACCTGCGCCGAGTGCGCCGACGTCTGCGAGGATTGTGCCCGAAGCTGCGAGCAGGTCGGCGACATGCAGCATTGCGTCGAGCAGTGCCGCCGCTGCGCCGAGAGCTGCCGGAAGATGGCTGCCTGACCGAAGCGCCGCCGGGGCCGGTTCGGACTCAGCGACCGGCCACGGCCTTCCGGCGCGGTGCGGGGGGCGGCATCGCCCCCGGGGAGGCGCCCGGATGGCAGGGCGGGACGTTCGCCCCGGTCTCCAGGCTGGCGATGATCGGGCAGTCCGGCCGGCCGTCGCCATCGCAGGCGTCGGCCAGGGACCGGAGGGCGTTCGCCATCTCGTTGAGTTGGCGGGCCCGCTGTTCGAGCTCCTTCACGTGGGCCCTCGCGATGGCCTTCACCTCGGCGTTGCTGCGGGCAGGGTCGCTCCAGAGCCCGAGCAGCACCCGGATGCGGTCCAGCGAGAAGCCCAGGTCCCGGGCGTGCCGGATGAAGCCGAGCCGGTGCAGGTCGGCGGTGCCATAATCGCGATAGCCGCTGTCGCGCCGGTCCGCCGGGGGCACGAGCCCGATGCTCTCGTAGTGCCGGATCATCTTGGCCGAGACCCCGGAGGCCCGGCTCGCCTCGCCAATGTTCATCGTGAGAGTCCCTCCGTTGACCTTCCTATGATGGGAAGGTGCAGGAAGGTCCGCAAGCCCAATCGGCCGCTGCCCGCACCCTGCTTCCACTTCGAGGCCCGGACGGCATCGCGCCCCGACAACCCACGGAGTTTCCGATGCAAGCCACCGCGTCCCGCAAGGCCGTCCTGTACCGCATGATGATGCCGCAGCACACGTGCCCCTACGGCCTCAAGGCGAAGGACCTCCTCGAACGCCAGGGCTTCCAGGTGGAGGACCATTGGCTGACCACCCGCGAGGAGACCGACCGCTTCAAGGCCGAGCATGCGGTCAAGTCGACGCCCCAGACCTTCATCAACGGCGAGCGCGTCGGGGGTTTCGACGACCTCAGGCGGCATTTCGGCCAGGCCGCCAACGACCCGAACGCGACGACCTACACGCCGGTGGTGGCGGTGTTCTCGATGACCGCGCTGATGGCGCTCGCGGCGAGCTACGCCGTGTACGGCACGCCCCTGACGGTCCGGGCGGGCGAGTGGTACATCGCCTTCAGCATGTGCGTCCTCGCCCTCCTCAAGCTGCAGGACGTCGAGACCTTCTCGTCGATGTTCCTCGGCTACGACCTGCTGGCCAAGCGCTGGGTGCGCTACGCCTACGCCTACCCGTTCCTGGAGGGCATCGCCGGCGTCCTGATGGTGGCCGGCGCCCTTAACTGGCTGTCGATCCCCGTGGCCCTGTTCATCGGCACCATCGGCGCGGTCTCGGTGTTCAAGGCGGTCTACGTCGACAAGCGCGAGATCAAGTGCGCCTGCGTCGGCGGATCGAGCAAGGTGCCGCTCGGCTTCGTCTCGTTGACCGAGAATGTGATGATGGTCGCCATGGCCGTCTGGATGCTGGCGATGGGGCATTGAGCGGCATGGCCACGACGTTCCCCGCCTGGCTCCACGCGCTCTCGATCCTGGCCCTGCTGCTCGGGGCCGCCTGCTCGTTGCTGCTGTCGGTGCAGGTCATTCGGCATCCGCAGCACATGACCGTGATGAACGTGGTCTGGCCGGTCAGCGCCTTGTTCGGCACGGTGGTCGTGGTCTGGGCCTACTTTCGCTATGGCCGCCTCGCGACCATGGAGGCGCATCACCGCGCGATGGAGCGGGACGAGAAGCCGCCGAACATGACGCAAACGCCGTTCCCGGTGATGGTGGGCAAGGGCGCGCTCCACTGCGGGAGCGGCTGCATGCTGGGCGACGTCGCCGCCGAGTGGCTCGCCTTCCTGGCGCCGGTGGTGGCGGTCTGGTTCGGCTGGCAGTCGCTGTTCGAGGAGAAGATGTACGCGGTCTGGGCGCTGGACTTCGTCTTCGCCTTCGGGCTTGGGATCGTGTTCCAGTATTACGCCATCGTGCCGATGCGCGGGCTCTCCCCGGGCCGGGGCATCGTCGCCGCGCTCAAGGCCGACACCTTGTCGCTGATCGCCTGGCAGGTCGGCATGTACGGCTTCATGGCGCTCGCGCAGTTCGCCGTGTTCCCGCACCTTGCCGGTCAACGGGCGCCGGTGAACTCAGTTGAGTTCTGGTTCGCCATGCAGGTCGCCGTGGTCGCGGGATTCATGACCAGCTACCCGGTGAACTGGTGGCTCGTCGGCTCCAGCATCAAGGAGCGGATGTAAGCTCGCTTCCGCCAGGCCGCGCGACCTGCCTGCCTTGAGGTCCGTCGTTTTAATAGAGAAGGAATAAGGGGCCCCGAAGGGCCCCTGGACGATCACATGCGGTGGTGGCGATGACCATGACCGTGGCGCATCATGTGGCCGCGGTGGTGATGGTGGCGCATCATGTGGCCGTGCCCGTGACGATGGCCCATCATGCGGCCATGGCCGCGGTGGCCGTGCATCCCGTCCATGCGGACGTCGACGATGCTGGTCTGGGCCTCGACGGCGCCGACCATGCCCGGGGCTGCCGACGCGGGGGCGGCGATGCCGATGGCGCCGAGCGCGGCCAGGGCAGCGACGGCGAAAAGGGACTTCCTCATGGGGGCTTCCTCGTGGGTTGTTGGTGGCTCGGTCTCGCCCGAGCCGATCATGGGACCGGCACGGACGGTACGGGAGCGACGAGGAACGGCTCCGCTTCTGAGACGGTTCCGTGGGTGCGCAGTCTCCCGGTCGCCTTGGATAAGGAAAGCTTTTCCGGAAACTCGGCGTCGTGGTTTCCGGCCTCCGGTCACAACGATGGCACCGGCGCGTAGCCAGCACGAAACCGTCGTCTCAGGCCCGAAGCAGGCGAAGGGCGTTGGCCGTCACCAGGACGGTCGCCCCGGTATCCGCCAGAATGGCCGGCCATAGCCCGGTGATGCCGGCGAGTGTCGTCACCAGGAACACGCCCTTCAGCCCGAGGGAGATGGCCACGTTCTGATGGATGTTGCCGAGCGTCGCCCGGGAGAGCGCCACGAGCGCCGCCACGTCCGTCACCCGGTCGTTGAGGATGGCCGCATCGGCTGTCTCCAGCGCCGCATCGGTGCCGCCGCCCATCGCGATCCCGACGCTGGCGGAGGCGAGCGCGGGGGCATCGTTGATGCCGTCGCCGACCATCGCGACCGGCCCGACCTCCTTCAACGCGCCGATCTCGGCGAGCTTGTCGGCCGGCAGCAGGTCGGCCCGGACCGATAGTCCCAGGCCCTTGGCGATGGCCTCGCCGGTGCGCCGGTTGTCGCCGGTCAGCATCACGCATTCGACCCCGAGCCGGCGCAGGGCCGCGACGCCGGCGGCCGCATCCTGTCTGGGCTCGTCCCGGACCGCCACGACGCCGAGCGCCTCTCCGTCCCGAACCACGACGACGGCGGTCTTGCCCGCTTCCTCAAGGGCCCGCACCGTTGCTTCCGCTTCCGGCGAGAGGCTGGCCAGTGTCGCGGCGTGGCGCGGGGATGCCACCGCGACCGTGCGTCCCGCAACCGTGGCCTGGACGGCCTTGCCGGGAACCGCACGGGCATCGCGTACGGGGCGCAGGGGGATGGCGTCGGCCTCCGTACGTTCGAGGATCGCACGAGCGATGGGGTGGCTCGATCCGGCCTCCACCGTCGCCGCGAGCCCGAGCAGGGTGCGATCCGTCATGTCCGGGGCAAATCGGAGGACGTCGGTGACCCTTGGACGCCCTGCCGTGAGCGTCCCCGTCTTGTCGAACGCGACGGTACGCACCCGTCCGATGGTCTCCAGGGCGGCGCCGCCCTTCACCAGCAGTCCCCGCCGCGCTCCGGCGGCAAGACCCGAGGCGATGGCGGCCGGGGTCGAGAGCACGAGGGCGCAGGGGCAGGCGATGAGGAGCAACGCCAGTCCGCGATAGATCCAGGTGCCCCAGTCGGCGCCGAGCAGCAGCGGCGGGCCAAGCGTCGCCAGCGCGGCGACCGCGAAGGCGACCGGGGTGTAGACGGCGCTGAAGCGGTCGATGAACCGGGCGGTCGGCGACTTCGACGCCTGCGCCTCCTCCACCATGTGCAGGATGCGGGCGACGGTGTTGTCCGACGGCATCCGGGCGACCCTGACCTGCAGGGCCCCGTCCGCATTGACGCTGCCGGCATAGACGGCGTCCCCGACCTCCTTTGGCCGGGGCACCGATTCCCCCGTGATCGGGGACTCGTCGAGGCTCGACGTGCCGTCCGTGACCTCGCCGTCCGCAGGGACGCGGTCACCCGGGCGCACCAGCACGGTTTGGCCGATCACCAGGGAGGCGGCCGCCACCTCACGCACGGCGCCGTCCCCCTCGACCAGGCGCGCCGTCTTCGGCACCAGGCCCACGAGGGCCTTGATGCCGGCCCGGGACCGGCCGGCCGCAAAGCCTTCGAGCATCTCGCCAACGGTGAAGAGGAGGACCACCACCGCCGCTTCCTCGGCGGCATGGATGGCGAGCGCCCCGATGGTGGCGACCGACATCAGCATCTCGATGGAGAAGGGCGAGCCGTTGCGGGCGGCGGCGATGGCGCGGCGTCCGTAGAAGGCGAGACCCAGGAGCGCGCCGGGCCAGTAGGCGTATTCCCCGGCCAGCCCGGGCCGAACCGTCTGCAGGAGAAATCCGCTTGCGAACAGGACGGCGATGCCCAGCGCCAAAAGCCCCTTGCGGCTGCGCCAGGCGGGGGTCTCCGCCTCCTCCTCGACGATGGCCGGGGCCGCGATGCCCGTCGTCTGCGAGCGGGCGAGGTCGGCCGCGATCGGCAGGGACCCGACGCCATAGCCGAGCCCCGTGATCCGGTTCTCCAGGTCCGCCCTGGGCGTCGAGCCCTCGTCGAGCACGAGGTCGAGGACCTGGGCCGTGTAGTTCACGCGCACGTCGCGGACGCCGGGCAGGCGGGTTACCGCCGTTTCGATCTTGGTCGCGCAGCTCGGGCAATCCATGCCCTTCACGCGGTAGCGCAGCGCGGCGCCCGCGGGGACCGCTCCCGATGTTCCTAGCCCTGACATGGCAAGCTCCGTCGACCCGGGCCTCGCGCCGAAGGGTCTGAGGCCCTACATGCACCCTGTAGGAACTACAGGGTCAAGGCCATGGCGCACGCACCCCCCATGACCATCGGCGACCTGGCCGCGGCGACGAACACCCGCGTCGAGACGGTCCGGTGGTACGAGAAGGTGAAGCTCCTGCCGGCGCCGGAAAGGTCGGCGGGCAACTACCGTCTCTACGGTCCGGAGCACCTGCGCCGCCTGAGCTTCATCCGGCGGGGACGGGACCTCGGCTTCACGGTCGACCAGATCCGGGAGCTTCTCGCCATGGCCGACGACCGCGACCGGTCCTGCGCCGAGGTCGACACCATCGCCCGCGCCCACCTGGCGCAGGTCGAGCGCAAGCTGGCCGACCTGACCCGGTTGGCGCATGAGCTGCGTGACGTCATCGGTCAGTGCGGCTGCGGGTCCGTCGCCGACTGCCGCATCATTGAGGCTTTGTCTCCCCACGGGGATCCGTCCTGAGGATGGATCGGCCTCGTCGGCATCAGGTGGAAGTGCGTCCTCCCGCCGATGTTGCAGAGGCAGTACAGAAGGTAGACGCAGGCCGGGATGGCGATGAGGGCCAGGGCGAACGCCCGGCCGGCCGCGCGACGGACGTGGGGCCTGACGCGGCGTCGGCGACGTGAGCCGCCGCCGCCCCAGTCAGCGATGGTTCGGGCGACCTTCTTGCTCATGCCGACCCTCCTACTCGGCGGCGCGGAGATGCGGTTGGACCGGCATGGGCCGATCCTTCCTCTCGGGGGCGACCGCACCGGCGAACCTGGCATAGAGGGCCGGCAGGACGACGAGGGTCAGAAGGGTCGCCGAGATGAGGCCGCCGATGACTACCGTCGCCAGGGGGCGCTGGATCTCTGCCCCGGTCTCGGTCGCCAGCGCCATCGGTACGAACCCGAGAGATGCCACCAGCGCGGTCATCGCCACTGGACGGAGCCGGGTCATGGCGCCCTCCATGATGGCCTCGCGCCTTGGCCGTCCCTCGGCGATGAGCTGCTTGATGTAGGTCAGCATCACCAAGCCGTTGAGCACCGCCACCCCGGACAGGGCGATGAAGCCGACGGCCGCGGGCACCGAGAACGGCATGCCCCGCAGCCATAGGGCGGCGATGCCCCCGGTCAGCGCCAAAGGAACCGCGCTGAACACCAGGAGCGCGTCCCGGGCCGAGTTCAGGGCCGAGAACAGCAGCAGGAAGATCAGGAAGAAGCACACCGGGACGACCACCATCAGGCGCTGGCGGGCGGAAGCCAGGTTCTCGAATTGCCCGCCCCAGGTGACGTAGTAGCCGGCCGGAAGTGAGACCCCCGTGGCCACCTTGTCTTGCGCCTCGGCCACGAGCGAGCCGATGTCGCGGCCCCGGACGTTGGCGGTGACCACGACCCGGCGCCGGCCGTTCTCGCGCGAGATCTGGTTCGGGCCCTCCGTCACCGAGAAGCTCGCGACCTGCTTCAGGAGCACGGACGCGGCGCGCCCGTTCGGTCCGGGAGGCAACGGCACCGGGATGTTCTCCAGGGCCTCGCGGTCCTCGCGCACCTTGTCGTTGAGGCGCACGACGATGGGGAAGCGCCGGTCGCCCTCGAAGACGACGCCCGCCTCGCGGCCCCCGATGGCCGCCCCGATGACGTCCTGGATCGCGGACGTGCTCAGGCCCAGGCGGGCCGCCTCGGCCTTGTTGATCCCGATCTCCAGGAACGGCAGCCCAGCCGTCTGCTCGACCTTCACGTCGTCCGCGCCCTCGACCCCGCGCAGGATGCCGGCGATCTGGTTCGCGGCCGCGGTCATCGCGCCCAGATCATCGCCGAAGACCTTTACGGCGAGGTCGCCGCGGGTGCCGGCCAACAGCTCGTTGAAGCGAAGCTGGATGGGCTGGGAGAACTCGTAGACGTTGCCCGCGAGCGCCCCGAGGGCCTTCTCGATGCTCTCCTGCAACTCGGCCTTGGACAGGTCCGGGTCCGGCCATTCGGCTTGCGGCTTCAGGATGACGAAGGTGTCCGACGAGCTCGGCGGCATCGGGTCCGAGGCGACCTCGGCGGTGCCGGTCTTCGAGAAGACGTAGGCGACCTGGGGGAACCGGCCGATGGCCTGCTCGACCTTCAATTGCATCGCCTGCGATTGCGACAGGGACGTCGACGGGATGCGCTGGGCGTTCAACGCGATGCTCTTCTCGTCGAGCTGCGGGATGAACTCCTGCCCCAGACCCCTGAACAGGACGCCGGCTCCGACGAGCAGCACCAGGGCGACCGCGACGAAAAGCATGGGCACGCGCAGGGCGGCCCCGAGGACCGGGCGGTAGGCGGCCTTGATCGCCCGGACGAAGAAGTTGTCGGTCTCGGTGACCTTGCCGGTGATGACGATGGAGATCATCGCCGGGACGAAGGTGAGCGACAGGACGAAGGCCGCGACCAGGGCGATGATGACGGTAAGCGCCATCGGCTCGAACATCTTGCCCTCGACCCCGGTGAAGGTGAGGAGCGGCACGTAGACGAGGATGATGATGGCCTGCCCGTAGAGGGAGGGCTTGATCATCTCCTCGGCCGAGGCCCGCACGGTGGCGAGGCGCTCCTCCAAGTCGAGCTTTCGCCCGAGTTCCCCTTGGCGTTCGGCGAGGTGGCGAAGGGCGTTCTCGGTGATGATGACTGCCCCGTCGACGATAAGGCCGAAATCGAGGGCCCCGAGGCTCATCAGGTTGGCGCTGATGCGCCCCTGGACCATGCCCGTCATGGTCATCAGCATCGCCACCGGGATGACTAGGGCCGTGACGATGGCCGCGCGGATGTTGCCGAGCAGCAGGAACAGGATGACCACGACGAGGGCGGCGCCCTCGGCCAGGTTCTTGGCGACCGTTCGGATGGTGGCCTCGACC
Source organism: Methylobacterium sp. Gmos3 (assembly GCF_056430985.1). Classification (NCBI taxonomy): domain Bacteria; kingdom Pseudomonadati; phylum Pseudomonadota; class Alphaproteobacteria; order Hyphomicrobiales; family Methylobacteriaceae; genus Methylobacterium; species Methylobacterium sp. Gmos3. The sequence continues at coordinate 211,661 of NZ_JBWJYL010000003.1, forward strand.
AGGACCGTGCGATTGAGGACCGTCTGGACCTCGACGCCGGGCGGGAGCGTGCGCCGGATGCCGGTCATGCGCGCGTCGACCGCGGCGGCGACGGTGCGGCTGTTCTCGCCGATGAGCATCAGGGCGGTGCCGATGACGACCTCCTGCCCGTCCTCGCTGCCCGACCCGGTGCGCAGATCGCGCCCGATCCGCACCTCGGCGACGTCGGAGATGCGGACCGGCACGCCGCCGCGTGTGGTCACGACGACCGACCCGATGTCCTCCATGCTCTCCAAGCGGCCGGCGGCGCGCACGACGTAGCCCTCGCCGTTGTCCTCCAGGTAGCGCGCGCCCTGGTTGGCGTTGTTGGCCTCCAGCGCCCTGCCGATGTCGGCGAAGGACAGGTCGAGGGCCGTCAGCCTCATCGGGTCGGGCTGGACGTGGTACTGCTTCTCGAAGCCGCCGATGCCGTCGACGCCGGCCACACCTGGGACGGTCCTCACCTGTGGGCGAATGATCCAGTCCTGGACCGTGCGCAGGTAGGCCGTGCGTTCGAGCTCCGTCGAGAGCCTGTGGCTCTCGGGTGTGAGGTAGCTGCCGTCCGGCTGCCAACCGGGTTTACCGGGCTTCGAGACCTTGCGCTCGGCAGGTTTCGCGTAGTGCACCGACCACATGTAGATCTCGCCCAGGCCCGTCGAGATCGGCCCCATGCGCGGCTCGACCCCGGACGGCATCGCCGCCTCGGCCTCCTGAAGGCGCTCGGCGACCTGCTGGCGGGCGAAATAGATGTTCGTCGCCTCGGAGAAGACGGCGGTGACCTGGGAGAACCCGTTCCGGGATAGCGAGCGGGTGTATTCCAGGCCCTTGATGCCTGCGAGCGCGGTCTCGACCTGGTACGTGATGATGCGCTCGATGTCGTTCGGCGAGAGCGAGGGCGCCGTGGTGTTGATCTGCACCTGGTTGTTGGTGATGTCCGGCACCGCGTCGATGGGAAGCTTCGTCAGTGAGAACACGCCGAACCCGGCCGCGAGCAGCGACAGGAGCACCACGAGCCAACGCTGGCGGACGGAGAAGTCGAGGATCTTCGAGATCATGGCGGCCGCCCTCAGTGGTCGTGGTCGGCTTCGGCCTTGCCGAGCTCGGCCTTCAGGACGAAGGAGTTGGCCACCGCGACCTCGTCGCCGGGCTCCAGGCCGGCGACGACCTCGTAGGCATCGTCGTCCGCCTTGCCGAGGGTCACCTCCCGCTTCGAGAAGCCCTCCTCGGTCCGCACGAACACCACCTTCTCGCCACCGATGGTCTGGATGGCGGACTTCGGCAGCCGCACAACGACCTTGTCCTGGGCGATCTCGATCTCGGTCGTGACGAAGGTGCCCGGGCGCCAGGACATGTCCTTGTTCGGCAGGGCGACGATGACCCGGGCCGAGCGCGTCTCCGGGTTGAGGATCGGGCTGACGAAGACGACCTTGCCCTCGGGGCGGGGAGCGTCCTCGCTCCCGACGATAGTCACCCTGGCGCCCTCGCGGACCTTGGACAGCTCGGTGGTGGGGACGGGGAGCTCGATCCAGAGGGAGGAGAGGTCGGCCACGGTATAGACGTCGGCCGGGTCCCCCTCGCTGCCGACCTTCGTTCCGACGTCGACCTTGCGCTCCACGATCCGCCCTGCGAGGGGGGACCTGAGCTCGAAGCGGCGAAGCGACGACAAGTTCGGAGTGGTTTCGTCCTTCTTGGCCGCGGCGGCGACCTCGGTCGCGTTCAGCCCGAGGGCCGATAGCTTCTGGCGGGAGAGATCGACCCGCAGGCCCGCCTCGGAGTAGGCGGCCTTCGCGTTGAGGAAGGCCGATTCCGCCGAGATCCTCTTGTCCCAGAGGGCCTGCTGCCGGTCGAAGTTGGTCTTTTCCAGATCCGCCTTGACCGTCGCGGTGAGGAAGTCGCTCTTGGCATCCGCGACCTCGCGGCTGTCCAGGACGGCGACGATCTCGCCCTTGGCGACGTCTTCGCCGAGACGCTTGCGCATCTCCGCCACTGTCCCGGCGACCCGCGCAGGCACCCGGGCGATCCGGTCGGCGTCCTGGGTGATGGTGCCGGGCACCAGGAGATGGCGCGAGAGGATGCCGCCCTCGACATGCGCCAGCTTGATGTCCTGCTCGGCGGCCTGCTCGGCCGTCATCTTGATCTTGCCCTCGCTTGCCTCGTCGTGGCCGTGCGCCTCGCCCTCGGCGTGTTTGTGGTCGCCGTCGACCTTGGTGGCCTGCGCCCCGGTCACGGCCGCGTTGGTCGCCGGAGTCTTGGCCGCGGTGGAGGACAGGCCGGCGGCGGCCAGCGCGCCCCGCACGGTCTCGGACACGCGGGGGACGGCACCGCCGATGGCGACGCCTATGGCCAGGAGGGCCACGGATATGATTGCACGCATGGAAGGGAGGCCGTTCGCATAGGACCGCGGTCACCGCCTGGGGCTGGGTCGACGGTCCGGATCAAGTCAAGCTCGCTCAAGGAGCCGGCATCCGCTGGGATGTCCGGTCTGCATCCGCCACAGCCGTGGCGGTGCCGCCTCAGGCGCGAGGGGGCCTTGGAAGGCGACCGGCGGAGATCGAGGCTACGGTGACGTCGGCCGTGGCATAGGACGGGCGTCCGGCGGTGGCGATCGGAATCCCGGGTGACGCCTCGATGCAAATGGCCAGATGGCAGCCGCAGGTCGCATGGCAGGCCGGGCACCCGTCGGGCTGGTCCGGCGCACCCTTATGCGAGGACGTGGCGAACGCGGGCGCGTGATCAGGAAGGCGATGGGCGTCGGCGGAGGAAATCGCACAGGGCGCCATGAGCGCCAGGAGGAGGACGAACGACAGCAGGCGGACGGCGGTCGCCCACCAGCCGCGCGACGCCTCGTAGGCCCTGATCGGGAATCCCGCGCTCATGACTGCCTTATGGACGATCCGGAGGCGCTCGTACATGCCGGACGGGCGTCCCAGGACGCCTATCCGAATGCCGACATGCTCGGGGGTGCGTCCGCGGAGACGTCGCCCCCCTCTGCGACTTGGGTCGCCGTAGCGTCGCGATTCCCGCCCGCCCGAGCAGGTCGGCGAGGAGCGGGACCGGGCATCGGACATGCTGCGCACCTAGTTTTGGAACCGGTCCTGGCGATCGTCCGACAAGCCAAAGATGGAGCTGGGTTAGGCACGGGCGGCCCCTTCCACGAAGGGACGGAACCGCGCACCGGCCCATGCGTAAAACGCTCCAGGCCACGCTTACCGAGGATCAACCAAGGGAGCCGGGCCGCCAGCCTCAGCAGAATGCCGCGGTTGAAGTTCGGGTAGCATGGTGCTACCTCTTGGAGGCTGGATGGCGCCGCACAATCCCCTGGCAAAGGTCCGCGCGCTCGCCGCCGACGAGGAGGCCTGTTCGTTCTTTTCTCCCGTCCTCGAAGAGCTCAGGACCCGTAAGCTCGACACTGACGACCTGCGGGCGATCATCCAGACGGAATTGGGCGAGGCGCACTTCAGCAAGTCCGAGCCGACGCGAAGACACCACCCGACCACCGTGTCGGACTACTACTCGATCTGGGTCGACGACTGCGCCGACTGGATGTTCCTGAAGCTGCTGGTCACCGGCGCTGACGTCCTGGTCGTCACCTCATTCAAGAAGGATATCGATCGATGACGATGGAGGCCTGCCAAGCCTGCGAGGCGATCGCGGTCTGCGAGCGCGTCGAGCCCTTCGTGGTCGAACGGTCGGGGAAGAGCCTCGCCATCCAGGACCGTCGCATGGTCTGCGCCGAATGCGGGAACGTCAGCTATCAGGGCTCTCAGATCTCTGAGCACGAGCTCGCCGTCGCCAACGCCGTGCGAGAGATGGACGGGCTCCTGTCCGCCGCCGAGCTCAACGCCATCCGCCTCAAGTACAAGCTCCGCCAGGCCGACATGGAACAGATCCTCTCCACCGGCCCGAAGACCTGGACCCGCTGGGAGCGCGGCAAGGTTCCTCAGAGCAAGGTCGCCGACCGCTACATCCGCGCCCTAGCCCGGGACCCCTACCTCGCCCGCCGCGAGATGCTTGCGGCCGGGGTCGTAAACCCGGAGGCCGAGGGCGTCTTCGCCCAGATCGAGCTTGACGATCGCAAGCGCGCCCACGCCGTCATGCGCGACGCCCTCGGGCGGCGCACCGAGATCGACCACGAGCGCTTCGCCGCCCTCGCTGCCGACGCGGCCTTCGACGCCTTCCACGGTAACCACGCGAACCCGGAAGCCGTCGCCGCATGAGCGAGAAGCCTCCCATGGGCGTGCTCCACCACCTTCCGCCGAGGAAACCCCTCGCGGATATGGAGGATTTCCGGCGCGACGTGGGAGAGACCATCGCGGCACAGTTCCGGGAGCAGAACGAGATCCTCCGCGCCGAGCGCGGTGAGCATCTAGCGCGTGTCCGGGAACAGGATGAGCGCCTCCAGCGGCAAGGCGAGCTCATTGAGCGGCTCACCCGCGGCGTCGAGCTCCTCGTCACCGAGATGCACGGCGTCCGGACCGGCAAGGCGGAGGAGGCCTTCGCCCGCGTCGGCGGCGAGGGCGCCGCCCCGGACCTGCCCACCGTCTCCGCGGAGTCCGCAGTGGTCTACATCTGTACCGCGGGCAGTATCGGCCGGAAGCTCGACTTCCGCGCCAGCGAGATCGGTACCCTGCTCGGCGCCAAGGGCCTGCGCTGGGCGGGCAACGGCGCCTACCAGGAACTCGGACGCGAGGTCGGCCCGAACCATACCAAGTTCTGGCACCGCGACGTCCCCGCCCGGCTCCGGCGCGTCCTGGACGAGAACAACCCAGCCCGCCACGGCATCACCGATCGCAGTGTCCTCGCGATCTTCCGCAAGTGGAGCGCCCGCCGGACCGGCGGCCCAGACCTCCTCGACAGCATCGAGGCGCTCAAGGCCTGAGCCCGGGCATCAGTTTCGGTGTGCCGCGGCGATTTGCTGTAACCTTAATAACGGGGTTTTGATGAAAGCGCATCTAAGAAGCTATAAGCGTTGTCACGCGATCTATATCATCGGATTGTATTGTACTTGTATATATCAATCACGAACTAATTATCACGCATTCTCTACGTGAACCTCTCAACGAGAGATAATAATGGCATGATAGGTATCGGAGGCACGGAATTCTACAAAATATTTCACGAGGAAATAGAAAAACCTCGAATATTTGCTGATATAAATCAGCTTGCGCCGTCCGACATCGAACTCAGAATTCGCGCAATCTTCACTGCGCATAATTTTGATTTGGATGCTGTCGGCTTCGTACAAGCCTGTATGTATCAGCGAGAACAGAAGCTACCTTTCATAAAAATTGGACCCAAGCGACTTACTGAAGATGTTGACCTACTCGTTAAGGCCGTCGCATTCGGAATAGTTGACTGTCAAGAAATATCAACTGATCTCAGATTTAGTCTGTCAAGACCAGAGTCAAATCTATATGTAAACGGATTTCCTGCATGTTGCTTGAGAGATATAAATCGGATGCACGATGATGATCAAGATATGGATCACTTAGAATTCACGCGATTACATGGGGCTGCCGTGCTTGATCAAATCCAGCCTGTCATTCGTGATTTAAAAACATATTGGGGGAAAGAACCTCTCAATAAAAGCGTTCTGAAAAAGAGTTTGTTCTTACCAATAAAAGATCAAACAATTTCAGATATTCTCGAAACTGTCCCCGGTGAAATCATGCGAAGTTCACTCAGAGGACAAATTGAAAGGGCAGCATATGTAAGACATGAAAGATTGAGACTGCTTAGGAGCCCCCGATTACCTTCGATAGACGATGAAAAGGCGATTTTTGATATTTGAAAAATTGCCTTTTAGACTGATCAGTGCAAACTACAAACGGCCGGAAGTGAACAGAAGCCGGGGCTGGCTCAATAGCCGGGAAGTCAGCCGACGACGCTGGTTCCCATCGCGTCGGGAGCCTTCAGGTCACACGACTGCATCCCGTGGGGCGATCACGTTAATTGCGCGGCCTCGAAGGGCGGCACGACGACGCTGATGTGCACCCTCGCCCAGGAATTCGCCCCGCGCGGGGTGCGCGTGAACGCCATCGACCCGGCGCCGTGAGGACCGGCATTAACGCGGGCGAGATGCAGGGTAAAAATCTCCGCAGTGCGGTGTCGCAGATCCCGTATGGTCGCATCGGACGGGTCGAGGACATCGCCGCGGCCATCGCGCTCCTGGCCTGCGACCTGTCCGACTACATCGTCGGCGACACCCTTCTCGTCGATGGTGGGATGACCACTCCTGGCACGATGCCTATCGGCGGTAGGCCGGGGCCCGCACCTCCAAATCCGATTGATAGGTGAAAACCGTTAAGGCGCATCAGGGCTCGTCGCAGCCTGCGATGTTCCGGTCGGCATCCCGCTCGAAGGTCGAGGTGGTCAGCGCGTCGGGGATCCGCTCGGCGATCATTAGAAAGGGGCCTTGCATGGTGTTGGGGGCGAGCAGGGCCAGGCTGCCGCGGCGGAGGGCGCCGTCGCTCTCAACCAGGTGGCCGCGGCACCTACTGCGGCAGGCGACGATGACAGAAGGCCGTCAAACGCCCTTTTGCTGCTCACGAAGCTGGTCCACCCAGGCCCTCAGGTCCCCGACGGCCTTGAGCAGTTCGTCTGGGCGCAGGGGAGCAGCGTTCCGCCCGGGAGATGGATCGTGGGCTTCCGTCTGATCGCAGCACCGTTTGAAGCCGGCGGCGAAATCCTCGACGTTGGCAACGGTCAGGCTCGCCACCTTTCTCAGGTCCTTGGTGCTGATGTAGTCGCGGTGCCTTTGGATGACACAGTTGAAGGCCACCTCCTCAAGGGCCCGTTCCCACGTACTTCGTAACCTGCTGAAGAAGTGGGAGGCCGCAGCCCCGTACTCATCATCCCGATTGTCGTCGTAGAGGACCTTGGCCGCCCGCGCGTCCTTCTCAAGAGCGTCGAGGCGCTCCCGGACCTTAGCCCCGATCCAGGGCAGTCCCTGGTTCACGACGCCCGCGCCGACAGAGGTGTGGGTGAGCGAGATCAGGGAGACCGGGATCCTGCCGTCGATTGACAGCGCATGCAGGTCGTTCAGGAAGACGAGGTCATGCGTGAAGACGATAATCTGCCGGACGCCCCCTTCCTCGACCAGCCGCTCGGCGACCTTGCGCCGCCACCGATGGTCCAGCGAGGAGACCGGATCGTCGAAGACCAGCGTCGATCCATGAGCCGCGGTAGCGAGCTCGGTCAGGAAGGCGGCCAGGGCCACGCAGGTCTGCTCGCCCTCGCTCAGGATCTCGCCGACCTTCGCCCTCTCGTTGGCGAACAGCCGGACCTGGTACTGCGGGGAGCCGTACCTGCCGCCCGAACGGACGATGTCGACCCTCACCCTGTGGGCGGCCAGCTTCTGGATCTCTTCCTGAAAGCGATCGCGGACCTTCGGCGTGATGACCTTGTCGGCGATCGTGTTGCCGAGCGTCGTGATGGCATTCGTCGCCATCTCGGACAGGCAGTCCTTCAAACCCGCCAGCTCGCTCAGCCGTGCCACCTCGATCCTCGCCTTCGGCAGCAGTGCCTCCAAGAGTGCGCGGTCACGCAACTCGTCCCGTTCCGCAACCAGCCGTACCCGACCGGCGGGATCGACCGCCGTCAGAAGCTCCTTGGCATAGGCCTGCGTATCATCCGCAAGAGTCGTTAGCGTGCCGATGATGCCGGCCGCAACCACGGGCATTGGACCCGCGCCGCGGTCGGCGAGTGCCCGCGTGCAGATCCATCGCCGAAGCCGGACGGTCGCCAGCCCGCGCAGGATCGCGGCGGCGACATCCGGATGGGTCACCGACAGCTGGCGGCGCAGCGGAAACCCGGACATCCGCAGCGACAGACCCGACAGCTTCCCCAGGGCCTCCTCGTAGGCCACCTCGGCCTTCCGCGCCTCGCGCTCGCTGTCGGCCTTCACGAACTCCTCAAAGGTCAGCTTCAGATCCCCGGTCCCTTCGGAGATCGGCTGGTGGCAGAGCACGCAGACCGCTTCCGCGTCCGTCCGCGGGAAGTCGTGCCCCTCGTAGGCGACATGCTCCGAGTAATGCCGCGCCGCGTCCCATAGGGCTCGCCAGGTCGCCTCCCCGACCCCCTTCAGGGCGCTTCCGCCGAAGGCGCGTTCGGCCGCGAGCGAGGCGGCGGAGCGTTTGGAGCGGGCGGTCCCGGCGAGCGCCGCAAGCTGCGTGAGCTCCGCATCCGACACCGCCCCGAAGACCCTATCAAGCTCCTCGGAGAGGCGGCGTACGGCCCGGGCCAGCTCGCGCTGCTCCCCCGAGGCCCGGACCGGGTCGCGGGCCAGGTCCTCCTCAAGCCGGCGAAGCCTTGCGCGCTCCTCCGCTGACAGGTTCGACAGCTTCTCCAGGGGTCCGAGGTCGGTACCCGGAGCGAGCGCGCCGAGAAGCCGCCCGACCCGGGTCCCAGACCCGAACGCGGGTTCCGTGAACGCCGAATCCCGCGCCTGCTCAAGCGCCCCCTGTTCCGCCGTCAGCGCCGTGCGGATCGCTTGGCAGACGCCGGCGAGCTCATCGGGGATGTCGAGCCCGAACGGACGGAACGCGACCTCGTTCCTCTCGCGCACATGGACCATTCCGCATTCGCGGTCGAAGACGCTGACGCTGGAAAGGAGGGCGTGGGGAGAGCCCGCGTCGGTCCAGGCCAGCGGCGCGATCGGATCGCCCGATACGACGCATCCGATCGTGGCGGATCCCGCATCGGCACCGCCGCCGAAGGCGTTCGGCAGGATCTCGCCGGGGGAACGCGCGCGGCACGCCCGCTTCAGGATGCGGGCGTACCCGGATTTCCCCACCCCGTTGTCGCCGTAGACGATCGTGATCCCATCGGGTTGAAACTGGAGTTACTGGCCGGGAGCCAGCCGATTGACACCCATGACGTCCCTGATCGAGGTTAGCGCCACCTTCTCGCTAGTGGTGGCCATGGACGGAACATGCTCGACGCCAAAGGGCGACGGGGTCACCTCGATCCCTGGGAAGCCGCATCCCCTCTTACAGAGTAGCGCAAGCTCGCGGTGATCGTCGGCGTCGAGGGTGCGCTTTGCCACGATGCGACGCAGAGCGTCCCGCTGCCAGTCAGGCTTATTCCTCGACCATTGTAGGATGATCTCGAAGACCGAACCCGTCGCCGCCATCGAGACCCATTCCCCCGCATGGGTTCGAGCTTAGCAGCAGGCCACGGATCTGTAAGGGGCGCCGACGTCGTCGCGGGCTCCGCCCCGTTAGTCCTCGGGTCGCCGCCTATAGGCCTTGTCCACTTTGTTGAAGAAGTTCACGTGGCTCAAGCGCATGTCCATCTTCCTGCGCGGCGTTAGAGCGTCAAAGGGCTTCTTTTAGAGCGTCACGCTACCCACACTTCGTCGATCAGGTCGCCCGCGCCCAAGCCGCCCAGGTCATCTCAGCCACCCGCCGCCTCCTCGGCATCCGCAACGACCGCATCATCAAGAGCTACGACGCGTCCCGGGGCGCGGCGATGGCCGACCGGACCCGCGACGACGCGGCCCAGCAACTCGCCGTCGCTCATGCCGGCACGATGGACGCCTTCTGCGAGCGGGTGAAGAAGGTCGTTCCCTCGGCCAAGCCGTGCCGCCTCAGCTACCGCGAGGGGATAAAGGATTCCCACGGCTAGACCGAGTTGAGGGCCGGGCACCTAGTACTGCTGTGTCACAAAATTTTCTATGTTCCTGATATTGCTCACTCTTTCTCGGCGCGGCAGCGAGAGAAAAACGCAGGTTCTGCAGTCTGTTATGGGCTTCGTGACACAGTCGTACTAGTGGTCGGAACCTGACGCTTGGTACTCATCCGTGAACGTCCGAGAAGGGTGGCAAGCAGCTTGGCTGCTTTCAGTCGCAAGACGTTCTAAAGCGGACCAAGGATGAATCACCGTCTCCGGACGGTCGGTCCAACTCATCTCAGGGTCGAATTTTGTTAAAGCCGGATGCCGACTTCATCAGAGGCGATGCCACCGGCGCGAAAGTGCTCTGCCTCGGGAGACAGCGTGATTCACGATTGCAAAGCCCCGGTCACGCGACGTCTCGTGCTGGTCCGGCATGGCCAGAGCGTAGCCAACCGATCCGGCCTGTTCACGGGATTGCTGGACTCGCCCTTGACCGAGCAGGGCCGGATGGAAGCCGAGGCAGCCGGCCGGCGTTTGGCCGAGCGCCGCTGGCGCTTTTCTGTTGCCTTCACCTCGACGCTGACGCGGGCCGTCGTGAGCGGCCGGCTTATCCTCGATGCGCTCGGGCAACCCGGATTAATCCCCCAACGCTTCGCCGCGCTCGACGAGCGAGACTACGGCGACCTCAGCGGGCTCGACAAGACCACCGCCGATGCGCGCTGGGGGGCGGTGCGGATTGAGACCTGGCGCCGCTCCTACGCTGATGCGCCGCCGAATGGTGAGAGCCTGCGCGACACTGTCGCGCGCATCGTGCCCTGCTACCTCCGATCCATCCTACCGGCGGTCATGGGCGGGGACGTGCTGGTCGTCGCCCACGGTAATTGCCTGCGGGCGCTTGTGATGGCGCTCGAAGACCTCAACCCGGCGGAGGTCGAGCACCTCGAACTCGCGACGGGCTCCGTCAGGATCTATGAGTTTGCCGCGGACACGACGATCAAGGCACGCTGGATTGACGGGTGAATGCGCTTGTCGGCCCCCCAGAATGGATCTCCGCAAGCCGCGAAGGGGCCCCTTTTCATCTATTCCGTTGATGGGAAACATCTGATCATTCCGTTGGAGTGAATGAAAGGGACATGGGATTCTCTGGCATCACATCGGAGCCATCCATGTCCATGCCCAGACTTTTCTCCCACCCTCGATCGATGGGCGCCTTGGCCGGCACGAAAGCCATCCTTCCGGGACTGGGCCTCTGCGTGGCGGTCACCGCCGCAGCGGTCGGCTTCGAGGCCGTCGAGGCGCATCTGTTCGGTCGCGCCTGGCTCGAAGCCCTGGTGCTGGCGATCCTGCTCGGCAGCGCGATCCGCACGGCCTGGACCCCGTCGCAACGTTTCTTTCCCGGCATCGCCTTCGGGGCCAAGACCGTACTGGAGATCGCGGTTGTTCTTCTCGGGGCCTCGCTCAGCCTCGCGACGATCTTGGCGGCCGGTCCGGGTCTGCTCTTCGGCATCGCGGGCGTCGTCACGGTGGCGATCCTGTCGAGTTACGGCATCGGTCGGGCGCTCGGGCTGCACCCGCGCATGGCGATCCTCGTCGCCTGCGGTAACTCGATCTGCGGCAACTCGGCCATCGCCGCCACGGCGCCGGTGATTGGTGCCGACGGCGAGGACGTCGCCGCCTCCATCGCCTTCACCGCGGTTCTAGGCGTGCTGGTGGTGCTCGGGCTGCCGCTACTGGTGCCCCTGCTCGGTCTCTCGCCGATGCAGTACGGGGTGCTCGCCGGCCTCACCGTCTACGCTGTTCCGCAGGTTCTCGCCGCCACCGCGCCGGTCGCGGCACTCAGCGTCCAGGTCGGAACCCTGGTGAAGCTCGTCCGGGTGCTGATGCTCGGCCCGGTCGTCCTGGTGCTCTCGCTCGGCGCGAGCCGGCTGGGCGAGAAGACCGACGAGGCCGCCCCCGGCGTCACAGCCGGCGACCGCCCGGCCCGCGCCAGCCTCGCGATCCACCGCCTGGTGCCGTGGTTCATCCTCGCATTCCTCGCGCTCGCGGGACTTCGCTCGGCCGGGCTGATCCCGCAGGTCGCGCTCGCGCCGATGTCGGAGACCGCCAACGTGCTGACCGTGGTCTCGATGGCGGCGCTCGGCCTCGGGGTCGACGTGCGCAGCGTCGCCAAGGCCGGGGCGCGGGTGACGCTGGCGGTAGTCGCCTCGCTCCTCGCGCTCGGCGCCGTCAGCCTCGGCCTGATCCACGTGCTGGGCCTTGTCTGATCCGGGTGTGGATCCGGCTCCACCACCGATCCAGGTTTTCATCCGGCGCGATGCCCCGAAGAAATCCGGATTAAGCGGGAGATTGAAAATTCTCGAATCATCGCACCGGGAGATCGTTCGCATCGCGAAAGACCGTTGGAGGGAATAAATCGCTTTCCGTAGCATCTCCCTTGTCGCGAGGAATCGCCACGAGGCCCGATGCGCTCGAACGCATCGACGCCGACATTCTTCAAGGGGAGAGACCATGCACGGATTGGACAGACCGACGAACCGCCGCCTCGTCCTGGGTGGACTCGGGCTCGGCAGCCTCGGCGCCGCGTTGCCGGCCTGGGCCGCGGGCTCGGTGAAGCTGCCGCTGCCCGGCGGCCCGGACGAGCGGGCGCTGACCACCGCCTTTCCGGGCAAGGGCGAGATGATCCTCCAGCGCACCCATCCGCCGCTGCTGGAGACGCCGTTCTCGGTGTTCGACGCGGGCGTGTTCACCCCCAACGACCGCTTCTACGTGCGCTGGCACTGGGCCTCGATCCCGACCGAGGTCGATGCCGGCACCTTCCGGCTCAAGGTCCACGGCCATGTGGAGAAGGAACTCTCGCTCTCCCTCGATGCCATCGCCGGCCTGCCGCGCTTCGAGATCGCCGCGGTCAACCAGTGCTCGGGCAATTCACGCGGGCTGTTCGAGCCGCGGGTGCCCGGCGCGCAATGGGCCAACGGCTCAATGGGCAACGCCCGCTGGACCGGGGTGCGCCTCAAGGACGTGCTCGAAAAGGCCGGGGTGAAGGCCGGTGCCGTGCAGGTGCGCTTCAACGGCCTCGACGAGCCCGTGGTCGACGACGCGCCGGACTTCAAGAAGTCCCTCGATCTCGACCACGCCAACAATGGTGAGGTGATGATCGCCTACGCGATGAACGGCGAGCAGCTCCCGCTGCTCAACGGTTTCCCGCTCCGGCTCGTGGTGCCGGGCTGGTACTCAACCTACTGGGTCAAGATGCTGTCCGACATCGAGGTGCTGGACAAGCCCGACGAACAATATTGGATGAAGACCGCCTACCGTATTCCCGACGTGCCGGGTGCTAACATCAAGCCCGGGCAGACAGGGTTCAAGACAGTGCCGATTAACAGGATGGTGCCGCGCTCGTTCGTCACCAACCTGACCGACGGCGCCAAGGTGGCGGCCGGAACGCCGGTGGCCATCCGCGGCATCGCGTTCGGCGGCGATTGTGGGGTGAAGGCGGTCGAGTTCTCCGGCGACGGCGGGGCGACGTGGTTCCCGGCGCAACTCGGTGCCGACGAGGGCCCCTACAGCTTCCGCCGCTTCGACGGCAGCCTGCCGGCGCTGGCCGCCGGGACCCACACGGTCAGGGTCCGCTGCACCAATACCAAGGGCGTCGCGCAAGGCATGGACCGAGTCTGGAACGCCAACGGCTTCATGCAGAACGGCATCGAGACCGTGTCCTTCCAGGCCGCTTGAGGAGAACAGCCATGAACACAATTCGCCCTGCGGCCCTCATCGCCGCGCTCATCCTGTCTCCCCTGGTGGCGCTCGCGGCGCCTGCTCCCGAGCCGATGCGCTTCAGTTCGCAATCGATCGAATTTCCGACGTCCGACCGGATCTTTCCGGACGGGCCGGGAGCCGAGGCGGTCAATAACAATTGCCTCGCCTGCCACTCGGCCGGGATGGTGCTGACCCAGCCCAAGCTCACGAAGGCGCAGTGGACCGAGACCGTGAACAAGATGGTCCACGTCTACAAAGCGCCGGTCGATCAGGCCGATGTGCAGACCATCGTCGATTACCTCACGGCGTTGAAGCCCACGCCCTGAACCCTCGAATCCCGAGGCCGCCGTGCTTTTTTCGCCGGCCTCGGGGAATAGACCGCCCTCGCTGGCATCTCCCTAAGGCGATGCACGGCCTGACCGGTCCCGCACGACGCAATCCGATTTCGAACTCGCCCGCACGGCCGGCCCCAGGCCGTCGAACGAGGGCGCATGCCCGAGAGACACGCTTCATGACCCACGTCCGTACCAGCCTCCGCGCCCTCCTCGCCGGAGCTGCCTTGCTCCTCACCCAGAACCAACCTGGATTCGCCGCCGGCTTCGACGGCGCAATCAAGAACAACGCGCTCGCCCTGAACGCCGCCGGCACGGTCGCCGCGGTGTCGAACAGCGAGGAGAGCGCCGTCATCGTCTACGACGTCGCCAAGGGCACGGTGCTCCGCCGCCTCGACGGCTTCGTCACGCCGCGCAACATCGTGTTCGCGCCGGACGGCGCCCGCTTCTACGTCTCCGACAGCGGCACGGGCCGGATCACGGTCTACGAGACCGGCACCGGCAAAGAAGCCGGCGTTCTTGCCGCGGGCCCCGGTGCGTTCGGCACGGTGCTCTCGGCCGACGGGACAAAGCTCTACGTCAACAACGAGGCCGCGAGCACGCTGACCGTGTTCGACACCAAGACCATGCTCGCAGTCGCCGTGATCCCCGGCTTTGCGCAGCCGCGCCAAGGCGTGAAGCTGTCGCCGGACGGCAAGACCGTGTTCGTGACGAACTTCCTCGGCGACAAGATCACGTTGGTCGACACCGCCACCAACAAGATCACCAGCGAGATCGCCGGGTTCGACAAGCTGCGCGCCATCTCGATCACCAAGGACGGCAAGACGCTGTTTGCCGCCAACAGCGGCCGCAACACCGTCAGTGTGGTCGATGTCGCCGCCCGCAAGGTCACGTCAGAAGTCGCGGTGGGCAAGGACCCCTACGGTGCCGCGCTGACCCCGGACGGGCGCTTCGTCTATTCGGGCAACCTCAAGGACAACTCGCTCTCGGTGATCGACACCGACACGCTCAAGGTCGTCGCCACGGTGACCGGGCTGAACGAGCCGCGCCAGGCGATCGCATTCTCCAGTGACAACGCCCACGCGTACGTCCTCAACCGCGACCTCAGCGTGGCCGTGGTCGACCGCGCGAAGAACGCGGTGGTTTCGACGATGAAGCCGTGAAGCGTCGCGCGCCGGGTGCCTTTCGGCGCCCGGCGCGTTCTCGATCTCGACACGTCGCGAACGCAGGACAAAGACCCCATGCTCGGCCTGTTCCAGCGCAAGGACCGCCTCATCGTCCACGGAAAGACGCCCTACAACGCCGAGCCGCCGCTCGATCGCCTGCGGGCCGCCTTCCTGACTGATCAAGCCGACTTCTACGTCCGCAGCCACGGCGACATCCCGGACCTCGACGCCGACGGCTACCGCCTGACCGTCGACGGGATGGTCGCGACGCCCCTCGACCTCTCCCTCGCCGATCTCAAAGAACGCTTCGCGCCCGTCACCGTGACGGCGGTGATGCAATGCGCCGGCAACCGCCGGGCCGACATGCTGGCGGTGGCCCCGGTCTCCGGCGACCCGTGGGCGCCCGGCGCCATCGGTAATGCGGAATGGACCGGCGTGCGGCTCGCCGACGTGCTGCGCGCGGCCGGCATCAAAGCGGATGATGAGCGCCACGTCGCCTTCGAGAGCCACGACCGGATCGCGGACACGGACACGCGCTTCGGCGCCTCGATCCCGCTCGCCAAGGCGCTGGCGCCCGAGACGCTGCTTGCCTTCGCGATGAACGGCGAGCCTCTCGCCCCCGAGCACGGCCATCCGTTACGCGTGGTGGTGCCGGGCTTTGCCGGCATCCGCAGCCCGAAATGGCTCGCCCGGATCACGGTGCAGGACCGGCCCTCCGACAACCCGATGCAGGCCGACGACTACAAGCTGTTTCCGCCCGACGTGACGGCCGAGACCGCCGACCCGGCCCACGGCATCACCATCGAGGCGATGCCGTTGAACAGCGCGATCTGCGAGCCCGCCCGCGGCGCTGCGTTGAAGGCCGGCCGGCACGCGATCCGCGGCTACGCCATCGCCAGCGACCGCGCGGTCGCCCGCGTCGACGTCTCGACGGATGGCGGCCGCAGCTGGGCGCAAGCCCGGATCAAGCGCGATGCCGACGCGCCCTACGCCTGGACGTTCTGGGAGATCGAGCGCGAACTGACCGCGGGCGAGCACGAGCTCGCGGTGCGGGCCTGGGATTCCGCCGGCCAGACCCAGCCGGCCGCCCCCGACGACACCTGGAACTACAAGGGTTACCTCAGCGCCGCCTGGCACCGGGTGCGAGTGACGGTGGCCTGACCCTCACGCCCAGAGCAGGGCGGTGGCCGCGAGGCCGGAGATCGCGATGAGCAGGGCCGCAATCCCGACGGTGAGGAGGCGCGGCATCATCGGGATCTCGGAATGGGCGAGCCGTGCCCGGATCGCCCGGTCCCGCCACACGGCGCCGGCGAATGAGGCGAGCGCGCAGCCGATCAGCGTCAGCGACAATACCTTCAGCGGCCAGACCGCGAGCACCTCCCGCAGGAAGCGCTGCGCGGCGAGGCCGACGCCTAGGAACGCGAGCCCGGTGCGAAGCCACGCCACGAAGGTGCGTTCGGCCGCTAGAACCGTCCGATCCTCGGCGAGTCTCACCCGGGGATCGTCGGGGGGCACGGGTTTCGCGAGCTCGCTCATCCGGCATTCGCTGTCGCGATCAGGTCGAGAAGCGCGTCGGCGGCCCGGCTGCGGTAGCGCTCCTTGTGGCGCAGCACCCGGAACGGCCGGCTCGGTAAGTCGAACGCCGCCCGGACCAGGGTCCCGGCCCGAAGCGCGGCGGCGACCACGGTCTCGGACAGGACGGCGGCCCCGCCCCCGGCCTCGACGGCGGCGCGGACCGCCTCGTTAGAGGGCAGTTCGAGCGTGACCCGAAGCTGGGCGGCTGCGAGGCCGGCCGCACCCAGGGCCGCCTCGAAGGCCGAGCGGGTTCCCGATCCCGCCTCGCGCAGCACCCAATCGACCCCGGCGAGGTTTTCGGGTTCGAGGTGGGTCGCCTCGGCGAAGGCATGGCCAGGGGCGACCACGAGGACCAGTTGGTCCTGCGCGATGGTCGTGCTCGCGAGCGTCGGGTCGTCCAGCGCCCCCTCGACAAAGCCGAGTTCGGCCTGCCCCGCGCGCACCGCGTCGGCGGCGTCGGTGGTGTTGCCCACCGCCAACCGGATGGCGATCTCAGGGTAGGCCCGGCGGAAGGCGACGAGGTGGCGCGGCAGCCAGTCGCTGGCGATGGTCTGGCTGGCATAGAGGGCCAGCGTCCCGCGTCGCATGCCACTGAGGTCGGCGAGCACCAGTTCGGCGGCCTCGGCCCGGGCGAGTACGGCGCGGGCCTCGACGAGGAACACGCGTCCCGCCTCGGTCAGCTCGATCCCGCGGCCGACCCGGTGAAACAGCTTGGTGGCGTGCCGCCCCTCGATGTTGGCGATCGCCGTGCTGACTGCCGACTGGACGAGGTTCAGCGCCTCTGCAGCCCGGGTCACGTGCTGCCGCTCCGCCACGGCCACGAAGATGCGGAGTTGGTCGAGGGTCATGGTTGCCGCGGCGGAACCGGCAATCCACGGACCTGCGCGTCAACCGCCTGCGCGACGGTCAACAGCCGCGCCTCGTCGGTGCGACCCGTCACGACGTAGGACATGCCGCCATCGACCCAGGAGAAGGCAGCGACATCGCCCTCGCGGGCGAAGCGGAACACCGTGCGGCCATCCGCATCGCCCACGCGGCTGTAGAGCGTCAGCCGGGTGCCGTGATCGTCATCGTACATCAGCATCGCGGCGGATTCGGAACCCGCCGGCAGCAGCCGGCCGCCCATCAGGCGGAAGCCGTAGGCCGTGAGGTCGGGGGTGGTCACCGCCCGGCCGAGGCGCTTCGAGAGCCACGTCACGAGGTGCGGCTTCTCGTCGGCGCGCACCTCCACCGGATGCACCGCCTCGACCACGTAGGTGCGGAAGGCCGCCACTGCGTCGTCGGTCGCCGGCTCGGTTCGCGCGAGCGTGACCGTGGGTACCTGCCGCACGGCATGGCCGAACCAGCCGGCGGCACCGCCGACCGCGAGGCAGAGCACGGCCGCAGCCGCGACCGGAAGCCAGCGCCCGGTTATCGGGCGATGTCGCGAGCGGATATTGGCGACCCTGAGCCGCGCCGGGATCGCCTCCTCGGCGATCGGCGCGAGGCGGGCACGCAAGCGCTCGCGCAAGGCGCGATCCGCCGAGACCTCGGCCGCCCGCGCGGGATTTCCCCTGAGCCATGCCTCGACCAGCGCCTGCCGCTCCGGTTCCAGACGACCGTCGATCAGGCCGTGCAGGTCGTCCTCGCCGACCGGGCGCGGATCCCCGCTCATTTTACCCTCCTCAACAAGCCGGTTCGGCCCGTTTCCAGAAAACTTCGCATCCGCTCCCGGGCTCGGCTTAACCGCGACATCACCGTGCCGAGCGGTACTCCGAGCACCTGGGCCGCTTCCGCATAAGACAGATCCTCAACCGCGACGAGCAGCAGCACCGAGCGCTGCTCCTCGGGCAGCGCATCGAGCCCGGTGAGCACGTCACGGGCTCCCATAGCGGTCTCGGGGTCGGCACCCGGATCAGGCACCTGCTCCAAAGCCTCCGCGCCGAGATCGACGCCGCGCCGGCCCCGGCGTCGAACAGTGCCGAGGAACAGGTTGCGCTCGATCGTGAACAGCCAGGCCCGCAGGTCGCCGCCGCGGCGGCGTCCGGACCAGCCGGACAACGCCCGCTCCAAAGTGTCCTGGACGAGGTCGTCCGCCGCTTCGCGGTCCCGTAACAGCGCGACGGCGTAGCGCCGCAACGCTGGGATCTGCGGTTCGATGAGGGCAGCGATCTCGTCCACGAGGCTTTACCGATCAGGGCTTGGCGATGTGCCATGCACCGTTGAGGAATCCGTCGCCGGTGATGTCGCCGGGCTTCGTATCCTTGGCGAAGGTGTAGAGCGGCTTGCCCTTATAGGCCCACTGCATCGTGCCGTCGTCCCGCGTCACCATCGTCCAGTCGCCACTAGCAGCCGAGCCGGGCGCCGCCATCAGGGCGGGCCAGTTGGCGGCGCAGGGGCCGTTGCACATCGACTTGCCGCCCATGTCCTTGTCGAAGGTGTAGAGGGTCATGCTCTTGGCATCGACGAGCGCCGGCCCCTTGGCAGTCTCGGCCGTCATCGCAGGCGCAGCGGCCTGGGCGGCGACGGCGGAGAAGGCGAAGGCCGCAAAGGCGGCGCGGATCAGCATGGTGCGCATGAGTGAGGTCTCCGGCGGTCGACCATGACCGCATTGGGAGAGATGCCGAACGGGCGCGTCTATTCCACTGACATTTGGAAAAGATCGATCACATCGGCAGGGCCGCGAATTCGTCCCCGGCCAGGGAATAAAACCGTTTCCCCGGCATCTCTCCCCTCGACAACGAACAGGGAGGACGGCTCATGCGCGGAGCATTGGGATTTGCGCTCACGGCCGCCGTGATGGCCGGCGGCCTCGTCGGCGGCCGGATGATGATGCCCCCGACGCTGGCCGCTGCCGAGCCGCCGGCCGTCGTCTCCGCGTCCTTCGACGCGGTGATGGCGCAGTCGATGACGCGGATGCATGCCGACATGATGGTCCCGCCCTCGGGCGATCCGGACCGCGACTTCGCCGCGATGATGATCCCGCACCACGAGGGCGCGATCGCGATGGCCCAGGCGGAGCTGCTCTACGGCAAGGATCCGGTCCTGCGCCGCCTCGCGCAGGGGATCATCGTCGAACAGGGCCAGGAGATCGCGGTGATGCGCCGGGCGCTCGCCGATCTCCCTCCCGCGCCGGATTCGTCCGCCGCAGCCGCCCACCTTCACCACCATGGCACGGCCCCTGCCGCCGAGATGCCTTCGGAGATCTGCCGATGAAGACCGCCCTCACCCTCCTCGCGCTCGCGCTGCTCTCCGGCTCGGCTCTCGCCGGGCAGGCCCCGGGCGCAGCCTCCGCACCGGACGTGCCGGTCAGCGGCAGGGACCGGTTCTACACCTCGGACCAGTTCTCCAACACGGTCTCGGTGGTCGATCCCGCCGCCAACGTCCTGCTCGGCGTGATCCGGCTCGGCGACCCGACGCCGATGAACCTGAGCCCGCTCTATCGCGGCCAGCTCCTCGTCCACGGCATGGGCTTCTCGCCCGACCACAGGACGCTGCTCGCGGTCTCGATCGGTTCGAACTCCGTGAGCTTCATCGACACGGCGACCAACACGGTCCGCCACACGGCCTATGTCGGCCGCGCGCCGCACGAGGCCTTCTTCACGCCGGACGGCCGGGAGGCCTGGGTGAGCGTGCGCGGCGAGGACTACATCGCCGTACTCGATGCCGCGACCGCCAAGGAGACGCGCCGGATCACCGTGCCGAACGGGCCCGGCATGACGATCTTCTCGCCGGACGGCGCCTACGGCTATGTCTGCTCCAGCTTCAGCCCCGAGACGGTGGTGATCGACACGAAGACCCACACCATCGTCGGGCGCGTGAAGCAGGAGAGCCCGTTCTGCCCCGACATCGCCGCGACACCGGACGGCAAGCAGGTGTGGTTGACCCTCAAGGATGTCGGCCGGACCCAGGTGTTCTCTGCGACGCCGCCCTTCGCGCCGCTGAAGACCATCGAGACCGGGCCGATCACCAACCACGTCAACATCGTCTCGACCAAGGCCGGCCAGTTCGCCTACGTGACGATCGGCGGCCTGAACCAGGTCAAGGTGTTCCGCACCGACGACTTCACCCAGGTCGCCACCATCCCGACCGGCGCCCTGCCGCACGGGCTCTGGCCCTCGGGCGACGGCAGCCGCGTCTATGTCGGCCTAGAGAACGCCGACAAGGCGGCGGTGATCGACACCGCATCGAACACCGTGATCGCCGAGGTTCCGATCGGCCAGGGGCCGCAGGGCGTGGCCTACGTCCCGAACGCCGTGCCGGAGGGGGACGGAAAGCAGAACCTCCAGCCGCTGGGCGCAGCCGGCAAGACCAGCGCGCTGACGCTCGCAGGCACCGATGGCAAGCCGGCGACGCAGGTGACCCTGTTCGACCAGGGCGTGCTGCAGACCCTGCAGGCCGCGGTCACGGGACTGGCGCCGAAGACGCCGTTCGTCCTGGCGCTCGCCGCCGATCCGAAGGGGGCCGCCGGCCTGGAGCCGCTCGCCGCCTTCATGACCAACCCGGCCGGCGCGGCCATCGTCAACGCCATCGGCCCGATCCGCCAGATCACCCGCACGGATGCCGGCGCGAGCCGGCGCTACCTCGTGGTGGTCTCGGGCAAGCCCGGTGAACTCGGCGGCGTCGTCCAGATGCAGACTGTGGATTGAACGGGCGGCCTCACGAGCGCGGGAAGCGGGAATCCGAGAGCATGCGTTCGCAGCGCGCGTCCGGCTGCAACGTCTGCTTTCGAGGCCGCCGTTAGATTGCTCCTATGACCTAGTTGGGTCGGAGGCGGAACGTCCGCTTCAGGGCGAAGGGTCAGGGTCCGCTTCCCACCAGTTGCGACTTCGCAGGTGGGTACCAAGCGTCAGGTTCGGACCACTAGATCGGGACACGCCCCGACCGGCAGCTTCTCCAGCGTAGAGGAAGGTGCCGCGAAGAGGCGACGCGTCAGTCGAGTGCTTTCGACCAGCTCATCTCCTCCCCCCGTTACTCCTATCCAGTGTAACGCGGAAATTGCGAACTTTCAGGCTTCAGGGATCCAGCCCGAGACGGGCCGCCAGGGCCGCTGAGACGGCCTCCCGGCGGTAGATGACGGGGTTCTTCCCGGCTGCTAGGCCCCGCTTTGTGCGTGCCTTGAGCGCGGCCGCCGCCGCTAGGATGACCGCACCCGCGTCGATCGGGCTCGCGAGGCGGTACCCCTTGGGAGCGCCTGCAATGACGACCGCCAGCCCGTCGGCGATCGCGCGGTCGAGCGTCGCCGGATCCGGCGCGCCCGCCTCCGCTGCCCGGGCGCGGGAGGCAGCCTTGGCGGCGCGGTTGGCCTCGCGTGCACGGGCGGCCGAGAATGAGGGGCGGGGAGTGCTCATGGGCGGATGATGCCGTGACGAGGTGCAAGGCACCATGACATGTCACGCCCTCGACACCCTCTCGGCACGCCCTCGTGCGCACCTCGTGCTGAGCGCAGCATTTCCTCAGCATATTTTTGGGCGTTTCAGTTTTCCACATCGGCGATTCATCAAGAGCGAAATCCGCAATCACTCAGGACGCGTGCTGCAGCACCCCCGGAAACGGATCGTTCACCATGCCGTGTGGATCCCTTCGACTTCGGGTTGACGGGGAGTCCCGGCCAGGCGCGAATTGAGTCGTGAGATCGCCCCGCCCGGAGAGAAGCCGATGTCCCACGAGACCCGTTCCTTCACCGTCGACAGCTCCTTCCGCGTCGCGCAGGGCCTCGCCCTCGGGCACTCCGCCGTGGCGGGGGCCTTCGACGGCCTGCGCGAGTTCCAGCGCCAGCGCGACCTCGCCGACCTCGGCGCCGTCGAGGCCGTCGCCCGGGAGCTCCACCGCGTCCGCCGGCTACTCGCTGCCGCGCAGGCCGAGACCGCCGCCGCGCGCGCCGAGGTCGCCACCCTGGAGCGCGCCGTCGACGGCGAGCGCGCCCGTGCCGACCGGGCCGAGGCGAACCTCGCTCGCCTCGTCGAGGCCGTCCGCGACGGCCGCATCCGGGCACAGTAAAGCCCGCCGGGGCGATCCGGCGGGCTCGGTCGTCGGCAGGGTCCGAGGCGTCAGCGGCGAGGGCCAGCCGGGGCGCTCGCGTAGCACTCCTCCATCGTGAGGCCTGCCAAGGCCAGCTTGTCGACGAGGTCCATCTCCTGCGCGGGCGCCGCCGCCTCAGCCGCCGGCTTGTTCCTGTTGCCGCCCGAGGACGATCCGCCCTTGCCGGCCGCGCCGTCCTTGCCCGCCGCCGTCTGGATCGGGAGCGCAACGATCGCCGCGGGCGTGACGAGGCCGAGCTCGCACCGCATGCGGCCTTCGGGACCGCCAAGGACATGCTGCTCCAGGATCCGCGCCGGCGCGCGCCACGCCGCGAAAAGTTGCTCGCGCGTCAGCCTGTCGAGCCACGCGGCGATGAGCGGCGGCAGGGCGGGGATCGCCTCGTCGCTGGGCTTCGTGCCGACGACCCGGCGCCGGGCGTGCTCGCGGATGAGCAGGCCGAGGACGTACTGGCCGTCGTCGATCGGGGCCTCGTCGTCCCCATCCCGATCGGCGAGCGCCGCCGCGGCCATCACCGCCGCCGGGTTGGGCGGGCCCCCGAAACCCAACATCCGGAAGGGGGCCGACAGGGCGGCGGCGAGGGCGGCGAGCAGGGCGTAGAGGATGCGCACGGGGCAGGTCCTTCGATCTGAGGGTGACGGGGGGAGCTTCACGCCGCGGGCAGCAACCCACCAGCCGGGGCCTCCCGGCTCGTCGCCGACGCGATGCCGAGGGCGCGGTAGGCGAGGTAGGGCGGCAGCTGCCGCCGATGCCCGTGCAGCAGCTGGAGGCCGTGCGCGGCCTCCAGCTCGCTGAGGCCGTCGCGCTCGGCCAAGGCGTGCCCGGTCCAGGAGGTCGCCTGCGAATAGCCGCGCCCGTTCTCCTCGGACGCCCAGTCCTCGTCGAGCTCGGCCAGGTACTTCAGGCCCTCGTGGACGGCGGCCCGGACGGCCGGGTCCTGGGCGCGGGCGAGCCAGTGCGGCATGGCCGGGCGGGCGAGGCGCGCCTCTGCACGCACCCTGTTGGCCTCAGCGGCCTCCAGCCACCGCTCGGCAATCCGCCCGCCGTACGCTGTCCAGGACGTCGCCGTCATCAGCTCACGCGCGGATGCCAGCTCCTTCCCCAGAGACCACAGCCGCTTCGCCACGAGGTCCTGCAAACGCTGGCGAATCGGTGCCGTCAGAACCTCGTCGGCCTCGGCCCGCTGTTCGGCCCGCCGGTCGGCCGCCCCGCGCCGGGCGCCCGCCTTGGCCAACGCCGCGTCGACGGCGGCCCTGAGCGCGGGCACGTCGACCTCGGCCTCGCTCGTCCACCAGCACGGCAGGAGCGTGCCGTCCGGCGAGCGGGCGTTCGCCTTGTCCGTCCAGCTGTAGCCGGCGCCGATCATCTCGGCGCGCGCCCCGCGATAGGCGTCCTGGAACGTCTGCGGGATGGCGTCGAGGACGTGGAGTAGGCGGGCGTTCCCGTAGCGCTGGCGCTCGCCGACCAGGCGCCAGGGCAGGTCTTCGAAATCCAACGGGGGAGCAGTCAACCAGGGCATGGGCGTGTCCACAGGATAAAATAGCTAACGCAGACTAATACGCAGCATAGTCATTTTCAATGGCGATATTGACATAAAGGTGCAGCTAATGCATATTGATCTGCGTTCACAAGGAGCCTCCCCGGTGCCCCGCCCCCCATGCCCCTCCATCCCCACAACTGGTCGCCCGACCTCGTCGAGCGCGTCAAAGCCGCTTGGCTCGCCGGCGCGTCGGCCGGCGTCATCTCGGCCGCCCTCGCCGCCGACGGCGTCCACCGTTCCGCTTCCTCGTTCATCGGCAGGATGCGCCGCGAGGGCTGCAGCTTCCTGGGCCCCGGCACCGGCAGGACCCGCCTTGCACGTAATCCCCACGAGGGCCCGCGGAAGGCCCCGAAGGCCGTCGTGGTTAAGGCCGCGCCGCCGCCCCCGCCGGCCCCGCGTTTCACCCCCCGCCCGAAGGCCTCCGACGTCGCCCTGCCGGAGAGCCGGCGGGTCGCGATCCTCGATGTCAGGGACGGCATGTGCCGCTGGATCGCCGGGGACCCGCGCCGGGACGCGCCGGCTTGCGGGCACCCCACCGATCTCGGCTCGCCCTACTGCCCGGGGCACCGCTGCATCGGCACCGTCGCCGCCCGGTCGCGCGGCGTGCCGTACATCCCGATGAGGAGGGCGGCATGACGAGCTGGTCGAGCCTCGCGCAGGACTATCAGCACGCCCTCGGCGAGGACGGAGGCCGGATCCCGCGCCGACGTTCGCGGACCGGGGCGTCATGAGGCGGCACACCGCCCGCAGGCCGGGCCCCTGCGAGCGCTGCCCCATCGGCCGCGGCGTGCAGCCGGGCGAGCGGTACCTCGTTCACGTCGGCCTCGACGAGGACCACCGCGACTTCTTCTACGCCCGCCACTGCGAGGCGATGCCCGATGCCTGCCGGGCCGCGATGCCCCGGGGCGAGGACCCGCACTGCGCCGCCGTGACGTACGGCCCCGACGAAATCCCCTTCTAGGAGACAGCCCATGGTCGACGTCCGTGCATTCTTCGCCCTCTCTGGGCCGCCTGACATTCCCGACGTCCTGAGTCCCGATCGCCCGATCCTGCACCCAGAGGCATTCGATCTCGGCCTGGAGCAGGGCACGAGCGATAGCGACGGCACCTCTCATCAAACGTGGCTCGGGCACGTCTGCACGAAGGTCGCAGCCTGCTTCGGTGGAGACACCCTCGGGCGGGAATGGATCGTCCTGCGCGTGTGGGCCGGGCATAGGTTCGTGCCGGTGGGCCATGAGGCCCCGCACCAGACTGCGCAGGGGTGGCGGCACGCCGGCTGCCTGGTTCACCACGCCATGAAGGTCAGGCAGGTAGAGCAGGTCGTCGGCGATGACGGCGAGCCGCAGTGGCGGCTCCTCTCGCGCGATCCGATCTTCGTCATCGAAGACCAGCCTCTCCGGGCTATCCGGGTGCGTGGCCTCCCACCGGCCGAGCAGTCCAGGCGTTATGCCCTGGAGAAGCGCCGCGAGAAGCTCCGGCTCAGGCTGCTCCAGAGGGGCGGATTTTGATGCCCTACCTCGATTCCGAGATCGTGACGCTGCGGGACGGCACCGCCTTCGCCGTCTACGAGGGCGACGGCGCGCCCATCGTCGCAACGCGCGTCGGTGACCCCGCCCTACCGCAGGGCCTCGCTGCCTACGGCATCGGCTACGGCCGCGCCGGCGAGGCGACGGTCCTCCACCGGGGGATGCCCGCCGAGACCATCCGCGAGTTCTGCCGTGCGCACGGCGGCGTCCAGTCGGCGGGCGCGGCCGCGCTGGAGATCCTGCGGCGGATGACGCCCGCACCTCCGCCGGCGCCCCTGCCGGTGTTCGCTCCTATGGACCGGGCGCCGCGGCCTACCGGCCCGGGCAGCCGCAAGGCCCGGGCCGCCGCGCAGCTGGCGGCGTACCACGCGGCCGTCCCGAGCGCGGCCCCGGTGTGGCGCGTGCCTAACGTCACGAGGCCTGCCGAACCCATGCCCCCTGACCTCGCAGCCACCCCGTCGCAGGAGTGATCCGATGCCCTACCGCGAACGCCCGATGAGGCCCCTCCTTCTCCCGATACACCCGGAAACTCAGCTCACGGCGGACCCCGGCCTCACCGTCGAGAGCCGCCGGTTCACGGACGTACTGACCCTGCAGGAGAGCTTACTCTGGCAGACCGCGCCCCTCACTCGGGACGGGCGCGCCGAGGTGGTCGGGGCGTTCCGAGAGGGGTGGCTCGTCCGGCGGCCCAGCGTGAACCCGCCGTTCGAGATCGTACTCCGGCAAGATGGCGGGCCCGAACCCTGCGCAATCGTCCTCATGTTGCGGTCGCACACGATGTACGGCCGCCTGGTGTCGGCCGTGCCGGAGCACATTCCTTTGGAGCACGGGGACCGCTCCGTCATCGTGACGGCCGATCGCGTCATCGCTGTCCGTGGCGCGAACGAGGCCCGCGCATTTGGGTATCTCGCCAACCTCCTGGTCGGCACGCACTGGTCTCCACGCCGGCGAGCGCGGCCGATACCCGCCGAGGACGCCGATGCCCTGAGGCTGCTGTGATGTCTTGACAGATGGTTAACCAAGTCCCCATAATGGGGACCTGGAGCAGGCACTGACCTCTCCTCGCACGATGGGAAACCACGCCATGACGAAATCCGAAATCCTCTCCGCCGTCTCGCGCATCAAGCGCGCCCCGAACGTCACCCTCCTCATGCGCGCGGTCGATGCTGTGCTCGGCAGCAACGCCATGGGCATCGCCCGCATCGGCGCGCGGTGGGAGGTCTCCGAGGGCGGGTTCGCCATCTACCAGGCCGACTTCGCCACGGTGCGCCGGCGCCTCGCCAGCTACGTCATGGATGCCTGCTCCTGCGATGAGGCGGATGAGCCCGCTGAGCAGACCGCTGCCGTGGTTTCCCAGCCGACCCAGATCCAGCAGGCCTGCGCCGCCCCCCGCGTCGCCATGAGGCTCGTGCGGACCGTCACCACGCACGGCATCGTCGCCGTCAGCGTCGGCCCCTGCCCGGAGTTCCCGGACCATGGTCGCGACGAGTACCGCGTCACGACCGATGGCGATGTCGTCCGCACCCGGTACGTGCTGGCCAACGATCACTACAGCTGGAGCAGCCCCGGAGCCCGTCCGTTCATCACCCCCAACCGCAGCCCGGTGACGGCGCGCCGCACGATTGATGCGGTGGCCGAGTGCCTCGCCGCCGCGCCGGCTATGACCACCCAGCCATGCCAGCAGCAGCAAGCCCGCGACAGGCGCAGTCCAACCCGGGCCGCTCCCACTCAGTCGAGCTTCGACGCCGCCACCGTCGCTCAGGGTGACAGTGTATCGCGCCTCCTCGACGGGCTTCTGCGCGAGGACGCGCCCGGAGATCTCGCTCAGGCGCTCGTCACGGTCCACGCCGCATCGGCGCACCTCAACTCGGCCAATGTTGCGTACACGGCGTCGCCGTCGAAGGCATCGCTCGCCTCGCAGTGGCGGGCGCGCTTCATGCACCTGCAGGCGTTGCGCCACTACGACGTCCTGCTGGAGATCGATGCCATCGGCCATCTCCAGATGGGCTACGGCCTGAGGCCGTGCCTCGAAGGGATCGCGGTCCTGCAGGGCGACGAGATGCTCTTCCACGTCCCCCTCGGGACTGAGCGGCGGGGTATCGAGACCGCGCTCCGGATCTACGCCGACGCCTTCTCGGCCGGCCGTGAGGCCGGACGCGCCGCCGCCATGGCCGACTTCCGCGCCTTCATCGGAGAACCCGCGTGACCCGCCGCATCACGCCCGAGACCCTCGCCGAGGTGGGGACATTCCTCCTCGGGCCCGAGTGGCGCCGGCCGCTCGCCGCCCTGCTCGGTCCCCTCCATCCGGAAGGGGCCCGCCCTTCGCTCGATCCCCGACTGCCCGCCCGGTGGGCGACCGGCGAACGCGAGATCCCCGTGTGGGTCGGGGACGCCCTCATCCAGATCCTGGACGAGCAGAGCGAAACCGCCAGGGCTCTGGCCAACCGTCTGAAGGGGGAATGACCATGGCGCGCGATTGGGACTGGTTCGAGCCCCGCGAGAGGGACGACTACGAGCAGGAGTACGGCTTCGTCTGCGCATGGTGCGTCGAGGTCTGCGACGACCACGAAGCCATCGTGCTGACGCGCCATCCGGAGATGCCGACCGTCTGCATCAACTGCGCCTGCAGGGGAGGAGAGTGACAATGGAACCCGCCCACGCCGCCTTCCTCGACGCCTGGCGCGCGCAGGAATTCCACGTCCCCCTGGGGCCCTGGCCGCGCCCGGCCCCCCCGAAACCCGTCCTGCCGGGCCCCATCCAGCTGCCCCTCTTCGATATGGACGGAGATCCGGAAGCGCCGCCCGCCTCGCCCCCGCTGCCGAGCGCTCTCCTGACGGCCCTCATCGACGACGCCGGTGTCGGGCGCCGGCGCCCCCGGGACATCGCGATCGTCGAGGCCGCGATCGCCGCGAGCATCCCGGCCGACGTGCCGACGTTCGCCGATGAGATCCTTTCGGCCCGCCGGGATGGCGAGGACCTCGTCTCGCGCGTGCGCCTGTTCGACGGTGGCACCATCATCCTCAACGTCGTCTGCGGGCCCGAGCCCACCGTGCGCGAGTGGGAGGCCGAGGGCGACCAGCGCGCGTTCCACTACGCTGACGGCGCGTGGGTCCGATTCGACGAGGCGGTGACCCCGCCGCCGGCTAAGGCGTAGCCGTCCCCCGCAGACGTCGCGTATGTCGAGGCCGCGATCCAGGCCATCCTGCCCAAAGGTGTGCCGACCTACGTCACGGAGGTCCTCAGCGTCGGCCGCGTGAACAGGTCTAAGCGGAGGCTTGTCGAGATCGTCCTCTGGGACGGCGGGATCGGACGCCTGGAGATCTCCGGCGAACCGGGCGCCCATGGGTACCACTGGAAAACCACCGGCGGCGACGCTCGCCCCTTCCACTGGGACGAGGCGGCGAGGTGCTGGGCCCGCGTCGACGAGCCGGACGGCTGAGGGCGATCTTCCCGATCGGGTATCCCGATTTGGGTCATCTCGTAACCCATTAAAATGGCGTGACTATTTCGGTGTTTCAAATCGGGATGCCCGATCGGGAAGATCCTTACGCGGCGAGGTCGACCGGTTTGGCGTCCTCCTCGACGTCGGCCGTCGCCTTCGCGCGCTTCCCCTTGCCGGCGAGTTCGCGCTCCCTGCGCCGGCGCGCCAGCTCGGCCCCGAGCTCGACGGCCGAGGGAAGGGCGGCCGCCGCGATCGCGGCCTGCTCGTCCGACCACGCGTGCCAGCGAGCCATCAGGGTTTGCTTGAGGTCCAGGCGATCGTCCTCGGTGTAGTGGCGCTCCAACACGTCGTCGCTGCGGATGCCCTCGTTGTGGTCGACGACCATTTTGACCGTGTCCCTCGGGATCCGGAACACGGACTGGCAGACCGTCGTCATGCCGCGGCGAAGGTCGTGCGGGGAGGCAACGACCCCCATGTCGAGCAGCCTGTGATTGATCGCGGCGTCGGATAGGTGCCCGTCGGAGGCGGCATCCTTCCGCGCGGCCCGGATCTGGGGGAACAGGTACTCGCTGCCGGCATCCCGCGCCCGCGCCATCTGCTGCTGGACGAGGTCCCACAGGGCAGGCGGCAAGGGCAGGGCATGCCTGTGCTTGTCGCCCCTCTTGGCCGCGGTCTTCCTGTGCGCCGGCCCCATCGACCAGACGCCCCAGCCCGGCACCTCGGCCCACGGGACGAAGTCCTCGACGAGGGACTCGACGATGGGACGGCGACGCTGGCCCGTCAGGACGAGGAGCTGCAAGGACGTGGCGACGGTCGGCTCCAGGACGCCGGCCCGGGCGATCGCGAGGACGCGCCCGATCTCGGCGGGCTTGGCCGTGTATCCGCCCGGCACCTTGCCGTTCGCGCGGGGCTTGTCGCCCGGCGTCCGCTCGGGCGCGCGCAGGCCCGGGATCCCGGCCTCGACGCCGCTGACCTTGCGGTGTTCGTGCCGGGCGAGGTAGCTCCACATCGGCCGCAGGACGGATGCGAGGTGCTCGGCGTGGCGCTCCCGGCCCGAGGCATGGATCGCATGCACGATCGTGGCGAGGTCCTCGATCGTGATGCGCTTCACCTTCCGGTCGGCGAACACCGCGAGCTCGGGCGAGTGGAGCAGCTTGCGATAGTCCGTGTGCGTGGCCGCCCGCCGGGTGCGCGCGACTTCGGTGAGGAATGCCGTGCGGGCCTCCTCCCACGTCCACTTGTGCGGGCCCCAGGAATCCAGGAACGCCTCGACCAGGGCCGGGTCCCTTGGGCCCTTCTCCGGCTTGGGAGGGAGCTTGCGCATCTGCCGCAGCTTGTCCCCGAGCCACTTCTCGTCCGGGAGCCCGAGCCCGTCGACAAGACGGCGCCGCGCCTCCGTGGCGATCGCGCGCGCCTCCACGAGCCGCAGCAGATCCGTCGAGCCGAGCGTCAACCTGTGGGTCTTGTGGCCGGTCTCGAACTTGAAGGCGAAGCGGACGCCCCTCGGCCCGACGCGCATGAGGAGCCCGGGGCAGCCGGCGTCGATGAGGTCGTACGCCTTCCCCTTGGGGACGGCGTCGGCGACGCCTTGCTTGACGAGGGCTTCGGTGAGCTTCACGGGCATGCGGCGTACTCGGGCGGATCTCGGGCGGAGGTTTTCGGGCGGATCGCCGCCCGGGTTCTCCGCCATCCCTATCGCCAACCCGTTGCCAAAGCCTTGATCGGACATGCTAAAAGCCTGGGCTCCACCGGTTTCATGCCCGTGCCGATCCGCCCGAATGGACCCGAAAATGCTCCGTTACGAGGAATCATAATCCTTGTGTCGGGGGTTCAAATCCCTCCCTCGCTACCATCCATACTCAACAACCACAGTCACTCGGATGCGGGCCTCGAAAAGAATGTCGAGGCCTTACATGTATTGCTGTCCCCGAGAACAGACGCCCTTCTGAAGAACGTCCGTTGCAAGCCGCCCGTCGCGCTGGTGGAGTGAGCACGCGCGACTCGGACGCTGGCGGCAGGTGATGCAGAACACCGACGAATTCCGCTCCGAACAGCGCCGGGTGGCAGTGGGGATGGCTTCGGGCCTCGCAATCACCGCCTTGGCATTGATGCTGGCAGCGTTATGGGAGCCGGTGGACATGCCGGTGCGGCCCGTCATTGATCGTCTGCAAGCTGCGTTGCGAATGGACCTGTTCGCGGTCGGCTGGCTTGCCGCTGCCATCGCAAACGTCGCCCGGCTCAGATTTTTCTCGTGCGACGACATTGCAGGGAGCCGGGCAGGACCTGGATCGACGCCCGTGCGAGATGCCGGCGCGATCTTGCAAAACACCCTCGAGCAGTGCGCCTTGGCAATCCCCACGCATCTGGCGTTCGCGACAATCTCAGATCGTCCGATGACCGTCTTGATGACGCTCACCGCGCTCTTCTGTGTGGGCCGGGCGATGTTCTGGATCGGCTACCGGCACGGAGCCCATGGGCGCGCTCTTGGGTTCGCGCTGACGTTCTACCCGACTGTCGCAATACTTGGACTATCGGCGGTCGAACTCGCCATGGGGCGCGTGTAGCGAGACTGAACCCTGTCGGGCGCCCAAGGCGACGGGGACCGGCCCTTCCCGCGCGTCACTGTCTGCGGGCGCAGGGTTTCCAGGACCTCACCCGAGACGCAACCCGCGCCTCGCCTTGCGCCGCTGAAGGTACAGGCTCGCGGCGAGCGCCGTGGCGATCACCGCCAGGGACATCCCCGTGGTGAGGGTGCCGAGAGCGTAGATCTCGGGCGTCGTCACCGTCGTCGTCAGGCCCTGCAATTCGAGTGGCAGGGTATTGCGGCCGCCGATGGCCTGGCTGGTGCGGGCCAGTTCGTCGAAGGACAGGGTGAAGCCGAACAGGGCGACGCCGACCAGCGACGGCCCGAGGATCGGCACCACGACGTGGCGCAGGATCTGGGGCCCGGTGGCCCCGAGGTCGCGCGCGGCCTCCTCGTAGGCCGGATCGAACCGGTTGAAGACCGCGAACATGATGAGGAGGCCGAAGGGCAGGGTCCACGTCAGGTGCGCGCCGAGCGCCGAGGTATAGAGCCCCATCAGGGTGCCGTGATCCTGCAGCCAGCCCCAGCCGGTGGCGGCGGCCACCGCGTTCACCGCCTCGTCGAGGAGGCGGAATTCCAGCCCGATGCCGAGGGACACGACGATGGAGGGCACGATCAGGCTCGCCACCGCCACGGTGAACAGGGCTCCTTCCCCGGCGAAGCGCTTGCGGAAGGCGAGGCCCGCGAAGAAGGCGATTCCCACGGTCAGCGCCATCACCACGAGGCCCAGCCGCAGCGAGCGCCACAGGGCGCCCCAGATGTCGACGATGCCGACGCCCGCCCAGAGCTTCCCGAACCAATGGGTCGAGACGCCGTTCATCGGGAAGGTCAGTCCCCCCTGCGGACCCTGGAAGCTGAGCACGAGGATCGTCAGCGTCGGCCCGTACAGGAAGGCGACGAACAGGGCGAAGAACGCGGCGAGGCCGTAGAAGGCGGGGGAGCGGGGGCGGTCGCGCATGGCGCTCACAGCTCCTTGCGCAGGTCGATGAGCCGGGTCATCGCGACGATCATCAGCATCACCGCGCCGAGCAGCACCACGGCGTTCGCCGCCGCCGCCGGGAGTTGCAGCGCCGACATCTGCACCTGGATCACCTTGCCCACGGAGGCGATCTGCTGGCCGCCCATCACGCCGACGGTCACGAAGTCGCCCATCACCAGGGTGATGACGAAGATCGACCCGATGGCGATGCCGGGCTTCGTCAGCGGGACCACGACGTGCCACAGGGTCTGCCAGCCGCTCGCCCCGGCATCGTAGGCGGCCTCGATCAGCGCGCGGTCGATCCGCGCCATGCTGTTGAAGATCGGCACGATCATGAAGACCGTGTTGAGGTGCACGAAGGCGAGCACCACCGCGAAGTCGGAATAGAGCAGCCCCTCGATCGGCCGGTCGATCAGCCCGAGACCCAGGAGGCTGTCGTTGACGAGGCCGTTGCGGCCGAGCAGCGGGATCCACGAGATCATGCGGATCACGTTCGAGGTCCAGAACGGGATCGTGCAGACGAGGAACAGCGCCATCTGCATGGTCGCCGAGCGGACGTGGAAGGCCACGAAATACGCCACCGTGAAGCCGATCAGCAGGGTGAAGGCCCAGGTCAGCGCGCAGAATTTCAGGGTCGAGAGGTAGGTCCTCACCGTCGTGCAGGGATCGGCGGCGCTGAGGCAGCCGTCGAACACGTCGACGTAGTTCTGCACCGTGAAGGACGGGATGATCTCGTACTCGTTGTACTCCCAGAAGCTCACGATGAGGGTAAGCAGCAGCGGTACGAGAAAGAAGGCGGCGAAGACGAACGCCATCGGCGCCGCCTGGACATAGGCCAGGGCCCGGCGGCGCCGGGTCTTGGCGGTGAGGCTCGCGGCGGCCGGCGCGGCCGGGGATTCGGCGAGGGCCGGCAGGACGGTGTCGGTCACGCGGCGATGAACTCGTTCCACTTGCGGACCATGTAGGTGTTCTCGTCCATCACCGCGTTCCAGCAGGCGACGGCTCCCATCCGGGTCTCGAAGGAGCCGCCGTCGCGCACCGCGCCGGCCTTCTCCAGCACGGTCCCGTCCGGCCCCTTGATATCCTTCTCGGCGGGCTTGCCCTCCATCCAGTAGGCCCACTCGTAGGGCTCCATGTTGGCCTTGGCCGTGTCGAGCACCGCCGAGTAGTAGCCCTGGCGGTTGAGGTAGGCGCCGGCCCATCCGGAGAGGAACCAGTTGATGAAGTCGTAGGCCGCGTCGAGCTTGCGGCCCGCCAGCGGCTTGGGCAGGCCGAAGCCCGTCGCCCAGGCGCGGTAGCCCTCCTTGAGGGGCTGGTAGGTGCAGGCCACGCCCTGCGAGCGCACCTTCGTGACGGCCGGCGACCACATAGACTGGATCACCGTCTCGCCCGAGGCCATCAGGTTCACGGATTCGTTGAAGTCCTGCCAGAAGGCGCGGAACTGGCCGGCGCGCTTGGCCTCGATCAGCACCTTGATGGTGCGGTCGATCTCGGCCTTCGTCATGTTGCCCTTGTCGGGATAGGTGTAGTCGCCGGTCGCCTCGATCACCATGGCGGCATCCATGATGCCGATGGACGGGATGTTGAGGATCGAGGCCTTGCCCTTGAATTCGGGGTTCAGGAGCTCCTTCCAGCTCGTCACCGGCCGCTTGATCAGGTCCGGACGGATGCCCAGCGTGTCGGCGTTATAGGTGGTGGGGATCAGGGTGATCCACTCGGTCGGCGAAGAGGCGAAGCTCTTGGAGTTCTGCCCCTCCAGGTAGAACACCTTCTTCGGCGCCGTGCCCTGATCGCCGATCCTTTTGCCGCCGACTTCGCCCTTGGTGAAGACCGGGGTGATGTTGTCCGCCTGCTTGATCCGGCGGGCGTCCATGCCCTGGATGTTGCCGGAGGGCAGGAGCTTCTTGAGGCTGAAGAACTCCGTGTCGAGGAGGTCGAAGGAGTTCGGCTGCGTCACCACGCGCTTGGTCACCTCGTCGGTGACGACGGGGATGTACTCGATGGTGATGCCGAGATCCTCCTTCACTTTCCGGGCGATGTCGGCGGACTGGTTCACGGCGGTGCCGAGGTAGCGCAGGGTCACGGGCTCGGCGGCGATGACGTTCGGGAAGCCGGTGATCGGCCCGGCGCCGAGGGTCAGCCCGGTGGCCCCCGCTCCCCGGAGCAGGGTGCGGCGACTGAGCTTGATCGTGGTGGTCATGCGGAGGGTCCTCGACGCGTTGGAACTCTCAGGAAATCAGGCGCTCAGGCGGTGGGCGGCCGCCGCGTCCCAGCCGAGCGGCACGGTCTGCCCCAGGGCGAGGGGACGGCCCGCATAGGCGCCGTCCGCGATCACCGCCGTGAGGGCGGCGGGCGCGCCGCCGCCGAGGCCGTCGGCCTCGAAGCCCACATGCACGCTGGTGCCCTGGTATTCGATGGACACGACCTTGGCCGGCACTGCTTCGACGCCGGCCTCCGGGCCGAGGCGCATCCGGTCGGCGCGCACGGCGATCTCGGTGGCGTCGGGCAGGCGGATGACGTTGTGGCCGCCGATGAAGCGGGCGACGAAGGCGGTGGCCGGGCGCTCGAACACCGTGCGCGGGTCGGCGGCCTGCTCGATGCGGCCGCCATTCATCACCACCACGAGGTCGGAGAGGGCCATCGCCTCCTCCTGGCTGTGTGTGACGTGGATGAAGGTGAGGCCGAGCTCAGCCTGGATCCGCTTCAGCTCCGTCCGCATCCGCACCCGCAGGAACGGGTCGAGGGCCGAGAGCGGCTCATCGAGGAGGAGCACCTTGGGGCCGGTGACGAGGGCGCGGGCGAGCGCCACGCGCTGCTGCTGGCCGCCCGAGAGCTGGGCCGGCAGGCGCTCGGCGAGGTGGGCCATCTGCACGAGGTCGAGCATGGCGAGGGCCTTCGCCCGCCGCTCGGCCTTGCCGACGCCGCGCATCCGCAGGCTGAAGGCGACGTTGTCCCGGCAGTTGAGATGCGGGAACAGAGCGTAGCTCTGGAACATCATCGCGGTGCCGCGCTCGGCCGGCGTCGCGTCGCCCACCGCCCTGGGGCCGATGACCACGTCGCCGGACGAGACCGTCTCGTGCCCGCCGATCATCCGCAGGGTGGTGGTCTTGCCGCAGCCCGAGGGGCCGAGCAGGCAGCAATAGGCCCCCGACCGGACCTTCAGGTCGATGCCGTCCACCGCCACGGTCTGGCCGTAGCGCTTGGTCAGCCTGATCAGCTCGACATCCATGCCATTCTCCCCGCGTCCAGCCCAGCAAGGGACGGGCCAGTCGGCCCCCGAGCGGGCCGGGAATCCGGCGATCAGAGCGGGGGTGTGGCCTGCACGGATCGGTCGAGCACCCGGCCCCGTCCGGGCTCGCCGACGACCCGGCCGTCCTCGGCCACGACCTGCCCCCGGGCGAGGGTCATCACCGGCCAGCCCGTCACGCGGAACCCCTCCCAGGGGGTGTAGTCCGCCCCGTGATGGAGGTTGGCCTGCGTGATCGTCTCCTTCCGGTTCGGGTCCCACAGGGTCAGGTCCGCGTCGAAGCCGACGCCGATGGAGCCCTTGCGCGGATAGAGGCCGTAGAGCTTGGCGTGGTTCGTCGCGGTCAATTCCACGAAGCGGTTCAGGGAGAGGCGCCCCGCCGAGACGCCCTCGGAGAACAGGATCGGCAGACGGGTCTCGATGCCGGGGATGCCGTTGGGGACGTAGCGGAAGGAGTCCTTCGCCCGCGGGTTCAGCTTGCCCTCTGCGTCGTCGTAGCGGAACGGGCAATGGTCCGAGGAGACGATCTCGAACACGCCCCCCTGCAGCCCGCGCCAGATCGCGGCCTGGCTCGCAGTATCGCGGGGCGGGGGCGAGCAGACGTATTTCGCCCCCGCCATCGGGTCGGCCTCGCCCCGGCCCTTCAGGTCCTCGGCGGTGAGGGTGAGGTATTGCGGGCAGGTCTCGGCGTGGATCTTCAGCCCCCGCGCGCGGGCCCAGGCGATCTGCTCCATCGCCTGCTCCCCCGAGACGTGGACGATGACGATGGGCAGGTCCACGAGTTCGGCGTGGGAGATCGCCCGGTGCGCCGCCTCGCGCTCCACCAGTTCCGGCCGCGACAGAGCGTGGCCGTAGGGCGCGGTCTGCCCGGCCCGCTCCAGTTTCTCGCTCATGTAGCGGATGGTGTCGTAGCCCTCGGCATGGACCATCACGCGGGCGCCCTCCCGGCGGGCGAGGTCGAACACGTCGAGGATCTGCCGGTCGTTCAGGACGAGGTCGTCGTAGGTCATGAAGACCTTGAACGAGGTGTAGCCCTCGGCGATCAGGGCCGGCAGCTCCTGGCCGAGCACCGCCGGGGTCGGATCCGAGACGATGAGATGGATCGCCACGTCGATGTGGCATTGGCCCTCGGCGAGCGCCCGGTAGGCGTGGGTCGCCTGCCGGAGGGACGTGCCCCGGGGCTGGAGGGCGAAGGGCATCACGCAGGTGTTGCCGCCGGCCGCCGCCGCCCGTGTCGCGGAGGCGAAGTCGTCCGCCATGACGATGCCGGGCCCGGAGGCCTGCGCGATGTGCACGTGGCTGTCGATGCCCCCCGGCAGCACGAGGAGGCCGGTGGCGTCGACGGTGCGGGCGGCATCGGTGATCCGCTCGGCCACGGCGGCGATGCGCCCGTCGCGGATGCCGATATCGGCGCGCAGGGTGTCGGCGGCGGTCACCACCGTGCCGTTGCGGATGGCGAGGTCGAACTCGGGCACGGCGTCAGCTCCTCACGCGGGCGATGATGGCCACCGGGCCGCCGCCGTCCGGCCCCTGATGCTCGGCGCCGCCGGAGACGAACAGGTCCGTCCGGCCGAGGGCGGCGGCGGCCACCCCGCCGACAAGGGCGCGGGCGTGCCGGGTGGCGTTGATGTCGCTGTCGTCGTTCATGATGTGGCGCCGCCCCCGGATCAGGCCGTCATGGGAAGGCTCGGCCTTGGCGAGCAGGGCGATCACGCGCTCCGACGCCTCGGGCGGCAATTGCCCCGCCCCCGGCAAGCCGAGATCGGTGAGCACCCCCAGGATCGCGGGCAGGTCGATGCCGTCTTCCATCACCCGGTGCGCGATGGCGAGGGGACCGGTCCAGCCCGGCGCGTTGCCGAGCACGATGATCTCGTTGCGCATCAGTTCGATTCCCGCCGAGGCGCTGGCGCGGCCGGAGAAGAGGTCGCGCCGGGCGCCGATGGCGGAATCCGAGAGCATGTCGCGATCGACCTCCCCGAGGGCGACGGCGATGCCCAGCGCCGAGGCGCCCCGGGACAGGCCCATCGAGGCGTAGGTGTCGTGCGTAGCGACGCCGTGCCCCCGGGCGGCGGCTTCGGCGATCCGGGCGCTCGTCAGCAGCGGGCATTTCACCTGCACGAAATGCACGTCGGCGGGGTCGGTGAGCCCCGCCCCGGCCATGGCCCGGACGACCGCCGCCGCAGTCGCCTCGACCTGCGCCATCCGGCCGATCTCCTCAGGCCGGAATTCCGCGGTGAAGGCCGTGCCGATGGCGAGCGCCTTTCCCTCTGGTGCTGCCGGTCCCTCCCGCCGGGCGAGGACGAGGAAATGCGGTGAGAGACCGCCCTCGGTGCCGCCGGACATGACGAGAGCGATCCGGGCTCCGACCTCCGCCGCCGTGCAGCCCATGGCGCCCGCCAGCGCCGTCTCCAGCGCCATCACGGCGAGCTGCCGGGTGAAGTCGTTCACACAGCCATTGCCCTCGGTCTTGCCGAAGATCGCGACGATCTCGGTCGCGCTCACCGCTCCGGAGGCGACGAGGCTCATGACCCCGGAGACATCAGCGGGATGCTGCGCGGGCACGCGGAAGACGAGGCATTCGGGCATGGGGAACCGGGCTGGGGTAAGAGGTGCGGTCCGGCCATCGGCGCGGACCCGTCGCCCGTCCGTGCGACGAGCGACGGAGGTGACTGGCACGGTCGGGAGTGACCGGCGCGAGCAAGCACGAACCGGACCATCGGCGATGGATCGGAGGATGCGCCGCATTCGGAAAAGGCCCTGGATCGCTTCGCTACGCTCGCAAGGACGGAGGTGCCGGCGATCCCAATCGAACCGAAACCGCCCTAGCCGTCGGCGCCCTCTCGCGCCCGCTGGCGGGGCCGCGACGGCCCTCGCTCGTGCAATCCGCCGGCCCGCAAACCGAGGGCAGACAGACGCAGCCGCGCGACCACCGGATAGACCGCCGGCAGGACCACGAGGGTCAGCAGCGTCGCGGAGATCAGCCCGCCGATCACTACGGTGGCGAGGGGGCGCTGCACCTCGGCGCCCGCGCTCGTCGAAAGGGCCATCGGCAGGAAGCCCAAGGCCGCGACGAGGGCGGTCATCATCACCGGGCGCAGCCGCATTTCGGCGGCACGGGTGGCGGCCTCCCTTGGGTCGAGGCCGGAGCCTTCGAGGTCGCGGATGTAGCTCGTCAGCACCACGCCGTTCAGGATCGCGATGCCGAAGGTCGCGATGAAGCCGATCGCCGCCGAGATCGAAAAGGGCATGTCCCGCAAAGCGAGCGCCAGGATACCCCCCGTGGCGGCCATCGGCACGTTGAGGAAGATCAGGCCGGCGAGACGGATATCGCCAAACATCACCACCAGGAGGACGAGGATTCCCGCCAAAGCCGCCGGGACGACGATCGAGAGCCGGGCCGTCGCTTCCTGCAGGTTCTGGTACTGGCCGCTCCATTGCAGCGCGTAGCGGGGCGGCAGCTTCACCTGATCGGACACGGCCTTCTGGGCGGCGTCGACGAAGCTCTGCACATCACGGCCTCGGACGTTGGCCTGGACCGAGATCCGACGCTGTAGCCGCTCACGGCTGATCTGGGCCGGGCCGGACTCGACCTCCACCGAGGCGACCATCGAGAGCGGCACCGTCATCGCGGGGCCGTTCTCCTTGCTCTGCCGTCCAACCGGCAGGGCGCGGATGCGCTCGATGTCGCTGCGGTCGGCCGGATCCAGCCGGACCACGATGTCGGTGATGGAATTGTCGTCGCCGTAGACCATGCCGGCGCTCCGGCCGCCGATGCTTTCGACCACGTCGAGCACGTCCGACACGTTGATGCCGTAGCGGGCGGCCCGGGCGCGGTCGACCTGGATCGAAAGGGCCGGCATCCCGGCCTGGGCCTCGGCCTTCACGTCCGCCGCGCCCTGGATGCCCGAGACCACGCGCACGATGGCATCGGCCGTGTCCTTCAGGACCTTCAGGTCGTCCCCATAGAGGCTGATCGCGACGTCGCCGCGCACGCCCTCCAGCAGATCGTCCATCCGCATCTGGATCGGCTGCGAGAAGGTGTAGGCGACGCCGGGCACCTCCTCCTTGAGGCGCTTGTCGAAGGCCGCGACGAGACCGTCCTGGCTGTCGGCGGTCTTCCAGGTGGACGGATCGGCGAGGGTGATGAAGCTGTCCGTCGACTCGACGCCCATCGGGTCGGTCGGAATCTCGGCGCTGCCGGTGAGCGAGACGATCCGCTTCACCTCGGGGAAGGATCTCAGCACCCGCTCGATGCGGGTCACTGTCGCGAGCGAGGCGTCGAGCGCAATCCCCGGCAGCTTCTCCGAGGTGATGACGATCGAGCCCTCGGACAGCTTCGGCAGGAACTCGCCCCCGAGCCGCGTGGCCACCACGCAGGAGCCGGCGAACAGGCAGAGCACCGTGAGGACGGTCGCGAGCACGTGTCGCTCGGCCCAGAGCAGCACCGGAGTGTAGGCACCCCGCACCGCGTGGACGAGGCGCGTCTCGTGCTCGCCGATGCCTTTCCCGGCGAGGAAGATCGCCGCGAGCGCCGGCATCAGGGTCAGCGTGACGATCAGCGAGGAGCCGAGCGCCAGGATCACCGTCAGCGCCATCGGGGCGAACATCTTGCCGGCCACGCCCTCGAGGGCGAGGATCGGCACGTAGACGACGATGATGATCGCCACCGCGAAGATCACCGGGCGAGCCACCTCGGCGGCGGCGTCGCGGATCAGGTCGTGGGCCGGGCGGTCCGGGTGCTCGCTGCGGGCGCGGAGCACGTTCTCGATCATCACCACGGCGCCGTCGACGATCAGCCCGAAATCGATGGCCCCGAGGCTCATCAGGTTGCCCGACAGGCCGAGCAGCCGCATCCCGGCGAAGGCCATCAGCATCGAGAGCGGGATCGCGGCGGCGACGATCAGCCCAGCGCGCAGGTTGCCGAGCAGCAGAAGCAGCACCACGATGACCAGCACCGCCCCTTCGAGGAGGTTGTGCTCCACCGTGTGGATCGTGCGGTCCACCAGGGCGCTGCGGTCGTAGTAGGGGACGATCTCGACCCCCGGCGGAAGCTGCTTGCGCAGGTCCGCGATGGTTTTCTTCACCTCCGCGACCACGGCGCTGGCATTCTCGCCGTAGCGCATGAGCGCGATGCCGACGACCGTCTCACCCTGCGCATCGTGGGTGACGGCGCCGAGCCGGACCTTCGGCGCCTCCAGCACCGTGCCGAGGGTTCCGAGGGTCACGGGCACGCCGCCGGGGCCGGTCGCGACGACGATGGCGGCGATATCCTCCGGGCTCTTGGCGAGACCGAGGCCGCGGATCGTTTCCTGCTGGTCGTTGTGCTCGATATAGGCGCCGCCCCGGGCGGCGTTGTTCTCGGAAAGCGCCGTGTAGACCTGGGCGAGCGTCACGCCGTAGCGGCGCAACGCTTCCGCCGAGACGCGGACCTCGTTGGTCGCCATCTGGCCGCCGTAGATGTTCACGTCGACGATGCCGGGCGTGAGCTTCAGCTTCGGCGCGATGGTCCATTGCAGGATGCGCTTCAACTGCATCGGCGTGTAGGCGGGGCCGCGCAACTCGAACTGGTAGATCTCCCCGAGGCCCGTCGCCATCGGTCCCATCTGTGGGTCGCCGACGCCCGCCGGCATCAGGCTCTTGGCCTGGGGGAGGCGCTGGAAGACCTCTGCCCGCGCCGCCGTCACCGGCACGGACTCGTCGAAGGTGGCGTAGACCGCCGAGACGCCGGCCCGCGATGTCGAGCGGACGCTGGCGAGCCCCGGCGCGCCGGCCATCGCGTTCTCGACGGGGAAAGTGACGAGCCGCTCGACCTCCAGGGGGCCGAGCCCCGGCGAGAGGGTCAGGATCATCACCTGCTTCGGCGAGATGTCCGGCACCGCGTCGATGGAGAGCCCTTCGAGGTTGGCGATTCCGGCCGCCCCCGCGGCGAGCGCGATCATCAGCACCAGGAAGCGGCGGCGCACCAGCAGGGCGAACCAGGTCCTCATCGCGCCCTCAATCCGTCGAGCCGAGGAGGTTGCGCAGCAGGATGGCCTTGAGGCCGAAACTGCCTGCGGTCGCGACCGTCTCGCCTTCCGCCACGCCGTTCCGCACCTCCACCCAATCCGCGCGCTGGATGCCAAGCGTGAGGGGCCGCCGCTCGAACCGGTCCGTGGCTTGGCGGACGAATGTGATCGGGCCGGCTTCCGTCTGCTGCACGGCCGAGGCGGGAATGGTGACGCCCTCGCGGCCGAGATCCGCCGCCACCGTCACGGAGACGAACTGGTTGGCCCGGAGCAGATCCTGCGGGTTGTCGAGCTCGATCCGCGCCGGAGCCGTGTTCGTCGCCGGATCGAGGGCCGCGTTCACCGAGCGGACGTGACCCTCGAAGGGCGGATGGCCGGGCATCGGGCTCTCCACCGACGCGTCGTCGCCCGCCTTCACACGGGCGATGTCGGCCCCGTAGAGGTTCGCCAGCACGACGACGCGGGTGGGGTCGGCCACGGTGAAGGCGTCCCGCCCGGTATCGACCACCTCGCCCAGCGTGATGCCCACGCTCGTCACCACGCCGCCGATCGGCGTGACGATGGCGCTGGTTCCGGGCGCGGCCCCCTCGGCCGGGGCGAGGCGCTGGTACTGTGCGCGGTACATCTCCGCATTCGCCTGCGCCGATTTCACCGCCGCCTGGGCCTTGGCCAGATCGACTTGACGCCGCTCGACCTCCGACTGAGCGACGCCGCCGAATTTCAGTTGATCCAGCCCGCGCTTGACCTGCAATGCCGCCGCCGCCTCGGAGGCCTGTGCCTCGCCGAGCGTCGCCTGAGCGGCCTGGACTCCGTTGCGGGCATCGAGGATGCCGGCGGCGTCGAGGGTCGCGAGGGTCTGGCCCGCCATGACCCGGTCGCCGGGCTGGACCGCGAGGCTCAGGACTCGCCCTTGCGTGCGCGGCTTGAGATGCGTCACCCGCCGCTCGTCGAAGGCGACGGAGCCGGGGGCGCGCACCGGCAGCACGATCCGACGGGTCTCCGCTCGGCCGAAGGCGAGACCGATGCGCTTCTGTCCGGCCTCGTCGAGGGTGACGAGATCCGGATTTGCGGGCGTATCGGCGGGCTTGTCGGCTGCCGTATCGGAAGCGGCCGGCGCGGCAAGGCCGAGCGCATCGAGGATCGCGCCGCGATACGTCCAGCCCGCGAAGGCCGCGGCGGCCAGGACGATCAGGAGGAGGAGCGCCCTCGGCGCGCGGCTGCGGCGCACGCTCGGAGACCGTGAGGCGGTCTCCTCGCGCTCGTCCGGGCCGAAGCTCTCGATCGGGTCTGACGAGTCCGCGTGGCGCGCGGACGATTCGGCGTTCAGCGACATGAGCGGGCAGTCCGCCGGCCGGTCGGGCCGGAGGCCGCATGGGAGAGGGAGCCAATCATGCGTCGAAACCCGACGGGAGCACCTCGTTGCTGACGTAGCGCCCGGTCTCGACCTCGCGGATCACCACGTCGAAGCCCTCGCCGCGCAATTCCCGGAGCCGCTGGACGGAGACATAGGTCTGGGTCTCGACATCGTAGAGCCGGCTCTGGGCGTAGCGATTGATGAGGCGGCGGGGCCGCCGCTTCCGCGGCATGGTTGCGCTCCCTCAGCGGTTCGGGATCGCGTCGGATGCGGCGTGGCCGCAGGGCGAGAGCAACATCGGTGGGGCCTGTGACAAGATCGGTCTGGCGCGAAATCGAGCCGAGTTAAGCGTTAGAGCCATTCTAATAAGTTGGGCGAAGCCGATGGGTCGCCACTAAATTCGGGTTCACACTCGTTGCGTCCCACAGACCGCCGGGCCGGCATGGGCCACAATGAGAGAACGGGAGGATCGGGCGAGCGTGGCGAGGCTGTTGCTGATCGAGGACGATGCGGACACGGCCGGGGACGTGCTCGACGATCTGCGCGGGCGCGG
The DNA here is from genome assembly GCF_056430985.1 of Methylobacterium sp. Gmos3. Classification (NCBI taxonomy): domain Bacteria; kingdom Pseudomonadati; phylum Pseudomonadota; class Alphaproteobacteria; order Hyphomicrobiales; family Methylobacteriaceae; genus Methylobacterium; species Methylobacterium sp. Gmos3. Next base: position 255,371 of record NZ_JBWJYL010000003.1, read on the forward strand.
CCACGATGTCGCCTGGGCATCGACCGGGCCGGATGGCGCCCGGTCGGCGCGGGAGGGCGGCTGGGACGCGATCATCCTCGATCGGATGCTTCCCGGCCAGGACGGGCTCGGCGTGCTTCAGGACCTGCGCCGCGACGGGGACCGGACGCCCGCCCTGGTGCTGAGCGCGCTGGGTGACGTGGACGAGCGCATCCGCGGCCTCCGGGCCGGCGGCGACGACTATCTTGCCAAGCCCTTCGCCCTCGGCGAACTCGCCGCGCGGATCGAGGCGCTGCTCCGCCGCCCCGTCGACAGCCGCGAGACGCTGCTACGGGTCGGCAGCCTCGAAATCGATCTCATCGCTGGGACCAGCCGGCGCGGCGCACGCGACCTCGACCTCCTGCCCCGCGAATTCAAGCTGCTGACCTACCTGATGCGCTCGCCCGGCCGGATCGTCACCCGGGCGATGCTGTTCGAAGAGGTCTGGGACTACCGCTTCACCCCGAAATCGAACCTCATCGATGTCCATCTCGGCCGTTTGCGCCGAAAGCTTGAGGCGGCCGGCGAGCCACCCCTGATCCAGAACGTCCGCGGCGTCGGCTTCACCCTCACCCCCGATGACTGACGTCCTGCGCTCGACCACCCTGCGGTGGGCGGTAGGGATCGCCCTGTGGTCGGTGCTCCTCGCGCTGACGATGTTCGCCTTCATCTACTGGCAGACAGCCTCGTACCTGCGGGAGGAGCTTGCCGAGACCCTGCGGCTCGAAGTCCGGGCGGCCGTGGCCGATCCCGACACCACGGCGCTGAGGGTCGATACCTGGACTGCGATGGACCCTCACGCCCGCCATTACGGCGGTTTGTTCTCTTCGGACGGAACGCGCCGCGCCGGCAACCTCGACCGGATGCCGAAGGGCCTTCCCCTGGACGGCGACGCCTATCGCGTGAACGCCACGGTGGAGGTCGGCGGTCGCCGCCTCGACGACGAAATCTGGGCGGCGGCCTTGGCGCTTCCCGGCGGCGGCACGGCGGTGATCGCCCACGACACCGACGACATCGACACGGTCCGGGTGACGACCCTGCGGGCACTCGGCCTCGGCCTGCTGCCGATGCTGGCGCTGTCCGGGATCGGCGGCGTCGTCCTCGCCCGCCGGGGCCGCAGGCGCCTCGCCGCCACGGAGGCCGCCTTGGCCGAGGTGATGCGCGGCAACCTCGGCAAGCGTCTGCCGGTCGGGGGGCGAGGCGACGAGTTCGACCGCCTCGCCGCGAATGTGAACCGGATGCTCGACGAGATCGAGCACCTGATGGGCGAGGTCCGCAGCGTCGGCGATGCCGTCGCCCACGACCTGCGCACGCCGCTCACCCGCCTGCGTGCCCGGCTCGAACGGAGCCGGGCGCAGGCCAAGACGGCCGCGGAGTTTCACGAAGCCATCGATCAGGGCCTCGCCTGGATCGACCAGACGCTCGCCATGGTCACCGCCGTCCTGCGGATCGGAGCGATGGAGGAAGGCCGCAGGACCGCCTTCGCCTCAGTCGATCTCGGCGAGCTGGCTGCGGCGGCGGTCGATTTCTTCGAGCCCGAGGCCGAGGAGAAGGGTGTCCGGCTCGTGCTGGCCGTCGCGGAGGGACCAAACGCCGTCCACGGGGATCGGGACCTCTGCTTCGAGGCCCTGTCGAACCTCATCGACAACGCCGTGAAATTCACACCCCCCGGGGGCGTCGTGCGCGTCGAGGTGGCCTGCAGTGGCCGAGCCGTCGCGGTGGCCGTCGAGGATACCGGCCCCGGCCTCCCGGTGAGCGAACACGATAAGGTCTTCCGACGGTTCTACCGCGCGGAGATGTCCCGCCAAACTCCCGGCAACGGACTCGGCCTGAGCCTGGTCGCTGCCATCGCCAAGCTTCACGATGCAGCCGTGAGCGTCCGGGCGGCCGAAGGGAGCGGTTGCCGGTTCACGATGACGTTTCCGCAGACGGCGATCGGCTACTCTGCGCCCGTAATCGCTTGATGGTCGATCATCGCGGGGTTGTGGGGGTTAGGCTTCCCGAAGCGAAGGGTAACAGGCTCCTCGGGTCGCAGGGTCAAATCCCCCTTTGCCAAGATCCGGCTTCTGCTTCGCCACTTCTCGCCGCACGGCGCGACACCACGTGTCTCAACCGGCTGTCCGTTTGAGGTTCTGTGCCGCGCGGGCATAGCCGCCCCCGGCGCCATCGATGAAGTGCAGATGATCGGCGCGCACCGGCGAGGGGGTGATGCACGTCACCACAGCTGCGTCCTGCCGGTGCATTCCGTATCGGATCAATCCCTGCGCTTGCGCCGCCGCCAGCATCGCATCGATCCCGTCGACGGTCCGAGACGGACAGGCGACGGTCAGGCGCAAGCCGTCATCGTATTTTCGAAAGTCGGCATTGGCGACGAGCTGCCGTGTGTAGATGCGGGGTGAGAACCGGCCGACGCTCCATTTCAAGCGGAAGATCGCGAAGGAGAAGCACCGACGCGCCAGGGCCAACGCGCAGCGCAGGGCGTAGGACCCGAAGGCGGGACCGGCGATCCGCGCTTCGTCCCTCAACCCCGACCAGGGTGCGCGCATCGCCGGTCCTTCCTCGGGAAGGGGGCAGCCCATTCGGGGTCCCTCGTCGATGGCGGCGATCACGCTCTCCAGCACGATGCGCACACGAGCCCGGTCGATCCCGGGTCGCGGGAGCACGATCAGCGAGAGAACGACGCTGTTGCTCCTGCCCACCGGCTTGAAGCGGCAGGAGAGGCCGCTGAGGTCGGGACGTGCCCGGCCGACAGCCGGCGCCACGGCGAAAAGGCCGGCTTTCATGGCGGCTTCCGCCCAGGCCAAGCCCCCGCCGGTGAACATCGCATAGGCGATATCCGACGACGCCCTGTAGCGGGCGACGCGCAGGTCGTGCCCCGCGTCCCGCACGGCGGAAACCGGGACCAGGGCCGCCCGAAGGCTCAGTTTCAGATCGTCGCGCGCCCAGGTCACGGTCGCCGCCAGCGCCGCCTCGACCGTCGCGCGGCCATCCGGCGGGATCAGGACGCTCGCGCCGTCCCCGCCGAAGACGAAGGGGATCTCGCGACCCGGCAGGGCATTGCGGATGGATGCGATCGCGGCGGCGCCCGCGAGGTTCACGGCCCTGTAGCGGCCCTCCTCGATGGCGGCCGTGGACATGGTGACGTCACTCAGGGCGATCCACCAGGAATCCGGGACGGGCACGTAGCCGGCATCGTCCAGTACGTCCCGGAAGCGGTCGATGGGCGGCAGCGTGCCGTAATCGAATGCGCCCTCGTCGATCCTCGGAGCATCCGGCATCGCGATCACCGATCCATCCTTGCCGGACCTGTCCGACGTCGCACTCGGACAAACGCTGGCCCCGCGTGAGACCGCAGGCCGAGGCCGGGCGGACAATCGCGTGACAGGCACTGACGATCAACCGGTGCAGGAGTGTCATCCCCTGGACCCTGGCGTCCCGCGACCTGCAGGTCGCCAGGCCATGGCCGGACGAGACTATGAACCGGCGCCAGGACGTGATGCACGGACGCGGCGATGGGCGGCCCGGTCTTTTACGGCGAATCAGGTGATTCCGATCAAACGGAAACCGCGCTCGAGCGGCATCCGATCATGTTGGTTCAGCCTGCCTTCTCCAGATCGTCCCCTCATCCTGAGGTGCCGTCGCGAAGCGGCGGCCTCGAAGGAGGGCTCCAGGGATCGCGCGTCAGGCTGGAGCCCTCCTTCGAGGCCCGCTGACGCGGGCACCTCAGGATGAGGGGAGAGGGTGGGGGCCGCCTCGACGCGGTCGGTTGCGGCTCTAGCCGCCCGGCTGCTCGCGGAAGCCGCGCAGCAGGGATTGCAGGTCGTGCTCCTGCACCAGAGTGGCCGCTTCCTCGGCGGCGTACCAGCGGCGGGTGCGCTGCTTCCGTTCGGGCCAGCACTTGCGTTCCTTGCTGACCTCCAGCGGATAGACCTTGACCGCGCACGAGATGGCGCTGCCGTCGTCCAATCGCTTGTCATACCGATAGCGCCCGACCGATTTCTTGCCGATCCGACCCTTGAGCCCGGCCTCCTCGAACGCTTCCTGCTCGGCGGCGCGGTGATCCTTCCAGCCGGACATCGGCCAGCCCTTCGGGATGATCCAGCGTTTCGTCTCACGGGACGTCACGAGAAGAACCTCGACTCGCCCCTCCGCATCGATTCTGAACGGCAGGGCTGCGATCTGCCGCCGCCGTTATTCCTTCTTCTTCAGCGTCGCCTCCTCGGCGGCTTGCATGATCTTCGAGCAATCCTGCTCTGCAACCAAAGGGTCAACAACCCTATTGATTGGCATCGAAGCGACGAGCGCTCCCGAAGTTGCGTGATCGGGATAACGCGGAATTGCGCGGCTAGTGCCTTTGCACCCGCTAGGATTGTGCGTAACGACGTCGCACCGCGAACGACTCAGGCGCCGCATGTCGATCGAGATCGAACGCAAGTTCCTCGCCCTGCCGACCGTTCTCGCGCATTGCCGGAACGGTGTCCGCATCGTGCAGGGCTACCTGCACACCGATGCCGAGAACACCCTGCGGATGCGCAGGATGGGCGAGCGCTACTACGTCGCCTGGAAGGGCAAGCGTCGAGGCGCCGTCCGCGAGGAGATCGAGAGCGAGATCGACGCGGAACTCGGCGCCACGATGCTCGACACGATCGCCCCCCGGTTCCGGATCGAGAAGGTCCGCCATCGCATCGATGTCGGCGGCCTCACCTGGGAGGTCGACCTGTTCGGCGGGACACTCGGTGGTTTGATCCTGGCCGAGGTCGAACTCCCTCGCGAGGATGAGGATGTGCCGCTTCCAAACTGGATCGGCCGCGAAGTGACCACCGACGAGCGCTATCGCAATTCGCGCCTGGCTGCCCTGGCGGGCAAGCCCCTGCTGGTCGCCGCCTGAGACCCTGACCCGGAAGGGCCGAGCGCCGCTACAAGCCGCCCTTGCGTTGCAGGCGTGAGCGAGCCGGGAACTTGGCCCAGGCGGGGATGCGTCACGCCACGCCGGCGAGGTCCAGGGCTGCTCTCACGCCTTCTCGGGAGCCGAGCACGGCGGCACGTTCGGCGCGGGTGAGCCCCGCCCAGGCGGTCTCGAGATCGTCGGCATCGGCGAGCTTGGCCCGGCCCACCACGAGGTTCGCGTCGATGGGGCCGTCGCCCCGTTTGCGCGGCGGCGGCAGGGCGTCGAGGTGATGCGCCCGAAGGGCCGGATCTTGGATCAGGCGGCGCAGGCCATCCTCACCCTCCGAGTCCTGGCTCAACTGGCGGTAGAGGCCGAGCGCCCGTTGCAGGGAGGGTGGCGGGGTGACCTCCTCGGGAATCCGCAACAGGCCGAGCCGGCGCAGGGCGCGGCCCGCGCTGCGGCTCGACGTGAGCAGCACCAGGGGCACGGCGAGGCCGAGGCCGACCAGCACCGGCGTCATCCAGAGGAAGAGCGGCGTCGAGACCGCATAGGCGGCGCCGGCCAGGATCAGTCCGAACAGGGTGTATTGCCAGTAGCCGCCGATCACCGCGCCCAAAGGCACGCGGCCGTCGTCGCGCCGCTGGGCGTTCCAGCCGGAATCGCGGCCGAGCAGCACGCCGACCACGGCCGAGGATTGGATCAGCATGGCGATGGGCGCGATCAGGCCGCCGATCAGCGTCTCGACCAGCACGCCGCCGAAGGCGCGGATGCCGCCGCCGCAGGCCCGGCGCAGGCGGGGGTCGAACAGCAGCGCGATGTAGGCCATCAGCTTCGGCGCCAGCAGCACCGCCATCGTGGCGGTGAAGAGCTGCTCGGCGAGGACGGGATCGACCTTCGGCCAATTCGGGAACAGCGAGGGGCCTTCGCCGAAATATTCGGGCCGCACGAAGCGCGATTGCAGCGAAATCAGCACGCCGAACAGAAGGAAGATCAGCCACAGCGGCGAGGTCACGTAGCTGCCGATGCCCATCATCAGGTGAAGCCGGCTGACCCAATGGAGCCCTCGCGTCGGCAGCACGGCGGCATGCTGAAGGTTGCCCTGGCACCAGCGCCGGTCGCGCACCGCGACGTCGGTGAGGGAGGGCGGCCCCTCCTCGAAGCTGCCGGGCAGGTCGGGCACCATGCGCACCGCCCACCCGCCCCGGCGGATCAGGGCGGCCTCGACGAAATCATGGCTCAGGACATGGCCGCCGAAGGGCGTGCGCCCGCGCAGCACCGGCAGGCCCGCCTGCTCCGCGAAGGCGCGGGTGCGGATGATGGCGTTGTGGCCCCAGTAATTGCCCTCGGTGCCGTGCCAGCGCGCGATGCCGTGGGCGATGAGCGGTCCGTAGATGCGTCCGGCGAATTGCTGCATCCGCGCGAACAAGGTCGTACCGTTCACGATCACCGGCAGGGTCTGGATCAGTCCCGTGCCGGGTTCCTTCTCCATCAGGGCGGCGAGGCGCACGATGGTGGCGCCCTCCATCACGCTGTCCGCGTCGAGGATCAGCATGAACGGATAGGCCCCGCCGAAGCGGCGCACCCACTCGGCGATATTGCCGGCCTTGCGCTCGGTGTTCTTGGCCCGGCGGCGGTAGAAGATGCGCCCATGGCTCCCGGTCCGCTCGCGCAGGGCGAGGAACGAGGCCTCCTCCGCGATCCAGACATCCGGGTCGGTCGTGTCGCTGAGGATGAAGAAGTCGAAGCTGTCGAGGCGGCCGGTCGCTTCCAGGGATTCGTAGATCGCCTGAAGGCCCGCCGCGATCCGCGCCGGGTTCTCATTGTAGCAGGGCATCAACAGCGCCGTGCGCGTGCCGAGCTCCGGCAGAGACCCGTCGTCGGATCGGCGGCGCGCCGCCAGGATGTCGATGAGGCCGCCGAGGGCGCTCGTGAACGCCAGGGCGATCCAGGCGAACAGCACGACGAAGAGAATGAGCACCGCCCAGCCGAGGAAGCTCTGCCCCGCCCCGTTCAGGACGAGGTACATCTGGCGCCCGCCGATGGCGGTCATCGCAACCGCGCCCCCGATGACGAGGACGCGCCGCAGGGCGAGGCCGCGTGTCGGCGCGATCAGGCCAGCCTCCCGCCGGGGCTCGGCCCGCAGCGATTGGACCGGCATGTCGAGGGGGGCCGGCGGCGGAAGGGCGGGGCGCGTCGCCACGTCCGGCGCGGCTTCCAGAACCGGCATCAGGCGGTCCAGCGGTAGAGCCAGGTCTCGGAGACCGGCCCGGTATCACCGAGCAGCACGCAGCGCAGTTCCGCGAGCTTGGCGCCGCCGTGGAGCAGGTGGAAGCTCAATCGCCACCCCCCGGTCTCGGGGTTGGGGATCGCCGCCACGTCGGTGACCTTGCCGACGCTGGTGCTGACCTCCGCACGGAACGGCGCGTCGGCCGATTTCCCCTTCACGGCGTCACCCACGACGTCGATGACGAAGATGCGGCTGTTCTCCTCCGGCCCGGCGCCGATCATGGTCGTGGTGACCCGCGCGAGCCGTGTCTGCCAGGGGATGTCCCAGCCCCAGTGCATCCGGTAGGTGAAGGTGTATTCGCCGTGGGCGGTCAGCTTGTCCTTCGGGCGCCAGAACGCGACGATGTTGTCGTTGGTCTCGTTCGGCGTCGGGATCTCCACGAGGTCGATGGCGCCTTCGCCCCAATCGCCAATGGGCTCGATCCACAGGCTCGGCCGCTTGTCGTAGCGGGCTTCGAGGTCCTGGTAATCCGCGAAGATGCGGTCCCGCTGCATCAGCCCGAAGCCGCGCGGGTTGGCCTGCCCGAACACGCTGAATTGCAGGTCCACCGGGTTGCACAGCGGGCGCCAGATCTGCTCGCCCTGGCCCGTCCACATCAGCAGCGCCTCGGAATCGTAGACGGCCGGGCGCCACTCGTCGAAGCGGCGGGAATCCTTCGGCGACAGCTGGTACATACTGGTGAGCGGCGCGATGCCGGATTCGACGATGTCGACGCGGGGGTAGAGCACGCTCTCCACGTCGAACACCGTCGCCGTGCCGGGCCGGACGGTGAAGCGGTAGGCGCCCGTGACGCTCTCGCTGTCGAGGAGCGCGTGGATCACCAGGGCCGGCGAGTCAGGCTTCGGCTTTTCCAGCCAGAACGAGCGGAAGCGGGCGAATTCCTCGCCCTTCGAATTGCCGGTGCCGATGGCGAGGCCGCGCGCCGAGAGGCCGTATTGCTGCCCCTTGGTGATGGCGCGGAAGTAGCTCGCGCCGAGGAAGGCGCAGAGTTCGTCGCTGTCGCCGCCGCCCTGGCCCGGCACATGGATGCGGAAGCCGGCGAAGCCGAGGGGCTCGGTCACCCGCAAGGCCGGGTCGTCATAGCTGAAGAGGTCGGCATTGTAGGGCACGGCGGTCGCCTTGCCGTCCGCGACCTCGAAGATGTCGACGGCCGGGCGGAACAGGAAGCCCCGGGGGAAGAACTGCACCTCGAAGGGCAGCTTCTGGTCGCGCCACAGGGCGCGCTCCTTGCGGAAGCGGATGCCGCGATACTGGTCGTAGGAAAGGGACTTGATCGCCGCCGGCAGATCGGTGGACGGCGCCTTGAACGGCTGTTTCGACAGCGCCTGCGCGAGGCGGCGCACGGTCGAGCCTTCGAACGGACCCGGCGCCGGGGCGGGAGCCTGCTGCTTGTCGTTCGACTCCGCCAGCGCGGCGCCCGGCAGAAGACCCCGGTCCAGCAGGCCGACGAGGGCCGCACCGGATCCGCCGAGGATGACGTTGCGTCGATGCACGGGATAAGGTCTCTTCAGCATGTCACGGAGCAACAGATATGGCCAAGGTGGCCGAATGGTTCCGTGATGTCCCGGCTATCATGCGGCACCGGCCGCCGGGCGTCACCCGGGCAGCCGGTCGTCGTCGTATCAGGCCGCCTTCTGCCGGGTCGCGGCCGTATCGGCCGGGCGGCCGAGGCCGAGCGACTTGGCGAGGTTCGAGCGCTTCTCGCTGTAGGAGGGCGCCACCATCGGATAGTCCGGGGCGAGGCCGAACCGCTCGCGGTAGCTCGCCGGGGTGAAGCCGTGCGCCGCGAGATGGCGCTTCAGCGTCTTGTAGCGGCGCCCGTCCAGGAAGCTGATGATCGCGTCGTGCTGGATCGACTTGCGGACCTGCCCGGCGGAGGGCTTCTCCACCGACTCTTCCTGCACCACCGGGGTATGGCTGCCGAGCGCGCCGAGGGTCTGGTGCACGGTGGCGATCAGGTGGGGAAGATCGGACGGGGCGACGTGGTTGTGGGACACATAGGCGGCGACGATGTCGCCGGTAGCTACGATGAAGTCGAAGCTGTGTCCTTCGGTATCGTGAGACATTCGCGTGTTTCCATGATTGCACCCTCAACTTTGCGATGGGCTGTATCGCGGATAAGTGCAAGCGGAAATGCTGTCATACGTACGGATTACAGATCAGCGTTCAGCGAATGGCTTGCGGCCGGGCAGTAAGATCATCGATTGGGCGTCTGGTGACTCCGCGCCTGGTACGGCTGCCTGCCTAGAGGGCTACGATGTGCTTGCACGGCCGTCTGGCGCGGTCTCGGGGAACCTCGGCTCAGGCCGTGTCCCCCGTCTTTGCGACCGGAGCGAGGCCGCCCAGGGATCCGCCACGTCCGGTCAGGTCCCGCTTCCCCGGACGGTGAAGCGGGCGATCCCGATCGAACCGAAACCGCGCCGGCGCCCGCCTCAGGCCGACTTCTCGCGCTGAGTCACGACCAGTGCCCAGATCGTCGCCGGGATCCAGCCGATTAGCGTCAGATGGAGGATGATGCAGAGGATGCCCTGGAAGATCTTCCCGCGCAGGAACATGGCAAGCCACGGCGCCAGGAAGCAGATGATGATCATGACCATGGAAACGGCTCCCTTGCGGCCGGGCGCCGATCAGTGGATCAGCATCAGCCCGAGGACCAGCACGGCACAGATAGCCGCGAGGACCCCGCCGTAAAGCGGGAGGGTCCAACTACGCCTGCCATGGGGGTCGGCCGCCGCACGGACGCGCGGCGAGGCTGCCTCGTTGGCCCGCGCCAGCTTCACCTCCTGTGGCGTCGGCGGGGCACCCCCGGCCTCCTCGCAGGTGCCGAGCATCGCCGCTCCGACATCGACATGCTCGACCTTGTCGCCCGTGCGACCGCTGTTGATATCACCCTTCAGCTGGGCGACGTTCGGCCGGTCGGATTCCGGCGGATCTCGCGGCTCGAGGTTTCCGGGCGGGGGCGGGGTCTCGGAGCGGAGCATCGTGCGGCCTTTGCGGTGATGCGGGGCCAACGCGACATCGTGTGAAAGGGTGCCGGCGCGGCCGACATGCCTGCCTGCGGCGCGTCGCCACCCGCTCATGCCGCTCAGGGCGATTTCACGTCCCGCCGGAACGCGCCGAGGAAGCGGTTCAGGCCGGCGACGATGCGACCGCTCTCGCTCTCCTCCACCATCTTGGGCTCGGCTTCCTCGGCGAGATCGTCGGCGACCTGCTTCAGCACCTCGCCCACGAGCTGCGGCCAGGGTTCGCCCTTGTCCTGCAACAGCCGCGCCGCCTGAACGAGGGCCGTCACCTGCTCCGGGGGCAGGGGGCGTTCCACGATTTGCGCGTAGCGCATGCGCGCGGCGAGCTCGGTCGCCAGACGGTGGACCTTCGCCATGCCATCGGCGGCCTCCTCGGCGGCGAGGGCGCGCGTCTCGGGGGGTGATGGATCACTCGGCAAGATGACTCGACACGATAACTCGGGACGTTGCGACAAGCGCGCCGAGTATAGCCGATCCGCCCCGCGATGAAGCGACGGCGGACGAACCTTCCACCGTCGGTTGTTGAAAGACTCAGTTCCTCACCGGCTTCGCACCGATCTCCAGGCGATAGATCGTCGTCGGGAATTTCACCGCCGAGGATTCCCCGCCATTCATGGCAGGCGTGCGGTTCATCTGAGCGGCCGGAATCCAGAGGCCGCCCTCGTCGTCGATCCACATGGCGTCGACCCAGACGAGGCGCGGATCCTGCACCAGGGTGCTGGTGGTGCCGTCAGGGGCGATCTTCAGGATGCGCAGGGCGTCGGTGTCGCTGGAGTAGATGGTGCCATCGGCATCGATGGCGGTCCCGCCGGTCGCAACGGTCGGCGCGAACAGCTTCACATGCTTCGCCCGCTCGGCATCGCTGGCGCCCTCGTCATCGAGCCACTTCGTCTCGATGCTGTAGAGCGGTCCGGTGCAGGGCTGATAATAGAAGGTCTTGCCATCGGGCGAGACCTCCAGCTGATCCGCATGGATCGCCAGGAGCTTCCCCTTGTCGTCGCGTAGGACGCGTCCCTGCCCGGTGAGCGGTCGCTGGGCGATGGTCGACCAATGCCCGTCGAGCACCCGCCGCAGCTTGCCCGTGGCGAGATCCAGCACGATCAGCCCTGGACGCCCCGCATCGGTGAGGTAGACCTTGCCGCCGTTGAAGCGGAAATCGTCGATGAAGCTCTTCTCGTCCGTGGCCCCCCCGAGCGGATAGACCTTGCGGACCTCGTTCTTGGCGATGTCGATCTGCACGAGCTTCGGGCCGCCCGGCAACGGCGCCTCGCCGAGCCCCGGCGCGCCCTTGTCCACCACCCACAGGTCTCCGTCCGACCCCATGCGGATCGCGTTGACCGCCACGAAGGCCTTGGCCGGGTCGTCGCCCTGCTTCCAGGCGTTCCACGCCTCGTTCGGGTAGGCGACGACCTTGCCGTCCTTCCATTCGCCGAGTTCGAGGCCCTTGTCCTTGGTCTGGCGCTGGAACGGCGAGAACACGCGCCCGTCCTTCGAGCGGGTGACGCCGTTGAAGACGAGGCTGTCGCTCTGCAGCATCGCCTTCAGCGCCGCGCCGTCGAACGCGGCGCCGTCGGCGGCATGGCCGGGCGCGCCGAGGCCGAAGGACAGGAGGAAGGCGGCGGCGAGCGTCTGGCGGATCATGGGGCGTCCCTGGAGGCGTTCAGCCTCGGAAAGACGCCGTCGCTCGGCTTGTTCCGGACGAAGACGCCGCAGCCGGATGAACCTTCGCTTGCGGGATCCGTTGCCGCCGGCTTCCCACCGAACGGATCGGACTTCATGCGGCTCACCCTCCTCGCCCTGTCTCTCACCCTCGCATCGCCCGCTCTCGCGCAGACCGTGACCGGAGGGGCCGGCAACACGGGCGTCACCCCGCCGGCCAATGTGGGCGGCGTCACGCGTGGCGAGCGCGATCTGGGTCCCAGCCCGATCACGCGAGGCAACGAAGCCAATTCGAGCAACTCGCCCGTCCCCGGCACGACACCCGGCGTGAATATCGGCGGCACGAGCACCAGCGGGCCGCCCGGCACCGGCGGAGCAGCCGGCGGCCCATCACTTGCTCGTTAGGAAATCGTCGGTAGGTTGTACGATAACTCATCTTAAAGTTGTGCGAGTCCATCGTGCCTGTTCGATTGGGGCTCGATGGATTGATGTATCGCGCGCTCTTCTGCTTGACGCACGAACACACGGCCTGGGCGGTGCCGCTTGCCGCCCTGGTCTGCTGGTTTTCCTGTCTTGCGACGCTCTACATCCTGCGTCAGGCCCGGGGCGGTTTCGATGCGCGCCACACCGGCTGGATCCTCGGTGCGGGCCTCGCGGCCGGCATCGGCATCTGGTCCACGCATTTCATCGCCATGCTGGGTTACGATCCCGGCTTCGGTATCGGCTACGATCCGTCGATCACGCTCCTGTCCCTCCTCGTCGCGGTAGGCTCCTCCTGTGTGGCCCTGATCCTCGCCCGTCGCCTGTCCGGGGTGGGCGGCGCGGCCCTGTCGGGGGCGGTGCTCGGGCTCGGCATCGCGGCGATGCACCTCACCGGCATGGCCGGCGTGCGCTTTCCGGGTGTCTTCGTTTGGCACATGCCCATCGTCGCCCTCGCCCTGGGGGCCTGTACCGGCCTGTCCGCCCTGGCGCTCACCGCCGCCCGCCGCTCGGACGGCCGCCAGGGCGATATCCTGGCGGCGACGTTGCTCACCGCCGCCATCGCCTGCCTGCACTTCATCGCGATGGCGGCGGTGGAGATCGTGCCCGATCCGGCCTCGGTCCCGCAGGTGGACACCTTCCCGCCCGGTGTCCTGGCGCTCGGCATCGCGGCCGGGATGCTGACCATCCTCGCCATGACGGGGCTGGCGCTGTTCGTGGAGCATCTGCACCGCACGAACCGCACGCTGCGCGAGGGCGAGCAACTGCTGCGGGAGAAGAGCAGATTGCTCGACACAGTCCTGGAGACGATGGACCAGGGCCTGATGATGGTGGATTCCACCGGCCTCGTGCGGGTGTGCAATGAGCGCGCGATCGCCCTGCTCGGCCTGCCGCCGGCCCTGATGCGCGCGCAGCCGTCCTTCGAGGCGGTATGCCGCCAGCAGGGCAGCGCCCCTTCGCCCGAGACCTTGCACCATTGGTCGCTCGACGGCATCGGCGCAGGGGAAACCCGCGCCTTCGAGCATGTCGGGCCGCAGGGGAGCGTGGTGGAGGTGCGGCTCGTGCCCCTCGCCGGGGGCGGAGCGGTGCTCACCTTCACCGACATCACCGCGCGGAAGGCCGCCGAGGTGCGGGTGGCGCAGAGCGAGGTGCGGCTGGCGCTGGCGCTCGACGCGGGCAGCGACGGCCTGTGGGATTCCGACCTCGTGACCGGTTCCGCATGGTGCTCGGAGCGGTGGTGGCAGGTGCTGGGCTACCAGCCGGGGGATCTCGAAGCCCATGCCCGCACATGGCGGATGCTCGTCCATCCCGAAGATGCGCCGCTCACCGAGCGTGTGCTCGCGGACCATCTCGAAGGCCGCACGGCCCTCTACGAATGCGAGCACCGGATGCGCCGCAGCGACGGCACCTGGGCTTGGCTCCTCACCCGGGGGCGGGTGGTGGCCCGAGGCGAGGATGGCCGCCCGCTCCGCTTCGTCGGCACGCAGATCGACATCAGCGCCCGCAAGGCCGCCGAGCGGCAGATCGCTCACATGGCCCGCCACGACGGCCTCACCGATCTGCCGAACCGGGCCCTGTTCTACGATCGCCTCGACGAACGCCTCGGCGAGCTGTGGCAGCGGGGCGGCTCGGCGGCGGTGCTCTGCCTCGACCTCGACCGGTTCAAGGCCGTCAACGACCGCCTCGGCCATCTCGCGGGGGATGCGGTGCTGCGCGCCGTGGCCCACCGGATCCGGGTCGAGGTGAGGGGGGAGGACGTTGTGGCCCGCCTCGGCGGCGACGAATTCGCCGTGCTCGTGGCCGATGGTGGCGATGTCCCCGCCGTCGAGGCCTTGGCGCGGCGCCTGATCCAGTCGGTGAACGCGCCCGTTCCCTTCGGCGAGCAGCGGGTGGAGGTGGGCCTGAGCATCGGCATCGCGCTGGTGCCGGCCCACGGCGAGAGCGGCGAAGAGGTGTTCAAGCGGGCCGATCTCGCCCTCTACCGGGCGAAGCTGGAAGGCCGGAACACCCATCGCGTCTTCGAATTCGCGATGGACGAGGCGGAGGCCGAGCGCCGGGATCTCGAAGCCGATCTGCGCCGCGCCATCGCGGAGAACCAGCTCACGCTCCACTATCAGCCGCAGATGACGACCGGCGGCCGGGACCTCGTGGGGTTCGAGGCCCTGGTGCGCTGGCGCCATCCCCAGCGCGGCCTCGTGCCGCCGAGCGTCTTCGTGCCGTTGGCCGAGGAGGGCGGGCTGATCATCGCGCTCGGCGAGTGGGTGCTCCGCGCCGCCTGTCGTGAGGCGGCACGCTGGAGCCGCCCGCTGAAGATCGCCGTGAACCTCTCGCCGCTCCAGTTCCAGCAATCCGATCTGGCGGAGCGGATCCTGGCCATCCTGGCCGAGGCGGGCCTGCCGCCCGCACGGCTCGAACTCGAGATCACCGAATCCGTCATCATCAACGACATGGCGCGCGCGCTGAGCATCCTGCGCCGGCTGAAGAGCTTCGGCATCTCCATCGCCATGGACGATTTCGGCACCGGCTATTCGTCGCTGGCGACGCTGCAGGCCTTCCCCTTCGACAAGATCAAGATCGACCGCTCCTTCGTCGGCCATGTCGAGGGCAGCCCGCAGGCGGCGGTCATCGTCCGGGCGGTGCTCGGGCTCGGGCGCAGCCTCGGCATGGGCGTGGTGGCCGAGGGCGTGGAGACCGCCGACCAGATGCGCTTCCTCACCGAGGAGGCGTGCGACGAGGTGCAGGGGTACCTCATCGGCAGGCCGGAGCCCATCGCGGTGTTTTCCCCCTACCTCCACGGCGAGGGCGCGGCGGCGGCCTGGACGAGGGATGTCGGCGCCCGCCTCGCGGTCCCGGAAAGACAAACTGTCGGCGCCCTGAAACGCGCCGGGACGAACGGAGGTTAGCGAGAGGAGTTCGGGCGCTTCCCCGAATGGAACGGGGGCGCCGATGCCGAACTCCACTTCGCCGCGTCAACACAAGAACACGGGCGCCGCCTCTCTCATCTGGACGCTCGGGCTCGCCACCGCGCTCGTTGGAATCGTGGCCCTGCCGAGATCGCGCGGCGCCCGCCAGCCGGACGACGCCCGCCAGCCCTCACCCTCCCATGCCGGTCCCGAGGCCGAGCACGTCGCCCGCACCCAGGCCGACCGGGGCCGCAAGGCCGCCAAGCCCACCGAGATTCCCGCCGCGGGCTGGAAGGACATCCTCCTGCGCACGTGGCGGGATATCGGCGAGAACCGCATCATGCTGGTCTCGGCCGGGGTGACGTTCTTCGCCCTGCTGGCGATCTTCCCGGCCATCGCGGCCCTGGTCTCGCTCTACGGCCTCGTGGCCGATCCGGCGACCATCTCCGAACAGCTCGGGAGCCTTCAGGGCATCCTGCCCCAGGGCGCCCTCGATATCGTCGGCGAGCAGGTCAAGCGGCTGAACGAGAAGGGCAGCACCACACTCGGCTTCAGCCTGTTCCTGGGGCTCGCCCTGTCGATCTGGAGCGCCAACGGCGGCATGAAGCACGTCTTCGATGCCTTGAACCTCGTCTACAACGAACGCGAATCCCGCGGCTTCGTCACCCTCAACCTCGTCTCGCTCGGCTTCACCGCCGGCGCGCTGCTGTTCCTCGTGCTGGCGCTGTCGGGCGTGGTGGCCCTGCCCCTCGCCCTGAACTTCCTCGGCCTCGGCGAGGGCGCATGGTGGCTCTCCCAGTTGCGCTGGCCGGTCCTGTTCCTGGCGGTGCTCCTCGGCCTCGCGCTGCTCTACCGCTACGGCCCCAGCCGCGATGCCCCACGCTGGCGCTGGGCCACCCCCGGCTCCGCCCTCGCAGCGTTCCTCTGGCTCGGCGGCTCCCTGTTGTTCTCGTGGTACGTCGCCAACTTCGGCAAATACAACCAGACTTACGGGTCGCTCGGCGCCGCCATCGGCTTCATGACCTGGATCTGGATCTCCACGACCATCGTGCTGCTCGGCGCGCAGGTGAACGCCGAAATGGAGCACCAGACCGCCGAGGACACGACCGTGGGGAAGCCCCAGCCCATGGGCACCCGCCGCGCGAAGATGGCGGACACGGTCGGGAAGGCCGCCGACGCTACTTAAGTAAACCGGCAAAGTTTCAATCCCGTCCGGCGCTCCCGGTTCTACGGCGTCAATCGTGTCCCCGCGCAAACTGTTGCGCGAGGGCAACGATGCCGAAAGAAGCGGTGCGCGCGCCTGATTTTTAGAGGGATAGGACCTCTCGGCGGCTGACGCCGCAAGATGTGTCGATCTCAACCCCAGATCGGCCGATGAAGTCGAACGACACAGGGCTGTGCCATGAAAGCTTTCATCTGACAGATCTCGCAATTGTCGGCATCGACCCAGTTTCAATATCATTCCAAAAATTCATCGGTTGAAGCGGGTTTGCCCGGTGTCGCGCGCCAAACGCTTCGGACGAGTGTCTTCAGTTTGATGCGACGATGACGGGCCGCATTGTACTCACGTTCCAATGCGCTTCCGATTTGTGAATAGGGCCGACGCCCGATCCGGTGCGCCCGCGAACCTGCGCGACAGGCCCGTGACGCCGATTCCCGTGCCCGGAGCACCGATCCGCACTCAAAGCGGTTCGCTTTTCGAGCGTCCGGTACGGCGAGAGGGCTTGCAAGACAATCATCAGGACCCACCGCCCGCACGATGATCAAGCGCCTTGTAGTGCGGCGTCAACCTAAACAATCATAACGGCCCGAGCGCTCCATCCGAATAATGTGATCTATTCGCATCTGCGGCATGTTGAACGTTAGGGAGCCGCTTTCATTATCATAATTCGCATTTCGGATCCTACGATGACAGGCGTGTCCCTGAAGCCTGCACACAACTGATAATCCATAATAGATTATGCTTATTATATCATGTATATTGAGAAACTAAGCTATATACACGCGAATCATTCGCCAAATACGTAGCTAATATACAGCAAACACGCGATGTACGATTTCATTAATAACATTCGTTAATGGCGCCGCGCGGCCGATGCATTGGGCCTCGGCCTGTTAATCGTTGACAGGCGCGCCTCCGGTGGGACATCACCGTATCGCCAAGTAATAGCCAAATACTATTACTATAGGTTGTGGCTACAGCAAGTACAACTTGTGAATACGAGCATCTTGTTAGGTTATTTGGAAGCAAGATCGGCAGGGCGCGCGACGGATCGAGCCGGAGGCGCGGCTTTCGGATGCGGCGACGCTCGGGTCCGCGTGCGGGCGGTTCGAGCGGGGGTGATCGGATGAACAGGCACGAGGTTCAAACCCGTTTCGACGACCAGAGCCCGAACCGGCTGGCGGACGAGCGCGACTCGGCCGTGGTCGGGCTGCTGGCGGCGGCCATCTCCGGCTTTCTCGTAGGCCTCGTGACGCGGGGAGAATTCGCCTGCGCGGCGGCTGTGGCCGTGCTCGTGCCCGCCACCGGCATCGCCGCATGGCGGCTCCGCGCGGCCTTCGCGCGGGGATCGTTCGAGGCGGGCGACGGGGCGCCAGACAGTCCGACCGCTGAGATCGCCCGAACCAATCCTGTCGCGCGGGGCGAGCGCCACACCGAATGAACCGGCCGGCACGGCGCTCATCGGTAGCGCCGGCCGGCATCCACGAGAATTCAGGGGGCGCGACGTCGAGAAGCGCCCTGCAATCCAAGTCGAAAACCGTGACGAAGATCACGACGACTTGGCGAAGACACAACGAAATCATCCGCGACGGCAAACGGCGCGAACAAGTCTGAGGGGCTACAATGAACACGCGTCGCAAGGATCAAGGCACCCGTGGCGGGGCGCATCTGGGCTACGCGGTCGGCATCCACGGGGAGCTGACCGACGGGATGCGCAGACGCATCATGGCGGTACTGCGCCTGTCGTCGCTCTTCGTGGCCTTCGGCAAGCGGGCCCGCGTCGGCGCCCTGGGGGCCGGCGCGATCTCGGCGGTCCTCGCCATGGTGGCGCCCGCCCTCGCCACCTCGACCGTGAACGGAAACGGCGCGACGGCGGGCGGCACGGATGCCTCGGCCTACGGGCAGAGCGCGAACGCGAGCGGCAACTACTCGGTGGCCCTGGGTGTGAGCACCAAGTCGGGCGGCCCCTACGCGACGGCGATCGGCGACGCTGCCAACGCCGCGGGCGCGGGCGGGACGGCGATTGGCTCGAGCAGCAGTGGTGTGGGTGCGAAGGCGGCGGGTCAGGACAGCATCGCCATCGGCGGCGCCGTGGCTTCGACGAACCAATCGATTGCGCTCGGTCTGAATGCCAACTCGGGTGGCGCTTCCGGCGATGTGGCGATCGGCAACGGGGCCACGGCCGCAGGCGGCTCCAATTGGTCGGCGATTGCGATCGGGACGTTGGCGAACGCGCAGGGAAACGTGGCGATCGCGCTGGGCTACGCGTCTTATGCTTCCGCGAACTCAGTGGCCCTGGGCTGGATGTCGAACGCCGCCGGCGGTTACGCGACGGCCCTTGGCAATGGGGCGAATGCCGGCGGCGGCAGTGCGACGGCCGTTGGCAATTATGCTACCGCGGCCGGCGGCTCTGCGGCGGCAGTTGGCTATGGGGCGACCGCAAGCGGTCCCTCCTCCCTGGCGCTTGGTCAATCTGCCGTGGCGTCCGCGACAGGGGCGATCGCACAGGGGTCGAACGCGAATGCTTCGGGCGCCGGGTCGGTCGCCATCGGCACGTCGTATAACTTCTCTCCCCTCGTGGGCGCGAAGGCGATTGGCGTAGAAGCCGTCGCCATTGGCGGTTCTTCCAATGCAGCGGCCAATTATTCGTTGTCATTGGGCATCAGGTCTTATGCGAGCGGCCTGAGTTCGGTTGCCGTAGGTGATTCGTCAGCCGCAGGCGGCTTTGGCGCGATCGCGATGAGCTGGTTGGCCAACGCGAGCGGAACCTACGCGATCGCGTTGGGCTATTCCTCAGCGGCCAGCGGCGTCAGTTCGTTGGCGATGGGCGGCACCGCCGCAGCGACACAGAGTTACGCGGTGGCTGTAGGCGGGAACGCGAAGGCGACCGGGTTACAATCGTCGGCGTTTGGGTGGTTTGCGGCATCCTCCGGCCAGTTCGCGACCGCGATCGGCACGAACACAGCGGCGAGCCAATCAGGTTCGCTGGCCTTGGGCACCAGCACCGCCGGCACGGGCGCGCAAGCGCAGGGCCAGGACAGTATCGCTCTCGGCGGCTCCTCGCGGGCGGCGTCGATGGCCGGTGTCGCCATCGGCCTGTCGGCAAGTACGACGAACACCGCGGATATCGCGCTCGGCAGCTCGGCGAGTGCTTCGGGCAATGGTACGGCGTCGGCGGTCTCGGTCGGTTACGGCAGCGTCGCGTCGGGGGCCGGTGCGACGGCGGTCGGGGACACGGCCAAGGCGTCGGCGAACTACACGGTGGCGATCGGCGACGCTGCCAACGCCTCGGCCGCCGGCGCGACGGCGCTGGGCACGAGCAGCAGCGGAGTCGGCGCGCAGGCGCAGGGTTCGGACAGCATCGCCGTCGGCGGCGCCCGGGCTGCGGCAAACCAGTCGATTGCGCTGGGCCTGAACGCCAACGCGATAGGCACAACCGGCGATATCGCGATCGGCAGCGGAGCCACGGCTGCGGGCGGCGGCGGCTGGTCGGTGATTGCCATCGGGACGTTGGCGAACGCGCAGGGCAATGCGGCGATCGCGCTGGGCTACGCGTCCTACGCAGCAGCGAACTCAGTGTCTCTGGGCTGGTCCTCGAACGCTGCCGGCGGGTATTCGATTTCGCTTGGCTATGCGTCGATTGCCGCCGGCAACACTGCGACGGCCCTAGGCACTTGGGCGAATGCCGCCGGCACCTATGCGTCGGCCCTGGGCAATTTCGCGACCGCCATCGGCACCTATTCGTCGGCCCTCGGCAATAGCGCGACCGCCTCGGGTTTTGCGACGACCGCGGTGGGCACGGGATCCAGTGCAACGCAATCCGGCGCGACGGCGATGGGCTGGGGCGCGGGGGCGACGGGGACGGGATCGCTGGCGCTGGGTTCGACCGGCGCCGGGACCGGCGCGAAGGCGCAGGGCCGGGACAGCATCGCCATCGGCGGTGCCGTGGCTTCGAAGGACCAGTCGATTGCGCTGGGTCTGAACGCCAAATCGGGCGGCGCATCTGGCGATGTGGCGATCGGCAACGGGGCGACGGCCGCAGGCGGCTTCAACTGGTCGGCGATCGCTATCGGGACATCGGCGAACGCGCAGGGGAACGTAGCGCTCGCGGTGGGCTATGCGTCCTACGCCGCAGTAAACTCGGTGGCCTTGGGCTGGACCTCGAATGCCGCCGGCGGCTACGCGACGGCCCTCGGCAACGGGGCAGCCGCCGCTGGCAACAACGCGGCGGCCCTTGGCAGTTACGCAAGCGCCGCCAACGGCTATGCGACGGCCCTTGGCAGTTACGCAAGCGCCACCGACAGCTATGCGACGGCCCTCGGCAATGGCGCAGTAGCCTCGGCGACTTACGCGTCCGCACTTGGCCAAGCTGCCACCGCCTCCGGCACCTATGCGACGGCCCTGGGCAGCCACGCGACGGCCTCGGGCTTTCTAACCACTGCGGTAGGCTGGGGATCGACCGCGACGCAATCCGGCGCGACGGCCATGGGCTGGAGCGCAGGGGCGACGGGGACGGGATCGCTGGCACTGGGCTCGACCGGAACTGGCGGCGGCGCGCAAGCGCAGGGTCAGGACAGCCTTGCGCTCGGCGGCTCCTCGCGCGCGGCGTCGATGGCCGGTGTCGCCATCGGCTTGACGGCGAGTGCGACGAATATCGCGGATGTCGCGCTCGGCCGCTCGGCGAGTGCTTCGGGCAATGGTACGGCGTCGGCGGTCTCGGTCGGT
>NZ_JBWJYL010000003.1:276675-531619 GCF_056430985.1 Methylobacterium sp. Gmos3
CGCGTCCAACACGGGCGCCGCGGCTCTGGGCTGGGGTGCGACGGCTTCGGGGAGCGGCTCTCTGGCGCTGGGCTCGACAGGGTTTGGAACCGGCGCGCAGGCGCAGGGTCAGGACAGCGTTGCGCTCGGCGGCTCTTCGCGCGCGGCGTCGATGGCCGGTGTCGCTATCGGCTTGTCGGCGAGTGCGACGAACATCGCGGATATCGCGCTCGGCCGCTCGGCGAGTGCCTCGGGTTACGGCGCGTTTTCGGCCACGGCGATCGGTGACGGCAGCGTCGCGTCGGGGCCGGGCACTGCGGCGTTCGGTGATACGGCCAAGGCCACCTACGACGGTGCCGTGGCGATCGGAAGTCTCGCCAACAGCACCGGGTATCGGTCTTTTGCAGGCGGCATGTTGGCCAATGCCTCCAACGAGGATTCGATCGCCCTGGGTGATCGCGCCAATGCGGGCGGCTACCACGGGACCGCGATCGGCTTGTTGGCCAATGCTGGGGGCGTCGCCGCCGTGGCCCTCGGTCAAGAGACGAACGCCTCGTCCTGGCAGTCGATCGCCATCGGCTATCACTCCAACTCTTCGAACGCTGGCGCGACGGCCATTGGCTCGAACAACAGCGGGGTCGGCGCCGTCGCCTCGGGCTTTAACGGCACCGCTCTCGGCGGCGCGTCGACGGCGAAGGGCGACAATTCCACGGCCGTCGGCAGCTCGGCCAATGCCGCTGGCAGTGGGGCGGTCGCCATCGGCACAGCGTATAGTTATGGCCTGCAGGGCGCGAAGGCGAATGCAGTAGAAGCCGTCGCTGTTGGCGGCGCGTCCAATGCAGCAGCCAATTATTCGGTCGCATTGGGCGTCCGGACAACGGCGGGCGGCACCAGTTCGGTTGCCGTGGGTGATACCGCGGCTGCCAACGGCTTCGGCGCCATCGCGATGAGTTGGTTAGCCAGCGCGAGCGGGACCAACGCGATCGCGCTGGGTAATAGCACGACAGCCAGTGGCTCCAATGCGATGGCAGTGGGCAGCAATGCCGCCGCCGCCGGTCCCAACTCGGTTGCGGTTGGCAACGCGGCCGTCGCGTCGGCCACCGGCGCGACGGCGCTCGGCTCAAGCAGCGGCGGAGTCGGGGCGAAGGCGCTGGGCCAGGACAGCATCGCGGTGGGCGGGTCGTCGGTGGCGACGAACGTCAACGACGTCGCGATCGGACCAGGCGCCGTCGCCATGGGCGCCCTCGGATACGGAGCATTCTCGCTCGGCGTCGGCAGCATCGCCAACGGCGCGGCGTCGCTCGCGATCGGCTGGGGCGCCAATGCGACAGGCCAAGATTCGGAGGCCATCGGTGGTGGGGCAAACGCAGCCATCGCCGGGACAGCCTACGGTCACGCGGCGAGTGCCGGCGGCCAACACGCCACGGCGATAGGCAACGTGGCGAGTGCCTCCGGGAGCTACGCCGCCGCATTTGGCAACGGGGCGGGCGCCTCCGGCACCTATTCGACGGCCCTTGGCGGCTCCTCTTCGGTCTCGGGCTATGTCGGGACCGCGGTGGGCTGGGCATCCGCCGCAACGCAATCCGGCGCGACGGCGATGGGCTGGAGCGCGGCGGCTACTGGGACGGGATCGCTGGCGCTGGGTTCGACCGGAACCGGCGCGGGCGCGCTGGCGCAGGGGCCGAACAGCATCGCGATCGGCGGCGCTTCGGTGGCGGGGGCGAATTACGCAACGGCCCTCGGCACAGGTGCCAACGCCGCGACAGCCGGTGGAACGGCCATCGGTGTGAGCAGCACCGGCGTGGGCGCCAAAGCGGCAGGTTGGGACAGCCTTGCCGTCGGCGGCGGTTCGGTGGCGAGTGGCATTCAAGCGACCGCGCTGGGCTCAGGTTCCATCGCGTCGCAGTCCTACGGCACGGCGGTCGGCCTCAATGCTACTGCCGCCGGCACCAGCAGCTTCGCAGCGGGCGTTGCCGCGAAAGCCTCCGCGGCCAGTGCTGTCGCGGTGGGTGACAATGCCAACGCCGCAGGCGTTGCCTGGGTCGCCGTCGGCAGCTACGCGTCGGCTTTCGGCTCGTATTCGATCGCCCAGGGCATCGGTACGAAGGCGGCCGACTACGCGGTGGCCTTGGGCGACGGTGCGAATGCATCGAGTTCCGTCGCGATTGCCATTGGAACCAACTCATCCGCCAAGCAGGACGCGATCGCGGTCGGTTGGTTCGCTTCGAGCGCCCTCGAAGGCGTCGCTCTCGGTGATAACGCCAATGCAAGTGGCAGCTACAGCTCCGCAATAGGGTATGTCGCGAATTCCGTCGGCTATTCAGCTTTCGCCGGCGGTACCTTCGCGAAATCGATTGGTGATTATTCCACGGCCCTCGGTAACTACGCGAATGCCGTCGGCGCCAGTTCCACCGCGGTCGGCTCCAACACCGTTGCGGGAGCGGCCAATTCGGCCGCCTTCGGCAGCAATGCCAACGCCGCCGGTATCAGCTCGGTTGCGGTGGGTGATACGGCCAAAGCCACCAACAACGGTGCCGTGGCGATCGGCAATCTCGCCAACAGCACAGGGTTTCGGTCTTTCGCGGGCGGCGCGTTGGCCAATGCCTCCAACGAGGATTCGATCGCCCTGGGTGATCGCGCCAATGCGGGCGGCTACCACGGGACCGCAATCGGCTTGCAGGCCAATGCTGGGGGCGTCGCCGCCGTGGCCCTCGGTCAATGGACGAACTCCTCGTCCTGGTACTCGACCGCCATCGGCATAAACGCCAACGCTTCGAACGCCGGCGCGACGGCGCTCGGCTCGAGCAGCGGCATGGTTGGCGCTGTCGCCTCGGGCAATAACAGCACTGCTGTCGGCGGCGCGTCGGTGGCCTCGGGCACGGGCGCAGTTGCGCTGGGCACCTCGGCCAACGCATCGGGTAGTACTGCGACGGCATTGGGCTTTGCTGCGGCGGCGAAGGGCGACAATTCCACGGCCGTCGGCAACGCGGCCGTCGCCACGTCGACCAACGATGTGGCCATCGGCCCATCTGCTCAAGCCACCGGCAACGCGGGCGGCTCGGCCGTCTCCATCGGTGCGGGCAACATTGCCAAGGGCGCGGGTGCGGTCGCCATCGGTGATCCGAGCGTGGCCAACGGCTCGGGCGCCATCGCGGAGGGCCTGAACAGCATCGCCACGGCGGACGGCACGGCGAACGGTGGAGCGGCCAACGGCGCCATCGCGATGGGCAACACCGCCATCGCGGTGGGGCAGGGCACCCTGGCCCTTGGTAACCTGACGCAGGCGCAGGCCGCAGGCTCCATCGCCCTGGGCGACGGCACGACCGTGACGTCCGCCGCCTCGAAGGGCATCGCCATCGGCGCGGGGGCGAACGCCTCGGTGGCGCGCAGCGTCGCTTTGGGCGACGGCGCCACGACCGCGAGCGCGGTGAGCACGCCCTCGCTCACGCTTGGCGGCGTCACCTTCGGCTCCTTCGCGGGAACCGCGCCGGTGGGCGTGGTGTCGGTGGGCGCACCGGGCAGCGAGCGGCAGATCCAGAACGTCGCGGCGGGCCGGTTGACGGCGACCTCGACGGACGCGGTCAACGGCAGCCAGCTCTATTCGGTGGTGTCGACGACGCAGAGCGAGGTGAGTTCCCTCTCGACGGGCCTCTCCAACGGTCTTCCCCAAAAGTATTTCCACGCTAACGCGGCCGGGGTCGACGGCGTGGCCGGTGCCGCCAACACCATCGCGATCGGCGCGGCGGTGAACGCCTCGGCAGCCGGCGCGACGGCCATCGGCACCAGCAGTGCCGGCGTGGGCGCGAAGGCGGCGGGTCAGGACAGCGTCGCCATCGGGGGCGCATCGGTGGCGGGCGGCAATTCGGTGGCGGTGGGCTTCCAGGCCAATACCGGGACATTGACTTGGGCTGTCGCGATCGGTCCACAAACCACTGTGACCGGTACCGCCGGCATTGCGATCGGATCTGCGACAACCGCGGACAATAGTGCGGTTTCGGTTGGCAACTGGGCGAACGCGTCAGCGAGTTACGCTCTCGCGTTTGGCTACATGGCGAATGCGTCAAGTGCTAACAGCATTGCCCAAGGCACAAATGCTGCAGCCTCCGCTCAGAACGCCGTCGCCATCGGCGCATCGTCTGTCGCCGCGAATCTTTCTACCACGGCGGTCGGAAACGGGGCCACTGCGACCGGCACCTATGCGTCGGCGTTCGGTGCATTCACCGAAGCGCGTGGCGTTGGCTCCGTTGCGATCGGCAACAGCTATACCAACCATGCGAAAGCATACGGTGACAATAGCATTGCCATCGGTGGCGCGACGGCTGCCTCGGCGTCGTATGCGACGGCAATTGGCTCGAATTCCAGTGCCTCCGCGCCGAATGCGACGGCGCTCGGTGTGGGCGCGCAGGCGCTGGGGCAGGACGGCGTTGCCGTCGGCGATCTATCGGTGGCGTCCTTTTTTTTCGGTGGCAGTGGGCCGCCTAGCCAATACCTCAGCTGGCAATTACGGTGTCGCGATCGGTCCATTGACCACGGTGATCGGTACGGCCGGCATTGCAATCGGCTCCACAACGGCCGCGAACAGTTTCGCCATTGCGCTCGGCAACTTGGCGAATGGGTCAGGTGCTTACAGCATCGCCCAAGGCGACCATGCTAACGCCTCCAATTCTTACGCTGTCGCCATCGGCGCATCGACTATCTCCGCGAATCTGTCTGCCACGGCGGTCGGAAGCGGGGCCAATGCGTCCGGCACCTATGCGTCTGCGTTCGGTACAGCCACCGAAGCGCGTGGCAACGGCTCCGTTGCGATCGGCAACAACAGTAATAACCACGCGAAAGCATACGGCGACAACAGCACCGCCATAGGCGGCCAATCGGCGGCCTTGGCGGCGTACGCGACGGCACTTGGCACAGCTGCCAACGCCTCCGCATCGGGCGCGACGGCGCTCGGCTCGGGCAGCGGCGGCCAAGGCGCGCAGGCGCAGGGGCAGGACAGCCTCGCGCTAGGCGGCGGTTCGGTCGCGGGCGGCAATCAAGCGACCGCTTTGGGCTTCGGCGCGAGCGCGGTTAGCACGCAGGATATCGCGATTGGCGCCGGTACGACGGCGACGGGGTCCGGCATTTACTCCGCCCTCGCCATCGGGGCGGGGGCCGTTGCCAACGGAGCATCGGCCAGTGCCATCGGCATCAACGCCAATGCCAGCGGCTCCGATGCGTATGTCTTTGGCTCATACGCCCGCGCGGTGACGCAAGGCTTGGCGTTCGGCCGCTCGACGAGTGCCGGCGGCATCGCCTCCGTGGCGATCGGCAACATAGCGAATGCCAACGGCCTGAACGCCGTAGCGATCGGCAGCGTGACGAGTGCCTCCGGGAGCTACGCGTCCGCATTGGGCGGCGGCGCGGCTGCGAGCGGCACCTTTGCGACGGCCCTGGGCAATTCCTCTTCCGCATCGGGCTATGTGGCGATTGCAGCGGGCTTTGGATCGAACGCGACGCAATCCGGTGCAATCGCGTTGGGCTGGAACGCGGCAGCGCTGCAAAGCAGCACGACGGCTATCGGCAATTCGGCCAATGGTTCGAGCTTCGCGGCAACGGCGATCGGCAACGGGGCCAATGCAAGCGGCAGCTATGCCACGGCGCTGGGCAGCTACTCGACGGCCTCGGGCTATGTAACGACTGCTGTGGGTTGGGGATCCAGCGCGACGCAAACCGGCGCGATCGCGGCGGGTTGGTACGCGGCGGCGACGCAAACCGGCGCGACGGCGATGGGCTGGGGCGCTGCGGCGACGGGTACGGGATCTCTGGCGCTCGGTTCGACCGGAGCCGGCGCGGGCGCGCTGGCGCAGGGGCCGAACAGCATCGCGATCGGCGGCGCTTCGGTGGCGGGGGCGAATTACGCAACGGCCCTCGGCACAGGTGCCAACGCCGCGACAGCCGGTGGAACGGCCATCGGTGTGAGCAGCACCGGCGTGGGCGCCAAGGCGGCAGGTTGGGACAGCCTCGCCGTCGGCGGCGGTTCCGTGGCGGGTGGCATTGAAGGGACCGCGCTCGGCTCTGGCTCCAACGCGTCGCAGTCCTACAGCACGGCGGTCGGCCTGAATGCCAATGCCGCCGGCGTCAGCAGCTTCGCGGCGGGCAGTACCGCGAAAGCCTCCGCGCTCAGTTCGCTTGCAGTGGGCGACAATGCCAACGCCGCAGGCGTCGCCGCGGTCGCGGTCGGCAGCTACGCGTCGGCTTTCGGCTCGTATGCGATCGCCCAGGGCATCGGCACGAAGGCGGGCGACTATGCGGTGGCTTTGGGCGACGGTGCGAATGCATCGAACTCTATCGCGATCGCCATCGGAACCAACTCTATCGCCAAGCAGGACGCCATCGCGATCGGATGGTTCGCTTCGAGCGCGTTTGAAGGCGTTGCGCTCGGTGACGGCGCCAACGCAAGTGGCAGCTACGGCTCTGCAATAGGGTATGCCGCGAATTCCGTCGGCACTTCAGCTTTCGCCGGCGGTACCTATGCAAAGTCGACCGGTGATTATTCCACCGCCCTCGGCAACTATGCGAGTGCCGTTGGTGTGAGGTCCACCGCGATCGGCTCCAATGCCGTTGCCGTCGCGCCCAATTCGGCCGCGTTCGGCAGCAGTGCCAACGCCGCGGCCGCCGGCGCGACGGCGCTCGGCTCGAGCAGCGGTGGCGCGGGCGCGAAGGCACAAGGTCAGGACAGCATCGCCATCGGCGGCGCCGTGGCTTCGACGAATCAATCGATTGCGCTGGGCCTGAACGCCAACTCGGGCGGCGCAGCCGGCGATGTGGCGATCGGCAACGGGGCCACGGCCGTGGGCGGTTCCAGCCTCAACTGGTCGGCGATCGCTATCGGGACATCGGCGAACGCGCAAGGGAACGTGGCGATCGCGGTGGGTTACGCGTCCTACGCTTCGCAAAACGGCGTAGCTTTGGGCTGGACGTCGAACGCCTCTGGCGCCTATGCGACGGCCCTTGGCAATCAATCGACCGCCGCCGGTTCCTACGCGGTGGCCCTGGGCAGTGCGTCGAACGCCGCCGGCACCTATGCGACGGCTCTTGGCACCGTGGCCGTCGCCTCGGCCGCTGGCGCGACGGCGCTGGGCTCCAGCAGCGCCGGAAATGGCGCGAAGGCGCTGGGCAAGGACAGCGTCGCCATCGGGGGCGCCTCGAACGCGGCGAGCACGAACGACGTCGCCGTTGGCATCGGTGCGACGGCGGTGGGCAACGCGGGCGGCTCGGCCGTCTCCCTCGGCGCGGGCAACATTGCCAAGGGTGCGGGCGCGGTCGCCATCGGCGATCCGAGTGTGGCCAACGGCTCGGGCGCCATCGCGGAGGGCCTGAACAGCATCGCCACGGCGGACGGCACGGCCAATGGCGGGGCGGCCAACGGCGCCATCGCGATGGGCAACACAGCCATCGCGGTGGGGCAGGGCAGCGTGGCCCTCGGCAACCTGACGCAGGCGCAGGCCACGGGCTCCATCGCCCTGGGCGACGGCACGACCGTGACGTCCGCCGCCTCGAAGGGCATCGCCATCGGCGCGGGGGCGAACGCCTCGGTGGCGCACAGCGTCGCGCTGGGCGACGGCGCCACGACCGCGAGCGCGGTGAGCACGCCCTCGCTCACGCTCGGCGGCGTCACCTTCGGCTCCTTCGCGGGAACCGCGCCGGTGGGCGTGGTGTCGGTGGGCGCACCGGGCAGCGAGCGGCAGATCCAGAACGTCGCGGCGGGCCGGTTGACGGCGACCTCGACGGACGCGGTGAACGGCAGCCAGCTCTATTCGGTGGCGTCGACGACGACGAGCCAAGTCGGCTCGCTGTCGACTGGCCTGAGCACGACGAACAGCTCGGTGGCGTCGCTGTCCACGGGTCTGAGCACGGCCAACAGCTCGATCGCGTCTCTGTCGACGGGTCTGTCCGGGACGACGAGCCAGGTTGACTCGCTGTCGACGGGTCTGAGCACGACGAACAGCTCTGTGGCGTCTCTGTCGACGAGCGTGTCGACGACGACGAGCCAGGTGAGCTCGATGTCGACGGGCGTGTCGACGATGACGAGCCAAGTGAGCTCGATGTCGACAGGCGTGGCGTCACTGTCGACGGGCTTGAGCACGACGAACAGCTCGGTGGCGTCTCTGTCGACGAGTGTGTCGACCGCGACGAGCCAGGTGAGCTCGATGTCGACAGGCGTTTCGACGATGACGAGCCAAGTGAGCTCGATGTCGACGGGTGTGGCGTCGCTGTCGACGGGTCTGAGCACGACGAACAGCTCCGTCGCGTCTCTGTCGACGGGTCTGTCCGGGACGTCGAGCCAGGTCGGCTCGCTGTCGACGGGCCTGAGCACGACGAACAGCTCGGTGGCGTCCTTGTCGACGAGCGTGTCGACGGCGACGAGCCAGGTGAGCTCGATGTCGACGGGCGTTTCGACGATGACGAGCCAAGTGAGCTCGCTGTCGACGGGCTTGAGCACGACGAACAGCTCTGTGGCGTCTCTGTCGACGGGTCTGTCCGGGACGACGAGCCAGGTTGACTCGCTGTCGACGGGCCTGAGCACGACGAACAGCTCGGTGGCGTCGCTGTCGACGGGTCTGAGCACGGCCAACAGCTCGATCGCGTCTCTGTCGACGGGTCTGTCCGGGACGTCGAGCCAGGTTGACTCGCTGTCGACGGGCCTGAGCACGACGAACAGTTCGGTGGCGTCTCTGTCGACGAGCGTGTCGACGGCGACGAGCCAGGTGAGCTCGATGTCGACAGGCGTGGCGTCACTGTCGACGGGCCTGAGCACGACGAACAGTTCGGTGGCATCGCTGTCGACGAGTGTGTCGACGGCGACGAGCCAGGTGAGCTCGATGTCGACGGGCGTGTCGACGATGACGAGCCAGGTGAGTTCGATGTCGACAGGCGTGGCGTCGCTATCGACGGGCTTGAGCACGACGAACAGTTCGGTGGCATCGCTGTCGACGAGTGTGTCGACGGCCACGAGCCAGGTGAGCTCGATGTCGACAGGCGTGGCGTCACTGTCGACGGGCTTGAGCACGACGAACAGCTCGGTGGCATCTCTGTCGACAGGCGTCAGCGCCATATCCAGCTCGGTGTCGACGCTGCAGCGAGACGCGTTGCAGTGGAACTCTACCCTGAACGCTTACGATGCGGGCCGCGGCGGGTCGGCACAGAAGATCACAAATGTCGCCCCCGGCCAGCTCAGTGCGAGCTCGACCGATGCCGTGAATGGAGCGCAGCTCTACTCGACGAACAGTTCTGTGGCGTCGTTGTCGACGGCCATCACGACAGGCGGCAGCGGTGTTGTCTCGCTGTCGACTGGCTTGGGTGCGACGAACAGTTCGGTTGCGTCCCTGTCGACGAGCGTTGCCGGCTTGCGTCTCGACGCCCTGCAGTGGGACTCGGTGGTCGGCGCCTACAGCGCCAGCCATGGCACTAACACCCCGCAGCGGATAACGAACGTCGCCGCGGGTACTGTCAGCGCCATATCGACAGACGCGATAAACGGAAGCCAGCTCTACTCTGTCGCCTCGACGACGCTGTTGCAGATCACGTCACTGTCGACGGGACTACTTCAAACAGTGAGTTCGGTCGCGCAGCTCTCGACGACCGTATCTCAGTTGTGGAACGGTCAGCCCGGGAGCGGTGGTTCTAACGCGTCGCTTTCAACGAGCCTGAGTGTCACCAACAGCTCGGTGGCCTCTCTGTCGACGGGGTTGAGTGGCACCAACAGTTCGGTGGCGTTCCTGTCGACGGGGCTAAGCTCGACCGGAAGTGTGGTTGCGACGCTGTCGGACAGCATGGGCAGTGCCACCAGCTCCATTGCTTCACTCTCGACGGGGCTGATCGGCACCGCCAGTTCGGTCGCGCAGCTCTCGACCGGTCTCAGCAACACGAACAGTTCGGTGGCTGCGTTGTCGACCGGCCTGGCAAATGGGCAGGTCGGGCCGATCCGCTATGGGACGTCGCCGCAAGACGCGCGAACAGCGGCGACTTCGCCGAACGATCTCTACCTGCAGCCAGGTTCGGGCACCGGTCCGGTGGTCCTCCACAATGTCGCGGCCGGCAAGATTGCAGCGGGATCGAACGAGGCCATCAACGGCGGCCAGATGTTCTCGCTGGGCAACAGTCTCGCGACGGCTCTCGGTGGCGGATCGGCCTTCAACACAGCGACCGGCGAGGTTTCGGCCCCGACCTATCGCGTACAGGGGTCGAACTACACCAGCGTTGGAGGTGCGATCAGCGCCCTCGACAGTGGCTTGAACTCGTTGCAGAACAACATGAGCCAAGTCACTGCCAAGCTTCAGACCCAGATCACAAGAAATCGCTCGATCGCTTCGGGCGGCGTGGCAGGCGCGTTCGCCATGAGCCAGATGCGGTTCTCGGATCGCCCCGGGACGCAGAGCCTCGGTATCGGGACGGGCTTCTACGACAACCAGACCGCGATGGCGATCGGCTACGGCTTCACCTCGGAAGACGGAACGTGGCGCGGCACCGCATCCGTCTCGTACACGCCGGGCGTCAACAAGCTCGGTGTCGCGGGCGGCATGAGCTACAGCTGGTAAGATCTCGGGGGCTGAGAATTCCTAATCTCAGCCCCCGGTTCCATCTCCGCTGAGCGAACACAGACTATGCACGCAAAAATTTCGTGTTCTATGTGGCTGCAACTGTAGATCGAAGTATTAGTTATGATATGTGGCTGGCAGGTGCTGTACTCAAGATAATAGCTGTGCTACACAGCGCCATGAGACGAGGATCTGGCTTTGTGCGGGCAGTGCTATTTGCGTTGGCCGTATCCAATTCCGGGGCTTTGGCTCAGGAATCGGTGGCAACGCCAGCACTGGACACCAGCATTTTCAAGGACGGCGAGATTGAAAGTAGGGCCTTTAGCGATGGCGAATGGCATGCGAAGTGCCAGCAGATCGTAAAGATAAAAAGACGGATCTGCAATCTGCTTTCGTCTGTTGCGGACAGTAGCGGCAAAGTTATCGGATCTACCATCATCGCGACGACTGATGCTGGAATACCAGCTATGATGATCTCGATACCAAGCGAGATTTCTCCTAAAAAGGAAGTCTCTATTTATGGGAGTCATCTTAGCAAGATCGAGGGAAAGGTGGTCAAGGTCGAGTTTTCGCAAGCCGTAAATGCGATGGTTTGCGAAAGCACATGTAAATACATGTTTCCCCTCGATCCTAAGCTCGTTTACATCTTGAATGCAGGGGAAAGCCTCAAGATAGCGACCACAACCCCCGAAAGTGGACGGCGAGCAACTACCAAAAAAGTGACGCCGGTGATTGATGTCGGAAATTTGAGTATTCGCGGGCAAGGTTTTGCCGAGATACTCACTAAAACCACTGCTACCTGGTAGGATTTAAGTCGCGACTTTGATCTCGGCCGTTGCTTATGAGCAAAAAGGATAAGTGCGCCCCGCTTGGCGCCGTGTATTGGGGAGGTGAGCTAGAGCCTCGTCGACAACGCCAAAGAGTTCTCACGATTGGGAATCCGATCGATGAGCTGTGCGACGCAGGCCGGTGTGATGATTAAGGAGCCGACACTGCATCCTGAGCGGTAATAGTCGCTCCGAAGAGGAGAATAAGATGATCAACAGCTTCAAGCAAAACGTGTTGTTTCTGATCTTTCTAGTTCTCACTGGCAATGTCTTGCTTCTAAGCGTGTCGAGTGTCTCATCAATAATCAATAAGCCTTCCAAAGAGGCTGGGTATGAGATCATCGATTGCGGAGATGCGGCGGGCAAGATTCACAAATGTATACGCGTCGACCCTAAGGCTGGTGAAATCAATGATCCATCGAAGGGCGCGAGCTATCGTATGATATACGATCAATAGCAACGCAACTGACTGAACATTATTGATTTATGCCAAACAAAAAGGCCTTGGTTATGAAAAAGTCAATGACTTTCGTCGGCGCCGTCTCGGCGTTGTGTACGATGACGCTTTTCGCGGGTGTCGCAAGCGGGCAAAGTCCTGAGCCAAAGCCGGTCAATCACGGAGTTAAGGCCGCTGTGCCGCAGCTGCGGGCCGCTCAGAAGCCGGAAAAAAGTAATCCGAAACCTGCCGCAACGCCTACGCAGCCAGTCCCGGCATCGGGCGCTGCGCAGGCTCAGCCCGCCGCCGCACCGCCTGGTGAGACTCAAAACTTTCAGGGATGGGTCGTGACATGTCTCGCCCCGCCGGCCGACAAGTCGCCGCGGACCTGTGTCGCCAGAATGGGCGTGCTGAAGAGCAACGAGGATCGCCGTCCGATCCTATACTTGAGTGTCATCAAGACCGGCGGCTCGGCGACTTTCGTTCTGCAGACGCCGACTGGCGTCGATTTGAAGTCGGGGGCGACGGTGCAGATCGGAACGAATGCACCACGTCACGTGACTTATGAAAGCTGTGAGCCGTCCCTTTGCACTGCGACGGTGCAGATGGACGACGCCTTCGCGCAGGAACTTGCATCCGCGCCCACTGCTACGGCGTCCTGGGTCGGGATTGGCGTTGGAGAGGTTCGGGTCGAGTACGCGCTGCAAGAGGCACGCAATTCTCTCGCCTATCTCTTCAGCCGGTAAAAACTCGGATCGGGAGCAGCGCAGCTTTGCGTCGGCTCCCGGTACATGTTCTGATTTTCTTTTCTGCTCGATGATCGCCGGTCAGGGCGAGTGGCTTGAGCTCTAAGGGGTTGTGATGCGCGTCGGCGTCTCGATCATGACGGGTGATAAGCAGCACGTCTGGAACAACGGGCTCACGCAGAACATCTACCACCTCGTCAACCTGTTAAGTCAAATCCCATTCGTCGAGGCGGTTTACTTCATCAATTGCGGCGACCGACCTACACATCCGAATGGGTCGGACGAGGCAGCTAGGCGCTTCCCAATCATCACGCAGGCGGAGGCGTTCGATGTGGTGGATGTCGCCATCGAGATGGGCGGCGCCATCGACGTCGAGTGGATCCGGCGGTTCAGATTCCGTGGCGGCAAGTTCATCATCCATCAGTGCGGCCAGCCCTACGTTGCGCTGGTCGAGCCGACTGTCTTCGGTCGCGATGGGTTCTTCATCGAGGCTGAACGCTGCGAAGAGATCTGGCTACTCGCCAAGGATATGATCTTCGCGCCGATGCTGCGGACAATCCATCGGTGCCCGGTGAACGAGGTTCCCTATCTCTGGTCACCACGCTTCCTCGAACAAACCGTGGAGCGGGGACCTGACGGTGAGCCATTGTATGGCTACCGCCCGGGAACGCTGAAGGCCGGAGCGGCGCGTCCGGCGATCTTCGAACCGAATATCTCGCCCATCAAGATGGGGCTGATCCCCCAGATGATCTGCGACGTGGCGGAGCGACAATCACCGGGTGTGATCGACTATGTCACCTATTTGAACGGGGACGGCACGCTCGAGCATCCGGCCTACGTCCACTTCATGCAGAGCATGGACACATATCAATCGGGACGGACGAGAATCATCGGACGTGATTATTTCGCTCACGTCATGGGCCGGGGCTGCAACATGGTGGTCAGCCATCAGCTGAATTGTCCGCAGAATTACGTCTATCTAGACGCGCTCCATGGCTCTTACCCGCTCATCCATAATTCTGAGATTTTCAAGGATGTCGGATATTATTACGACACTTCCGATGTTACGAGTGGCGCAAAACTCTTTAACCATGCTGTCGAGGCGCACGATAGAAATCTCGATTTTTACTCTCGGCGGGGCAGGGCGATGATCGATAGTTTGTCACCATCCTCCCGCACAAACATCGATCATTATGCGCGGCGGCTCCTCGATTTAGTCAATACAAGTTCTAGGCGGAGGTCGGCGTGAGCAAGGCGCCCGTGTCTCAGTCTCGCGCGAAGCGGAATACCAAGGGCCGCCTGCGCGTTGGGGTGACGTTGTTTTTGCGTGATGAGAAGCAGACCATCTGGGAGAATGGAATATTCCAGAACTGCTTTTTCCTGCTTCAGACTCTGCGAACATCACCCATCGTCGAATGGTGCTGTGTCGTGGTCTCGGGACCCGGAAATCCGGAGAAAGCCGAGGCTTTCCTCAAAAGCACGGAAGCCCCCATCATTACGATGGCGGACGCGATGGACAACCTCGATGTTATCGTCGAGCTGAGTGCCCAACTCGATGTGGAGTGGGCCAAGGCATTCGTGGCGCGCGGCGGGCGCATCGTGGCGATGCGGGTTGCCAATGACTTCATCATCGATGCCGAGCGGATGGCGTTCAAGCTGCCGCCGGGACTGCTGATGACCGGGGCGCCCTACCACGAAGTCTGGACGCTGCCCGCCTTCTCCCGCACCTGCGCAGAGTATTATGCCGCCGGGTATCGCGCACCCGTGCGGATCATGCAGCATCTCTGGTCTCCGAGCCTCTTGGAGAAGGCGGCCGCCGCGAAGGGGGGAGATTACGACTTCCGCTACGTTCCGGGACGAACGCGCTGGCGGTTGGCGGTGATGGAGCCGAATCTATGTTCGGTGAAGACCTCTCACATCCCGCTTCTCGCTTGCGAGGTCGCCTATCGGATGAATCCCGCGTGTTGGGAAAGCATACGGGTATTCAATACCGATAAGCTCCGCGAGAACGACACCTTCGTGAAGTTCGCGCGCTCCCTCGATGTCGTCTCGCACGGCAAGGCCACCTTCGAAGGGCGCTATCCGATCATCGATGTCATGGGGCCGTACGCCGACGCGATCGTTTCCCATCATTGGGAGAACGCGCAGAATTATCTGTATTATGAAGCGTTGTATGGCGGCTTCCCGCTCATCCACAATTCCGATCTCATCGATGGGTGCGGCTACCGTTACACGAACTTCGATCCGGAGGACGCAGGCAAGGCGTTGTTGCAGGCCTTCGCGCAGCACGATCTCAACCTGAAGAATTACATCGCAGACGGGC
Source organism: Methylobacterium sp. Gmos3 (assembly GCF_056430985.1). Taxonomy (NCBI): domain Bacteria; kingdom Pseudomonadati; phylum Pseudomonadota; class Alphaproteobacteria; order Hyphomicrobiales; family Methylobacteriaceae; genus Methylobacterium; species Methylobacterium sp. Gmos3. The sequence continues at coordinate 291,561 of NZ_JBWJYL010000003.1, forward strand.
GCAGCCTCCTCGCCAAGCTCGACCCGATTTCCGATGCCAATGTTCGGCTGTATAGCGATGCCCTTGTCCGGCTATTCGAGCCGGATTCGCAGACAACAGCGGCTGAGCCACGACGCAGCGTGGCGGCTGTCGTTTGAGAGAACGGGCAATGGACAGGCGTTCTCTGAAGATTGGGATCACGCTCGGGCTCCGCGAGGCAGCTGAGAGCCTCTGGCTCAACGGGATCAAGCAGAACGCTCTGTATCTTGCCAAGCTGTTCCAAAACTCGAAGCATCGGCATTCCGTTAGATTGCTCAACACGACGTCGGTGACGCTCGGCGACGATCTGCCATGGGATCGGGAGCGCTTCCCGACCATGGCCTATGCCGAGGGCTGGCAGGGTCTCGATGTGCTGATCGAGCTCGGCGGGCAGATCGATTGGAACCAGACAGCCGATTTGAAGAGGCAGGGAACGAAGATCGTCAGCTATTGCTGCGGTCCTGAATACGTCCAGAACATCGAAGCAATGATCTTCAAGCGGCGTCTATACGACACGATCTACGTCAACCAGCAATACGATTGCGTCTGGGCAATTCCGCAGGTCTGGGATCTGAGCCGGGGCTTTTTTGAAACCCTCCGCCGTTGTCCGGTGAAGGAAGTGCCCTTCGTCTGGGACCCGATGGCGATCCAGGCCGCAACGAAGGACCTGCCGAACAAGGGTGAATACCGCCCCTCTGAGAGCGGCAAGAGAATATCGGTTCTCGAGCCTAATATCGATGTGATGAAGTTCTGTCTCTATCCGATCTTCATCGCGGAGCGAGCCTTCCGGCAACGCCCCGAACTGATCGAGTTCATGTATGTCGCCAACTCGGATCGCTTTGTTTACGACAACACCGAGTTTGCAGCGTTGATGCAATATTGCGACCTGATACAGGCCGGCAAAGCGTGTTTCATCGGCCGGGTGACGACCCCGACATTTCTTGCCGAGCATACGGATGTCGTCGTCTCGCATCAATGGGGTCTGCCTCTAAACTATATCTACCTCGAATGCTGCTGGCAGGGTTATCCGTTGGTCCACAATGCCGATATCGTGAAGGATCTTGGCTACTATTACCGGGGTCATGATGTCGCCGAGGGCGCCGAGCGGCTGGTCGAGGTGCTGACCGAGCACGATGCATCCTGCCACGATTACCTGGCGCGCCAGCGATCGCGGATCTCGCGCTATCTTGCCGATGACCCGAACCTCGCCGATCAATACGATGACTTGCTGTTCGAACTCGTCGCGAGTTCGGGGGCGTAGGGCGTTCGGTCAAGCCATGGCCAGGGCTCCGGCGATCAATGCCAAGCCCACGGCGAGCCAAGCGACGTAATCGCCGATCAAGCCACTATGAAGGGCTTCGAGGAACCGAGCCGGGCCTGACTGTGTCCGCTGCAGGGGCCGCACCAACAAACCGGGGAGGCGGTGCCTGAACAGCGCGTAGGCGGCCAGCGCGATGGCGCCCGCGACGGAAACCCAGGCGCCCGTCGCCGCGCCCATATGGAGGGGGCCGGTCATCGTCTGACGGCTGAAGGCGCTCACCGCGCTTGGCGCGATGTTGCGGACCCAGTCGGCCGGCACGAGGACGTCGAGGGCGAGGAGCACGCAGCAGGGGGCGAGCATCAGCCACAGGGGCCGGTCGGCCTTCTCGCGTTCCTCCTCGCTCGGAGCATCGGCCTCGTCGCCGGGATCCTCGCCGAGGCCGAGGAAGATCCGGCCAGCGGCACGCAGCACGGCGGCGCCGGTCAGCGCCGCGCCGACGAGGTTCGCGGTGAGGGCGAGGGGATGCGTGTCCTCGAGGGCGCCGTGGAGAAGGCGCGAGCCCAGGTCGAGCAGCCCAAGAGGCAGGCCCGCGAGAAGGAGGGCGGCGATGGCCATCGCTGCGCCCGCGGGGCCGATGCCCCTGCCGAGGCCGCGCAGGTTGATCTCGTCCACGCTCGCCCGGGTGGCGAGGAGAATGCCGGCGATCATGAAGAGTGCGCCCTTCACCATCCCGTGCCCGACGACGTAGACGAGCAGGCCGCCTGTGCCGGTGGCCGAGAGGGCGCCGATGCCGGTGAGCATGATGCCGGCATGGGAGATGGTGGAGAAGGCGAGCATCCGCTTCAGGTGGCGCTGGAGCAGGGCCATCCAGCCGCCCAGCACCGCGCTCATGGCGCCGAGGCCGATCATCAGGCGCGGCACGGCCCATTGGATCTGGTCCGAGCCGGCGAAGACGAAGGTGGTGAGTTTGGCGAGGCCGAACACGCCGAGCGAGACCATCGCGCCGGAGAAGATCACCGAGACCGGGCTCGGCGCCACCGCGTGCGCATCGGCGAGCCAGAACTGGAACGGCACGGCGGCGGCCTTGATCATCAGCGCCGCCGCGACGAGGCAGAACCCGCCGGCCACGACCGGATCATTGCCGGCATGGGCCACGGCGGCGGCGATGCCGGCGAAGTCGAGGGTTTCGGCGCGGGCATAGAGCAGGCCGATGCCGCCGAGCATCAGGAAGCCGGCGAGGCTGTTGACGATGGTGAAGTTGAGGGCGCCGGCGAGCGCCGATTCCTCCAGGTGATAGGCGGTGAGCGCGAAGGCCGCGACGCTCATCACCTCGAACCACACGAACAGGTTGAACAGATCGCGGGTGAAGCAGAACCCGACCATCGCCGCCAGGAAGAGCAGCATCAGGATGTGGAAATGGCCGTGGGTGCGGCCGAAGAAGCCCCAGGCGAAGACGAAGGCCAGGGCGTAGAGCAGGCCGATGAAGGCGGCGATCCAGCCGCTCGCGGCATCCACCGAAAAGCCGATGCCGAGTGCCACGCCCTCGCGTGGCTCCCAGCCGCCGAACCAGTAATCGATTGTGCCGTCGCCCGCATGGGAGGCGAGGATCGCGCAGAGGACGCTCACCGCCAGGGCGGTGAGGGTAGCGAGGATGTCGGGCACGCGCTTCGGCAGCAGGTGGGCGGTCGCGAGCAGCGACGCGCAGACCACCAGGGGAACCGCGACCGGCAAGGGGACGAGGGTTGCAATCACCGGGTGTCGCCCTTGCGGCGCATGGGTTTCAGGTGTTCCGGGTCGAGGGTGCCGCTGCGCTTGAAGATCTGCACCGTGAGGACGAGGAGCAGGGCGGTGAGCGTGGCGCCGACAACGATGTCGGTGAGGACGAGGGCCTGCATCACCGGATCGACGGCGGGCGTGCCGGGGGGGTGATCGTAGAAGATCGGCGCGATGCTGCCCCAGCGATAGCCGAGGCCGAGGAGCAGCACGTAGGTCGCCGATTGGCAGACCGAGAGGCAGCCGACGAGGTGGATCAGGTTGCGGCTGGAGGCGAGGCCGTAGAGCCCCGCCGCGAACAGCCACGCGGCGACGGCGTAGGGGAGCCAGGTCACGCGGTGTCCTCCCCCGGCTCGTCCGGGCCGTCGGCTTCGCGGGTCTCCTCCAGGAATTCGAGGAAGAGCTGGGTGAAGCCGCCGCAGACGGCGAGCGCGACGCCGAGATTCTCGATCAGCATCAGGCCGCCGGAATAGAGATCGCGGAAGGTGCCGAAGGGCAGCACGTTCTGCATGAAGGCCGCGCCGACCAGCATCGGCGCGAGGCCACACAGGGCGAAGAGCAGGGCGCCGCCGCCCTCCATCGCGTCGAGCCAGTGGCTGCGGACCACGTCGCGCCAGCCGGAATAGCCCTCGCCGAGATAGGCGAGGAGCGTCCCCGAGGCGAGGATCACGCCGCCCTGGAAGCCGCCGCCGGGCGTCACCGTCGCGTGGACGACGATGTAGAGGCCGAACAGCATCAGCAGGGGGCCGGCGAGGCGGCAGGTCAGCACCACGGCTTCCGAGCGCGGCAGGATCGCCCGGCCGGGCAGGCGCATGGCGCGGTCGGTCATGTCCTCACCGCGCCGGCCGCGCAGCAGCACCACGGTGCCGGTTATGGCGGCGAGCAGCATGAACTCCTCGCCCAAGGTGTCGAGGCCGCGCAGGTCGAAATTGATGGCGCTGACCATGTTCGCCACATGCCGCTCCTTCGGCACGATGGCGTTGATGCGCTCGCCATAGGTGGCGATGGTCGCGCCGAATTCGGGCAGCCGGCCGATGACGGCGGCGGTGCCGGGGAGGAGCGCCGCCAGGGCCACGCCGAGCAGGGTAAGGCGCAGGCGCGGGGTCATGGCTCGTGGCCCTCGTCGGAGGCCTGTTCGACCTTACCCGCTCGCACCGCCATGAGGGCGACGAGGAACAGCAGCGGCACGGCGGCCGCGCCCACCGCGATCTCCGACAGGGCGACGTCCGGCGCCTGCAGCGCGGTGAAGAGGATCGCCAGGACGATGCCGTTGCCGGCGATGGCGAAGATCTGCCGGGCCGGATCGCGGACCAGCACCACGGCGGTGCCGGAGGCGGCGGTGAGGAGGAACAGGAGGGGGAGGATCACGCTCATGCCGAGCGCCCCTCCCGCAGCAGCATCGCCCGCCCGGCGGCGTGGGTGATGACGGCGCCGAAGCCCACGAGCAGCACGGTAATCAGCAGGATCTTCAGGGAGCGCACGGACACTCCGTCCGAGGCGAAGCCGGCGGCGGTGATGGCGATCCCCGCCACGATGTTGAGGAAGGATACCGCGTGCAGCCGGTCGAGGGCGCGGGGCATCCGCAGGATTGCCAGCGCCGAGAGCCATGTCGCGGCGACGGCGCAGCCGAGGAGGATCGCGATGAGCACCGTCATACCCAGCGCTCCAGGAACACGGAGAGGAGCAGCGTACCGGGCAGGCCCAGCAGCACGGTGGTGAGTGCGAGGTCGATCACCGAGGCCTGATCCGTGGCGAAGGTCAGGAGCGTCAGCACCAGCACACCGACCGTGGTGGCGAGCTGGTAGGCGGCGAGCCGCTGGCCCGGCCGCCCGCGCCACGTCTGCGCGACGCTCAGGACGAGGGGCGGCAGCAGGGCGAGGATCGCCCAGGTCCAAAGGCTCATCGCGCGTCTCCTCCGCCGGAGAGCCTATGCTCCACGATGCCGGCATCGCCCCCCTTCTCGCGCAGCACGAAGCTGTCCGGCGCGAGGGATTTCGCGATCAGCCCGAGCGCCCGCTCGGCCGGGGTGTCGGCCACGGACCAGGCGCTCTCGGCGTCCCGCTCGTAGAGGGTCCGGCCCGGCGGACGGCCGTAGCGGATGTGGTGGACGAGTTGCCCCGCCACCCGCGCCGTCGCGCCGGGCAGCGCGAGGATGGCCCCGGCGAGGCGGCCGAGATGGCGCGTCCAGCCGGCGAAGCGCATCCCGCCGCGCCGTCCGCCGAGGGCCCACCAGAGGCAGGCGAGGGTCGCGGCGGCGGCGCCGGTTGCCGCCTCGTCGAGGCTGAACGAGCCGGCGAACAGCAGGTAGAGGGCGAAGAGCACCACCCAGGCGGCGGCGGCCGTGAGGGCGAACAGGCGGGGATTCGCGGCGGCGGAATCGGAGGACATGGCCGGGGGCGCCACCGGGTCGGAGAGAAGCGGCTCCCCACAGCAGCGGTCAGCCTGGCGGCACAATGGTGGAGCCGGCTTACGGTTCCGCTCGGGCGAGGGGGCGCCTCAAGAATTCGGCGGCGTGTCCCTCGCGAGATAGGCGGCGATGTTCCGGCGGATACGCTCCAGCGGTTGTTCGGACGGGTCGGGCAGGGTGAAATCCTGGCCGGTGATGGTCTCGAAGGCGCGGATATAGACGGCGGCCGTCTCCAGGATCACCTCGGCGGGGATCGTGGGGATCGGGTCCTTGTAGGGGTCGCAGCGGGCGACGACCCAGTTGCGCATGAAGTCCTTGTCGAAGCTCTCCGGGCTCGCGCCGGCGGCGAAGCGCTCCTGGTAGCTCTCAGCGAACCAGTAGCGGCTGCTGTCGGGCGTGTGGATCTCGTCGGCGAGGACGATGCGCCCGTCCCCGTCGAGGCCGAACTCGTACTTGGTGTCGGCGAGGATCAGGCCGCGCGCGGCGGCGATCTCCTGGCCGCGCGCGAACAGGCCGAGGGCCGCCTCGCTGACGATCCGCCATTGCTCGGCGGTGAGAAGGCCGCGCTCGAGGATTTCGGCCTCGGTCAGGGGCTCGTCGTGGCCGCCGTGGTCGGCCTTGGTGGTGGGGGTGATGATCGGCCGGTCGAGCTTCTGGTTCGGGCGCAGGCCGTCCGGCAGGCGGTGGCCGTACATTGCGCGGTCGCCGGCCTTGTAGCGGGTGAGGATCGAGGTCGAGGTCGTGCCCGCGAGGTAGCCGCGCACCACGATCTCGACGGGCAGGATGGCGAGGCGCCGGCCCACCACGACGTTGGGGTCGGGATAGGCGAGGACGTGGTTCGGGCAGATTTCGCCCGTGCGCTCGAACCAGAACCGGGCGGTCTGGGTCAGCACCTGGCCCTTGAAGGGGATCGCGGCCAGCGCGATGTCGAAGGCGCTGATCCGGTCCGAGGTGATGAGGATGCGGCGGCCGTCCGGCAGGTCGTAATTGTCCCGGACCTTGCCCCGGTAATGGTTCGGCAGTTCGGGGAGGGTCGCCTCCTCCAGCACGTGCCGGGCATAGGGGGCGAGGGCGGCGTGATCCATCATGCGCTCCAGGCTGGGTGTCGCGGGACAAGCCTTTGCGCGGAAGTGCGGGGGAAGGCCAGAGGGGGAAACGCTCAACCGACATCCCGCCCATTCGCCCCCCTCATCCTGAGGTGCGGCGTAGCCGCCTCGAAGGAGGGCTCCAGCCAGCCGCGCGATCCCTGGACGGCTCCTTCGAGGCCCGCTCACGCGGGCACCTCAGGATGAGGTCGAGGGTGGGACGCCGTTCGATGTCACGCCTTCGCGGCGGGATCGTCCAGGGCCGCGATGCGGTCGAGGGCCGCGAAGACGGCGTCGTATTGCTCCGGCGGGAACTCGTGGAAGCCGAGCGCCCGGCCCATGGCGATGCCGAGGATGGCGAAGAACGCCACCGATCCCGCGCCGAACCCGCCCTCGGATTCCGCGAGGCGCCCGAGCCGTTCCGTCACGAAGCCGCTGTAATCGGCCAGCGCCGCCGGGTTCTCGATGGAGGCCACGAGCAGCGACCGGGAGATCTCGTCGTCGTCGCAGAGGTTGCGCCGGAAATGCGCCACCATGGCCCGCGCGAGGCTCCGGGGCTCTCCCGTCTCCGTCACCTCGCAGGCGGCGATGCCGGTCCGCAGGGAGGCGAGCTTGCGCGCCACGAGGGCGGCCACCAGGGCGTCCTTCGAGCCGTAATGGTGCAGCACGCCGCCCTTGCTCAGCCCCGCCTCGGCGGCCACCGCGTCGATGGTGAGGCCGCGCGCGCCGTTGCGCAGCAGCAGGGCGTCGGCCGCGTCGAGGATGATCTCCGGTCGCTCGGCAAGCCGCTGGCGCTTGGGCTGCATGACGATCCTTAGTTACCGACTGGACGGTATGTAGCAAAGAGATTATAGGGAGCCAAGGTTCCTCCGCCGCCCGGCGATCGTTGCGCTGCCGCCCGCATCATGCCTCCTCGCTGCAAGATTCGCCTCTCGCTCGCCGCCGCCTGCCTCGCGGCGCCGTTCCTCGCCGCCGCCTCGCCGCCGCCGGCGGACGAGGGGCTTCTGAGGGTCCGCGTCGCGGAGGCGCGCAAGACCTCCATGGTGGAGGATGTCGTGTTCAGCGGCGATATCCAGCCCCAGGCGCAGGTCAACGTCTCGTTCCGCACGAACGGCAAGGTCGCCAAGCGCCTCGTGGAGGTCGGGGATCATGTCGCGGCGGATCAGGTCATCGCCGAACTCGAACCGCTGACCCAGCGCGCCAACCTCGACAATGCCCGCGCGGCCCTGTCCTCGGCGGAGGCGCAGCTCACGCAGGCGAAGCTCACCTTCGAGCGGCAGAAGCAGCTCCTCGGCGGCGGCTACACGACCCGCTCGGCCTACGACAACGCGGAGCAGGATCTGCGCACGGCCCAGGCCGCCGTCGAATCGGGCAAGGCCGCCCTCGGCACGGCGCAGGAGCAACTGAACTACACCGAGTTGCGCGCCGGCGTGCCGGGCATCGTCACCCGGCGGGATTTCGAGGTCGGGCAGGTGGTCCAGTCGGGCCAGACCGTCCTCGTCCTCGCGCAGGACGGGCCGCGCGACGCGGTGTTCAACGTCTACGAGGCGCTGACCGCACGGCCGCCGGGCAACAAGGTCGTGGAGGTCTCGCTCCAGGCCGATCCGTCGGTGAAGACCAGGGGCACGGTGCGGGAGATCTCGCCCACCGTCGATGCGTCGAGCGGCACGGTGCGGGTGAAGATCGGCCTCGAATCGACCCCGCCGGGCATGAGCCTCGGCGCGGTGGTGGTCGGGCGCGGGACGTTCATGCCGAACGACGTGATCGTGCTGCCGTGGTCGGCCCTCTACCGCTACGAGAACCAGCCGGCGGTGTGGGTCTTCGATCCGGCCAAGCGCACGGTCTCGGTGCGCAAGGTCGTCATCGACCGCTACGGGCCGAACGTCATCACCCTGAAATCCGGCATCGAGCCGGGGGAGCAGGTCGTGGTGGCGGGCATCCAGTTCCTGCGGCCTGGCCAGACGGTCGCCGCCATCGCCCTCGGCGAGACGCCGCTCCAGGGCGCGGCCGTGACGGGCGAAGGCCGATGAACCGCTTCCCCGCCACCCTCCTGGCGCTCGGCGCCCTCGCCCTCGGCGCCTGCAAGCCGACCGAGGAGGCGCACGAGCCGGCGCCGATCCGCCCCGTGCTGACGCAGGTGGCGCAGCCGAGCGACAGCCTCACCTTCGGCCCGTTCCCGGGCACGGTGGAGCCGCGCTACCAGTCGCAACTCGGCTTCCAGATTCCTGGCCGCATGGTCGCCCGCGACGTGACGGTGGGCGATCTGGTGAAGCAGGGCCAGCGCCTTGCCGCCCTCGACCCGGTGGTCTCGCGCTTCGATCTCACCCGCGCCGAGGCGGACCTCGCCGATGCGCGCGGTCAGGCCGAAAACGCCACCGCTGCCGAGGCGCGGACCCGGCGCCTGCTCGCGGGCAACGCGGTGAGCCAAGCCTCCCTCGATCAGGCGGTGGCCCGGCGCGACACGACGCAGGCCCGGCTTTCGCAGGCGGAAGCGAGCCTGCAGAAGGCCCGCGATCAGATGGGCTACACCGAATTGAAGGCCGAGTTCGACGGGGTGGTGACGCAGCGCCTCGCCGAGATCGGTCAGGTCCTGAGCGCCGGCCAGGGCGTCGTCACCGTCGCCCGGCCGGAGGCCCGCGATGCCGTGGTCGACATCCCCGAAGGGCTCGTCGGCGCCATGCCGGCGGACGGGGTCTTCACCGTCTCACTTCAGAGCGCGCCGGAGATGACGGCGCGGGGCCGCGTCCGCGAGACGGCGCCCTTCGCCGAGACGGGCGCCCGCACCCGGCGCATCCGCATGACCCTGGAAGACCCGAACCCGGCCTTCCGCCTGGGCGCGACGATCACCGTCTCCCTCAGCCGCGCCAAGCCCCGCAGCTTCGTGCTGCCGGCGACCGCGCTGCTGGCCGAGGGCGAGCGGCGCTCGCTCTGGGTCGTGGCGGCGGACGGGGCCTCCGTCGCCCGCCGTGACGTGACTCTCGGGCCGGCGCCCGAGAACCCGGACGAGATCGCCGTGACGGACGGCCTGAAGCCCGGCGAGCGCGTCGTGGTGGCGGGCGTCCATTCCATCCGCGACGGGCAGGCCGTGCGCCTCGCCGCCGCCGCCGAGTGACCGAGCGGGACCGGATCAGATCGTGAAGGACTTCAATCTCTCCGATTGGGCGCTCCGGCACCGGTCGTTCGTCTGGTTCCTGATGGGCGTCTGCCTGCTCGCCGGGGTGATGGCCTATGGCCGCCTCGGCCGAGAGGAGGACCCGCCCTTCACCATCAAGACGATGGTGGTGCAGGCCATGTGGCCCGGCGCCACCATCACCGACACCCTCGATCAGGTGACGGACCGGATCGAGAAGGAGCTTCAGCAGCTCAACGGGCTCGATTACGTCCGCAGCTACACCACGCCGGGCCAGACCACGGTGTTCGTGCAGTTCCGCGACACCACCAAGCCGTCGCAGGTGCAGCCGGCCTTCTACCAGACGCGCAAGCGCCTCGGCGACATCAAGAACCAGTTCCCCTCGGGCGTGCAGGGGCCGTTCTTCAACGACGAGTTCGGCGACGTCTACGGCAATGTCTACGCCTTTTCCTCGGACGGGCTGAGCTACCGGCAGCTGCGCGATTACGTCGAGAAGGTGCGCACCGAGATCCTGAAGGTGCCGGATATCGGCAAGACACAGATCCTCGGCGCGCAGGATGAGGTGATCTCCCTGGACTTCTCCCCGCGCAAGCTTGCGGGCTACGGCATCGATCTCCAGGCGATCACCAAGGCGTTGCAGGCTCAGAACGCAGTCTCGGCCTCCGGCGTGGTGCAGGCCGGGCCGGAGCGGATTTCCCTCCGGGTCAGCGGCTCCTTCGCCAACGAGACCTCCCTGCAGGACGTGAACCTGCGGGTGAACGACCATTTCTACCGCCTCGCCGACATCGCCGAGATCAGCCGGGGCTACGCGGACCCGCCCTCGCCGCTGTTCCGCGTGAACGGCAAGCCGGCGCTCGGCCTCGCCATCGCCATGCGCCCCGGCGCCAACCTGCTGCATTTCGGCGAGGCCCTGAAGGAGAAGATGCACCGCATCGAGGGCGAGTTGCCCCTCGGCGTCGAGGTGCATCTCGTCTCCGATCAGCCGCGCATCGTGGAAGAGGCCGTCGGCGGCTTCACCCAGGCGCTGGTCGAGGCGGTGGTGATCGTCCTCGGGGTGAGCTTCCTGAGCCTCGGCATCCGCGCCGGCCTCGTCGTGTCGGTCTCGATTCCCCTCGTGCTGGCGATCGTCTTCGTCGTCATGCAGGTGATGGACGTCACGCTCCAGCGCATCTCGCTGGGCGCGCTCATCATCGCGCTCGGCCTCCTCGTCGACGACGCAATGATCACCGTGGAGATGATGGTCGCGCGGCTCGAACTCGGGGAGAACCTGAAGAAGGCCGCGACCTACGCCTACACCTCCACCGCCTTCCCGATGCTTACCGGCACCCTGGTGACGGTGGCGGGCTTCCTGCCCATCGGCTTCAACGGCTCGGGGGCGGGCGAATACACCTACTCGCTGTTCGTGGTGATTGCGGCCTCCCTGCTCGTGTCATGGGTGGTGGCGGTGCTGTTCGCGCCGCTCATCGGCGTCGCCCTGCTGCCGAAGACGGTGAAGCACCATGCCGAGAAGCGCGGCCTATTCACCCGGATCTTCCTGGCGAGCCTGCGCCTCGCCATGCGGTGGCGCTGGACGACGGTGGCCCTGAGCATCGGCCTGATGGCGGTGGCCATCGTCGGCATGGGCCATGTGCAGCAGCAATTCTTCCCGTCCTCGGACAGGCCGGAGATCTTGGTGGATCTCACCCTGCCGCAGAACGCCACTATCGCCGAGACCAAGGCCCAGATGGACCGGTTCGAGGCGGGGCTGAAGGACGACCCGGAGATCGTGAGCTGGTCGTCCTATGTCGGGCAGGGCGCGGTGCGCTTCTACCTGCCCCTCGATCAGCAGCTGAACAACGCGTTCTTCGGGCAGATGGTCATCGTCACCAAGTCGCTCGAGGTCCGCGACCGGGTGATGGCACGCTTGCAGAAGCGCGGCCGGCAGGACTTCGTCGGCACCGACGTCCTCGTCCAGCCGCTGAGCCTCGGCCCCCCGGTCGGGCGGCCGGTGCAGTACCGCCTGAGCGGTTCCGACGTGCAGGAGGTGCGCCGCCGCGCCCTCGACCTCGCGAACGTGGTCGGGCAGGATTCGCGCCTGGACGTGCCGACCTTCGACTGGAACGAGCCCGGCAAGGTGCTGCGCGTGCAGATCCTGCAGGACAAGGCGCGCCAGCTCGGCGTGACGAGCCAGGACATCGCCGGCCTCCTCAACGGGATCGCGGGCGGGCAGAGCATCACGCAGGTGCGCGATTCGATCTACCTCGTGGACGTGATCGGCCGGGCGCAGGCGGCCGAGCGCACCTCGCTGGACACGCTCCAGAGCCTGCAGATCGGGCTTGCCAACGGCGCGGTCGTGCCGCTGCTCGCCTTCGCCACCATCGGCTACGATCTGGAGCAGCCCATCGTCTGGCGCCGCGACCGGATGCCGACCGTGACCGTGCGGGCGACGATCCGCGACGCGACGCAGCCGGCCACCATCGTCGCCAACCTGAAGCCCGGCATCGACGCCTTCACCAAGGCCTTGCCCGAGGGCTACACCTTGGCGACGGGCGGCGCCGTGGAGGAATCGGCCAAGGGGCAGGGGCCCATCGCGCAGGTCGTGCCGGTAATGCTCCTCACCATGGCGACGCTGCTGATGATCCAGTTGCAGAGCTTCGGGCGGATGTTCCTCGTCTTCACCGTGGCGCCGCTGGGGCTGATCGGCGTGGTGCCCGCGCTGCTGCTGTTCGACAAGCCGATGGGCTTCGTCGCCATCCTCGGCATCCTGGCGCTGGTGGGCATCATCATCCGCAACGCGGTGATCCTCGTGACCCAGATCGAGGAGTTCCGCGCCGAGGGGAAGACGCCGTGGGACGCGGTCTACGAGGCGACGCACCACCGGATGCGCCCGATCCTGCTGACGGCGGCTGCCGCGAGCCTCGGCCTCATCCCCATCGCCCGCGAGGTGTTCTGGGGGCCGATGGCCTTCGCGATGATCGGCGGTATCCTGGCCGCCACTTTCCTGACGCTGCTGTTCCTGCCCGCGCTCTATGTCGGCTGCTACCGCATCCGGGAGGAGAGGGCGCCCGCCTGACCGGCACGTCTACCGGCGGCGGGCGGGGACCTTCACCGCCTGCGGCCGGGGAGCCCGGCGGGCGGCGAGAAGCGTGGCGAGGAGGGCCGCCAAGGCGGCGGTGGGCGCGCCGAGGACGAGGCCGGACAGTGCTGTGTTCAGGATCGTCATGGCGACACCTCCGAACGGTAAAGCTCAGGGTCGCCGTCGCCGGTTAACGAAAGGTTAACGGGTTCGGTTAACCGCGCGTTTACCCTACCGCTTCACCGATGCGGCTTGGCGCACGGAGGTCGGAGCATGGCAGGCAGGGGGCGCGTGCTTCGCCGGGCAGCCATGCTGGCGCTGCTCGCGATACCGGCCTCGGCCGAGGCGCAGGAGGTGCTGTTCCTGCGCATCCGTCCGCAGCCCGATCCGGCCGCCATCGGCGGCGGAGGAGGGGCCGAGGCGGAGCGCGCCGCCCGCGAAGCCGCCTGGGAGCGCAGCAATCAGAGGGCGCGGCGGATCATCGAATCGGTCTGCACCGGCTGTCTCGGACCATGGGTTCCCCCGGTGGCGCGGCAGGTCGCGAGCGCGGCCGCCCTCGAAATTCCTGGCCCGAGGGGGCTTGATACGGATGCCCCCCGTGAGGCATCCGAGCCGACCTTCGACCCAGCGATCCCCGAGAGGCGACCATGACGCAATCGCACCCGACCAGCGGCGCCGAACCAGAGGTCGACTGCCCCGTGAGCCTGGAAGTTCTGGGCTCCGTGTATCGCGCCGACGAGTACGATCTGCCGATGATCCTGGAGCAGATCCCGGCCATCAAGCGGGCGCAGCTCGCCACCTATCTCTACGGCAAGAGCCACATGCACCAGCTCGGCCTGAAGGTGGCCCGCGCCTGCGATCGCGAAGATCTGATCCGCGTGGCTGGCGAGATCGGCTCCGTGATCCATGGGCAGGCCCATCTCAAGCCGGCCAAGGCCCCCGTGGACGCGGCGGTGGCGCTCACGAAGCACAAGCCGCTTCCGGGCCAGAAGAAGGTGAGCCTCGCGGGGGCGGCCAAGGGTGCGCCGAAGCCGGCCATCAGCCTCGGCGGTTCGGCCAAGATCCGCAACTTCGACTGAGCGCCTTCCCCAGACCGAACGGGCACGCGCGTTGCGTGCCCCGTCCGGCTCGTTTAACTGCCGCCGATGAATACCGACCACGACAAGATCCTGATCGTCGATTTCGGCTCTCAGGTGACGCAGCTCATCGCCCGGCGGGTGCGTGAGGAAGGCGTCTATTGCGAGATCGTGCCCTTCACCAAGGCCGAGGCTGCCTTCCGCGAGCAGAAGCCCAAGGGCGTGATCCTCTCCGGCGGTCCCGAATCGGTGACCGTCGAGGCCAGCCCCCGCGCGCCGCAAATGGTGTTCGATTCGGGCGTGCCGGTCTTCGGCATCTGCTACGGGCAGCAGACGATGGCGGCCCAGCTCGGCGGCGCCGTCGAGGGCGGGCACCACGCGGAGTTCGGCCGGGCGGAGGTCGAGATCCTGGCCGAGTGCCCACTGTTCAACGGCGTGTGGCACAAGGGCGAGAAATACCCCGTCTGGATGAGCCACGGCGACCGGGTGACGAAGCTGCCGGACGGCTTCACCACGGTGGCGATCTCGAAGAACGCCCCCTTCGCGGCCGTGGCCGACGAGGCACGGAAATACTACGCCGTGCAGTTCCACCCGGAGGTGGCGCACACGCCCCACGGCGCCCTGCTGATCCGCAACTTCGTGCGCGACATCGCCGGCTGCTCCGGCGACTGGACGATGGGTGCCTACCGCGAGGAGGCCATCGCCAAGATCCGCGAGCAGGTCGGCGCCGAGAAGGTGATCTGCGGCCTGTCGGGCGGCGTCGACTCGGCCGTGGCGGCGGTGCTGATCCACGAGGCCATCGGCGACCAGCTCACCTGCGTGTTCGTGGACCACGGGCTGCTGCGCCTCGGCGAGGCCGAGCAGGTCGTGTCGCTGTTCCGCGACCATTACAACATCCCCCTCGTCCACGTGGAGGCGAGCGGCATGTTCCTCTCGGCGCTGGAGGGGGTCTCGGACCCGGAGGTCAAGCGCAAGACCATCGGCCGACTGTTCATCGACGTGTTCGAGGCCGAATCGAAAAAGATCGGCGGGGCGAAGTTCCTGGCGCAGGGCACGCTCTACCCGGACGTGATCGAGAGCGTGTCCTTCACGGGCGGCCCCTCGGTGACGATCAAGAGCCACCACAATGTCGGCGGCCTGCCCGAGCGCATGGACATGAAGCTCGTGGAGCCCCTGCGCGAGCTGTTCAAGGACGAGGTGCGGGTGCTCGGCAAGGAGCTCGGCCTGCCGGAGGCCTTCGTCGGCCGCCATCCGTTCCCCGGCCCCGGCCTCGCGATCCGCTGCCCCGGCACGATCACGGGGGAGAAGCTGGACGCCCTGCGCAAGGCCGATGCGATCTACCTCGACGAGATCCGCCAAGCGGGCCTCTACGACACGATCTGGCAGGCCTTCGCGGTGATCCTGCCGGTGAAGACGGTGGGCGTGATGGGCGACGGCCGCACCTACGACCACGTCTGCGCACTCCGCGCGGTGACGTCGGTGGACGGCATGACGGCCGATTTCTACCCCTTCGACATGGCCTTCCTCGGCCGCGTGGCGACGCGGATCATCAACGAGGTGAAGGGCATCAACCGTGTGACCTACGACATCACCTCGAAGCCCCCCGGCACCATCGAGTGGGAGTGAGCAGACGTTTCCCCCTCTCCCCGCAAGCGGGGCGAGGGGCGCATACTCTGCGACAGTGTCTGATCACCCCCCGCACAAAGCCGGCGCCAGGGCCTGGATCGCCGGCCTGAACTTGGCGAGATGCAGCCCGTCGCGCAGGGCGCCGGGCTTGGCGTAGCCGGTCCCACCATCGCGCAGATCCGCGAACGGGTCGGTGAAGGTGCAGCCCAGCCGTCCGCACAGGGCCTTCAGCCTGTCCGAATAATCGCCGACCGCACCGGCATCCACCAAGGCCGCGATCTCGCGCCCCACCGGGGGGAGGGCGGTGACGACCACCCGATCCGTGACCGCCTGAAGGCCATGCACGATCCGCTCGGCCGAGGCCTCGAAGCGGGACGCCGCATCGACCCCGCGCGGGCGGTTCTTCAGGAGGAGGTCGTTGGTGCCGATGGTTAGCGAGACCGCTGTCGGCCGCACCGGGAAGCGCAAGGTCGCGAGATAATCCGCATAGGCCGATGAGGTCGCGCCGCTCACCCCGCCATTGATCAGAGGGCGGCCGCAGGGCCGCTGGTCGCCGGGTTGCAGCTCCGTCTGCGAATCGCCCGCGAGGAAATCGTACGCCGCCGGCGCCTCGTCCAGGGCGACCTGCACGGCGACGAGGCGCATCCCCGCATAGGCCCGCGCGTCGGCGGGGGCTTTGCGCGAGGACCAGCCGGCGATGGCGCCCGCCGCGAAGATCAGCAGCGCGGCGATGGCGGGGGCGATGAAACGCTTCATCGTCCGGCGCCCGCGCGATCCACCTGCGCCTCGGGTCGAGCGTCAGTGGAGGCGTAATAGGGCTTGATGTCGAGGAGCGGCGTCCCGTCGAGGCAATCGAGGCCGCGCACCCGCAAGCTGTCGCCCTCACGGCCCAGGAGTTCCACCACCGACAGGGCGATGGGGTTCGGCCGGGCGGGGGAGCGGAGCGAGAAGGTGCCGCGCGGCCCATCCGCGTGGCGCGGCTGCTGCACGAGGAGGCCCCGCGTCGCCCGGTCCATCCAGTAGAGCAGGATCAGGTGCGTGCAGCCGGTGACGTGGCTCAACCCGGTCGCGTAGGCCGGATCGACCTCGACGGTGCAGATTTCCTGCGTCTGCAACCCATTCTTCGGGCAGTCGGCGCGCTCCGTCCACGGCGTGCGCAGGCGGCCGATGAAGTGTAGGCCGGCATCGAACGTCTCCGGCAGGTCCGCCGCCACCTCGCCGGGGCGCACCCCGAAAGCGTCATCATCCATCGCCCGTCCCCTTACCGCGCGCGGTGTCGGACAAGGGACAGCGTGGCGCAAGAGGCGCCTCGCGCGAGCCGCCCGCGCGGTGTAAGCCCGATGGCCGGAGGATTCATGATCGAACGCGAATTGCGGCCGATGCAGGCCGTCCCGGATGCCGCCTCGGCGGTGGCGCAACTCGTCACCCTGTACGAAGGCGCGACATCCGCCCTGCGGGAGGCGCTGGAACGCTACCTCGGCGGCGGCGCGCCGCCGGATGCCTCGGAGCGGCTGGCCTTCCGCTATCCCGAACTGCGCGTGACCTACCAGCCGGACGGGCCGCTGCCGCGCCTGCGCCGGGCGACCGCCAAGCTCCAGGCGGGTGGCACCTATTCCACGACGATCACCCACCCCGCCTTCTTCCGCGATTACCTTCTGCGGCAGCTGGAACCGCTGGTGGCGGATTACGGCGTCTCCCTCGAAGTGGGTCTGAGCGCGCAGGAGATCCCGTACCCTTACGTGCTCGAAGCGGGGCTCGACCCCAGCGCGCGGCAGGTCGAGGCGGCCGAACTCGCCACCTACTTCCCCGTGCCGCTCCTCTCCGTGGTGGGCGACGAGATCGCGGACGGCACCTTCGACATGGTCGAGGGCGAGCCGAGGCCGCTCGCGCTGTTCGACGGGGTGCGGGTCGATTACTCGCTGCGCCGCCTCGTCCACTACACGGGCTGCGACTGGCGCGAGGTCCAGCCCTGGATCCTGCTCACCAACTACCACCGCTACGTCGATCAGTTCGTGCGGCACGGGCTCGAACGGTTGGCCTCCGGCGACGAGGGGTTCGAGCGGCTGGTCCTGCCCGGCGGCATCGTGGTGAATCGCGGCGAGGCCGAGGGCGCCGATCCGGCGGCCCTGCTCGCCGCCTCGCCCTGGCACCGGCACCAGATGCCGGCCTACCACCTCGTCGCCCGCGCGCCCGATGGGTCGATGCAGGGCACGACCCTGGTGAATATCGGCGTCGGCCCCTCCAATGCGAAGACGATCACCGACCATCTCGCGGTGCTGCGGCCGGATTGCTGGCTGATGGTCGGCCATTGCGGCGGCCTGCGCCAGTCGCAGACCATCGGCGATTACGTGCTGGCCCACGCCTATTTCCGGCGGGACCGGATCCTCGACGAGCTCGTGCCGCCGGACGTGCCGGTGCCGGCGCTTGCGGAAGTGCAACTCGCCCTGCAATCGGCCGCCGCCCAGGTGACGGGAGAGCACGACGACGCCCTGAAGCAGCGCCTGCGCACCGGCACCGTCGTCACCTACGATGACCGCAACTGGGAATTGCGGTTCACGCAGGAGCGGAAGCGCATCAACCAGTCGCGGGCCATCGCGGTGGACATGGAGAGCGGTACGGTGGCGGCGCAGGGCTACCGCCTGCGGGTGCCCTACGGGGCGCTGCTCTGCGTGTCCGACAAGCCGCTGCACGGGGAGATCAAGTTGCCGGGCGCCGCGAACGCCTTCTACGACCGGGCGGTCTCGGAGCACCTGAAGGTGGGCCTCGCCGCCCTCGATGTGCTCCGCGCCGACCGGGCGGGGCTGCATTCGCGCAAGCTCAGGAGCTTCGACGAGCCGCCGTTCCGGTAGCCTACAGATCGACCGACATCGACAGGAGGTAGGTGCGCGGCGCCGCCTGGAAGAACGTCCCGTACGAAGCGACGCCCGTCCAGTATTTTGCGCCGGCCACGTTGACGATGGTGGCGCGGAACACCGTGCGGCGTCCGCCGATCAGGGTCGCATACCGGGCGCCGACATCCACCCGTGTCCAATCCGGCACCGCCTGCCGGTTGGCGGCGTCGAGATATTGGCGGCCGGTATGCACCACCGCTCCGTCGAGGGTGAGACCCGGCACGAAGGGGATATCCCACTCCCCGCCGAGGTTCAGCTGGAGGCCGGGCACGCCGATGGGCGTATGGCCGACATTCGCGGCGGTGACGGTGCGGGTGAGGGTGCCGTCGAGGAGCGTCACCCCGCCGAGCGCCCGGATGCCCGGCGCGACCTCGCCGTAGACGCTGAATTCCAGGCCCTCGATCCGCTGCTCGCCGGTCTGCGCGTAGATGCGGCCGGTGCCGAGTTCGCCGTTCGGCTTGTCGATGCGGAACGCGGCGAAGGTGGTGGAAACCGCGCCCCAATCGACCTTCACGCCCACTTCCACCTGATGCGCGACGTACGGCGCCAGCACCGCGCCGGAATTGGCGGCGGTGGCGGGGGCCACATCACCCCGGCTCAGTCCCTCGATGTAGTTGCCGTAGACCGAGATGGTGTCCGACGGCCGCACCACGAGGCCGACCAGGGGAGTCGTGGCGCTCCTGTCGTAGGTCGTGAGCAGCGTGCCGGTATTCGCCGCGTAGTTGTGCGCCTCGACGCCCTGGCGGCGCACGCCCAAGGTCAGCAGCACATGCTCGTCCAGCACGGACATCGTATCGGCGACGGAGACGCCCGTCAGCGTGCTGTCTGAGAGGCGCGGGCGAACCTGACTCACCGCTACGCCGATGGGCGGGACGAGGATGGGGTCATAGATGTTCGAGCGGTAGCTGCGCCCGGCCGGCGAGAGGTAGCGGCCGATCTCCTCGTGGTAGGTGGATGCCTGGACCGCGACGGCATGGCGGATGAACCCGGTCTCGAAGGTGGCGCGCAGGCCGCCATCGGCGGTGAGGCGGTCGCTGTCGAGGCCGTAGAATTGCGGGACCGTCGTCGTGTCGCCCCGCAGGTTGGTGATGGTCGGCGCGGAAGCGAAGATGCGCGAGACCTCCGTCTGCGATCCGCCGACATCGGCGAACAGGGTGATCCTGTCGGTCAGGTCGTATTCGGCGCGCAGGAGGCCGCCGCGATCATCGACGGTCGAGGTTTCCCAGGGTTGGGTGACGTTGCGGCGTCCGTCCGGGGCCCGCGGCACGCCAACGCCGGCCGGCAGCAGGAACGGCCGAAGCGGCGCCTGGAACCGGTCGGTCTGCGCGAGCAGGTAAAGCCACGCCCGGAATCGCTCGCCTTGGTAGTCCAGCGCCAGCGCCCCGACCCCGCTCGTCTCCGATTGCCGGTCGAACGGCGTGTCGCCGCCATGGGCGCTGCCGACGAAGCGCACACCCCATTCGCGGTTCGCGCCACCCCGCCGCGCCACATCGAGCTGCCCGCCACCATGGGCACGGGAGCCGTAATCGAGGGTCAGGCGGGTCAGGTCTTCACCCGCGCGCTTGGGCACCACGTTGACGGTGCCGCCGACGCCGCCGTTCGGTGCGATTCCGGACAGGGCCGCGGAGGGGCCTTTCAGCACCTCGATCCGCTCGGCATAGTCGGCGAAGACGCGGAAGCTCGGGGCGATGCCGTAGAGTCCGTCGAAGGCGGTCTCGCCGCTGATTCCCTCGCTGGCGGGCAGGCCGCGAATGTAAAGCGAATCGAATGGCGCCCCGGTCGTCTGCGTGGCGCGGACCGAGGGGTCGAGGGCCAATGCCTCCGACACCGTCGAAGCCTGCCGGTCGCGCACGAACGTGTCGGTGTAGCTGGAGACGCTGAACGGCGACTTGGCCGTCTCGGTGTTGCCGAGGAGCCCGAGCCGGCCGCCCTGTGCCACCTGTCCGCCGGCATAGGCCGGTACGACGCCCCTCGGCCCTGCCGCGCCCTCGACAGTAAGGGTCTCGAGCGTCACCTCGGCAGCAGGCGGCCCCGTGTCCCGCGCCGTGGCAGGTGATGTCGAGGCGGAAACGACGACCATGCAGATGAGAACAGAGCGTCTGCGCCTGCGCGGAAGTATTGCAGCCATTGAAGTGTCGGTCTCGGCGCTGCCCACGCGCTGGATCAACGGGCGCGGCGCAATGACGCAGATTCGCTGCGCGGTTTCAACACGAAATAAGCGAGAAATACGATTTATGTTTTAGAAGTTTTACAATTAAATGTCGCGAAAAGGCCGTGGTTGTGGGTGCGATAGCTTTCGTTTTAGTTGAAACAACTAAAAATTGCTAAGTTGCCCCATCCTTCGTCAGGCGCGATGGAATGGGCGAAACGTGCAGGACATAAGTTCCGGACCCTTCGCCTCTCGCGAAGGCTGGATGCATGGACGACGCATTGCGATTGGCCTGGAACCGGGCAGGATCGCGGCCAATCAGGATTGGGGAGGACGCCCGCTTTGACCGGACAGGGTGCGTTGCTCGGCACGGCCCTCCTGCTCGTGCTGTGCATGGGCCTTTGGGCCACGGCCCTGCTGCCGGAAATCGTCACAGCGCTGGCGTTCTTCGGGTTGGCGATGCTGTTCAAGCTCGCCCCGGCCGAGACGGTGTTCTCCGGCTTCGCCTCGCAGGCGTTCTGGCTCGTCCTGTCGGGAATGATCGTTGGGCAGGGGATGACGCGCACCGGACTCGGCGCGCGGATGGCGCGGGTGCTCGCCCAGCGCCTGTCGGGCTCCTACACGCTGTTCATCGCCGGGCTCGTGGTGCTCAGCTTCCTGCTCGCCCTGGTGATGCCCTCGAATCTCGGCCGCATCGCCTTGATGATCCCGGTGACGTTGGCCCTGTGCGATGCCTTCGGCCTCGTGGTGGGGCGGCCGGGGCGGGAGGGTGCGGTGCTCGCGGTGGGCGTGGCGACCCCGGTCCTTTCGGCAGCGATCCTGCCGGCCAACGTGCCGAACCTCGTGATGGCGGGCTCGGCCGAGCGACTGCTCGGCGTGCACTTCTCCTACCTGTCGTATCTCCTGCTGCACGCGCCCGTGCTGGCCTTCGCCAAGGGCGTGATGCTGGTGGCTCTGATCGTCCGCCTGTTCCCGGACCGTGTTGGGCCGTCGACCGCCGGCCTGCCGGCGCTGCCGCCCCTCTCGGGCGCGGAGCGGCGTCTTGCGGCGATCCTCGTCGGCACCCTCGCCCTCTGGATGACCGACAGTCTCCACGGCCTGCCCCCCGCCTGGGTCGGGCTGATGGCGGCGGTGCTGTGCGTGCTTCCGAAGGTCGGCGTGATGTCGGCGGATGCGTTCGGGCAGGTGAGCCTGCGGACCTGCTTCTACATCGCGGCCCTGCTCGGCCTCGTCGCCCTGGTGAACGCCACCGGACTCGGCGAGCGCCTCGGCCATGCGCTCCTCGCTGTGGCGCCGCTCTCCCCCGGCGCCCCCGCGCAGAACTTCGCGGTGCTCACCGGAATCAGCACGGCGATCACCCTGCTCGTCACGGCCAACGGGGCGCCCGCGCTCTACACGGCGCTGGCGCCGGACATGGCGCAGGCGAGCGGCCTCTCGGCCCTGGCCGTCGTGTCGATCCAGGTGATCGGCTACTCGACCCTGTTCTTCCCCTATCAGGCGCCGCCCATCGTGTTCGCCAGCGAACTCGGGCGGGTGCCCCTGGCGCGGGCGGCCCGCCTCACCATGCCGTTCGGGCTCGTGTCGCTCCTGGTGGCCACGCCGCTCGATTACGGATGGTGGTGCCTGCTCGGAGCGCTGAAATGACAGAACTGTCGATGTGTCAGTAGCTGAGGCACATTGCGCCGCACCATGCCGCCTTGCGGCTTTCCCGCCTAGACACTACCGCTTCCACCTTAGAGACGGTCCAGTTCGAAACCGCGAGGTTCCCCCGCCGATGGCCCCAACAGCCCGCCCGACAGTGGCCCAGCCGCTCTCGCCGCATCTCCAGATCTACCGCTGGACGTGGACCATGGCGATGTCGGTGTTCCACCGCATCACCGGCACCGCGCTCTACGGCGGCACAGCCCTGGTCGCCATCTGGCTCGTGGCCCTGGCCTCCGGCCCGGCGGCCTATGGGTGGGTCGCGGGCTTCTTCGGGTCGATCTTCGGCAAGCTGATCCTGTTCGCCTACACCTGGATCCTGCTGCACCACATGCTCGGCGGCATCCGCCACTTCGTTTGGGACGCCGGCATCGGCTTCGACAAGACGCAGCGCCTCGGCCTCGCCCGCCTCACCCTGATCGGCTCGACCGCCCTGACCGTTGTGGTCTGGGTGGTCGGCCTGCTGGCTCGCTGAGGAGGGGACGACATGGCCAAGGAAGCAATCCGCCAGAACCCCGCCGTCTCGATCCGCACGCCCCGCGCGCGGGTACGGGGGCTGGGCGTCTCCCATCACGGCGCTGGCCATTGGTGGCTGCAGCGACTCACCGCCGTCGCCAACGTGGTGCTGATGCTGGCCTTCGTGGTCATCATCGCCCGCATGGCCGGGCGGCCCTACCCTGAGGCGATCCGCCTCGTGGGGAGCCCCTTCGTGTCGCTGGTCCTGATCCTGGCGGTGCTGTCGGTGACGATCCACATGCGTCTCGGCATGCAGGTGATCATCGAGGATTACGTCCACGCCCCCGCGACCAAGATCGCGGCCATCTTCGCCAACAACTTCTACGCGGTCGTCGTGGCCGTGGCCTGCCTCTACGCGATCCTGCGCATCGGCTTCGGCCAGCCGCCCGTCTGATCCCGCAACCTTCGGAGCCGACCATGGCCGTGAACGGAACGAACGGCGGCAAGCCCGCCTACACCATCCATGATCACGCGTTCGACGTGGTGATCGTCGGCGCCGGCGGCGCGGGCCTTCGCGCCACGGTGGGCTGCTCGGAAGCCGGCCTGCGCACGGCCTGCATCACGAAGGTGTTTCCCACCCGCTCGCACACCGTGGCGGCGCAGGGCGGCATCTCGGCCTCGCTGGGCAACATGGGGCCGGACGATTGGCGCTGGCACATGTACGACACCGTGAAGGGGTCGGACTGGCTCGGTGATCAGGACGCCATCGAGTACCTCGTGCGTAACGCCCCGGCGGCGGTGTACGAGCTGGAGCATTGGGGCGTGCCCTTCTCCCGCACGGAAGAGGGCAAGATCTACCAGCGCCCGTTCGGCGGCATGACCACCGATTACGGCAAGGGCACCGCCCAGCGCACCTGCGCGGCGGCCGACCGCACCGGCCACGCCATGCTGCACACCCTCTACGGGCAGGCGGTGAAGAACCAGACGGACTTCTTCATCGAGTACTTCGCCCTCGACCTCATCATGGACGAGGAAGGCCGCTGCCGGGGCGTCATCGCCCTCGATCAGGCGACCGGCGAGATCCACCGCTTCCGCGCCCAGCAGACCATCCTGGCGACGGGCGGCTACGGCCGCGCCTACTTCTCGGCGACCTCCGCCCATACCTGCACGGGTGACGGCAACGCCATGGTGCTGCGCGCCGGCCTGCCCCTGCAGGACATGGAGTTCGTGCAGTTCCACCCGACCGGCATCTACGGCGCCGGCTGCCTCATCACCGAGGGCTCGCGCGGCGAGGGCGGCTACCTGACGAATTCCGAGGGCGAGCGCTTCATGGAGCGCTACGCGCCGTCGGCGAAGGACCTCGCCTCCCGCGACGTCGTCTCGCGCTCCATGACCATGGAGATCCGCGACGGCCGCGGCGTCGGCAAGAACAAGGACCACATCTACCTGCACCTCGACCACCTCGACCCGAAGATCCTCCACGAGCGCCTGCCGGGCATCTCGGAGAGCGCGAAAATCTTCGCGGGCGTCGACGTGACCAAGGAGCCGATCCCGGTCATCCCGACCGTCCACTACAACATGGGCGGCATCCCCACGAACTATCACGGCGAAGTGCTGACCCTGAAGGACGGCAACCCCGACACCGTGGTGCCGGGCCTGATGGCCATCGGCGAGGCGGCCTGCGTCTCGGTGCACGGGGCGAACCGCCTCGGCTCCAACTCGCTCATCGACCTTGTGGTGTTCGGCCGGGCGGCGGGCAAGCGCTGCGCCGAGATCGTCGAGCCGAACGGCCGGGCGATGGAACTGCCGAAGGGCGCTACCGACAAGGCGCTGGAGCGCCTCGACCGCTTCCGTTACGCCAACGGCAGCACGGCCACGGCGGAACTCCGCGCCGAAATGCAGAAGACCATGCAGAACAACTGCGCCGTCTTCCGTACCGGCGAGGTGCTGGAAGAGGGCCGCGGCCTGATCCACAAGGTCCACGACGCCGCCTCGGACGTGAAGATCACCGACCGCTCGCTCGTGTGGAACACCGACCTCCTGGAGACGCTGGAGTTCGACAACCTGATCGGCCAGGCGGTGGTGACGATGGAATCGGCCGCCAACCGCAAGGAATCGCGCGGCGCCCACGCCCGCGAGGACTTCCCGGACCGCGACGACAAGGAATGGATGAAGCACACCCTGGCCTGGATCGGCGATACGGGCGGGGTCACGATCGATTATCGGCCGGTGCACACCTACACGATGTCGAACGAGATCCAGTACATCGAGCCGAAGGCGCGCGTGTACTGAGGCTTCTCCTCGGATGAACCATCAGGCGGCGGGTCGCTCCGTGATCCGCCGCGTCGACCTGCCCTCGCGGAATCGATAGTCTCCCATGGCCCAGTTCAACCTGCCCAAGAACTCGCAGATCACGCAGGGCAAGTCCTGGCCGGCGCCGGCCGGTGCGAAGAACCTGCAGACCTTCCGGATCTACCGCTGGAACCCGGATGACGGGCAGAACCCGCGCGTCGACACCTATCTGGTCGATCGGGACGATTGCGGGCCAATGGTGCTCGACGCCCTGCTGTGGATCAAGAACAAGGTCGACTCGACCCTGGTCTTCCGCCGCTCCTGCCGCGAGGGCATCTGCGGTTCCTGCGCCATGAACATCGAAGGCCAGAACGCGCTGGCCTGCACGATGGGCATCGACGAGTGCAAGAGCCCCGACAACGCCCTGCCGATCCTGACCCGCAAGGACAAGGACGGCGCCATCCGCATCTATCCCCTGCCGCACATGCCGGTGCTGAAGGATCTGGTGCCGGATCTCACAAACTTCTACGCGCAGCACGCGGCCATCGAGCCCTGGCTCCAGACCGACACGCCGTCCCCGGAGAAGGAATGGCGCCAGACGCCGGAGGACCGCGCCCGCCTCGACGGCCTCTACGAGTGCATCCTGTGCGCCTGCTGCTCGACCTCGTGCCCGAGCTACTGGTGGAACGGCGAGAAGTTCCTGGGCCCGGCGGCGCTGCTCCAGGCCTATCGCTGGCTGATCGATTCCCGCGACGAGAACACGGGCGCGCGCCTCGACAACCTGCATGATCCTTTCCGGCTGTACCGCTGCCACACGATCATGAACTGCGCCAATACCTGCCCGAAGAGCCTGAACCCGGCGAAGGCCATCGCCGAGATCAAGAAGATGATGGTCGAGCGCGAGGTCTGAGGCCTCCCACCCGGCGCCTCTGCGGCGCCGGGGCAACACCGGGGCGAAAACCCCGTAATTCACCTCCGAAGGCGCGCTCGCGCCGGACCTCGCCTTGTGGCGAGCGCATTTCCCGCCGAGGCAGGCACGGGGCGCCCTCCGGGTGCCCGTCCGAGTCACCAGCCCGAGCCAAGTGGGAACGATGCCGCGCCCGAGCCCCTCGATGATCGCCGTGCTTTGCCTCAGCGCCGGCCTCGGCGCCTGCGCGTCGGACCGTTTCGAGGGACCGAAGACCCGCGCGCCCGGACCTCGCGCCGATTTCGAGGCGCCCGTGGCTGCGATCCCCTCCGGCACCGTCACCGCCGCGCCCCTCGCGCCCCCGCCGGGCGCCTCGGCGAGCCCGGACGCGCCGCCTCCGCCGCCGCCGCCCGGTCCCGTCGCCGGCCTGAACCCGAGCGCCCCCGCGGTCGTCGCGGAGCCGGTAACGCCGCCCCCGCCGCCTCCGCCGGTCACCACCACCGGCCGCGCCGCCGTCGTGGGCGGGTGGGACGCCCGTGACGCCACGGGCGCGAGCTGCCGCGTCACCCTCTCGAGCACGCCCTCCCTCGACCTCTACAAGGCCTCGACCTCGGGCTGCGCGAACAAGGAACTCGGGCGGGTCTCGGCGTGGGATTACCGGGACGGGGAGGTCTACCTCTACCAGCCCGGCGGCACCGTCGCGGCGCGCCTCCGACAGGGCGGCGCGGGCCTCGACGGCGCCCTCACGAAGTCCGGCGCGTCGTTGGCCCTCAACCGTTAGTTGGCTGCCGTGGAGTCGCGGTTGCTTGGCCTGCGGCTTCCGGCCCTTACATGACGGGTCCCCCCGGAGCACCCGTCGCACAGCATGATTCTCGATTGGCTCGAACGCCGGATCGACCCCTTCGCGCCCTTCGATGAGTCGCGGATGCCCCCGAAGTCGGTCACCGGCTTCGCATGGTTCTACCTGCACCCGGTGCGCTGGGCGCTTGCCGCGCTGTTCGTCATCGCGGTGATCGCCGGCACGGTGGAGGCGTCCCTCTACCTCGTCATGCGCTGGTTCATCGACATGCTCGGCACGGCCGACAGGGCCACGGTCCTGTCGGACCACGCCACCGGCATCGTTCTGGCGGTGGTCCTCGTGGCGCTGGTGCGGCCGGCTTCGATCTGGGCGCATGAGGCCCTGTCGAACCAGCTCGTCGTGCCGCAGACGACCAACCTCGTCCGCTGGCGGGCGCATCTCTACACGCTGGGCCACTCCCTCTCGTACTTCCAGGGGGATTTCGCCGGGCGGCTGTCCAACCGGATCGTGCAGGTCGGGCCGGCGGTGCGCGAACTCGCGGTCGTGTTTATCGACACGCTTCTCTACGTCGCGATCTACGCGGTGACGGCGGTTGGCCTGTTCGGCTCGATCTCGCCCTGGCTGGCCCTGCCGGTCGTGCTCTGGATCGCCGCCTATGCCGCGCTGACACGGTGGTTTGTGCCGCGCGCCCGAGCCCGCTCGCACGCCACCGCTGAGACGCGCTCGGCGCTGATCGGCCGGGTGGTGGACAGCTACACCAACATCCTCACCGTGAAGCTCTTCGCCCGCGACCGCGAGGAGCGCGCGGCGGTGCGCGACGCGGTGCAGACCAACACCGACACGTATCTGTACCAGTTCCGCCTCGTCACCCTGACCACGACCCTTCTGGGGCTGCTCAACAGCGCGCTGCTCGTGGCGACCGCCGGGGCCTGTTTCCTGCTGTGGCGGGGAGGGGGGCTCTCGACCGGCGAGGCCTCGGCCGGGCTCGCCCTGGTGCTGCGCCTCATCGCGATGTCGGGGTGGGTGATGCAGACCGTGCGCGGCGTGTTCGAGAACGTCGGCGTCATCCAGGAGAGCATGCAGACGATCAGCCGCCCGCATGGTCTGACCGATGCCCCCGCCGCGCGGGAGCTCGCGGTAACGGGCGGGGAGATCCGCTACGAGCAGGTCGGCTTCCATTACGGGCGCGGCGACGCCTCGATCATCGAGGATTTCTCGCTCACGATCCGGGCCGGCGAGCGCGTCGGGCTGGTGGGAGTGAGCGGCGCGGGCAAGTCGACCCTCGCGACCCTGCTGCTGCGCCTCTACGACGTCGAGAGCGGGCGCATCCTCATCGACGGGCAGGACATCGCGGGGGTCACGCAATCGTCCCTGCGCGAGGCGGTGGCGATGGTGAGCCAGGACACGTCCCTGCTGCACCGCTCCATCCGGGACAACATCGCCTACGGGCGCCCGAGCGCCACCGATGCCGAGGTGGAGCAGGCCGCCCGGCTCGCCCATGCGGACGGGTTCATCGCCGACCTCGTGGATCACAAGGGCCGGCGCGGCTACGAGGCCCATGTCGGGGAGCGGGGGGTGAAGCTTTCGGGCGGGCAGCGCCAGCGCATCGCCATCGCCCGCGTGATCCTGAAGGACGCGCCGATCCTCATCCTCGATGAGGCGACCTCGGCGCTGGACAGCCAGGTCGAGGCGGCGATCCAGGATTCCCTCGATACGCTGATGGCCGGCAAGACCGTGCTCGCCATCGCCCACCGGCTCTCGACCATCGCGGCGATGGACCGCCTCGTGGTGATCGAGGCGGGCCGGATCGTGGAGGAGGGGACCCACGCCCAGCTCACGGCGCGGGGCGGGGTCTATGCCGGGCTCTGGGCGCGGCAATCGGGCGGCTTCCTGCCCGACAGGACGACGCCCTTCGAGGACGCCGCCGAGTAGAGTCTCAGGCCGCCCGCACGCCGTGGAGGAAGCCTTCCACCTCGGCACGCAGGGCCTCGGCCTGACGGGCCAATTCCTCGGAGGCGGCGAAGACCTGCCCCGCCGCCTCGCCCGTGCCGGAGACGGCGTTCGAAACCACGGCGATGCTGGAGCCGACCTCGGAGGTGCCCTGGGAAGCCTGGCTCACCGCCGAGACGATCTCGCGGGTCGCCGCGCCCTGCTGGTCCACCGCCGTGGCGATGGCCGAGGCCGCGCGGTTGATATCGTGGATCGTGCCCACGATGCCGCCGATGCCGGAGGCAGCCTTGGCGGTGGTGGCCTGGATGCCGGCGATCTGCGCCGAGATCTCGTCCGTGGCGCGGCTGGTCTGGGCGGCGAGCGCCTTCACTTCGGAGGCGACGACGGCGAAGCCGCGTCCCGCCTCGCCGGCCCGCGCCGCCTCGATGGTGGCGTTGAGCGCCAGCAGGTTCGTCTGCGAGGCGATGCCGGCGATCAGGGCGACGATCTCATCGATGCGGCCGACCGCCTCCTTCAGGTCTCCCACGGTGGCGGCGGAAGCCTGCGTCTCCTGAACCGCCGCGGTGGATTGAGCCAGCGAGTGATCGACCTGCCGGGCGATCTCCTGCACCGACGCGCCGAGCTCCTCGGCCGCGCCCGCCACGGAGGTGACGTTCGCCCCCGCCTGTTGCGCCGCGACGGCGACGGCTTCCGCCCGCGCGGAGGTGTCGTCGGCGGTCTGCGACAGGTGCTGGGCGGTGGCCTGCAACTCGGTGGCGGCGGAGGAGACGATGCCGACGATGGAGCCGACACTGCCTTCGAAGCCGTGGATGAGCACGCTCATCCGCTCGGCCTGGCGCATCTTCTCCAGGGCGTCGGCCTCCTTCTCGGCCGTCATCGAGCGCTGCTGCACGAGCCCATCGCGGAAATAGGCGACCGAACGGGCCATGTCGCCGATGGCGTCGCCGCGCTCCAGCGAAGGCACCGCGCGGTCGAGACGGCCGGCGGCGATCTCGCTCATCGCGTCGTTCAACTGCGCCACCGGAGTGCCGATATGGCGCGACAGGGCGTAGGCGCCGGCCAAGGTCGCGGCTGCCATCGCCAGGAGCACGCCGGCGATGGTGTAGAGGGCGTGGTTGCGCGCTGCCAGCATATCGGTGACGTCGAGGGCGATCTCCAGCGTGCCGATGGGCCGGCCGGAATAGTTGCGCAGCGGCGCCGCCAGCACCGCGACCGGGTGCCCGCCGATCTCGCTCATGCGCGATGCAATCGGTCCGCCCATCGCCTCGCGCTGCGCCTCCGGCGGAAGCAGAGACTTCTGCGCGAAGGTGGCGCCCAGCGTCTGCACGCCGCCGTCACCCACGAGATGCATGGCGATATCGACGCCGACCCGGCGCTTGAGGGCCGACAGGAAATCCGGACCGAGCACCGCGCCGACATCGGCGACGCCGACGAAGCGACCCTCGGCCGTCATCGGCACCACCGCGAAGATGCTGACGCTGTCCCGGCCCGGCTCGATGCCTGTCTGAGTGCCGCGCGACTGGATCACGTCGCGGATCATGGCGCGGCGGGCGAGCACGTCGTCGCCGAACTTCTCCGGTGCGTGCGAACGCGCGAAGGCCTTCCCGTCCGCTCCCTGCAGCGTCACGAGGCCGAGATCGAGCTTCTTCAGTTCGGGAAAGAGCGGGGCGAGCCGGGCGAGGGCGTCGGCGCGGTCTCCCCGCGCGAAGGCATCGGCGACGCCTCGGTCGTTCGCGATGGCGAAGGCGGAGGCGAGCGCCCGCTGGCCCTGCTCGGCCATGGCCTCCGAGACAGCGTTGTAGCGCCGCAGGAGGTTGGCCTCGATGTCACTGTCGCTCGCCGCGACCTGTGCGCGATAACTGACCACCCCCACGATGGCCGCGGACCCGAGCGACACACCGAGCATCGCTATCGTCAATTTCGCGCCAATGGACTTGAGTCGGTTTTTCAACAACGACACTTTGCAACCCCACCGAGAACTTGCGCAAGATTTTGAATTATGATGCCTTCGCTTGATTAACGCGCGGCTAACGTTTGGGGCGGCGGTGTGTGTCTTGGTTCTCTTGTCGCGACATCTTTCGGCGGGATTCGTAGCGCGACGCGCCGGTCACACATTCCGCACTTCCTCGCCGGTTTGGCTTGGCCATTGGTCCGGGGCGCTTGACTTGAGGCGACGGCCGGTCGCATTGCACAGTTTAGAACCATAATGCTGTGGTCTCGGCGGCCGCCTCCCGGCGGATCCGACCCGTGACACACGACCTCGGAGTGCTGAGCCCTTGGCGAACTCAACCGCCGCTCCCGCCGATGCGTCCCACGACGGCAGCCGTCGCGATTTCCTGTTCCTCGCGACGGGAGCCGGACTCGCCGTCGGCGCCGCCGCCGTCGCGTGGCCCTTCGTCTCCTCCATGGCGCCGGATGCCGACGTGATCGCGGCCGGCGCGCCGATCGAAGTCGATCTTTCGCCGATCCAGGACGGGCAGATCGTCAACGTCTTCTGGCGCGGCAAGCTGATCTTCGTGCGCAAGCTGACCTCGAAGGAGGTCACGGACATGAAGGCCGTTCCGCTGAACCAGCAGATCGACCCGGCCGCCTTCGATACGCGCGTGAAGAACGGCCACGACCAGTGGTTGGTGGTTTACGGCAACTGCACGCATCTGGGCTGCGTGCCGATCGGCCACCAGGGCAATTTCGAGGGCTGGGCCTGCCCGTGCCACGGCTCGCAGTTCGACGCGGTGGGCCGCGTTCGCCACGGACCCGCGCCGATCAACCTCCCGATTCCACCCTACGCCTTCCAGTCGGATACGAAGATCCGCATCGGCGAACCCGCCGGCGGCAAGGGCGAGGCCTGAGGGTAGAGGCAGACATGAGCGGAACCGCCAGCACCTACGTCCCGAAGAGCCGCGTCGCCAAATGGTTCGAATCGCGGCTGCCGATCGTCGGCCTCGTCCATTCGTCGTTCATCGCGTATCCGGTGCCCCGGAACCTGAACTACTTCTGGACCTTTGGCGCGATCCTCGCCGCCTTCCTCGGCATCCAGATCATCACCGGCGTTTGGCTGGCGATGCATTACGAGCCGTCCGCGACCGGAGCCTTCAACTCCGTCGAGAAGATCATGCGCGACGTGAACTACGGCTGGCTGCTGCGCTACGCGCACGCCAACGGCGCGTCGATGTTCTTCGTGGCGGTCTACGTCCACATGTTCCGGGCGCTCTACTACGGGTCGTACAAGGCCCCGCGTGAGGTGCTCTACATCCTCGGCGTCATCATCTACCTGCTGATGATGGCCACGGCCTTCCTCGGCTATACCCTGCCGTGGGGCCAGATGAGCTTCTGGGGCGCCACCGTCATCACCAACATCCTGGCGGCGATCCCGGTGGTCGGCGATACGATCCAGAGCCTGCTCTGGGGCGGCTACTCCGTCGGCAACCCGACCGTGAACCGCTTCTTCTCCCTCCACTACCTGCTGCCCTGGATGATCGCGGGTGTCGTCGTCCTGCACGTCTGGGCGCTGCACGTGACGGGGCAGAACAACCCGGCCGGCATCCCGATCAAGTCGGGCAAGGACGCGGTGCCCTTCACCCCCTACGCGACGGTGAAGGACGTGTTCGCCACCGTGGTGTTCATGATCCTGTTCGCGTGGTTCCTGTTCTTCATGCCGAACTACCTCGGCCATGCGGACAACTACATCCAGGCCAATCCGGCGGTGACGCCCGCGCACATCGTGCCGGAATGGTACTTCCTGCCGTTCTACGCGATCCTGCGCGCGGTCCCGAGCAAGCTCGGCGGCGTCATCCTGATGTTCTCGGCGGTGATCATCCTGGCCTTCGCGCCCTGGCTCGACACGTCGCGCATCCGCTCCTGCAACTACCGCCCGATCTACCGGCAGTTCATGTGGGTGTTCCTGGGTGTGTGCCTCCTCCTCGGTTGGCTCGGCTCGCAGCCGCCCGAGGGTGGCTACGTGCTCGCCGCGCAGGTCTGCACCGCCTATTACTTCGCGCACTTCCTGATCGTGATGCCGCTCTGCGGCCTCTTCGAAACCCCGAAGCCCCTTCCGGGATCGATCGTGGAGAGCGTGACCGGGCCGGGCCGACAGATTTCGGGCGCGGGCATGCCGGCGGGCGCCGCAGCGGCACCGCAGGTCAAGGGCTGAGGGACGACGACACGATGGCCATGACCCGCGTCCTCTCCACGACCCTCGCCGCCGCGATGGCGGCCCTTCTCCTCGGCGCGCCCGTGCGGGCCGAGGATGCCCATGGCGGCCCGGTGCCGCCGCGGGTGAACTGGAGCTTCGCCGGCATGTTCGGCCGCTTCGACGAGGCGCAGTTGCAGCGCGGCTTCCAGGTCTACAAGGAAGTCTGCTCCGCCTGTCACTCGATGAAGCTCGTCTCCTTCCGCAACCTCACGCAGGAAGGCGGCCCGCACTTTTCGGCGTCGCAGGTGAAGGCGCTGGCCGCGTCCTATCAGGTGAAGGACGGTCCGAACGATTCGGGTGACATGTTCGAGCGGCCGGGCCGCCCGGCGGACACCTTCCCGCCGCCCTTCCCGAACGATCAGGCCGCCGCTTCCGCGAACGGCGGCAAGGCGCCGCCGGACTTCTCGGTGATCGCCAAGGCGCGGACCTTCTCGCGCGGCAACCTGACCTTCCTCTACGATTGGCTGCCCTTCGTCGGCTACACCGAGCAGGGGCCGGATTACATCCACGGCCTCATCAACGGCTACAAGGATGCCCCGAAGGACTTCGCCCTTCCCGAGGGCGGCCACTACAACCTCTACTATCCGGGCCACATCATCGCGATGCCGCCGCCCATCTCGGACGGTCAGGTCACCTATCCGAAGGATGACAAGGGCCAGCCGGTGGTGCCGGAGACGACGGACCAGTACGGGAAGGATGTCGGCGCCTTCCTGATGTGGGCCGCCGAGCCTCACATGATGGACCGCAAGGCCCTCGGCTTCCGGGTGATCCTGTTCCTCATCATCCTGTCCGGCCTTCTCTACTACGTGAAGAAGAAGGTCTGGGCGGATGTTGGCGGCGAGGTCCACGGCCTCCAGCCGGAACTGCACAAGGCCTGGTAAGCCGGCCACATTCCACGGACGATGCGGGCCTCCCTTCGGGGAGGCCCGTCTTTTTTGGGCGGGGCCATCATGCTACCGCTTCGCGACGCCGATCCTGCTCCTGACCTCATCCTGAGGTGCCTGCATCAGCGGGCCTCGAAGGAGGGCTCCAGGTCGCGTAGCGTGTTCTGGAGGGCTCCTTCGAGGCCTCCGCTTCGCTCCGTCACCTCAGGATGAGGCGGCGGGTGAGATGCGCGGTGCCGACAAGGTACCGTGATACGACAGGGCATCGGGCATGACCGCAGCGGTACTCGGGGTGATCGGCGGATCGGGGGTCTACGACCTGCCGGGCCTGGAGGATGTGCGCGAGGAGCGCATCGCATCGCCCTGGGGCGAGCCCTCGGACGCCCTGCGCATCGGGCGGATCGGCACGACCAAGGTGGTGTTCCTCGCCCGGCATGGGCGAGGCCATCGCTTCTCGCCCTCGGGCATCAATTACCGGGCGAACATCGACACGATGAAGCGGGCGGGCGTCACCGACATCGTGTCGCTCTCGGCCTGCGGCTCGTTCCGCGACGAGCTGCACCCCGGCACCTTCGTCCTCGTGGACCAGTTCGTGGATCGCACCCACGGCCGCGCCTCGTCCTTCTTCGGCGACGGTTGCGTCGCCCACGTGTCGTTGGCCCACCCGGTCGGTCCGAACCTGCAGAAGCGCATCGCGCAGGCGGCCAAGGCGGAGGAGATCGCGATCCACCGGGGCGGCACCTACGTGTGCATGGAGGGGCCGCAATTCTCGTCGCTCGCCGAATCCCGCGCCTACAAGGCGCAGGGCTTCGACGTGATCGGCATGACCAACATGCCCGAGGCCAAGCTCGCGCGCGAGGCGGAGATCACCTACGCGACCATCGCGATGGTGACCGACTACGATTGCTGGCACCCCGGCCACGACGCCGTGGACGTGGCGGCGGTGGTCGCCGTGGCGCGGGCCAACGCCGACAAGGCGGCCCGCCTCGTGTCGCGCCTCGCCCGCGACTTTCCGGCCGAGCGGGAGGAGTGCCCGGTCGGGTCGCACCGGGCCCTCGACGGCGCGATCATGACGGCCCCCGCTGTCCGCGATCCGGCCCTGCTCGGCAAGCTCGACGCCATCGCGGGACGGGTGCTGAACGGCTGAGGCCGACCCGCGATTTCCCTTTCGCGACGGCTCATCTAGAAGCAGCCGGCGGCGCCATCGCCGCCTCCACCAACACGCGGACACAATGCGCAGCGCGAGCATCAGCCGGACAACCGCCGAGACCGACGTCTCGGTGAGCGTCGCCCTCGACGGCACCGGCAAGGCGACGATCGCCACCGGCATCGGCTTCCTCGACCACATGCTGGAATTGCTCGCGCGGCACGCCCTGTTCGACCTCGACATCAAGGTCGTGGGCGACCTGCACGTCGATCAGCACCATTCCGCCGAGGATTGCGGCATCGCCCTGGGGCAGGCCTTCGCCAAGGCGCTGGGCGACAAGCGCGGCGTGACCCGCTACGCCGACATCCACCTGCCGATGGACGAGACCCTGAGCCGCGTCTGCGTCGACATCTCCGGCCGCCCCTTCCTCGTGTTCCGCACGCAGTTCCGGGTGGAGAAGATCGGTACCTTCGACACCGAACTCGTCCGCGAGTGGTTCCAGGCCTTCGCCATGAATGCCGGGCTGACCCTTCACGTCGAGACGCTGTACGGCGAGAACGCGCACCATATCGCGGAAAGCCTGTTCAAGGGGCTGGCCCGCGCCTTGCGGGCGGCGGTGGCGGTCGACCCCCGCGAGGAAGGCCGGGTGCCCTCGACCAAGGGCACGCTGTAGGACACGCCCGATGCGGATGCGCAGCTACACCCTCCACCTGCCGCCGGACGCTCGCCCCGGCGAGGCCGACACCCTCGACCGGGCCGTGATCGTGCCCGATGGGTTCTCCTGGCCGGCTTTCGCCTTCGGCGTGCTGTGGTTCCTGTTCCACCGCCTCTGGGTGGCGGCGCTGATCGTGCTCGCCGGCCTCGCGGCCGTAGCCTTCGCCGGCTACGCGCTCGGCCTCACCCGCGCGGCGGGGACAGGCATCGCCCTCCTCGCCAGCGTGCTGATCGGGTTCGAGGCGTCGAGCCTGCGCCGCTGGACCCTGGCCCGCCGGGGCTACACCCTGCGCGACGCCGTCGTCGCCCGCGATTCCGCCGAGGCCGAGGCGCGGCTCCTCGCCCGCTGGCTCGATCCCGCGAGCCTGCCGCCGCCGCCGCGCCCGCCCTTTCCGGGTGGCCCCGTGCGGCGCGCCGAGCCGGTGATCGGCCTGTTCCCGGCCCGCGAAGGCGGGCGGTGACGGCGTGGGATCGGGCATGACCGGACGAACCGTCGCCATCATCGATTACGGCTCGGGCAATCTGCACTCGGCCCTAAAGGCCTTCGAACGCGCCGCCCGCGAGGCCGGGCTCGACGACACCCGCATCGTCCTCACCGCCGACCCGGAGGTCGTGGCGGCGGCGGACAGGATCGTCCTGCCGGGCGTCGGCGCCTATGCCGATTGCCGGGCGGGGCTCGATGCCGTGCCCGGCATGGTCGAGGCCATGACCGGGGCGGTGAAGGACAAGGGCACGCCCTTCCTCGGCATCTGCGTCGGGATGCAGTTGCTGGCCAGCCGCGGCCTCGAATATGCGCAGACGCCCGGCCTCGGCTGGATCCCCGGCGATGTCGGGCCGATCCGCCCGTCCGATCCGTCGCTGAAGGTGCCGCATATGGGGTGGAACACCCTACGCGCCGCCCGTCCTCACGCCCTGTTCGAGGGCATTCCAACGGGGGAGCACGGGCTGCACGCCTATTTCGTGCACAGCTTCGCCCTGACGCCGGAGCGGCCCGCTGATACCGTGATGCTGGCCGATTACGGCGGGCCGGTCACGGCCGCCGTGGCCCGCGAGAACGTCGCCGGCATGCAGTTCCACCCCGAGAAGAGCCAGCAACTCGGCCTCGCCCTCATCGCCAACTTCCTCCGCTGGCGCCCGTGAGCGGCGCCGAGGGACCAAACGGAAAGACAGCCCGGTGATCCTGTATCCCGCAATCGACCTGAAGGGCGGCCGCTGCGTCCGCCTCGTCCAGGGGGACATGGACCGGGCGACCGTCTTCGGCGACGACCCCGCCGCCCAGGCGGCGATCTTCGCCGGGCAGGGCTTCTCGTGGCTGCACGTGGTCGATCTCGACGGCGCCTTCGCGGGCGCGCCGCGCAATGCCGAGGCGGTCGATTCGATCCTCGCCACGGTGGACGTGCCGGTGCAGCTCGGCGGCGGCATCCGGGACATGAAGACCCTGGAGGGCTGGCTCGCCAAGGGCGTCGCGCGGGTCATCATCGGCACGGCGGCGGTGCGCGATCCCGAATTCGTCCGCGAGGCGGCGCGGCTCCATCCCGGCAAGGTGGCGGTGGGCATCGACGCCAAGGACGGCCGCGTCGCCGTCGAGGGCTGGGCGCAGACCTCCAGCATGACGGCCGAGGAACTCGGGCGCCGCTTCGAGGATGCCGGTGTCGCGGCCATCGTCTACACGGACATCGCCCGCGACGGCATTCTGAAGGGGCTCAACGTCGAGATGACCCTGGCCCTGGCCGAGGCCGTCGCCGTGCCGGTGATCGCCTCCGGCGGCCTCGCCTCCATCGCCGATGTGCATCGCCTGCTGGAGCCGGATTGCGCCCTGATCGCCGGGGCCATCACCGGCCGGGCGCTCTACGACGGCCGCATCGATCCCATCGCGGCGCTTTCCGCGATCGCGGCGGCGCGCCACGCTGCGCCGTGATAGGATCACGGCGATGGGATCATCCCGGGAGGGCGCGATGGCTGTCGCGAAGGCTGTGACCCGAGCCGTTTCACCGACGACGGCGTATGCGGACGATTTCTATACCTGGACCCAGGAGCAGGGCGCGCGCCTGCGGGCCGGGGACCTCGACGGCCTCGATCTGGAGAATTTGGCCGAGGAGATCGAGAGCTTGGGTAAGAGCCAGTTCGCCAGTCTGGTGAGCGCGCTGCGAATCGTGCTGCTTCACATGCTGAAGTTCGATCATCAGCCGGAACGGGGTACCCGCAGCTGGGCGCTCTCCATCGCCGAGCATCGCCGACGGGTCGTCTACGAGTTGCGGGACAGTCCCGGACTGAAGGGGCGACTCGCGGATGCAATCGAGCGCGCCTATGACCTCGGGCGCATTGAGGCCTCGAACGAGACCGGGTTGCCGTTGAAGCAATTCCCCGAAACCTGCCCCTATTCCCTGGACGTGATCATGAACCGCCCGTTCGCGATCGATCCCGACGCCTGACCGACGATCGGACGGAACCGTGCTCAAGACCCGCATCATCCCCTGCCTCGATGTGAAGGACGGGCGCGTCGTGAAGGGCGTGCGCTTCGAGGGCCTGCGCGATGCGGGGGATCCGGTCGAGGCCGCCAAGGCCTACGACGCGGCCGGCGCCGACGAACTCTGCTTCCTCGACATCACCGCCAGCCGCGAGGCGCGGGGCACCCTGCTCGATGTGGTGAGCCGCACGGCGGAAGCCTGCTTCATGCCGCTCACCGTGGGCGGCGGGGTGCGGGCCGTCGAGGACGTGCGGGCGCTGCTGCTGGCCGGCGCCGACAAGGTCGCGATCAACACTTCCGCCGTGAAGGACCCGGACCTCGTGGCCCGCGCGGCGGAGAAGTTCGGCGCGCAGTGCATCGTCGTCGCCATCGACGCCAAGCGTGTCTCCGCCCCCGGTGAGGCGGCGCGGTGGGAGATCTTCACCCATGGCGGGCGCGACCCGACCGGGATCGACGCCATCGCCTTCGCCCGCCTCGTGGCTGAGAAGGGCGCGGGCGAGCTCCTCGTCACCTCCATGGACCGCGACGGCACCCGCTCCGGCTACGATCTCGCGCTCACCCGCGCGATCTCCGATGCGGTGGGCGTGCCGGTGATCGCCTCCGGCGGCGTCGGCGGGCTCGACGATCTCGTGGCCGGCGTCGCGCAGGGCGGGGCCAGCGCCGTGCTCGCCGCCTCGATCTTCCATTTCGGCCAAGCCACCATCGGCGAGGCCAAGGCGCACATGGCCGCCGCCGGCCTCGCCATGCGCCTCGACGCCTCCGCGGAGCCGCGCCCGTGACCGACCTCCTTCTCGCCAACGCGACCCTGCTCGATCCGGCGGGCGGCGCGGAACGGCCCGGCGCCATCCTCGTCCGCGATGGGGTGATCGCCGACATCGCGGAAGGCGCAGCGCCCGGCGCCCCGGCGGGGGTGAAGCGGATCGATTGCGCCGGCCGCGTGCTGGCCCCCGGCCTCATCGACCTGCGCGCCTTCGTGGGCGAGCCCGGCGCCGAGCATCGCGAGACCCTGGCCTCGGCCAGCGCCGCCGCCGCCGCCGGAGGCGTGACAACGCTGGTTTGCATGCCGGACACCAACCCGATCATGGATGGGCCGGCGATCGTGGATTTCGTCCTGCGCCGGGCGCGGGACACGGCCTGCGTCAACGTCCTGCCGGCGGCGGCCATCACCAAGGGCCTCGCCGGCAAGGAGATGACTGAGTTCGGCCTGCTGCAGGAAGCCGGCGCGGTGGCCTTCACCGATGGCCTGCGCGCCGTGGCCGATGCCCAGGTGATGCGCAGGGCGCTGACCTACGCCCGCGATTTCGGCGTGCTGATCATGCAGCATGTCGAGGAGGCGAGCCTCGCCGCCGAGGGTGTGATGAACGAGGGCGAACTCGCCTCTCGTCTCGGCCTGATGGGCGTGCCCCGCGAGGCCGAGACGGTGATGCTGGAACGCGATATCCGCCTCGTGCGCCTGACGGGAGCCCGCTACCACGCGGCGATGATCTCCTGCGCCGATTCGGTGGAGATCGTCCGCCGGGCGAAGGAGGACGGCTTGCCCGTCACCTGCGGCGTCTCGGTGAACAATCTCGTGCTCAATGAGAACGACATCGGCCATTACCGCACCTTCTGCCGCCTCTCGCCGCCCCTGCGCGACGAGGCGGACCGGCATGCGGTCGTGGCGGCCCTGGCCGAGGGGGTGATCGATGTGATCGTCTCCGACCACAACCCGCAGGATGCGGACACCAAGCGCCTGCCCTTCGCCGAGGCGGCGAATGGGGCGCTGGGCATCGAGACCCTGCTTGGGGCGGCGATGCGCCTCGTCCATACCGGCGACGTCTCCCTGCCGCGCCTGCTCTCGGCCTTGACGACGAACCCAGCCAAGCTTCTCGGCAAGCCCGCCGGGCGCCTCCTGAAGGGCGCGCCGGCCGATCTCGTGCTGATCGACCCGGACATGCCCTATGTCGTGGACAAGCGGCGGCTGAAGTCGCGCTCGAAAAACTCGCCCTTCGACGAGGCCCGGCTCCAGGGCGGGGCGGTTCTGACGATGGTCGGCGGGCGAATCGTCCATGCGGTCGACGATCTGGCGGCGGCGGCATGATCCTCTCGGACCTCGCCACGCTGCCGACGCTGGCGGGCCTCGGCATCGGCTATGCGCTGGGCGCCATACCCTTCGGGCTGATCTTCACCCGCATCGCCGGCTTGGGCGACGTGCGCGCCATCGGCTCGGGCAATATCGGCGCGACCAACGTGCTGCGAACCGGGCGCAAGGGGCTGGCCTTCGCGACCCTGCTGGGCGATGCCCTGAAGGGCACGGCCGCCGTGCTCATCGCCGCGCAGCTCGGTGAGGGGCCGGCCCTGGCCGCTGGGCTCGGCGCCTTCCTCGGGCATCTCTTCCCGGTCTGGCTCGGGTTCAAGGGCGGCAAGGGCGTCGCGACGCTGATCGGCCTGCTGATCGCCTTCAGCCCGGCGGCGCTGCTCGCCTTCGCCGTCGTGTGGCTGGGGCTCGCCTTCGCCTTCAAATACTCCTCGCTCTCGGCGCTGGCTGCCTCGGCGGTGACGCCCCTCGTGCTTTGGGCGCTCGGCATGCCGGCCGTGGCGCTGCTCTTCGTCGTCCTGGGCCTCCTCCTGTGGTGGAAGCACAGCCCCAACATCAAACGTCTTGCGGCCGGCACCGAGGGGCGGATCGGCCAGAAGGGGTGAGCGCGCGATGGACCTTTCCGACGCGCAACATCTCGACTGGCTTCGCCTCATCCGCACGGAGGGCGTCGGCCCCCGCAGCTTCCGGCAACTGATCAACCGCTTCGGCGGCGCGGCGGCGGCCCTCGAGGCCTTGCCGGATCTGTCGATGCGCAAGGGGCGCCCCGTCACACCCCCAAGCCGCGCCCAGGCCGAGGACGAAGTGGCGGCGCTCTCCCGCCTGGGAGGCGTCTTCGTCGCCTCGGGGGATGCCGCCTATCCGGCGCTCCTGCGGGCCACCGATGCCGCCCCGCCGCTCATCGCTCTGCGCGGCGATCCCGCGATCCTCGCGCGGCCCTCCGTGGCCATCGTCGGATCGCGCAACGCCTCGGCGGCCGGAGGCGCCTTCACCGATCGTCTCGCCCATGACCTCGGTGAGGCCGGGCTGGTCATCGTCTCCGGCCTCGCTCGCGGTATCGATGCCCGCGCCCATAAGGCGAGCCTCGCCACCGGTACGGTCGCGGTGATGGCGGGCGGGCACGACAAGATCTACCCCGCCAACCACGCCGCCCTCGCGGAGGCGATTCTCGACGCGGGCGGTGCCGTGCTCGCCGAGATGCCGATGGGCTGGCAGCCGCGCGCCCAGGATTTTCCCCGCCGCAACCGCATCGTCTCCGGCCTCAGCTACGGCAGCGTCGTGGTGGAGGCGGCGCGACGCTCGGGCTCTTTGATCACCGCGCGATACGCATTGGAGCAGAACCGCGAGGTCTTCGCCGTACCGGGCTCGCCCCTCGACCCCCGCGCGGAAGGCACCAACGACCTGATCCGCCAGGGCGCGACCCTCGTCACGGAGGCGGACCACATCCTTGAGGTGATCGGACCGATCATCGAACGCGGCGCGGTTCCCGAGGCGGCGCCCGCCCGCAAGCGTCCGGATTTCGCGGACCAGCCGGATTTCTGGGAGGAACTGGATTTCGAGGGCGGCCCCATGGGGCCTGCCATGGATGGGACGCCGGAGCCGGAGCCCGAACCCGGCGACGAGCGCAGTCGCATTCTGGCACTCCTCGGTCCCGGCCCGGTGGCGACGGACGAACTCGCCCGCGCGGCCGAATGCGAGGTGCGGACGGTCCAAACCATCCTGCTGGAACTGGAACTCGACGGGCATATCGAGCGCCAGGGCAGCGGCATGGTCGCCCTGGCGCGGCGCTGAGGCGTCGCCCACGAAAAAGCCCCTCGCTTCCGAAGAAGGAGGGGCTTGCGAGAGCGCGTATCAGGCTGAGATCAGGCGACCGTCAGGCCGACATCGACGTTGCCGCGCGTGGCGTTGGAGTACGGGCACACCTTGTGCGCCTCCTGCACCAGACGCTCGGCGTCGGCCTTGTCGAGGCCCGGCAGGCTGACCTTGAGGTCGGTGGTGATGCCGAAGCCGCCCTCGGAGCGCGGACCGATGCCGACATTGGCCGTGACGGTCGTGTCGGCCGGAACCTTCAGCGAGAGCTGCGGCGCCACGAACTTCATCGCCCCGAGGAAACAGGCGGAATAGCCAGCCGCGAACAGCTGCTCGGGATTGTTGCCCTCGCCGCCGGCGCCGCCCAGCTCCTTCGGGGTGGAGAGCTTCACGGAGAGCGAACCGTCCTCGGTCTTCGCGGCGCCGTCGCGGCCCCCGGTGGCGGTGGCGGTGGTGCGGTACTTCACATCAACGGACATTGTCATCTCCCCAGCGCAATGGCGGTGCGCCTTAGATGGCGGACGTTTGCGAGATAGCCAGAATATAGATTGTGCGCAATCGAAAATCGCGCAGCCCCGCCATGCACGGCTCACGCATCGACCAGGGCGAAACGATCCACATCCACCAGGCCCCGATCCGTGATCTTGAGGTGCGGAATCACGGGCAGCGGCAGGAAGGCGACCTGCAGGAACGGCTCCGGCAGCACTACACCGAGTCCCTTCGCGGCCTCGCGCAGGCGGCGCAACGAGGCGGCGATGGCGGGATGGGCGTCGAGGCTCATCAGCCCGGCGAGCGGCAGGGCGATCTCGGCGAGCACCCGCCCGCCCTCGGCCACGACGAAGCCGCCCTCGATCTCCGCGAGGCGGTTCACGGCCACCGCCATGTCGGCCTCGTCGGCGCCGACGACGGTGATGTTGTGGCAATCGTGCCCGACCGAGGAGGCGATGGCCCCGCGCTTCAGCCCGAACCCCTTCACGAAGGCGACGCCGATGCCCCGTTCCCCCGGTCGGCTGCGCCCATGGCGCTCCACCACGGCGACCTTCACCGCGTCCTGGCCGAGGTCGATCCGCCGTTCGCCGCCCGAATAGGGCAGGGTGAGGTCGTGACGGAGGGTGATGATCTTGCCCGGTACCACGCCGATGACCGGCGTCGAGGGGCCGGAGCCCGGCGCGGCGAAGTCGGAAGCCGTCACCCGCCGGTTGCGGATGCTGGCCCGGCCGATGGGCGCCACCTGGGCACGGCTCGCGAAGAGCGAATCGTCCACCACGCGCCCGGCGCTGATCACACCCGAGACCGCGCAATCGAGCAGGTCGTCGAGGATCACGAGGTCGGCGCGCTGGCCGGGGGCGACGAGGCCCCGGTCGCGCAGGCCGAAGGCCCGCGCCGCCGACCACGAGATCGCGCGGTAGACCGCGAGCGGAGGACAGCCGAGGCGGATCGCCGTGCGCACCACGTAGTCGAGATGCCCCTCCTCGGCGATGTCGAGGGGGTTCCGGTCATCGGTGCAGAAGGCGAGGAACGGCGCGGTGCGGTCATCGAGGATCGGCGCCAGGGCGTGCAGGTCCTTTGAGACCGAGCCCTCTCGGATCAAGACGGTCATGCCCTTGGAGAGCTTCTCCATCGCCTCCTCGGGCGTGGTCGCTTCGTGCTCGGTGCGGATGCCGGCGGCGATGTAGCCGTTGAGCGCCGCGCCCCGCAGCAGTGGCGCGTGCCCGTCGATGGGGCGGCCCTGGAAGGCTGCGAGCTTGGCGAGCGCGCCCTCGTCCCCGGCCAGCACGCCGGGGAAGTTCATGAACTCCGCGAGGCCGAGCACCTTCGGGTGATTGGCGAAGGGCATCAAGTCGGCGGCCTCGATGCAGGCGCCCGAGGTTTCGAGATGCGCCGCCGCCGGCACGCAGGAGGACAATTGCACCCGCAGGTCCATCACCGTCGCCTCGGCGGAATCGAGGAACCACGTGAAGGCCGGCGTGCCCAGCACGTTCGCCATCTCGTGCGGATCGCAGATGCCGGTGGTGACGCCGCGCGGCAGAACGCAGCGCTCAAAGGCGAGCGGGGTCATCAGCGACGACTCGACGTGGAAATGCGTGTCGATGAAGCCCGGCACCACCATTCGGCCGGCGATGTCGATCTCCCGCGCGCCGCGATACTGGCCGTAGGTGCCCACGATCCTGTCGCCGCAGAGGGCGATGTCCGAGGCGACGAGGTCGCCGGTCACGAGGTCGAGGAACCGCCCGTTCTTGAGCACGAGGTCGGCTTCGCCGCGCCCGGCCCCCTGTAGGATCGCCCGCCTGAGGAAGTCCGTGGTCATGTGAATGCCTCCCGTACCGTCATTGCGAGTGAAGCGAAGCAATCCAGGGACCCGCGACGACTGGCAACGTCCCGCGGCCTTGGATCGCTTCGCGTCGCTCGCGATGACGAACTTGGTGCTCGCTGCCGCACCGGAGATTTTGCCCCTTGCGCGCCGTGAAATCGGCGGGCACTGTCAAGCAATGTTGACACTCGCGGCCAGACCGGAGTCGAGGGACACGAGCGATCCACGGCCGCACGCCGTGGTGATTGGCTCGGGCTTCGGTGGGCTGGCCGCTGCCGTGCGGCTCGGCGCGCGGGGCTACCGGGTGACGGTGCTGGAACGGCTGGAGCAGCCCGGCGGACGCGCCCGCGTCCACCGCCGCGACGGCTTCACCTTCGATGCCGGGCCGACCATCGTCACCGCGCCGTTCCTGTTCGAGGAGCTGTGGCAGCTCGCGGGCAAGCGCATCGCCGACGACGTGACTATGGTGCCGATGGACCCGTTCTACCGGATCCGCTTCAGCGACGGCGCGACCTTCGATTACAGCGGCGACCCGGAGCGGATGCGCGCCGAGGTCGCCCGGTTCTCCCCCGACGACGTGGCGGGCTACGAGCGCTTCATGGCCCATGCCCGCAAGGTCTGCGCGCTGGGCTTCGAACAACTCGGGG
This sequence comes from Methylobacterium sp. Gmos3, assembly GCF_056430985.1. Classification (NCBI taxonomy): domain Bacteria; kingdom Pseudomonadati; phylum Pseudomonadota; class Alphaproteobacteria; order Hyphomicrobiales; family Methylobacteriaceae; genus Methylobacterium; species Methylobacterium sp. Gmos3. The sequence goes on from NZ_JBWJYL010000003.1 coordinate 336,385, forward strand.
ATGTCCCCTTCGGCTCGGTGCGGGCGATGCTGAAGATCGCGCCGGATCTCCTGCGCCTCTCCGGCCACCGGAGTGTGCATGCGGTGGTGTCGCGCTTCATCCGCGATGATCGGCTGCGCACGGTGTTCAGTTTCCACCCCCTGCTCATCGGCGGAAACCCGTTCAAGGCGAGCGGGGTCTATTGCCTGATCGCCGATCTCGAACGGCGCTGGGGCGTGCATTTCGTCATGGGCGGCACCGGCAAGCTCGTGGACGGGCTGGTGCGGCTGATCCGGGGGCAGGGCGGCCGGGTACGCCTCGGCGCCGACGTGGCCGAGATCGTCGTGGAGGGCGGCGCGGCACGGGGCGTGCGCCTCGCGGGCGGCGAGACGATCCCCGCCGACGTCGTCGTGTCCAACGCCGATTCGGCGATCACCCAGGGCAAGCTCCTGCCCAAGGCCCTGCGCTGGAGCCCCGGCCGCATGAAGCGGGCGCGCTCCTCCATGGGGCTATTCGTCTGGTATTTCGGCACCCGTCGCCGCTACCCGGACGTCGCCCACCACACGATCCTGCTCGGGCCGCGCTACCGCGAATTGCTGGCCGACATCTTCGACCGGAAGGTGCTCGCGGAGGATGCGAGCCTCTACCTCCACCGGCCGACCGCCACCGACGACAGCCTCGCCCCGCCGGGCCAGGATTGCTTCTACGTGCTGGCCCCCGTGCCGAACCTCGCGGGCGGGCAGGATTGGGCGGCGCTGGGGGAAACCTATCGCCGCCGGATCGAGGCGATGCTGGAGGAGAGCGTGCTGCCGGGGCTTGGCGCCGAACTCGTCACCAGCTTCTTCACGACGCCGCAGGACTTCCAGGACGACTTCCTGAGCTATCGTGGCTCCGGCTTCGGCTTGGAGCCGGTGCTGACGCAATCCGCGTGGTTCCGGCCGCACAATCGCTCCTCGGTGCAAAATCTCTATCTCGTCGGTGCCGGCACCCATCCGGGGGCCGGGCTGCCCGGCGTGCTCTCCTCCGCCCGTATTCTCGACCGCGTGGTGCCGGATGCCCGTGTCACGGCCTGAACCGATCCGCCTGGACGATTGCGCCGCCTGCGCGACGGCGATTCGCGCCGGCTCGAAGAGCTTCCACGCCGCCGGCCTGCTGCTGCCGCAGGCGGTGCGGGAGCCCGCGCACGCGCTCTACGCCTTCTGCCGGCTGGCGGACGATCTCGTGGACGAAGCCGGTGGCGCGCGCGACCGGCATCTCGCCGTCGCCCGTCTGCGCGAGCGCATCCGCCTCGCCTATGCCGGCCAGCCCACGGATCATCCGGCCGACCGCGCCTTCGCCGCCACGGTCACGGCCCACGCCATCCCCGATGCGCTGCCCCTCGCCCTGGTCGAGGGGCTGGAATGGGATGCGCAGGGGCGGTTCTACGCCGACCTGGGCGAACTGCACGCCTACGCCGCCCGCGTCGCCGGGTCGGTGGGCGCGATGATGGCGCTCATCATGGGCGTGCGCGATGCGGATGCGCTGGCCCGCGCCTGCGATCTCGGTGCCGCGATGCAGCTCACCAACATCGCCCGCGACGTGGGTGAGGACGCGCGGATGGGGCGCCTCTACCTGCCCCTCGATTGGATGGCGGAAGCCGGTCTCGACGCGGATGAGTTCCTCGCCGATCCGCGCCCATCGCCGGCCCTGGCGCAGGTCGTGGAGCGCTTGCTCGCCGAGGCCGATGGCCTTTACGCCCGCGCCGAATCCGGTATCGCCGCCCTGCCGCCGCGCTGTCGTCCGGCGATCCGTGCCGCCTCGCGGATCTATGCGCAGATCGGCTTCGCCGTGCGCCGTAACGGGCATGACAGCGTGACCCGCCGGGCGCGGATCGGTGGCTTGGCCAAGCTCGGTCACGCCCTGAATGCCGCGCTGCCGCGCTCGATGGGGCCGGGTCTCGCCCTGCCGCCCCTGGCGCAGACGGCGTTCCTCGTGGCGGCGGTGGAAGCCCATCCGGCGCCGCGCAAACCGCGCGGCCTCCCCTCGTGGTGGGACCTGCGCGGCCGTGTGCTCCACGTCCTCGACCTGATCGAGCGCCTGCGCGAGCGCGAGGCCTTCGCCCGCGCCGCGCAATCGGAGATCGCGCGGTAAGTCTCACCTTCGTCTTCGAGAGCGAAGCGATCCAGGGCAGCGTGGCGCTGCTGGATTGCTTCACTGCGTTCGCAATGACGGTGGGATGGCCTCTATTTCAGGTGCTTCGTGTAGGTGTCACCGGCCTGCGCCTTCAGCGCGGCGCCGGCCTCGCGGCCGATGCGCTCGGCCTCTTCCACCGGCCCCTCGCCGGAGGCGGCCCAGTGCCGGCTCCCGTCCGGCAGGAACAGCAGCCCGTCCAAACGCAGGCGCCCGCCGTCGATCCGCGCCAGGGCGGCGATGGGCGTGCGGCAGGACCCGTCGAGCTCGGCGAGCAGCGCCCGCTCTGCGGCGACGGCAGTGGTCGTGGTCTTGCAGGCGATGGGGGCGAGCAGCGCGCGGATGTCCGCATCGTCCGCCCGGCACTCGATGCCCAGCGCGCCCTGGGCCACGGCGGGCAGCATGGTTTCCACCGGGAGGATACTGCGGGCCATGGCTTCGAGGCTGAGGCGCTGAAGCCCGGCCAGCGCCAGGAGCGTCGCATCGCACTCGCCGGATTCGAGCTTGCGCATCCGGGTATTCGCGTTGCCGCGTAGGGGCACGACCTTCAGGTCCGGCCGGTGCATCAGCACCTGCGCCGCCCGGCGCAGCGACGAGGTGCCGACCCGCGCGCCCTCTGGCAGGTCCATCAGCGTCTCGGCATGGGGGGAGAGGAAGGCGTCGCGCGGGTCGTCGCGCTCGAGGATGCAGGCGATGGCGAGGCCCTCGGGCAGCCACGTCTCCACGTCCTTCATCGAGTGGACGGCGACATCCACCTCGTTGGCGTAGAGCGCCTGTTCCAGTTCCTTGGTGAACAGGCCCTTGCCGCCGATCTCGGAGAGCGGCCGGTCGAGGATCTTGTCGGCCACGGTGGTGACGACGACCAGTTCGGTCTCCAGGCCGGGATTGGCGGCGACGATGCGGTCGCGGACCATGCCCGTCTGGGCCAGGGCCATCGGGCTGCCGCGGGTGCCGATGCGCAGGGGGCGGTTCAGCATGGGTCTGATGTGTCGCTTCTCACGGACGGGGCGGCGGCAAGACCTTACAGAAGCCCACGCCACGCTTCCATCACCTTGAGCGATCCGGTTCAGCCGCCGTCAACCGAAGGCCGTGTATGGAAACGGGTCATCGCAAGGGAGACGCGCACCCCATGGGACGGGACGGACAGCTGTCATGGTGATCCTGCCGAGCCGGCGTCAGGTTCTCACCGGTCTCGGTGCGACCGCCGGCCTCATCGGCGCGACGGGCGTCTACGGGTTCGGAATCGAGCCGCTGCACCGCCTCGTGGTGACGCGCTACGCGCCGAACCTGCCCAATTGGAAGGACGGCCCGGCGCTGCGCATCGCCGTGCTGGCGGATTTTCACGTCTGCGAGCCGTTCATGCCCTTCGACCGGGTGGCGGAGATCGTGGATACGACCAACGCGCTGCGCCCCGACCTCATCCTGATGCTGGGCGATTACCCAGCCGGGAAGGTCGCGTGGCAGAAGCTCCCCCTCTCGGACTTCGCCAAGCTCGTGGAGGGCCTGCGCGCGCCGCTCGGCACCTATTCGATCCTCGGGAATCACGATTGGTGGGAGGATCCCACGGTCCAGTCGGATCTCCGCGGTACGCCCCGCGTCCGCAAGATTCTCGAAGCGCGGGGTCTTCCCGTTCTCGAAAACGATGTGCTGCGCCTGACGAAGGACGGCAAGTCGTTCTGGCTTGCCGGCCTCGGCGATCAGGAGCCGTTCGAAGGCCTCTACCACCTGCGCGCGGACGACCTTACCGGCACGCTCGCCAAGGTCACGGACGACGCGCCCGTCCTGTTGATGGCGCATGAGCCGAACATCTTCCACCGGGTGCCTTCGCGAGTGGCGCTGACCCTGTCGGGCCACACCCATGGCGGACAGATCCGCCTGTTCGGCCGCTCACCGGCCATCCGCCGGGTGCATGGACACGACTTGGCCTATGGCCACCGCGTCATCGATGGGCGCCACATCATCGTCTCGGGCGGGTTCGGCGTGAGCCGCATCCCGGTGCGCATCGGCGTGCCGCCGGAAATCGTACTGCTCGAACTGGGACAATCCGCGCCGGAGCCGGGCACCGCTTAGGGGCGCCGAGGCGATCCCCTTTTCGCGGGCGTGCGCTAGATTGAGCCGATGCGCACGCTCCTTCTCCTTCCGATCCTCTGCCTCGCGGCCGGGTCCGCGCGGGCAGACGAATGCGACACCCTGGTCGGCAAGGTGACGACCGAGACCGGCGCGAAGACCGACCAGAAGCAAACTGATTACGCGACCTTCACGGTCACTCCGGACATGACGCTGACGCTCGCCTGCGGTGCTCCGGCGCTCTCCTCGGTGGGCGCGCAGTATCGCGGGGCGAACCCGCCGGAGGAGTATTTCACCACCTTCGGCAAGGCGGGCCACGCCGTCACCGGCATCGATGCGAAAACGATCACCGAGGCGGCGCACAAGGCCAAGGACACGGCGAGCCGCATGCGCCACAGCAACGTCGACCTCGGCGGGGCGCTCGTCACCTGTTCGGCGATGGTCTCCCCCGACAAGGGACCCCTGACGCTGTGCGCGGTGATCGAGCACAGCGACAGAAGTTGATCGCACACCTCTGACCGGAACCCTGCTCCTAACCCTCGCCCTCATCTTGAGGTACTCGCCTTGGCGGGCCTCGAAGGAGGAGGGTGGAAGGCGCTCCGCTTACAGCGGGATGTTGTCGTGCTTCTTCCAGGGCTGCTCCATTTTCTTCGTACGGAGCATGCCGAGCGCGCGGGCGATCCGGCGGCGGGTGGAGTGGGGCATGATCACCTCGTCGATGTAGCCGCGCTCGGCGGCCACGAACGGCGAGAGGAAGCGGTCCTCGTATTCCTTGGTGCGCTCGGCGATCTTGTCCGGGTCGCCGATCTCGTTGCGGAAGATGATCTCCACCGCGCCCTTGGCGCCCATCACCGCGATCTGCGCCGTCGGCCACGCGTAGTTCACGTCCGCGCCCACATGCTTCGAGGCCATGACGTCATAGGCGCCGCCGAAGGCCTTGCGGGTGATGATCGTCACCAGCGGCACCGTCGCCTGGTTGTAGGCGAAGAGCAGCTTGGCGCCGTGCTTGATGAGGCCGCCGTATTCCTGGGCGGTGCCCGGCAGGAAGCCCGGCACGTCCACGAAGGTCACGATCGGGATCGAGAAGGCGTTGCAGTAGCGCACGAAGCGCGCGGCCTTCCGCGAGGCGTCCGAATCGAGCACGCCCGCCAGCACCAGCGGCTGGTTCGCCACGAAGCCGACCGTGCGGCCCTCGACGCGGCCGAAGCCGGTGATGATGTTGCGGGCGTAGGCCGCCTGGATCTCGAAGAAATCGCCCTCGTCGACCACCCGGCGGATCAACTCGCCCATGTCGTAGGGCTTGTTCGGGTTGTCGGGGATCAGCGTATCGAGCGACATGTCGAGACGGTTCACGTCGTCGAAGGACTCGATCTCCGGCACGCCGTCGGTGTTGTTGGCGGGGAGGAAGTCGAGGAGGCGGCGGATCTGGAGGATCGCCTCGACATCGTTCTCGAACGCGCCGTCCGCGATGGACGACTTGGTGGTGTGGACCTTGGCGCCGCCGAGTTCTTCGGCGGTGACGACCTCGTTGGTCACGGTCTTCACCACGTCCGGGCCGGTCACGAACATGTAGCTCGTGTCGCGGACCATGAAGATAAAGTCGGTCATGGCCGGCGAGTAGACGTCGCCGCCCGCGCAGGGGCCCATGATCACCGAGATCTGCGGGATCACGCCCGAGGCCATGACGTTGCGGCGGAACACCTCGCCGTAGCCGCCGAGCGCGGCCACGCCCTCCTGGATGCGGGCGCCGCCGGCATCGAAGATGCCGATGATCGGGGCGCGCATCTTCAGCGCCATGTCCTGCACCTTCACGATCTTGGCGGCGTGCGTCTCCGAGAGGGAGCCGCCGAACACCGTGAAGTCCTTCGAGAACAGGAAGACGGTGCGGCCGTTGATGGTGCCCCAGCCGGTGACGACGCCGTCGCCGGGGACCTTCTGCTTCTCCATGCCGAAATCGGTGGAGCGGTGCTGCACGAACATGTCGAACTCTTCGAACGACCCGTGGTCGAGCAGGAGTTCGATGCGCTCGCGCGCCGTGAGCTTGCCGCGATTGTGCTGGGCCTCGACACGCTTCTCGCCACCGCCGAGGCGCGCCTGGTCCCGGCGCTCGGCGAGTTTGTCGAGGATGTCCTTCATGGTCGTCGTCCGCCCCTGGCTTGCCCAGCCGCCCGGTAGTCCCGGATCGATCTCGAGCGTTTGCTGTCGAGCCGGCTCTAGCACGCGTCTACGGCGTGGCAAACAGATCCGAAATCGGTCTTACGGGGGAGAGGAAAGTGGTGGACGGTGCAGGGATCGAACCTGCGACCTTTCCCGTGTGAAGGGAACGCACTACCGCTGTGCTAACCGTCCGTTCCGCAGCCCGTGAACACGGACGCTGCGCGGAGGCGGGGGCCAGGGGCCTCCCGCGACCGGGTGAGCGGCTTCTAGGGTGCTCGCCCCCGCTCCGTCAAGCCGGGATCCGCCGATTGCCGGCCGTGGTTGACTTTCGTCGCCGGCGCGTGCGCTGTGGAACCATGGATCAGGGTCAAGCGGGTCCGGTGCCAGGGGAGGGCGCCACTGAGCGTGTGACGCGTCGGCCGCGCGTGGCCATCACCTATTGTGTCCAGTGCAATTGGCTCCTCCGCTCCGCGTGGATGGCGCAGGAACTCCTCTCCACCTTCAAGGACGACCTGTCCGAGGTCGCGCTCCTCCCCGGGCGGGGCGGCGTGTTCCGCATCGAGGTCGATGGCGATCTTCTGTGGGAACGCGTGCAGGACGGTGGGTTTCCGGACGTGAAGGCCCTCAAGCAGCGAGTACGCGACCGGCTCGACCCGGATCGCGATCTCGGCCATATCGACAGGTGATGATGGTTCCGCACGCGCAACGGCGCCTTGGCCGCCGGAGGCCGGGAGCGCGCGGCTGGTGAGCCCGCGACACGACCGGGAACTCACTTCGCCGGCAGCCCCGCCTCCGCGGCGCGGCTCCTGGGTCGCCCGTCGACTCCACCGGTTCGGCCGGAACGGGTTCTCCACCCAGGTCTATCTGGTGGCGCTCGTCGTCGCGCTGATCGGACCCGGCCTGCTGTTCACCGCCATCCTGCTCATGCGCTACGCCTCCGCCGAGCGGGCGCGGTTCGAGCAGGACGCGCGCGAGAACGTGCGCGGCATCAGCCTCTCCCTCGACAGGGACACGGCGGGCCTCGTCTCCGTGCTTCAGACGCTGGCCACCTCGCCGCGCCTGAAGGACGGCGATTTCTCCGCCTTCGATGCGCAGGCGCGGCTCGTGCGCAGCTCCCTCGACCTCGACGTGCTCCTGCGCCGGCCCAACGGGCAGGAAGTGGTGAACACCGGGGTTCCGCGCGGCGCTCCCCTCCCCGTGGCACCCCTGCCGATCGACGGGGAACTCACCAAGGGGCAGGTCCGCGCGCTGGTGAGCGGCTACGTCCCGGCGGTGATCGCGGAGGATGCGAGCTACGCGGTCGGCGTGCCGGTGAACGTGGATGGCGAGGTCGCCTACATCCTGAGCTTCACCGTGCCGCTCTCGCGGCTCCAGGGCATCCTGGCGCGCGAGGTGGTCCAGGGCTGGACGACAGGCATCTCGGACCGCAACGGGACCGTGCTGGCGCGCCTGCCGGATCCGACCTCGGTGGTGGGCAAGCCCCGCCTCGCCACCCTCCGGCAGACCCAAACCGGCACGTCCGGCGTCTGGGAGGGCCAGGACAGGCAGCGGCGGCCGGTCGTGGTGATCGAGGCGCGCTCACGCCTCACCGGCTGGACGGTGGCAACCAGCATCCCGCAGACCATCGTGGATGCACGGGTGCGGCGCTGGGTGTGGGCCTTCGCCGGTTTCGGTCTTCTCGTATTGGCGACCTCCTCGGTGCTGGCGGTGAGCCTGTGGTCACGAGTGACGCGACCCCTGCGCCATCTCGCGGCCTCCGGCCCGGCGCTGGCGCGCGGCGAGGCGATCCCGCGCGTCGCCTCGCCCGTCCACGAGATCCAGCGCCTCGCGACGGTTCTCTCGGATGCGTCCCTGCGCATCCGCACGCGTGAGGAGGAGCGCGACCGCGCCCTCGAAGAGACGCGGCGCGGTCTCTCCGCCCTTAAGGAGAGCGAGGCGCGGTTCCGGCACATGGCGGATTCGGCCCCGGCCCTGATCTGGATGACCGACGAGACCGGCGAGGTCAGCTTCGCCAACCTGCATTTCGACCATCTGTTCGGGATGCCAGCGGCCGCGCTCGCCGATGCAGGCTGGGAACGGATCATCCACCCGGACGACCTCGACGTGTTCCGGGCGGGCTTCCAGGACGCCTTCGCGGCGCGCGGGCCGTTCCGCATGGAGACGCGCATCATCGACCGGACCGGCGCCGTCCGCTGGCTGCGCTGCGAGGGCGTGCCGCGCCTCGACGACGCACAGCGTTTCCTCGGCTACACCGGCTGCAACGTCGACATCACCGACGCCAAGTCGGCGGAGGAGCACCTGCTCCTGCTGATCCACGAATTGAATCACCGGGTGAAGAATACGCTCGCGACGGTGCAATCCATCGCGACGCAATCCCTGCGCGGCCTCGACGGGCCGGAGGCCGAGACCGCCCGCGCCGCCTTCGAGGCGCGGCTGCTGGCGCTCGCCCGCGTCCACGACGTGCTCACCAAGGAAAGCTGGGACGGCGCCGAACTCTCGGCGGTGGTGGCGGACGCGATCCGCCCCCTCGACGGAGGCGGCACCGGGCCGTCGCGCTTCAAGGTCCAGGGTCCGCCGCTCCGCCTGCCGCCGCGGCTCGCCCTGTCCATCGCCATGGCCCTGCACGAACTCGGCACCAATGCGGTGAAGTACGGCGCGCTCTCGAACGATGCCGGCACCATCGCCATCGAGTGGGCCGTGCGGCGCGGCGAGGAGACCATGCTCCTCCTGTGCTGGCGCGAGAGCGGCGGTCCGGCCGTGAAGAAGCCGACCCGGACCGGCTTCGGTTCACGGCTCATCGAGCGCAGCCTTGCCCGCGAGCTCGCCGGGGAGGTCCATCTCTCCTTCGAGCCGGGCGGCGTCGTCTGCACCATCGAGGCGCCCGTCCCGCCGCCGGGACTCGTGGAGCGCAAGAATGTCGCCGCGCCGACGCGGATCGCACCGCTGCCGCTGGCTGGGTGAAGTGAAGGGAGCGAATAGGGAGTAGCGAATAGCGAATAGTTTGCCGTTGCAGGTGCCTGCGACGCGTGAAACGCTATTCGCTATTCGCTATTCGCTATTCGCTATTCGCTCAATTATACGGATCGGCGGCGTCGCGCAGGCCGTCGCCGACGAAGTTGAAGGCCAGCACCGTCACCAGCACCGGCACCACCGGCAGGAGCAGCCACGGGTAGAGCTGCACCGCCGCGAGATTCTGCGCCTCGTTGAGGAGCACGCCCCAGCTCGTCACGGGCGGGCGCAGGCCGAGGCCGAGGAAGGACAGGGCGGTCTCGCCGAGGATCATCGTCGGGATCGAGAGGGTCGCCGAGGCGATAAGGTGGCTCATGAAATTCGGGATCAGGTGCCGGCCGATGAGCCGGGCGGGCGAGGCCCCCATCAGTTCGGCCGCCTGGACGAAATCCTCCTCGCGCAGCGCCAGCAGCTTGCCGCGCACCGCGCGGGCGAGGCCCGGCCAGTCGAGCAGGCCGAGGATCACCGTGATGCCGAAGAAGATGAGGAGCGGGCTCCAATTCGCGGGGAGTGCCGCCGAGAGGGCGAGCCAGAGCGGCAATTCGGGAATCGAGCGGACGATCTCGATCAGCCTTTGCACGGCGGCGTCGGCGAGGCCGCCGAAATAGCCGGCAATGCCCCCGAAGAAGAGGCCGAGCACGAACGAGATCGCCACGCCCACGAGGCCGATCGTGAGCGAGACGCGGGTGCCGTAGACGATCCGCGAGAACAGGTCCCGCCCGAGCCGGTCGGTGCCGAGCAGGAACAGGGTCCCACCCTCCGGCGCGCAGGCGAGGTGGAAATCGGAGCGGACGAGCCCGAACCAATCGTAGCCGTCGCCCCGGCACAGGAAGCGCAGGGGCTGCGGCTTGGCCGCGTCGCTCACGTAGTCCCGGCGGAAGGTGTCCGGGTCGAGGTGCGAGCGGTACGGGTAGACGAACGGACCGACGAAGCGTCCCTCGTGAAACAGGTGCACCCCCTGCGGCGGCGCGTAGAGGAAATCGCCGTCCCGCCGCGCCTGCCCATAGGGCGCGATCATCTCCACGAAGGGGATCAGCGCGTAGAGCACGAGCAGGATCAGCGCGAAGAACACCGCCAGCCGGTGGCGCAGGAATTTGCGCGCGATGAGCCGCCATGCGGAGGCCGAGCCGGCGGGCGTCTCGGCCCGCTCGTCGGGGGCGAAGGGCGCCGGATCGACGAAGTGAGTGGGTTGCAGGGCGCCGCTCATCGCAGGCCCATGCGGATGCGGGGGTCGAGCCAGACCAGGGCGAGGTCGGAGATCAGCATCCCCACGAGGGTCAGCGCCGCCACGAACATCAGGATGAAGCCCGCCATGAACTGGTCCTGGTTGCGCAGGCTCTCCAACAGCAACGGCCCGACGGTCGGCAGGCTCAGCACCAGCGAGACCAGCACCGAACCCGAGACCAGATGCGGCAGCAGGTTGCCGATATCCGCGACGAACGGGTTCAGGGACATGCGGAACGGATATTTCAGCAGCGCCCGCGTCGGCGGGAGACCCTTGGCGCGGGCCGTCACTGTGTAGGGCTTGGCGAGTTCGTCCAAGAGGTTCGCCCGCATCCGGCGGATCATCGCCGCCGTGCCCCCGAGGCCGATCACCAGGGTCGGCACGATGAGGTGGGCGGCGAGCGAGCGGATCTTCTCCCCGTCCCAGGGCCGGTTGGTGAGGGCGGCGTCGTAGAGCCCGCCGATGGAGAGGCCGAACCAGCGGTTGGCATAAAACAGCAGGATCAGCGCCAGCAGGAAGCCCGGCATCGCGAGGCCGACATAGCCGAGTATGGTGACGACGGAATCGCCCCAGGTGTAGCGCCGCGTCGCCGAGTAGATTGCCGCCGGGATCGCCACGAGATGGACGAAGATCACGGCGGTGACGTTCACGAGCAGCGTCAGCCACAGGGCGTCGCCGACCACGTCGGCCACCGGCTTGTCGTATTCGAACGACCAGCCCCAATCGCCCTGCAGCAGGCCGGAAAAGCCGGCGGGGCCCGGCATCAGCCCGACCCAGATCAGGTATTGCTCCCAGACCGGCCGGTCGAGCCCGTATTGACGGATCAACAGTTCCGCCTTGGCCACGGAGCCCGCCTCGCCGGTGGCGCGCAACTCCATGATGCGGTTCGTCAGGTAATCCCCCGGCGGGAGCTTGATGACGAAGAAGACAAGGGCGGAGATGACGAGCAGCGTCACCGCCATGGTCAGGAGCCGCCGGAGGATGACGCCGATCATCGCGCCTCGACCCGCTTGTCCGTGGCCTCGTCCCAGAACACCTCGTCCAGGCGCTGCACGCCGATCATCGCGGTGGGCTCCCAGGAATAGAGCGCCTTGGCCGGCAGGTTCACCAGCCTGTCGGCGGTGACGACCGGTTGCAGCGCCCCGGCCACCGTGCCGATGACCCAGGTGTTGCGCGCGTGGTTCATCAGCATCTCGCGCCAGATCGCCGCCTGCCGGGCCGCATCGTCCGTCTGGCGCCATTCCCGGTCGAGATCGATGAGGCGCTGCACCTCCGGCACGTCGCAGGCTTCGCCGCTGCGGCCCCGGCTTTCGAGGTTCATCGACCAGCGCGGCCAGGAATAATGGTCGGGCTGGGCCGGGCTCAGTTCGGTCGGCGGCATGATCGCGGTGGGCACCGCGAGGTCGAGCCCCTGCGCCGCCACCATCACCGTCAGGCCGCCGATGGAGCGGCGGCGCAGGTTGGTGCGCTCCTGCGGCTTGGTGACGAGGCGGATGCCGACCTCCCGCCAGAACTCCGCGATGAGGGTGAGGGCGTCGAGGATCTCGCCGGCCTCCCCGTCGCTCTCCACCACGATCTCCAGCGGGCGCCCGTCCGAGAGGAGCCGGATGCCCGACCCGTCGCGACGGTCGAGCCCGGCCTCGTCCAGAAGCCGGTTCGCCTGGGCGGGATCGTAGCCCGCGTTCAAGGTCCGCATCTCCGGTGCGTAGAGGGGCGAATCGGGGATGATGGTGTCGTTGCCCTCGGTGCCGAGGCCGAAGAGCAGGGTGTTGTTGAGCGTGCGCCGGTCGGTCGCCAGCGAGAGCGCGTGGCGGTAGCGGATGTCGCGGTTGAGGGCGCGCCAGACCGGATCGACCGTCGTCAGGTTCGGGTAGAGGGCGATCTCCGAGCCCCGGGCCACCGGCCAGAGATTGGTGCGGTAATGGTGGGCCTTCTCGCCCTCCTTGAGGCTCGGGATGTCCGGCATCATCAGGCCGCGGAACATCAGGTCGGCCTCGCCTGCGTTGGTCTTGGCGACGAGCAGGCCGGAGGAGGCCACGTCCATCACGATGCGGTCGACATAGGGCAATTGCGTGCCGGCCGTGTCGACCCGGTGATAGGAGCGGTTGCGTTCGAAGGCGAAGCGCGTCGCCGGGGATCGGGTGAGCGGCACCCAGGCCTGCAAGGTCGGGCAATCCGGGTTCATCAGCTCGTAATTGTCGTCGAGCCGGTTGTGCAGGGCGGCCCAGCCGCGCAGCTTCAGGGCCTTCGCCTTGGCCTCGGCCGCCTCCTTGCCGACATAGCGCGGGTGATACGGCTTCAGGTAATGCGCCGGCCGGTAGATCAGCGGATCGCGGGGGGCGGCCAGCGCCGGCAGGAACATCGGGTTCGGCCGGGGCCAGGTGTAGCGGACGGTCCGTGCGTCCGGGAACTCGACCTGCGGCGGCTGGCCGTCCACCAGGAAGAAGACAGGCGGCCCCTCGGGGCTCAGCTCCTTCTGGTTGGCGACGTCTTCCCAGTAATAGCGAAAGTCCTCGCTGGTGAAGGGATGTCCGTCCGACCAGCGATGCCCATCCCGCAGGGTGAAGGTGAAGCGCCCGCCCTGGACATCGACCCGCTCCAGCACGTCGGGCCGGAGCGTGAGAGCGGCATCGTAGCCGACGAGGCGGGTGTAGCCGTAGACCGACAGGTAGCGCACATCCCGCGCCTTCGCGATCAGGGTGCGGATCGTCCCCCCCTGCTTGCCGAGACGCCTTCCCTTGGCGGCGAGGTCCGCGACGAAGGGTTTGGCGGGCGGGGCCGGGGCGTCCTCGGCGAGGGCGCGGCGGGGGAGGAGCGCGGCGCCGGCGAGGGCCGCCATCACGGCGCGGCGTGAGATTCCCGCCGATCCGATCCATTCCCTCATCCTGAGGTGCGGCGAAGCCGCGTCGAAGGAGGGCTCCAGGGTTCGCGGCGATGTCTGAAGGGATCCTTCGAGGCCCGCCGAGGCGGGCACCTCAGGATGAGGGACAGGGTTGGAGAAGGCTGGCTTTCTTCCCGTCACGGCCCGCCTCCGTGCAGTTCCACGTAGGTCAGCCGGGCCGGCGAGTAGCCGGTGGCGCGGTGCATGTCGTCGAAGGCATGGGCGCGGCGGATCAGGTCGCCGGCCTGCCGCGCCTCCGCGTCCCCGGCGGGCTGCTCGAAGGGGCGGCCGTTGCGGGTCCAGCGGATCGGCTCCGGGTTCGCGTCCAGGGCGGTGATCATCGCGATGGTCGGATGGGCCGGGCCGCCATGGGCGTGGATGCGGTGCGCCGCCACGTCGTCGTCGAACAGCAGGCGGGTCAGGCCGCGCACATGCGCCTCTACCACCCGGCGGGCCTGCGAGACGTGATCGTCGAAGAAGGCTACCGTCCGCGCCGGATCGAGGATCGACCAATCGGCGCGGGACCAATCCTCGCGGCTGTAGCGCGCCCCGGCGTCACGGTATTGCAGGCCCGACAGGTCGGGGTCGTGGCAGAAGATCCGCGCCTCGGGGCAGGCCTGCCGGATCACCCAGGTGGTCAGGCCCCGGAACACGCCGGATTCGATCACGAAAGCCGGCCGCAGGACCCTCATCGCCACGTAGAGCTGAAGCGCCCCGTTGAACCCGCTGCCGCCGCGCCGCTGGCGCACGGGCGCTTCGGGGATCAGGTGCCAGAACCGTTCCACGAGGGCGCGGACATCCTCGTCCGGCTTCAGGCCGGAGGCGCGCAGATCGCCGTGCAGGATCTCCGCCGCCGCGTCGAGAAGCCGGGCGACCTCGCGGGGAGAGGTCGGGCGGTGGGTCCAATCGGGGGCGGCGGGCACGAGGTCGTAGCCGAGGCGATCGAACAGCGGGCCGAGGACCTTGCGGCGCAGGCGTTCGAGAACGATGGGCGGACGCGGCTGCATCAGGCGGCATTCCGCTCGTCGAGGGACCGGTAACGGGCGAAATGCCCGGGTTCCACTTCCATCATGATCCCGAATTCATGGGGAGCAAGGGCGAAGGATTCCGGCCAGCGGGCGGGGTCGGAGGCCTCCCCCGTCACCTTCGCGAAATCGAGGGGATGGTCGAGGCTCGGGTCGGGAACCGCCGCAAGCAGCGCCTTCGTGTAGGGATGGACCGGATCGCGGAACAGGGTGGCCCTGTCGGCTTCTTCGACGATGCGTCCCCGGCACATCACGCTGATCGTGTCGGCCATGTAGTCCACCACCGCGAGGTTGTGAGACACGATGAGGTAGGACAGGCCGAGCGCCTGCTGCAGATCCTTCAGCAGGTTCAGGATCTGCGCCTGCACCGAGACGTCCAGCGCCGAGACCGGCTCGTCCAGCACGAGGAGGCGCGGTTCGAGGCTGAGCGCGCGGGCGATGCCGATGCGCTGGCGCTGGCCGCCGGAAAAGGCGTGTGGGTAGCGGCCGAGGGCGGAATCCTCCAGGCCGACCATCGCCATCAGCTCGCGGCACCGCTCCCGCCGCCGGGTCTGGGGCACGCCGTGGATCTCCATCGGCTCGGAGAGGATCTGCCGCACAGTCATGCGCGGATCGAGGGAGGCGTAGGGGTCCTGGAAGACGAACTGGACGTTGCGGCGGTAGGCGAACAGCGCGTCGCCCTTCAGCTTGTGCACGTCCTTCGGGCCGTCGCCGCCGTCGAACAGGATGCGCCCGCCATCCGGCGGCATGGCCCGCATGACCATCTTGGCGACGGTGGTCTTGCCCGAGCCGGATTCGCCCACGAGCCCGAGGGTCTGGCCGCCGTTCAGGGCGAGGGACACGTCCGCCACCGCCCGCACCGTGCGCGGGCTCGCGAAGAGGCGGCCGGCGCGCAGGGTGAAGGTCTTGCTGACCTTCTCCACCTGAAGAACGGGGCCGGCGAGGCGCGGCGCCTCCCGCGCGGGCGGGATCGTCGCGCGGGCGGGGCGGATCGGGGTCAGGCGCTCGCCCGGCGCCATGTCGAAGCGCGGCACCGCCTCGATCAGCGCCTTGAGGTAGGCATGGCCGGGCCGGCGCATCACCTCTTCCTTGGGGCCTGCCTCGACCAGCCGGCCCCGGTAGAGCACGGCCACGTCGTGGGCGATGTTGGCCACCACTCCGAGATCGTGGGTGATGAGCAGGATCGCCATGCCGGTCTCGTCCTGCAACCGGCCGAGCAGGGCGAGGATCTGCGCCTGGGTCGTGACGTCCAGCGCGGTGGTCGGCTCGTCCGCCACGAGGAGCGCCGGGCGCATGATGAGCGCCATGGCGATCATCGCACGCTGGCGCAGGCCGCCGGACAGCTCGAACGGATAGGTCTTCAACGCCCGCTTCGGATCGGGGAAGCCGACCTTCGCCAGCGCTTCCTCGGTGCGCGCATCCGCTTCCCGCCGGTCGGCGCCGGTATGGACGCGCAGCGCCTCGCCGATCTGGTCGCCGACCGTGTGGAGTGGCGACAGGCAGGTCATCGGCTCCTGAAAGATCATCGCGATCTGCCGGCCCCGGATGTCCCGGATCGCCGCGCCGTCCGCCGGCAGCCGCGCGAGGTCGACCGTGTCGTCGCCCCTGGCGAACAGCATCTGACCGCGTGAGATTTCGGCGGCGCGGGGCAGGATGCGCAGGATCGCCTGCGCCGTCACCGACTTGCCGGAGCCGGATTCGCCCACCAGCGCGAGGGTCTTGCCCCGGGCAATGTCGAGCGACAGGCCGTGAAGAGCCTCGAACCGGCCCGTATCGGTGTGAAAGGCGACAGCGAGGTCGCGGATCGACAGGAGCACGCTCACCCGGTCCTCGGCCGTTCGCCAGCACTGCACATAGGCGCGCGAATCGGCGCGTCCACAGGGGAATGGAACAGGTCGCGCGGATCGCACCAGCACATTGCCGGGTGGTCGAGGCAGGCGATCAATTCGGCGAGGAAATCCCAGACCGCCTCGTCATGGGCGAGGTGGTGGGTGAGGAGGCCGAGCGGTTCCGTGCTCCCGCTCTCGACATGGGCGATAATGCTCTCGAGCAGCGCGACGGGCTCGCGCAGCGAACGGGTGCCGCGCCAGTCGATCACGTCGAGCGAGGCGCCGTGGCTTCCCTTCGCGGTCGAGAGGCCGAGATAGCCGAGCGCCGGCAGCTCGGCCGCGAGGGCCGGATCGATCCGGTTCCAGGGCGGCACGAAGACCGGCAACAGGCGCCCGCCCGGCACCCTCTCCCGCGCGAGGGTGAGGGCGCGCCTCGCTTCGTCCCGGAGGACGGCGAGCGGCCGGTGCGGACCGAACTCGGCGGGCTTCGCCTCCGGCGGCGCATGGTTGTCGTGGGCGAGGCCATGCACGCCGATGCTGACGTTGGGCGCGGGGCTCAGGCTGCGCGCGAGCGATGGCTCGATCCGCGCCGGGATGGCGGCGATCAGGATCGGGCGCGGCCCCGCGAGGGCGAGCAACCGGTCGAGCGCCGGGGTCGCCGCCACGGCGTCGTCGTCGCGCCACCAGAAGCGGACATCGCCCGCCCCATCGAGGGCTTTGCGCAGGAGGGCGAAGGCGCGCTCGCGGCGCATCCGTTCCACCAGGGCGACCGTGCGGGCGGCGCCATCGAGGGCGGGAGGCGGCCCCGTGGGGGGCGGTGGCGCATCCATCACCGCCGCCAGCAACGTCTCCGGCGAAAGGGCATCCTCCGGCACGATCCGGGCACGGCCCATGCCGGCGAGTCGTTCGGCGCGCAGGCGCTGCTCGGTCTCGCGGCCCGCCTCGAAGGGCACGAGCACGGCGGGTGTGCCCGTCACCATGAGGTCCACGGCGGTGTTGTAGCCGCACTGGCTCACCGAGACGCGCGCGCCTGCCAGCAGCGCCCGGTAATCGGCCCGCGCCCGCATCACTGTGCCGGGGGCTAATCCGTCCGAGAGCGAGGCGAGCGTCGCGTCGGGGATGCCGTGCCCCACGAGGAGGCGCCAGCCGAGATCGGGCCGCTTCCGCGCCGCGCCGATGGCCGCGCGGAACAGGCCGAGCCCCGCCGCGCTCGACCCTGCGGCGACGGCGATGCCCTCGCGCTGGTCCGCCGGCGGGATCGGAGCGCCCTCGTCCACGTATCCGGTGTAGCGGAGCGTGGAGCGGATCGCGTCATCGACGGGCCAGGAGGCGTCGAGGGGCGCCATCGCTTCGTCGCCGTGGACCAGCACCGCGTCGTAGAGGGTGGCCACGCGGGCGTGAGCCTCCGCGACTTTGGCCGGACGGTCTGGCGGCACGAGGATGTCGCGCACCGAGGCGAGGATCAGCGGCGGCCGGGCGAGGGCGCGGGCCGCTTTAACCAGGGCGAGGAATTCGGGCGCGAGCCCCCGCCGTCCGAAGGGGAAGAGTTCCGTGATGACCGCATCCGGCGCCGTCTCGTGGAGGGTCGCGAGCAGGGCTTTGCGCCGCGCGGCGAAGATCTCTTCGCCGGCCGGCAGGCCATCCGGGCCGATGAGCCGGCCGAAATCGAAGCCCTCGATCCGCAGCGGTGGCAACTGCACGAGGCGCACGCCGTCGAGCCGCACCAGGGGCGCCGGGCTCCCGCCCGAGACCAGCACGGTCTCGTGCCCGGCTTCGGCGAAAGCGCGGGCGAGGGCGGCGGCGCGGGTGAGATGCCCCGCCCCGAGGAGATGCGTGACCGCGATGAGGATCCTCACGCGGCTTCCTCGCGGTGGGGCAGGGCGATCCCGGCCGAGCGGGAGAGCGCTTCGGCGATGAGGGCGATACCCGCATCCTCGGAGAAGTCCTGCACCAGCCTCGCCCGCGCCGCGCGGCCGAGGCGCCGCCGTCGCTCGGGATCGGCGAAGAGGGTGCGCATCGCCTCCGCGAGGGCATCGGGCTCGCCCGGTGGGACGAGGATCCCGTGGATGCCGTCGGTGAGGAATTCGGGCGTTCCGGCGAAGGCGCTGGCCAGGATCGGCAGTTCCTGGCTGGCGGCTTCCATCAGGACGTTCGGCAGCCCGTCGCGGTCTCCCCCGGCGGCCGGTTTCGTCGGCAGCACGAACAGGTCCGACTCGCGCATCGCCGTGATGATGGCCGGCTGCGGCAGGGCGCCCCGGAACGCGACGCGCCCCTGAAGCCCGCGCTCCATGGCGAGCCGTTCGAGTTCGGCGCGCAACTCGCCGCCGCCGATCAGGTCGAGCCGCCAGTGCAGATCGGCGGGAAGGGCAGCGAGCGCCGCGAACAGGTCGTCGTGGCCCTTCTTCGCGACGAGGCGCCCGACGCAGAGCAGCCGCACCGGCGCCTCTGGGTCGCGCCCGTCGCGGGCGGGCCGGGGCGGGGGCGGGGCGGGAAAGCGCGTCAGGTCGAGCCCGTGATAGGCGAGCCGCGTGCGGCCGGGGCCGAGGGCATCGAGGCGCGCGAGCCCGTCGCGGGTGCAGGTGACGCCCCATGCGGCGTCCGCGAGCTTCTCGGACAGCTCCCAATCCGGCGTGGTCCAGATGTCCTTGGCGTGGGCCGAGAAGCTCCAGCGACGCCCGGTCAGCAGGGCAGCGTAGCGGGCGACGCTGCCGGGCGTGTGCAGGAAGTGGACATGAAGATGCGCCACCTCCGGCCCGACCTCGCGGGCGAGGACCAGAGCCTGCCCGAGCCGCCGCAGCCGTGAGGCGGTCGGGTCCCGCCGCAGGTCGCGGAGGACTATCCCGACGAGCTTCGGAAAGGCCCGCTGGCGGCAGGCCCAGGCCAGTGCGCGCAGCACCCGGCGCGGATCGTCGCGAAGATACTCGGGCAGGTAGGCCACGGGCGCGCGGATCGCGTCATGCATTGGGTGCCGGAAGCGGTCGGTGGGCCTGCGCAGGGACCAGATGTCGAGGGCAAGGCCCCGCTTTTCGAGAGCCAGGATTTCCTGCGCGATGAAGGTCTCGGAGAGGCGCGGATAGCCCTTCAGCACCACCGCGATACGCGGGCCGCTCACGAGATCGCCCGGTACGGCGTGGCGGTTTCCTCGAGCGCGAGGCCGTGCAGGCGGCTCACCACCGCGTCGAGCCCGTCGAGAAGGCCGGGCACGACGACCCGCGAAGGTTCGGGCTGGGCGGGCAAGGCGCGCAGCGCCGCCGCCATCCGGTGAGGCGCGCGCCCATCCTCTTCCATCAGCACCCGGACGAGGCCGAGCCGTTCGGCGGCCAGGGCGCGGATCGCCTGTTCCCGCCGCGGTTCGGTGCGCGGCACCAGCACGGCCGGGCGGTCGAAGGAGAGGATCTCGCAGAAGGTGTTGTAGCCGCCCATGGCGACGACGCCCGCCGCCTTGCGCATCAGGAACTCGATCTCGCTGTCGAAAGTGATGGCCGAGACCTTGCCGCCGAGGGCGGCGATGCGCCGGTCGAATCCCTCGCGAATGTCGCTCGCCAGGAACGGCCCAAACGCGACGAGGCAGGGCAGGGGAAGGCCGGGATCGGCCTCGTAGGCCGCGATGACCCAGTCGATCAGCCCCGCGCCGTCGCCCCCGCCGCCGGGCGTCACGAGGAGGAAGGGGCCAGCCGCCATCGCCGGTTCGCGGCGGCCCGCCCGCGTCTCCGGCAGATCGCGGCGCAGGTAGCCGGTATAGACGAGGCGGCTCTCGATCCGCCGCGCGAGATCCGGCGCCAGGGCGAGCCCGGCCAGGGGCTCATGGATGCGTCCGAGCCCGTAGACCCAGATCTCGTCGTAGAAACGGTCCATCGCCTCGACGGCGCCCTTGCGCTCCCATTCGGGGGCGAGCCGGTCGGCCTCGTCGAGGACGTCGCGCAGGCCCAGAACTAGCTTGGTGCCGCGCGCCGCCTCACGCTCCAGGACGGGCAGCATCTCGCCATGGAAGCCGGAGGGCTCCTTGTCGACGATCACCACATGGGGCTGGAACGCCTCGGCGGTGCGCGCCAGGGCTGCCGTGCGAGCTTCCACCGTATGGGCGAGGGTCGTGGGGCCGGCGCTGGCATAGCTGCCGTCCGACAACTTCGTCACCGGGGGCAGGCGGACGGTGCGCACCCCGCGGGCGAAAGCGTAGCGGTCCACCACGGGCGAGCCGGACACGATCACCGCCCGCGCGTCCGGGGAGGCGGCGACGAGGGCATGGGCAATCGCCCGCGAGCGCCGCAGGTGGCCAAGGCCGAACGTGTCGTGGCTGTAGATCAGGACGCGCAAGGCGGACGATGACCTCATTCCCCTGCCCGTCGGCACGCGCCCCAACCCACACTGTGTCAGACCATCGCAGCCACAACCATGCTGCACAAGTGTGACGGTGCCCGGATTCCCATCGTTAACGGCCCCGGAACGGTTCTCGTCCTACGCTCGCGGCCCCGCCTTTCCGATCGCCCGTTCCCGGGACTGACCATGCACGCCAGCGCTCCGCATTCCGGTCGGGCCATCCTCGGCGGCCTGCGCGCGGACATGGCGGATCTCATTTTCAACGACGCGCGGTTCCTGGCCTTCGGGCGGCTGGCCGCGATCTTCCTCCTGCCGATCACCGCCGCGATCATCATCGTGCTGTTCGGCTCGGGACCGGAGCCCCGCCGCAATTGGTACGGCGAAATCCTCGGCAACGATTTCACACAGGTATGGGTGGCCGGTCGCGCCGCCCTGGAGGGACGCGCCGCCGAATCCTACGACCTCGCACGCCACCTCGCGAACCTGCGGGAGGCGTTCGGGCCGGATTGCCGTTTCGCATGGCACTACCCGCCGATCTTCCTGATGCCGGCGGCGGGGCTGGCGTGGATGGACCCACGGGCGGCCTACCTCGCGTGGTGCGCCCTTTCGGCCGCGTTCTTCTTCCTCGTCCTGCGGCGGGCGGCCGGGCGCACAGACATCGCCCTGATCGCCTTCGCCCACCCCCTGGTGTTCTGCAACCTCTCCTACGGGCAGAACGGGCTGTTCACCGCCGGGCTGATGACGCTGGGCCTCTTCATCCTCGACAGGCGCCCGCGCCTCGCCGGCCTGTGCTTCGGCCTCCTCGCCTTCAAGCCGCATTTCGCACTACTGGCGCCGCTGCTGCTCATCGCCACCGGACGCTGGCCCCCGCTCCTCGCCTGCGCGGCGACGGTGCTCGCCTCCTGTCTCGCCTCGGTGGCCCTGTTCGGCATCGAGCCGTGGATCGGCTTCATCCACTCGCTCTCCAGCACCAACCGCATCATCCTTCAGGAGGCGGCGGCGGGGCTCGACCTCAACGCCAGCGCTTTCGGCGCGGTGCGCCTGCTCGGCGGCTCCGTCGCCCTGTCCTGGATAGTCCAGGGTGCGGTCGCCCTGGCGGCCCTCGCCTTCGTCCTGCGGGTCTGGCGCTCGGAAACCCCGCCGGAATTGCGTGCCGCCGCGTGTCTCTGCGTGACGCCGCTGCTCTCGCCCTACGTGCCGGTCTACGACCTCGTGCCGCTGCTGCCCGCGACCCTGTTCCTCGGGCTCGCCGCCGTGAAGGAGGGTGGGCTCGTCGCCCATGAGCGGATGCTGATCGCCCTCAGCCCCCTCACGGCCCTGATCAGGATCGCGGCCGGCGAGACCGGCTTCTCCTTCGGCCTCGCGCTCGCGCTGGCGACCTTGGCCTGCGTCGCGTGGCGCATCGGGCTGAAGGCGCTCATACCGCAGGGCGGCTTCGCCTTCACCCGCCGAGCGGTCGCGGGATCCTGAAGGGCAGCATCAGCTGCACCAGCGGATTGCGGAACCGGTCGAGGGACAGGCTCTCGTGGACCGCCCGCACCGGCTCCCCCGCCAGCGTCGAGGCCAGCAGCGAGCGCGAATAGAACGGCGTGTCCTCGAAGGTGGTGATCACCCGCGCGCGGCCGTCGTCGCTGCGGGTCTCGCGCGGCATCCGCCAGAACCCGGTGGGCGGCAGCTTGGCGGGGAGCGGCGGGCGTATGTCCCGCCGCGTGCCGTCGAAGGCGAAGCCCAGCGAGAGGTTGCGCCCGCCGCCGTCGCGGTGCGCCACGTCGTAGAGGATCGCCGCCCCGTCCGGCAGTTCGGCCCGGCACCAGGTCCAGCGGGTGAAGGCGTCGGCCAGCGGCTCGTCGCCGTCGTTGGTGTCGAAATAGCCGCTGCCCTGCCAGGACAGGCCGGGCTCGGCGAGCGAGACCTCCACCCGCGAGGCCGGCGCCATCGGCCACCAGCGGTGCCGCCCGGCCGGATCGAGGTGGAACGGCCCCGCCGTGATGCCGGAGGGCCGCAGGCGTACCGTGCCCCGGATGCGCCGGGGCAGCGGCGCCCCGCGCTCGTCGATGCGCACGGTGAGTTCGGTGCCGTCCCATTCCATGGCGCTCGGGCCGATGGCGATGTGGTCCGCCCCACGGGAGAGGGCGGCCTCCTTCCGCTCGGTCATGGCGAAGCGGCTCGGGCGGCCGTAGAGCACGACGTTCATCGCGCAATGGTCGAAGGGGTTCTTGTCCCGGCTCCAGCCGTAATAGGGCGAGAACACGCTGCCGATGAAGGCGATGATGGTGAGGCCCTGGGTGCCGTCGTCGCTCACCGCATCGACGTACCACCAGACATAGCCGTTGCGCCCGACCGGCCCGTCGAACCGAGGTCGGCGAGGATCGCTGCCGCCGCGAGCCTCCCCGATTGCGCCGCCATCGGCACGCCCGGCCCCGGATGGACCGAGCCCCCCGCGAGGTAGAGCCCCGCCACCTTGGTCCGCGC
Organism: Methylobacterium sp. Gmos3; assembly: GCF_056430985.1. NCBI lineage: Bacteria > Pseudomonadati > Pseudomonadota > Alphaproteobacteria > Hyphomicrobiales > Methylobacteriaceae > Methylobacterium > Methylobacterium sp. Gmos3. The sequence goes on from NZ_JBWJYL010000003.1 coordinate 359,515, forward strand.
CCCCGGGCGCTTGAACGTCGCCGCCCACCCCTGCGACGCCCGTCCGTACAGGGCGCCCTGGCTCCCCGGGAACAGGCCCGCGAACGCCTCCGGCGTCGTCACCGTGGCCGCCGATTCCCGCGTCAGGGACAAGCCGCAGGCGTGCAGCCGCGCCTTCAGGTTGGTCTCGCATCGGGCGATCTCCGTGGCAGGCAGGGGGCGCTCCGTGCCATCGGCCGGGGCGTTGACGAGCATCAGCAGCCGCTCCGGCCCGCCCGCGAAGGCGCCCTCGGCGCTGCGGTCCTGGGCGCAGATGTAGACCGTGGGGTCGGTGGGCAGGCGGCGGTCGCGCAGGATCGTGTCGAACTCGGCGCGGTAGTCGCGGGAGAAGAACACCGTGTGGTGGGCCAGCGGAAAGCCGGCCGTCTCGGCGCGCGCACAGAATGTCACTGCGGACAGCGAGCGCTCGGCACGAGCGATCCGGTCGCCGGCCGGCGCCGCCGCGCGGCCCAGCAGCCCCGCGCCCAAGGCCGCCACGTCGCCGTTGCAGACCACGACATCCGCCGGGATGCGCCCGCCCCCCTTCAGCCGCACGCCCGTCACCTTGCCGGCGGCGATGTCGATCTCCTCGACATGGGCGCCGTAGCGGAACTCCGCGCCGTTCTCGACGGCGAGGCCGGCGATGGAAGCGGCGAGCGCGCTCAAGCCCCCCTGAACCGTCCAGACGCCCGCCTGCTCCACATGCGCCACCAGCATCAGCGTCGCCGGGGCGGTGAAGGGCGAGGCGCCGCAATAGGTGGCGTAGCGCCCGAACAGCTGCAGCAGGCGCGGATCGCGGAAATACTCCTTCAGCGCAGACCATAGGGTCGCGAAGGGCTGGATGCGCCACAGGTCGCCGATCCCCGAGATCCCGACCCTTTTCGCGAGCCCCGTCGGCCCCGTCCGGCCGGAGCGGATGAAGGGGCCTTCCAGCGTGCGGTAGACTTCCGCCGCGCGGGCGCAGAAGCGCCGGTAGCCCTCCGCCTCGCCTGCTCCCGCGAAGGCCTGGATCGCCGCCGCCGAGGCATCGATGTCGGCGAAGAGGTCGAGACGTTCGTCGCGGCTCCATGCGTGGCGGGCGAGCAGGCTCGCGTCCCGCAAGGTGACGCGCTCGGCGAGGCTGGCGCCGCACTCGGCCAGAAGCTCATCGAACACCCAGCGCATGGTGAAGACGGTCGGCCCCGCCTCGATGCGGGTGCCGTCCACCGGCACCGCGCGCATCTTCCCGCCGGGTGCCTCGGCCCGCTCCACGACCGTGACCGACAGGCCGGCACGGGCGAGCCTGAGGGCGGCGGCGAGCCCGCCGATCCCAGCTCCGATCACGACGACGCGTGTGGCCGACACGGTTGCGGAGCCTCCCGGTTCGGGATTGATCTTCTCGTCCGTGAGTGTCAATTATAAGTGACACATGGCGATGGCAACCCGCCATGACAGGGAGGGCGGCATGGAGCCCGGCTCGCGGATCGAAACGGCTCTCGACAGGGCTGTCGCCTACTCCGAGGCGCCCGGTGCGCCGCCCCGTCTGGCGGAGGCCATGCGCTACGCCGTCTTCCCCGGCGGGCATCGCATCCGGCCCCGGCTCTGCCTCTCCGTGGCGCGGGCCTGCGGCGACGACGATCCCAACGGCGCCGATTCGGCGGCGGCGGCGATCGAGCTTCTGCACTGCGCCTCCCTCGTCCACGACGATCTGCCCTGTTTCGACGACGCGCCGATGCGCCGCCAGAAGGACACGGTCCACATCGCCTTCGGCACGCCGATCGCCGTGCTGACCGGGGACGCGCTGATCGTACTGGCCTTCGAGACCCTGGCGCGGGGCGCGTGGCGGCATCCGCGCCGGCTCGCGCGGCTCGTGAGCCTCCTTGGCCGGGCGGCGGGCTCGCCCTGCGGCATCGCAGCCGGTCAGGCCTGGGAATCCGAGGAGCATGTGGACCTGAGCGCCTACCAGCAGGCCAAGACCGGCGCGCTCTTCGCGGCGGCGACGGTGGCCGGCGCGGCGGCGGCGGGGGCCGAGCCGGAACCGTGGCGGCGCCTCGGCGAAGCCCTGGGCGAGGCCTATCAGGTGGCCGACGATCTGCGCGACGTCGCCTGCCGCCAGGAGGAGATCGGCAAGCCCGCCGGGCGCGACGCGACCCTCGGGCGGCCCAATGCGGCGACGCTGCTCGGCACGGGCGGCGCCCTCGACAGGCTGAAGCGCCTCACCCGCGAGGCCATCGCGGCGGTGCCGGATTGCCCCGGCGCGAAGGGGCTGACGGCGGAGATCGAGGCGCAGGCCCGGCTGTTCCTGCCGGCGAGCCTGCGGGCGGTGTCGGCCTGAGCCGGGGCGCGGCCCTGTCGGACCCTCCGGTGGCGCGCCCGCGCCCGCTCTCCGAGCGCTGGCTGGCGCTGCGCAACCGCCTCGTGGCGAGCCCGCGCTTCCAGCGCTGGGCGGCGGGTTTTCCGCTGACGCGGCGCATCGCGCAAGGAAACACGCGAACGCTCTTCGATCTCTGTGCCGGCTTCGTCTACGCGCAGGTGCTCACGGCCTGCATCCGGCTCGACCTGTTCGACATCCTGGCCGAGGGGCCGATGACGGGCGACGCCCTTGCCGTGCGCCTCGGCCTGTCGCCGGAGAAGGCGCGGACGCTGCTCCTCGCCGCCCGCTCCCTCGACCTGATTCGCGCCCTGCCGGACGGGCGCTTCGCCCTGGCCGATCTCGGCGCTGCCGTCACCGGCAATCCCGGCATCGCCGCGATGGTCGAGCACCACGCCCTGCTCTACGCCGACCTCGCCGATCCGGTCGCCCTGCTGCAGGGCCGCACCGAGCGCACGCGGCTTTCCTCCTACTGGCCCTATGCCGAGGGCGGCGCCGTCGCGCCGGGCGAGGCCGCGCCCTACGGCGCGCTGATGGGCACGTCCCAGGCGATGATCGCGCAGGACATCATCGAGGCCTGCGACCTGCGGGGCATCCGCCACTGGATGGATGTCGGCGGCGGGGAGGGGGCCTTCCTCGAAGCCGCCGCGCCGCATCTGCCGGGGCGACGACTCACCCTGTTCGACCTGCCCGCCGTGGCGGAACGGGCCGGCGCGCGCCTCGGCCGGGCCGGGCTCGGCGATCGGATCGCGTGCGTCGGCGGCGACTTCCATACCGGCCTGCCGGCGGGCGCCGACGCGATCTCCCTCGTGCGCGTCCTCCACGACCATGACGATGCGCCGGTGCGGGCGCTCCTGCGCGCCGTCCACGCGGCGCTCTCTCCCGGAGGCCGGCTCGTCATCGCCGAACCGATGGCGGGGACGCCCGGCGCGGAGCCGGTGGGGGACGCCTATTTCGGCTTCTACCTGCTGGCCATGGGCTCCGGGCGTCCTCGTACGGCAGACGAACTGTCACGTCTGGCCCAGGAAGCCGGATTCGCGGCGGTGAAAGAGCGCAAAACCCGTCGTCCGCTGCTCGCTCGCGTGCTGGTCGCACACAAAACTGGCAGCTGACTGTTAAGACAGGTTGACGCGAGAAAGTGTCTATCTAGAATGACACTCCGGCGACCCGCCCCTGCGGTGTCACCTTTGAGTCGGGCGGAAATTCCAGTCATGGACGCTCTCGCCGTTATCCTCGAACAACCGGAAAGGCTGGCGCTGCGGCGGCTGACCCTGACGGGCGCGGGTGCGGGCGACGCGGTGGTGGATGTCGCCTGGAGCGGCATCAGCACCGGCACCGAGCGCCTGCTGTGGTCCGGCCGGATGCCGGCCTTCCCCGGCATGGGCTATCCGCTGGTGCCGGGCTACGAGACCGTTGGCCAAGTCGCTGAGGCCGCCGCCGACGCCCCCGTCCGCGTGGGGCAATGGGTGTTCGTCCCCGGTGCGCGCTGCTTCGGTCCCGTGCGCGGCCTGTTCGGCGGCGCCGCCTCCCGCCTCGTCGCCCCCGCCGACAAGCTGCTTCCCGTCGATGGGGCGCTGGGCGAGCGCGCCTGCCTGCTGGCTTTGGCCGCCACCGCCCACCGCGCGGCCGGCGGTATCGCGGAGGGCGAGCGTCCCCTGATCGTCGGGCACGGCGTGCTCGGCCGGTTGCTGGCCCGCGTCGCCGTGGCGATGGGGGCCGAGCCGACCGCGTGGGAGACGAACCCCGCCCGCCGGGACGGCGCCGAGGGCTATGCCATCCTGGCCCCCGAGGACGATGCGCGACGCGACTACACCCGCATCCTCGACGTGAGCGGCGATTCCGCCGGCCTCGACGGGCTGATCGGGCGCCTCGCTCCCGGCGGCGAGATCGTGCTCGCGGGTTTCTACGAGGCGCCGCTCTCCTTCGCCTTCCCGCCCGCCTTCATGCGGGAGGCGCGCCTGCGCATCTCCGCCGAGTTCCGGCCGGGCGACCTCGCCGCCGTCACCCGCCTCATCGAGGCGGGGCGGCTGTCCCTCGACGGCCTGATCACCCACCGCGTGCCCGCCGCGCGGGCCGAGGAGGCTTACCGGACGGCCTTCGCCGATCCGGCCTGCCTCAAGATGGTCCTGGATTGGAGGGACGCCGCATGAACGTTCAACTGAACAAGGCGGCCCTGGCCCAGGCGACGCAGCTGCGCGACGAAGCCGCCATCGAGCCCGATCCCGTCTCCACCGCCCCGGCGAAGAAAGAGACGCAGATCATCGCGATCTACGGCAAGGGCGGCATCGGCAAGTCGTTCACGCTGGCGAACCTCAGCTACATGATGGCCCAGCAGGGCAAGAAGGTGCTGCTCATCGGCTGCGATCCGAAGAGCGACACCACCTCCCTTCTGTTCGGCGGCAAGGCCTGCCCGACCATCATCGAGACCTCCACGAAGAAGAAGCTCGCGGGCGAGCAGGTCGCCATCGGCGATGTCTGCTTCAAGCGGGATGGCGTCTACGCGATGGAGCTCGGCGGGCCGGAGGTCGGGCGCGGCTGCGGCGGGCGCGGGATCATCCACGGCTTCGAGCTTCTGGAGAAGCTCGGCTTCCACGAGTGGGGCTTCGATTTCGTCCTGCTCGACTTCCTCGGCGATGTGGTCTGCGGCGGCTTCGGCCTGCCGATCGCCCGCGACATGTGCCAGAAGGTCATCGTCGTCGGCTCGAACGACCTGCAATCGCTCTACGTCGCCAACAACGTCTGCTCAGCGGTCGAATACTTCCGCAAGATGGGCGGCAACGTCGGCGTCGGCGGGCTCGTCATCAACAAGGATGACGGCACCGGCGAGGCGCAGGCCTTCGCGGAGGCCGCCGGCATCCCGGTGCTCGCCTCGATCCCGGCCGACGACGACATCCGCAAGAAGAGCGCGAATTACGAGATCATCGGCAAGCCGGACGGCCGCTGGGGCGACCTGTTCTCCGAACTCGCCGCCAACGTGGCCGGCGCGGCGCCGCACCGCCCGACGCCCCTGACCCAGGACGGCTTGCTCGGCCTGTTTTCCAGCGAGACCACCGGCCGCGACGTGGTGCTCGTCCCCGCGACGCAAGAGGACATGTGCGGGGTCGCCGAGGTGACCAAGCCGTCCCTCGAAGTCGTGTACGACGAGGTCTGACGCGCATGGCCGTCTCCCTCGACATCGCCGAACTGCGGGCCCGCAAGGCGGCCCCCGCCATCGACCTCGCCGCCACCAAGGGCGACGGGCTCGGCTGCCACGCCGGCAAGGACGCGATGCGGGAGGCCGCCGAGGCGGCGGGGATGTCCGAGACCCTGGCGCAGCTGCGCGAGGATTACCCGCAGGGTCCGCACGACCAGCCGCAGAGCATGTGCCCGGCCTTCGGGTCGCTCCGCGTCGGCCTGCGGATGCGTCGCACCGCGACGATCCTGTCGGGTTCGGCCTGCTGCGTCTACGGCCTGACCTTTACCTCGCATTTCTACGGTGCCCGCCGCAGCGTCGGCTACGTGCCGTTCAACTCCGAGACGCTCGTCACCGGCAAGCTGTTCGAGGACATTCGCGAGGCGGTCCACGCCACCGCGAAGCCTGAGGATTACGACGCCGTCGTCGTCATCAACCTCTGCGTTCCCACGGCGTCGGGCGTGCCGCTGCGGCTGCTGCCGAAGGAGATCGACGGGGTCCGCGTCATCGGCATCGACGTGCCGGGCTTCGGCGTGCCGACCCATGCCGAGGCCAAGGACGTGCTCGCCGGTGCCATGCTGAAGGTCGCCCGCGCCGAGGCCGAGCAGGGTCCGGTCCAGGCGCCGAAGGGCGGCCGCTCCGAGCGCCCGACCGTGGCGCTGCTCGGCGAGATGTTCCCCGCCGACCCGATGGTGATCGGCGGCCTGCTGGCGCCCCTCGGCCTCGCCGCCGGGCCGGTGGTGCCGACGCGCGAATGGCGCGAATTGTACGGCGCCCTCGACTGTTCGGTCGTGGCCGCGATCCACCCGTTCTACACGGCGAGCATCCGCGAGTTCGAGGCGGCCGGGCGGCCCATCGTCGGGTCGGCCCCCGTGGGCGTCGAGGGCACGGCCGCATGGCTGGAGCGGATCGGCGCCGCCTGCAACGTTTCCGCCGAGACCATCGATGCGGCCAAGGCCGGCATCCTCGCCGGCATTCGCGGCGCGCTCTCGGCCTCGCCGATCAAGGGCCGGATCACGCTCTCCGGTTACGAGGGCTCGGAGCTTCTGGTCGCCCGCCTGCTCATCGAGAGCGGCGCCGAGGTGCCCTATGTCGGCACGGCCTGCCCGCGCACGCCGTGGTCCGAGGCGGATCGCGACTGGCTCGAAGCCCATGGCTGCGAGGTCCGCTACCGGGCCTCCCTCGAAGACGACCTCTACGCCTTCCACCACTTCCGGCCGGACCTCGCCATCGGCACGACGCCCGTGGTGCAGAAGGCCAAGGAGGCCGCGACGCCGGCCCTCTACTTCACGAACCTCATTTCGGCCCGCCCGCTGATGGGCGCGGCCGGCGCCGGCTCGCTGGCGACGGTGGTGAACGCGGCACTCGCCAACAAGCCGCGCTTCGATGCGATGCGCGACTTCTTCGAGGGCGTCGGCACCGGTCATGCGGCCGGCGTCTGGCAGGAAATTCCGCAGAAGAAGCTCTCTCCGAAGGCCGAAGGCCCGAAGAAGCCGATTGGGGAGATGGCATAATGCTGATCCTCGATCACGACAGGGCCGGCGGATACTGGGGCGCGGTCTACGTCTTCACGGCGATCAAGGGGCTGCAGGTGGTCATCGATGGCCCGGTGGGCTGCGAGAACCTGCCCGTCACCTCGGTGCTGCACTACACCGACGCCCTGCCGCCGCACGAACTCCCCATCGTGGTGACGGGTCTGGCCGAGGAAGAACTCGGCCGCCACGGCACCGAGGGCGCGATGAAGCGCGCCCATTCGACCCTCGATCCGGGGCTGCCCAGCGTCGTCGTCACCGGCTCCATCGCGGAGATGATCGGCGGCGGCGTCACCCCGGAGGGCACCGGCCTCCAGCGGTTCCTGCCGCGCACCATCGACGAGGACCAATGGCAGGCCGCCGACCGGGCGATCACCTGGCTCTGGCAGGAATACGGGGCGCGCAAGTTCGCCAAGAAGGGCATCCCGGCCCGGCCCGCCCGCAAGGAGGGCGAGAAGCCCCGCGTCAACCTGATCGGCCCGGCCTACGGCACCTTCAACATGCCGAGCGACCTCGCCGAGATCCGGCGGCTGGTGGAAGGCATCGGCGCCGAGGTGAACTTGACCTTCCCGCTGGGCTCGCACCTCGCGGACGTGCCGAAGCTCGTCAACGCCGACGCCAATATCTGCCTCTATCGGGAATTCGGCCGGGGGCTCTGCGAGGCGCTGGAGCGCCCGTATCTGCAAGCGCCCATCGGCGTGCTCTCGACCACCAAGTTCCTGCGGGCGCTGGGCGAGATTCTGGGCGTCGATCCCGAGCCGTTCATCGAGCGCGAGCGCCACACCACGATCAAGCCGGTCTGGGACCTGTGGCGGTCGGTGACGCAGGACTTCTTCGGCACGGCGAGCTTCGGCATCGTCGCCACTGAGACCTATGCACGGGGCGTCCGCCATTTCCTCGAGGAGGAGATGGGCCTGCCCTGCCACTTCGCCTTCGGCCGGTCCGCCGGGCTCAAGCCCGACAACGCCAAGGTGCGGGACGCCATCGCCAAGAACCCGCCGCTGGTGCTGTTCGGCTCGTTCAACGAGCGGATGTACCTCGCGGAGGCCGGCGGCCGGGCGACCTACGTGCCCGCCTCGTTCCCCGGCGCGATCATCCGGCGGCACACCGGCACGCCGTTCATGGGCTACGCGGGCGCGACCTACCTCGTGCAGGAAGTCTGCAACGCCCTGTTCGACACGCTCTTCCACATCCTGCCGCTCGCCCGCGACATGGACAAGGTCGAGCCGACCCCGGCCCGCACCCACCGCGAGCTGCCCTGGGATGCCGAGGCGCTGTCCGCCCTCGACCGCGCCGTGGAGGCGCAGCCCGTCCTCGCCCGAATCTCCGCCGCCAAGCGCCTGCGCGACGCGGCCGAGCGCGCCGCCCGCACGGCCGGCGCCGACACCGTTGCCGCCGGTCACGTGACCGGCGCGCGCTCCACACTCAGCGCGGGAATCCCCGCATGAGCCGCCTTCCACGAGAGGAGACCTGAGGATGCGTACGATGGCCCCGACCGCGCGCCTGCATCAGGAGGAACTCCAGTTCCGGCTGATCCTGGCCGCGACCTACCCCTTCTTCCTCGCCGCCGCCGCCCTCGGCCGGATGTCGCCCGCCCGCAAGCCCGTCCATGCGGGCCTGCCGACGCCGCACCGTTCGGTCTTCGGCGAGGCCCGGGCGATGGCCGTCCAGGCCATTCCCTTCGCCTTCATGGGCTGAGCGTTCGCGCTTCAGCCCAAACACGAGACGCTTCCGTCCGGTCACGCGGGGGAAGTGAGGCCGCGCCACACGCGGCAGCACCCGTCGCGCCTCGCAAGGGACGCGGCCAACACACGGAGGTCTTAAACCATGGCTGGTGGACCCATCACGACTGAAAGACCGAGCAGCCTGTCCGGGCTGACGGAACCGGAGGCCAAGGAGTTCCACGCGATCTTCCTGACGAGCTTCCTCATCTTCACGGCGATCGCCGTGGTCGCCCACATCCTCGTCTGGCTGTGGCGCCCGTGGCTTCCTGGACCGCAGGGCTACGCCTCGCTCGAAGGCGTGACCGACACGGCCCGCGCCCTCGTTTCCATGATCGGCTGAGGAGGATCGGATGCACAAGGTTTGGTTGCTTTTCGATCCGCGGCGCACGCTGGTGGCTTTGTTCACCTTCCTCTTCATCCTGGCGCTGCTGATCCACTTCATCCTGCTCTCGACCGACCGGTTCAACTGGCTGGAAGGTCCGAAGGCGAACAAGGCCGCGAACGCCATCACGCTCGCGCTGCCGGAAATGCCGGCCTGACAACAATGCGCGGAGGGGCGGACCTCGCCGCCCGCCCCTCCGAATGACGAACGGGAGGTCTTCGCCATGGCGATGCTGAGCTACGAGCGCAAATACCGGGTCCGCGGCGGCACCTTGCTCGGCGGCGACCTCTTCGATTTCTGGATCGGCCCCTATTTCGTCGGGTTCTTCGGCGTGACGGGGATCTTCTTCACCGTGCTGGGCACGGCCCTGGTGATCTACGGCGCGGCCCTCGGCCCGACCTGGAACATCTGGCAGATCAACATCGCCCCGCCGGACATCAGCTACGGCCTGAAGCTCGCGCCCCTGAAGGAGGGCGGGCTTTGGCAGATCATCACCATGTGCGCGCTGGGCTCGTTCGTGTCCTGGGCGCTGCGCGAGGTCGAGATCTGCCGCAAGCTCGGCATCGGCTACCATGTGCCGATCGCCTTCGGCATGGCGATCTTCGCCTATTTCACCCTGGTGGTGATCCGCCCGTTCCTGATGGGCGCCTGGGGCTACGGCTTCCCCTACGGCATCCTCTCGCACCTCGATTGGGTGTCGAACACGGGATACCAGTATCTCCACTTCCACTATAACCCGGCGCACATGCTCGCGGTGACGTTCTTCTTTACCACGACGCTGGCGCTCGCCATGCACGGCGGCCTGATCCTGTCCTCCACCAATCCGCCGAAGGGCGAGGTGGTGAAGACCCCCGAGCACGAGGACACCTTCTTCCGCGATACGATCGGCTACTCGATCGGCACCCTCGGCGTGCACCGGCTCGGCTGGTACCTGGCGCTGTCCGCCGGGTTCTGGAGCGCGGTCTGCATCGTGATCAGCGGTCCGTTCTGGACCCAGGGCTGGCCCGAATGGTGGGGCTGGTGGCTCAACCTGCCCGTGTGGCGCTGATTAATATCCCGCAGTCCGCGCGGGGCGTGTCGCGGACGCTGCGAGCCGGGTCGGGTCGACCGACCGGCCTCCTGGGGATCGGACGATGGCCTATTACCAGAATTTCTTCACGCAGGTTCAGGTCCGGCCCCTTGAGCCGGAAATGGGCATCCCCGTCGCGGTCAACGACCGCGTCGGCAAGCCGTTCAACAGTTACCTGTTCGGCCTCATCGGCAACAGCCAGGTCGGGCCGATCTATATCGGCTACATCGCGGCCCTCTCGATGGTCTGCGGGCTGATCGCCTTCGAGATCATTGGCCTCAACATGTGGGCCTCGGTGAACTGGGATCCGGTGCAGTTCGTGCGCCAGCTGCCCTGGCTCGCCCTGGAGCCGCCGCTGCCGAAATACGGCCTGCGCATCCTGCCGCCGCTGGCGGAAGGCGGCTGGTGGCTGATCGCCGGCTTCTTCCTGACCACCTCGATCCTGCTTTGGTGGGTCCACCTGTATCGCCGCGCCAAGGCGCTGGGTCTCGGCACGCACGTGCCGTGGGCTTTCGCCAGCGCCATCTGGCTCTATCTCGTGCTCGGCTTCATCCGGCCGATCATGATGGGCTCGTGGTCCGAGGCGGTGCCCTTCGGCATCTTCCCGCACCTCGATTGGACGGCGGCGTTCTCGCTCCGCTACGGCAACCTGTTCTACAACCCGTTCCACATGCTCTCGATCACCTTCCTCTACGGGTCGGTGCTGCTCTTCGCGATGCATGGCGGGACGATCCTGGCCTGCTCGCGCTACGGGGCGGATCGCGAGATCGACCAGATCGTGGATCGCGGCACGGCGACCGAGCGCGCCGCCCTGTTCTGGCGCTGGACCATGGGCTTCAACGCCACGATGGAATCGATCCACCGCTGGGCGTGGTGGTTCGCGGTGCTCACCACCCTCACGGGCGGCATCGGCATCCTCCTCACCGGCACGGTGGTGGACAACTGGTACCTCTGGGCGGTCAAGCACGGCGTCGCGCCGTCCTACCCGCAAGTCTACGGGCCGATCGTCGATCCGGCCCATCTCAGCCCCGTCGTGAAGCCGTGAGGAGGGCGCCATGAAAACCGTTCTCTCCGTGGCGGGGGCCGCCCTGGCCCTCTTCCTCACCATCGCGATGTTCGGCGGGGCGGGCTGGACCCACCCCCCGATGGCCAACAAGCAGACCGGCTTCCGCGGCACCGGCATGGACCTCATCCGCACGAGGGCGGGCAACGAGGAACTGGCCGACGCCAACCGGGCACCGGCTCCGGCCGACCCCGCCGACGCCTCCGGCGACAAGGCGTCGGCCGTCTACGAGAACGTGCAGGTGCTGGGCGATCTCTCCGCCGAGCAGTTCAACCGGGTGATGGTGTCGATCACGGAATGGGTCGCGCCGCAGCAGGGCTGCACCTACTGCCACAGCACCGAGAACATGGCCTCCGACGAGCTCTACCAGAAGCGCGTCGCCCGCCGCATGTTGCAGATGACCCAGTACATCAACTCGACGTGGAAGGAGAAGCACGTCCACGAGGCGGGTGTGACCTGCTACACCTGCCACCGGGGCAATCCCGTGCCGGCCAACGTCTGGTTCGACACGCCCCCGCCCTCGGCCGGCGCCAAGTTCATCCCGCGCAACAACGGCCAGAACCGCGCCTCGGCCAATGTCGGCCTGACCTCGCTGCCCTACGCCGTTTTCGACGAGTATTACGCCAAGAAGGACCTGCCGGAATCCTTCGTGCGGGTGAACGCGACGACGGCCCTGCCCGAATCGAAGAGCAAGCCGATCCAGGACGCGGAGCGCACCTTCGCGATCATGATCACGATGTCCCAGGCGCTGGGGGTGAATTGCACCTTCTGCCACAACACCCGCTCGGTGGCGCAATGGGAGACCAGCACCCCGAACCGGGTCCAGGCGTGGTACGGCGTGCACATGGTTCGCGAGCTGAACCAGGACTTCATGCACCCGCTGACCACGACGTTCCCCGAGGCGCGCCTCGGGCCGACCAACGACGTCGCCAAGATCAGCTGCGCCACTTGCCACAACGGCGCGAACAAGCCGCTGAACGGCGCCAAGGTGATCGAGCCCTACCCGGAACTCGCCCACCCGACGACTCAGGTGAGCCTGCCCACCGGCGAGGCCAAGGACCCGATCCCGGGGACCACGACGCCGGCGGTGAAGCCGCCGATGTAGAGGCGGGATGACGTCGCTGATGGTGAGGATGAAGGAGGGCGGTGCCCTCCTTTTTCTGTTTTGCACTGCGGAACCCGTCGCCGCTGCACGACGTCTCTCGGAGACGGCCGAGCTTCACCGGAGGGTTGATCATGACCATCACGATCTCGCACCTGCAGCCGATCATCGCCATCGTGGCCGGCATCCTGATCCTCGTGATGCCGCGCCTGCTGAATTACATCGTGGCGATCTATCTCATCGCGGTCGGCGTCATCGGGCTTGGCCTGTTCCGCGGCCTGTCCTGAGTCGGGCCGGACGCGGCGCCTCCAGGGGCCGTCTCCCCCCACCTTTCAGGGAATGGACTTCAAGGTTCCGATTTCGTCACAGAAGCCTGACGTGACCCGCTGCGCGTTCATCTTGCGTTGCGGTGCCGAATGGTTCACCCCGCCGTGAAGGGCTTTCACGGCCCAACGGCGAGCGACGAGCGGTATAGAGATGGCTGGCGACGCGAAGTGGGTCTACGCCTTCGGTGACGGCAAGGCCGAAGGCAAATCGCAGATGCGCGATCTGCTGGGCGGCAAGGGCGCGAATCTGGCGGAGATGTCGAATCTCGGCCTGCCGGTGCCCCCCGGCTTCACCATCACCACCGAGGTCTGTACGTATTACTACGACCACGGGAAGAGCTATCCGCCGGAACTGAAGGATCAGGTCACCGCCGCCCTGGCGCAGGTCGGCAAGCTCACCGGCCGTGCCTTCGGCGATGCGAAGGCCCCGCTCCTCGTCTCGGTCCGCTCCGGCGCCCGCGCTTCCATGCCCGGCATGATGGACACGGTGCTGAACCTCGGCCTCAACGACGAGACCGTGACGGCGCTCGCCAAGGAAGCCGACGACGAGCGCTTCGCCTACGATTCCTACCGCCGCTTCATCACGATGTACTCGAACGTCGTTCTCGACGTGGAGCACCACGCCTTCGAGGAGGCGCTGGAACAGTACAAGGAAACGAAGGGCTTCGAACTCGACACCGAACTCGGCGCCGAGGACTGGAAGACCCTGATCAAGACCTACAAGGAGATCGTGCGCAAGGAGCACGGCTCCGACTTCCCGCAGGGCGCCGACGACCAGCTCTGGGGCGCCATCGGCGCCGTGTTCAATTCGTGGATGATTCCGCGCGCGAAAAAGTACCGCGAGCTGAACAACATCCCCGAGAGCTGGGGCACCGCCGTCAACGTGCAGGCGATGGTGTTCGGCAACATGGGTGACACGTCGGCGACCGGCGTGGCCTTCACCCGCAACCCGTCCACCGGCGAGAGCGCTCTCTACGGCGAGTTCCTCATCAACGCCCAGGGCGAGGACGTGGTGGCGGGCATCCGCACCCCGCAGAACATCACCGAGAAGGCCAGGACAGAGGCCGGCAGCGACAAGCCTTCGATGGAGAAGGCCATGCCCGAAAGCTTCGCGGAGCTGACCCGGATCTACGGGATCCTGGAAGGCCATTACCGCGACATGCAGGACATGGAGTTCACCATCGAGAAGGGGAAGCTCTGGATGCTCCAGACCCGCAACGGCAAGCGCACCGCCAAGGCGGCCCTGCGCATCGCCGTGGATCTGGCGGCCGAGGGGCTGATCTCCCGTGAGGAAGCCATCGGCCGCGTCGAGCCCTCCGCCCTCGACCAGCTGCTGCACCCGACCATCGACCCGAAGGCCGAGCGCAAGGTGATCGCCACCGGCCTGCCGGCCTCGCCGGGCGCCGCCACGGGCGAGATCGTGTTCAACTCGGAGGATGCCGAGGCGCATCGCAAGGCCGAGCGGAAGTGCATCCTCGTGCGCGTCGAGACCTCGCCCGAGGACATCCACGGCATGCACGCCGCCGAGGGCATTCTCACCACGCGCGGCGGCATGACCAGCCACGCGGCGGTGGTGGCGCGCGGCATGGGCAAGCCCTGCGTCTCCGGCGTCGGCACGATCCGCATCGACTACAAGGCCCAGACGATGACCGTCGGCGGCCAGATGCTGAAGGCGGGCGACAAGATCACTATCGACGGCTCGACCGGCCAGGTGATCCTCGGCGAGGTGGCGATGCTGGAGCCGGAGCTCTCCGGCGACTTCGCGACGCTCATGGAATGGGCCGACGGCATCCGCACCATGAAGGTGCGCACCAACGCCGACACGCCCACCGACGCCCGTACCGCGCGCAACTTCGGCGCCGAGGGCATCGGCCTCTGCCGCACCGAGCACATGTTCTTCGAGGGGGACCGGATCATCGCCGTCCGCGAGATGATCCTGGCCGACGATTCCGAGGGCCGTAAGGCGGCGCTCGCGAAGATCCTGCCCTACCAGCGGCAGGACTTCATCGAGCTGTTCAAGATCATGTCCGGCCTGCCGGTGACGATCCGCCTGCTCGATCCGCCGCTGCACGAGTTCCTGCCGCACACCGATCAGGAGGTGGCGGAGGTCGTGAAGGCGACGGGGGTCTCGGAGGACAAGATCCGCCACCGGATGCGCGAACTCTCCGAACATAACCCGATGCTCGGCTTCCGCGGCTGCCGCCTCGCCATCGCCTTCCCGGAGATCGCCGAGATGCAGGCCCGCGCCATCTTCGAGGCCGCCATCCAGGCCGCCGAGGAGACCGGCAAGCCGGTGACGTCGGAGGTGATGGTGCCGCTGGTCTTCACCCGCGCCGAGTTCGACCTCGTGAAGGCCCGCATCGACGCCACGGCGAAGGCCGTCGAGCAGGAGAAGTTGGCCAAGCTCGACTATCAGGTCGGCACGATGATCGAGCTGCCCCGCGCCGCTCTGATGGCGGGCCAGATCGCCGAGACGGCGGAGTTCTTCTCCTTCGGCACGAACGACCTGACCCAGACGGCGCTCGGCATCTCCCGCGACGACGCGGCGACCTTCCTCGGGCCCTACACCCAGAAGGGCATCCTGCCGGCGGATCCGTTCATCACCATCGACCAGGAAGGCGTGGGCGAGTTGGTGCGGATCGGCTGCGAGCGCGGCCGGGCGACCCGCCCGGGCATCAAGCTCGGCATCTGCGGCGAGCATGGCGGCGATCCCGCCTCCATCGGCTTCTGCCAGGAGGTCGGGCTCGATTACGTGTCGTGCTCGCCCTATCGCGTGCCGATCGCCCGCCTCGCCGCCGCCCAGGCGGCCTTGGGCAAGGCCCACGCAGGCGAGGGTTGAGAATCCGTTGCGGCGCCCCGTTCAGGGGCGCCGCGACACGCGCGGCAAACTGCGCGGTGTAAAAAAGTACGCAACTGGTGATCGCCGCAGTTGAACCTCTGCCGTTACGGCACGTTGCATGCTAGCGAGCCGTGACGTCCGCAAGAGCGTCGCCGGATCGTCCGGCCGATGGCGTCGCGGGTGAAGCTAGCCCCCATGAGCGACAGCAGAACGTCCCCGCTGGTCCTTGGCCCCTGCGCCGCCGAGACCATCGTTCCGCGCGCCGCCGTGCGCGCCTATTTGGCGCTCTCCGCCGGACTCGGCGCCATCGTCACCGGCTTGATGCTGACCATGTCGGTCGCTGCCAACAGCGGCGGCGAGGCCGAGCGCATCACCGATACGCGGGAGGACGGCTACGCCCTCACGCTGGTTTCTGCCCTGGCCGTGAACCTGGCGAAGCCTTTGCGCTGAAGGGCCCGGCACAGTCACAGCCGTCATTGCGAGCAAAGCGAAGCAATCCAGGGAGCCGCTACGTCCTCGGATGGACCGCTGCCCTGGATTGCTTCGCTGCGCTCGCAATGACGGCGCGGATGGGGGAAGCGCGGAGAACAGGGGAGGGGAGCGACGGACCTGCCGCCCGCGCCCCCCGTCGCCCCGTTAGTCCTGGCCTTCCATCGCTTCCAGCTCGGCGATCATGCCCTCGATCATCCCGAGGCCGACCTGCCAGAAGCCGGGGTCGCGCGCATCGAGCCCGAACGGCGCCAGCAATTCGCCGTAGGGCTTCGCGCCGCCGGCCGCCAGCAGCGCCATGTAGCGCTCCGCGAAGCCGTCGCCGGAGGTCTGGTAGACCCCATAAAGCGAGTTCACGAGGCAATCACCGAACGCATAGGCGTAGACGTAGAACGGCGAGTGGATGAAGTGCGGGATGTAGGCCCAGAAGGGCTCGTAGCCCGCATCCAGCGTGATCGCCGGGCCGAGGGATTCCGCCTGCACCGAGAGCCACAGGGCGTTGATCTGCTCGGTGGTCAATTCGCCCTTGGCGCGGGCGAGGTGGACCTTCCGCTCGAACAGGTAGAACGCGATCTGGCGCACCACCGTGTTGATCATGTCCTCGACCTTCGCCGCGAGCATCGCCCGGCGCTGGGTCGTGTTCTGGGTCGCGGCGAGGAGCTTGCGGAAGGTCAGCATCTCGCCGAACACGCTGGCCGTCTCGGCGAGCGTCAGCGGGGTCGGCGCCATGAGGGCGCCGTTCGGGCCGGCCAGCACCTGATGTACCCCGTGCCCGAGTTCGTGGGCCAGCGTCATCACGTCCCGCGGCTTGCCCTGGTAGTTCACCAGCACGTAGGGGTGCACGGAGGGCACGGTCGGGTGCGCGAAGGCGCCCGGCGCCTTGCCCGGCCGGGTCGGCGCGTCGATCCAGTTGCGGTCGAAGAAGCGCTTGGCGATGCCGGCCATGTCTGGTGAGAACGCCTCGTAGGCGGTCAGCACCGTGTCGCGGGCCTCGGTCCAGGGGATCGTGCGCTGATCGACCTTCGGCAGGGGCGCGTTGCGATCCCAATAGGGCAGGGTCTCCTGCCCGAACCACTTCGCCTTCAGCTTGTAATAGCGGTGCGACAGGCGCGGATAGGCCGCCTGCACGGCATCGACCAGCGCTGCCACGACCTCGGGCTCGACCCGGTTGGAGAGATGGCGGGCGTCGGCCACGTCCCGGAAGCCGCGCCAGCGGTCGGAGATCTCCTTGTCCTTGGCCAGCGTGTTGGTGATGAGCGTGAACACGCGCAGGTTCGTGCGCAGCACCTCGCTGATCGCTCCGGCGGCCTCCTTGCGGACGGTCCCGTCAGGGTCCTGCAGCTTGTTGAGGGTCGGCTCCAGGGACAGGCGCTCGCCCTGCACGGTGAAGCGCAGGCCGGCGATGGTCTCGTCGAACAGGCGGTCCCAGGCGGCATTGGCCGTCACCGACTTTTCGAGGAACAGCTTCTCGA
Organism: Methylobacterium sp. Gmos3; assembly: GCF_056430985.1. Taxonomy (NCBI): domain Bacteria; kingdom Pseudomonadati; phylum Pseudomonadota; class Alphaproteobacteria; order Hyphomicrobiales; family Methylobacteriaceae; genus Methylobacterium; species Methylobacterium sp. Gmos3. The sequence continues at coordinate 377,053 of NZ_JBWJYL010000003.1, forward strand.
TCCGGTCCTCGAGCTGGAACGGCTTTTCCCGGCGGAGGTCGTCGATCCATGGGGCATAGCGCGCGAGCGGCGCCTGCGTCTTGGCCGCGTCCATGGTCGCGTCGTCCACGCGGTTCAGTTCCAGGCCGAAGAATAGCAGGTCGCCGGAGGCGTTGGTCAGGCGTTCGCGGGTGTCGCCGTAGAACTTGGCGCGGGTTTCGTCCGTGGTGTCGCTGGAATAGACGAGCCCGGCATAGGACATCAGCTTGCCGAGAAGATCCTCGATCCGCTCGTAGGCGGCGACGGCTTCGGCGAGACGCGAGGGAGCATCCGGCCCGGTGGCGAGACCGACGATCTTGCCGGCGTAGTCATCGCTGAACTGGCGGCACTCCTCCTCGGCACGGGTGAGGTCGGTGGAAAAGTTCGGATCGTCCAGGCCGGCATAGAGATCGGTCAGGTCCCATTCGGGCAGCGGGCCGAGGATCTGGCCGAGATCGGCCGCCTTCGCGGCGGCGCGGGCGGCGTCGGCTCCTTCTGCCATCGCGGCGGGCAGCGGGGCGGCGGGGCTCACTCTCATCGGATTTTCAGTCCTCGGGGGCGCGTTGAAGGCAGCGTGCGCTCAGGGGGGATATCGAGCGAAGCCCGCTGCGGTTCAACGCAAGCCTCAATGTCATGCTCCTAGGCGTCATCCGCCGGGAAGACAAAACGTCGTTAAGTGCGACTTTACGGATCTGGGCGAGGGTACGGCTCGAAACGAAACAGCCGCCGAATCGGATGCGCGCCGGAGACTTGGCGCGGACCCGGTTGGTGCGGCCTCAAGGGTGCCGCCATGTCGACCGCCGTCCTCATCGTCGACGACGATCCCGTGCAGCGCCGCCTGACCGAGGCCGCGGTCCGCCGGTTCGGTTTCGAGGCGCGCGTGGCCGAGAGCGGCATGGACGGCCTCGCCATGCTGCGGGCCGAGGGCGCCGATGTGGTTCTCCTCGACATGGTGATGCCGGGCCTCGACGGTCTCGGCGTGCTGGCCGAGATGCGCCGCACCGGCCTCGACACGCCGGTCATCGTGCAGACCTCGAACGGCTCCATCGACGCCGTCGTGAACGCCATGCGGGCGGGCGCGGTGGATTTCGTGGTGAAGCCGGCGGGGGCCGAGCGGCTTCAGGTCTCGATCAAGAACGCCCTCCGGGTGGATCACCTCGAAGAGGAAGTCCGCCGGATGCGCCGCCGGGCCTCGGGGGCGCTGACCTTCAAGGACCTCGCGTCCCGCAGCCCGGACATGGAGCGGGTGATCCGCCTGGCCGAGCGCGCGGCCAAATCCACGATTCCCGTTCTGATCGAAGGCGAATCGGGCGTCGGCAAGGAAGTGCTGGCCCGCGCGATCCAGGGATCGGGCGACCGCAAGGGCAAGCCGTTTGTGACCGTGAATTGCGGTGCGATCCCCGAGAACCTCGTGGAATCGACCCTGTTCGGGCACGAGAAGGGCGCCTTCACGGGCGCCACCGAGAAGCATGCCGGCAAGTTCGTGGAGGCTTCGGGCGGGACGCTGTTCCTGGACGAGATCGGCGAGTTGCCCCTCGACGCGCAGGTGAAGCTCCTGCGCGCCCTCCAGGAGGGCGAGGTCGATCCCGTGGGCGGCAAGCGCTCGGTGCGGGTGGATATCCGGCTCATCTCGGCCACCAACCGCTCGCTCCTCGACCTCGTGAAGCAGGGCAAGTTCCGCGAGGATCTGTTCTACCGGCTGAACGTGTTCCCGATGACGCTGCCTCCCCTGCGGGCACGGCGCGAGGACGTGGCCGAGCTGGCGCGCTCATTCTGTGCGCGCTTTGCCGCCGAGGAAGGCAAGCGCGTCCGGGGCATCAGCCAGGAGGCGATGGCGCTGCTCACCCGCTATCCCTGGCCCGGCAACGTCCGACAGTTGGAAAACGCCCTGTTCCGCGCTGTGGTGCTGGCGGATGGCGACGAACTCACGCTGGCCGAATTCCCGCAGATCGCGGCGCAGGTCGAGGGCTTCGACGTCCGCATTCCCCCGGCGCCGAACCAGCCGGTGATGCCGGCCTACGCGCCGGAGCCGGTGCGCGAGATCGTGCGGGTGGAGGTGCGCGACCCGCACGCCCTGTCGCTGGTCACGGAGGAGACCGGCGAGATCAAGACGATGGAGACCCTGGAGGCGGACATCATCCGCTTCGCCCTGCAATTCTACCGGGGGCGGATGTCCGAGGTGTCCCGGCGGCTCGGGATCGGCCGCTCGACCCTCTACCGCAAGCTGAAGGATCTCGGCCTCGAAGGCGAAGAGAAGGCCGACGACGCGGCGTGAGCCGTTCGAATCGTTCACGCGGAGCAAAATCGCTCCGAGGCAACCGCACTTTGGTCTGGGAAAGGTCCTGTCGAAGGCCCTCTTTGACGGGTCTTCGGGCAATTGCGACGATTGAGCCCGTGGGCTAGATAAGCTAACAACGAAAAAACAGTTGCGCCCAAGGGATCCGCTTCAGATGGCCGAGAGTCAAACCGTGTCGGGGCACGCCTATAGCCCGGCAATGGATGGGTCCACTCACGAGCAGACCTATCGCGGCTTTGTCCGCTTCGTGGAAATCGGCACCGGCGTCGTGCTCTGCTGGGTCCTCGCCTTGGCCGTGGGCGGTGTCCGCGAGGCGTGGATGCTTGCCATCGTCGGCGTGATCGCCTCGGGTGCGGCCGGCGCCGTCGGCGCGCTCGCCCCGGCCATCGGCTGGCGGGCTCCGCTCGTGGTCGGCGTGCTTCTTGCTCTCTACCTCGCGTTCGCCTGAGGTCGCGCCGAGCGGCCCGGTCGAACCGGGGGCCGGTCGGTCTTGCGGGATCACTCGGCGGCAGGCTTGCCGTCGAGTTACATCCGCTTCGAAACTCCTATCGCAACCTGACGTGATCTCTCGAAATGTTGCCGAGCTTGGCGCATTCGGGGAATCACATGCTTATGTCTGAGGGTCGACGCATGCGCATCGCTGTGCTGTCCGAAACGGACTCCGCGGAACCGCGGGTCGCGGCGGTGCCGGAGACGGTGAAGAAATTCAAGGCGCTCGGCGCCGATGTCGTCGTTCAGTCCGGCGCGGGCACCCGTGCCGGCATCCTCGACAGCGAGTACGAAGCCGCCGGCGCCACCGTCGCATCGAGCGCCGGAGAGGCTGCCCGTGACGCCGACCTGATCCTGAAGGTCCGCCGTCCCGCCAAGGACGAGCTTCCCAACCTCAAGCGCGGCGCCACCGTCGTCGCCATCATGGACCCCTACGGCAACGAGGCGGCCCTGAAGGACATGGCTGACGCGGGCGTCGACGCCTTCGCCATGGAGCTGATGCCCCGCATCACCCGCGCGCAGGTGATGGACGTGCTGTCCTCGCAGGCGAACCTCGCCGGCTACCGCGCCGTTGTGGACGGCGCCTCGGAATACGGCCGCGCCATGCCGATGATGATGACGGCGGCGGGCACCGTCCCGGCGGCCCGCGTCTTCGTGATGGGCGTCGGCGTCGCCGGCCTTCAGGCCATCGCCACCGCCCGCCGCATGGGCGCGGTCGTGACCGCCACCGACGTCCGCCCCGCCACCAAGGAACAGGTCGAATCCCTCGGCGCGAAGTTCGTCGCCGTCGAGGACGACGAGTTCAAGCAGGCCGAGACGGCTGGCGGCTACGCCAAGGAGATGTCGGCCGAGTACCAGAAGAAGCAGGCCGAGCTGGTGAAGGGCCACATCGCCAAGCAGGACATCGTCATCACCACGGCCCTCATCCCGGGCCGCCCGGCGCCGAAGCTCGTCTCCGAGGAGATGGTGGCCTCGATGAAGCCGGGCTCGGTGCTGGTGGACCTCGCGGTGGAGCGCGGCGGCAACGTCGTCGGCGCGAAGCCGGGCGAGGTCGTCGTCACCGACAAGGGCGTGAAGATCGTCGGCCACCTTAACGTGCCGGGACGCCTCGCCGCCACGGCGTCGAGCCTCTACGCGCGCAACCTCTACGCCTTCATCGAGACCCTGGTCGACAAGGAGTCCAAGGCTCTGGCGATCAAGTGGGACGACGAGCTGGTGAAGGCCACCAATCTCACCCGCGACGGGTCCGTCGTCCACGCCTCCTTCCAGCCGAAGACCGACGGCGCCGCCTCCGAGGCCGGCGCGGTCGGTTTGGCCAAGTCCGAGCCGGGCAAGTCCCCGGCTGCCGGCGCCGCCTGATCCGTCGAGGGGATTCCTGTCATGGCAAACGTTGTCGTCGTTCCTCCCGACCAGGCGGCCGATCAGGCCCGCGTCCTGGCCGATGCGGCCCGCGCCGCCGCCGCCGTCGCCCGTAACGCCGCCGATCAGGCGCAGGTCATCGCCGACGGCATGGGCCACGGCGTGGCCGCCGCCACCGGCGGCGCGGTCGATCCCACCGTCTTCCGGCTCGCGATCTTCGTGCTGGCGATCTTCGTCGGCTACTACGTCGTATGGTCGGTGACCCCGGCGCTCCACACGCCGCTCATGTCGGTCACCAACGCGATCTCGTCGGTGATCATCGTCGGCGCGCTCCTCGCCGTGGGCGTGCCGCTCATCGAGAAGGGCACGGGCGTCGCCCGCTTCTTCGGCTTCATCGGCATCGTGCTCGCCAGCGTGAACATCTTCGGGGGCTTCCTCGTCACGCAGCGCATGCTCGGCATGTACAAGAAGAAGGGCTGAGCCGGTGTCCGAGAACGTCTCCTCACTCCTCTACATCGTCGCCGGCGTCCTGTTCATCATGGCGCTGCGGGGGCTCTCGCACCCGACCACCTCCCGCCAGGGCAACATGTACGGCATGGTCGGCATGGGGCTGGCCATCCTGACCACCCTGGTCGGCCACCCGCCGGCCGGGATCGGCGCGTGGTTCCTCGTGCTGCTCGGTCTCGGCATCGGCGGCGGCGCGGGTGCGGTGATCGCCAAGCGCGTGCCGATGACCGCCATGCCGCAGCTCGTCGCGGCCTTCCACTCGCTGGTCGGCCTCGCGGCGGTGTTCGTGGCGGCGGGCGCCCTCTACGCCCCGCAGGCCTTCGGCATTATCGAGAACGGCCACTTCCACAAGCAGTCGCTGTTCGAAATGGGCCTCGGTGTCGCCATCGGCGCCATCACCTTCACCGGCTCGGTCATCGCCTTCGCGAAGCTCGACGGCCGCATGTCCGGCAAGCCGATCATGCTGCCGCAGCGCCACCTCATCAACGCGCTGCTCGCCGCCGGCCTCGTGCTGCTGATCGCCCTGTTCATCGGCACCGAGTCGAAGGCCATCTTCTGGCTGATCATCCTCGCCTCGCTGGTGCTCGGCGGCCTGATCATCATCCCGATCGGCGGCGCCGACATGCCCGTCGTCGTGTCGATGCTCAACTCCTACTCGGGTTGGGCGGCGGCCGGCATCGGCTTCACCCTGGGCAACCTCGCGCTCATCATCACGGGCTCTCTGGTCGGCTCCTCGGGCGCGATCCTGTCGTACATCATGTGCCACGCGATGAACCGCTCGTTCATCTCGGTCATCCTCGGCGGGTTCGGCGGTGATTCCGCCGCGGCGGCCGGCGGTGGGCAGGTCGAGACGCGCCCCGTGAAGCAGGGCTCGTCGGACGACGCAGCCTACATCATGAAGAATGCCGAGCGCGTCATCATCGTCCCCGGCTACGGCATGGCGGTCGCCCAGGCGCAGCACAGCCTGCGCGAGATGGCCGACATGCTGAAGAAGGAAGGCGTCGACGTGAAATACGCCATCCACCCGGTGGCGGGCCGGATGCCGGGCCACATGAACGTGCTGCTCGCCGAGGCGAACGTGCCCTACGACGAGGTGTTCGAGTTGGAAGACATCAACGGCGAGTTCCCGCAGGCGGACGTCGCCTTCGTGATCGGCGCCAACGACGTCACCAACCCGGCCGCCAAGACGGACAAGGCCTCGCCGATCTACGGCATGCCGATCCTCGACGTGGAGAAAGCCAAGACCGTGCTCTTCATCAAGCGCGGCATGGGCTCGGGCTACGCCGGCGTGGAGAACGAGGTGTTCTTCCGCGACAACACGATGATGCTGTTCGGCGACGCCAAGAAGGTGGTGGACCAGATCCTCAAGGCGTTCTGATCGCAGCGGCTTCGCGAGGACGTATCGCGGCGAGGGCGGGGGGCTTCGGGCCCTCCGCCTTTTTCTTATGGAGCAGGGCCTGCTTCCCCTCTCCCCGCCTGCGGGGAGAGGCCCACGGACACCTTGTCGTGTCCGTGGGAAGCGAAGGCGCAGCCGGAGCGGCGGTGAGGGGGCTCACCGGATGAGACTCATCCGGTAGCCCCCCTCACCTTCGGCTGCCGCCTCGCCGCGCCGACGACGGGGTCGTCGCGGCCCTCTCCCCACAAGCGGGGAGAGGGGGCAGGTCGGAACGATGCGTTTTGCACCGATGCCGCATCGGACTTCCGCCCTTTTTCCCGCCCATGCGGCGATGCCACAGCATTGCCTCCCCTGGCGGTGTAGGATGCGTCCGTGTCTGCCGCCTCAGCCCTGATCGAACCCGCCTCCCTCCTCGGCGTCGACTGCTCCGTCACGGGGCGGCGCTGGGCGACACGCTGCGCGGGCCTCGACAGCGATCTCGCCATCGCGCGCATGGTGCAGGCCCACGGCCTGCCGGAACTGCTGGCTCGTGTGCTGGCCGGGCGCGGCGTGCGCCCCGACGCGGCCGACGCCTTCCTGGCTCCGCGCCTGCGCGACCTGATGCCGGACCCCGACACCATCCTCGACATGCAGCCGGCGGTGCGCCGCCTCGCCCGCGCCGTGCGCGAGGGCGAGCGCGTCGCGGTGTTCGGCGATTACGACGTGGACGGCGCGGCGAGCGCGGCGATGCTGGCGGAATACCTGCGCGGCCTCGGGCTGACCGTGCCCGTCCACATCCCCGACCGGATCGCGGAGGGTTACGGCCCGAACGAGGGCGCCATCGCGGCGCTGGCCGCCGAGGGCGCGCGGGTGCTCGTCTGCGTCGATTGCGGCACGAGCGGCCACGGACCCCTGGAACAGGCGGCGCGCAACGGCCTCGACGTGATCGTCCTCGATCACCACGCCGCCTCGGAGATCTTGCCGCAGGTCCATGCGGTGGTGAATCCTAACCGGCAGGACGACCTGTCCGGCCTCGGCCATCTCTGCGCGGCGGGGGTGGTGTTCCTCACCCTCGTGGCCCTGAACCGCATCTTGCGGATCGAGGGCTACTTCACGCCCGAGCGGCCGGAGCCGTGCCTCACCGATTGCCTCGACCTCGTGGCCCTGGCCACGGTGGCCGACGTGGTGCCCCTGCGCGATCTGAACCGCGCCTTTGTGGTGCAGGGCCTGTCGGTGATGCGCCATCGCGGGCGCACCGGCCTCGCGGCGCTGCTCGATGCGTCGTCGCTGTCGGAGCCGCCGGAGGCGTGGCATCTCGGCTTTGTGCTCGGGCCGCGCATCAACGCGGGCGGCCGGATCGGCGATGCCGGGCTCGGCGCACGGCTGCTTTCCACCCGCGATGCGGCCGAGGCGGCGCGGATCGCCGTCGATCTCGACCGGCTGAACCGCGAGCGTCAGGCCATCGAAGCGCAGGCCGTCGCGGAGGCCGAGGCCGAGATGGACAAGGCGCTCACCGAGGATCCGACCCTGCCGGTCCTCGTCATCGGCAAGAGCGAGTGGCACCCCGGCATCGTCGGCCTCGTCGCGGCGCGGCTCAAGGAGCGGTTCGGCCGGCCGGCCTTCGCCTTCGCGATCCGGCCGGACGGCAGCGCCACGGGGTCCGGGCGCTCGGTGCCGGGGGTCGATCTGGGGCAGGCGGTGCGCGCCTGCGTCGAGGCCGGCACCGCACGCAAGGGCGGCGGTCACGCCATGGCGGCGGGCGTCACCCTCGACGGCGATGCGATCGGCGCCTTCGGCCGGCATCTCTCGACCCATCTCGGGGCGGCGGTGGAGAAGGCCCGCGCGGCGGACGCCCTGCTCATCGACGGCACCCTCAGCGCCGGGGGCGCCACGGCCGAGACCGTGCGGCTGCTCCAGCGGGCGGGTCCGTTCGGGCAGGGCGCACCGGAGCCGCTCTTCGCCCTGGCGCGGCACCGGATCGTGGATGCCGGCATCGTCGGGACGGGCCATGTCCGCGCGCGGCTGCGCAGCCGCGACGGGCAGGCGGTGGGCGCCATCTGCTTCCGCGCCGCCGAGCGCCCCCTCGGCCGGGCGATCCTCGACAGCATCGGCCGCGAGGTCCACGTCGTGGGGACGCTCTCGCGCGACCAGTGGCGCGGCGCCGAGCGGGCGCAGCTCCGCATCGTCGATCTCGCTCCAGCGGATTGACCCCTCCCGTGGATTTGAGCCCGCCCCCCGCCCTCGTGCGTCCGGCGCCGGATTGCGACGCTGCGACCCGCGCCCGCATCCTCGCCCCCCGCCGGCCGGGGGACGACGTGGCGAACCTCACCTGCTCCCTGCGCCTCGGCCCGGGGGAGCGGGTGACGAAGCGCCTGCTCCTCGAAGGATCGGCGGCCTCAGGCGTCACCGTCGCGTGCGACGGCGGTGCCATCGGGCCGGGGGAGGCGGGCACCGGCCTCCTCGACTTCGCGGTGGAGATCCGATCTTGGCCGCCCGCGCCGGGCTCCTCCCGCTGGGACCGGCCGGAGGGCATCACCCTCCGGGGCTGCGCCATCCTCGGCCATGTCCGCATCTGGGGCATGGGCATGAACGGGCAGGGCGAGCGGGTGCGCGACTCGTCCCACAGCCTCGGCCATACCGAGCGGGCTCAGGCCGCCGCACCGACCCGAGTGAGCATCCTCGACGCGACGATCACCGCCTTCGGGCGCATTCCGGTCTATCTCGGGCCGGGGGTGACGGGCTTCACCCTGCGCGGCTCGACGATCACCGGCACGTCATCCGCGACGGCGGTCTATCTCGATGCCGAGAGCGCGGACAACGTGATCGCGGACAATATCTTCGACATCCGCACCGGCCGCGAGATCGTCGCGGTCGATGGTTCGGCCCGCAACCGGATCACCGGCAACCGCTTCGCCCTGCACGGGGAGGGCGGGGTGCGCCTTTACCGGAACTGCGGGGAGGGCGGCACGGTGCGGCATCAGACCCCGTCCGATAACGTCGTTACCGGCAACACCTTCAGCGGAGCGGGCTTCTTCGCTGCGCCGATCGTCGTGAATTCCCGCAATGGGTGGGACATCCATTGCTGGGCGGATTCGGGCTATCCGTTCGGCAGCAGCATCGACAACCGCGACAACGGCACCGGCAACATCGTGGAGCCAAACCGGGTCGAGTGAGCGGGCTACAGCATTCTCGGGGGAACTCGGCTCACACCGTGTTCCCCGTCTTTGCGAGCGGAGCGAAGCAATCCAGGGATCCGCTACGTTCGGTCAAGTCCCGCAGCCCTGGATTGCTTCGCTGTCGCTCGCAAAGACGGTTGAGCGAGTGATCCCAGTCAAGTCGAAACCGAACTAGCTGCCCGCCATCACCAGTGCCCAGAACCGCTTGTAGCGAGTATCCGGCGCGTCGACGCGGGCGATGCCGATCCGGCGGATCTGCGGGATCAGCATGTTCTTGTTGTGCTCCGGCGAATTCTTCCAGCGGGCGAAGACCTGCTCGAAGGTTTCCGATCCGGCGCTCAGGTTCTCGGCGGCGTAGGACCGTGCGAGACCCGCCGCGCCCATGCGCGAGGTGAAGCTGCCGCCGACATCGTGGCTGAGCTGCCCGTGCCGGGCATTGTTGCCGGCCTGGAAGGCGGCAGCTTTCACGAGACCGGGGTCGACCACGACCGGACTCAAGCCGTGCTGCACCCGGTAGGTCGAGATCGCGGCGGCGGCGGCGACCTCGTCGAGCACCGTGGTCTTGGTCGGATAGCGCGCGGATGGCTCGTCGGTGAGGGGCAGGCTGCCGCAGCCGGCCAGCGGCAGCAGGGCGAGGGCGAGGGTCAGGAAGCGGGTCGGCGTCACGGGTTCGACTGCTGATGCGATGCGATGCGCGTCCCTCTCGGCCCGATGCGGCGAAAGCGCGGCAGGCCCCGCTTCCAGACGCGCGAGCCGGCCGGGCGTGGCGCGCGGGCCACGGCCCGTCAGGCCACGAAGGGTTCGCAGGCGAGCATGGAGGGGGCGAAGGCCGCCAACAGCGCCGGATCGAGATGGCCCGGTGTGTCGACCATGATGGCGAGCGCTTCCGCAGGCTTCGACGGTTGGCGGTAGGCGCGCCGCTCCGTCAGCGCGGAGAACACGTCGCAGATCGCGACGATGCGAACGAGGTCGGTGATCTCCCGGCCCTTGAGTTTGTCGGGATACCCGGTGCCGTCGAGCCGCTCGTGGTGGTGCCGGACCACGTCGATAATCTCGTCGTCGAAGCCGCCCTGGGCGATGAGGAGCGAAGCGCCGATCTCCGGATGACGGCGCATCAGCCGCAATTCGTTGGCGTCGAGGCGGCCCGGCTTGTCGAGGATCTCCTTCGGGATGCGCGCCTTGCCCACATCGTGCAGCAGGCTCGCCCGCGCCAGCCGGGCGAGGTCCGCCCGCGAAAGGCCGATGCGCCCGCCGAACGCGGCGCAAAGCCCCGCGACGCTCAGCGTGTGCTCGTAGACCCCCGCGTCGTAGCGCCACAATTCCGCGAGCCAAGCCGAGATGCCGGCCTCCGACACCGCCGCCAGCACCATCTCGGTGCCCCGGTCCACATCGGACAGCGCGATACTGCCGCCGATGGCGGCGCAATCGAACAGGTCGGTGACGATGCTCTTGGCCGCCTGTGCCCGTTCGTTCAGGCGGCGGGCCCGGGCCGTCGCCGCGCGTCCGGCGGCCTCGATCAGGGCGAAGGCCTTCGACAGGATCACCTCCCGCGAGGCGCCGGCCGGCAGGACGAGGGTGTTGCCATCACGCTTCACGCCTTCGCCGCGCGCGAGGACGATGCGCGGGATGGCAGGCGTGAAGGCGTCGAGCCGGGCGATCCACTCGGTCAGGGCACGAGGGGCGAGGTCGAGCAGCGCGAAGACGGGCCGTCCCGGCGGGGCGGGCTCGCTCGGCCCCTGCGCGCGGCAGGCCGTGACGAACGCGATGGCCCGTGCCAGCGCGGCCCGTTCGGTGGGCCGGTCGGAGACCAGAAGGACGAGCGCGTCACTCCGCGGAGGAAGCGGTCTGTCCGGAGACGACGACACGCGAACCTCGTGAGTCAGAAAAAGGCCGCCGGTTGCTCACCATAGGCAGTCTCGCCCTATCGAAACGTTAACCATCTTCCGACTTCGGGAAAAAGGGAAGTATGTCGCTGCGATGACAGTGAGGAACTGTCCGACGCGTGCTTTCCTCCCGACCGGCGGTGAAACTCTAAAACGGCCGATTATTACGGGGGTTATAGCGGCTTATAAAAAATCCGCGAACCTTCACAGTTATTGCGCGCAACAGTTGCCGATTCCTTCAGCGACGTCGGCGGCCTTAACAGCTGATCCAGATCCGAACCTAGAGCCACACCCGAACCACTTGGTTCAGCCAGCCTTCTCCAAGTCTTCCCCCTCATCCTGAGGTGCCTGCGTCAGCGGGCCTCGAAGGAGGGCTCCAGCCTGCCGCGCGATCCCTGGAGCCCTCCTTCTAGGCGGCTTCGCCGCACCTCAGGATGAGGGGAGAGAGTGGGGGCCGCCTCGACGTGGTCGGTCGCGGCTCTAGCTGAGGTAATCTCCGTACTGGTCCACATGCCTGGCGAGGCCGAGGCCGTGTTCGCGGACCAGCCGCTCGGCGAGATCCACGTCACGCGCCTGCAAGGCGGCGATGATTGCCACATGCTCGCGGATCGACCGTTCGGCGCGTTCGCCCTGGCGGAGCGCGGCGCTCCGGATCGCCCGCACATGCACCAGCAGGTTTCCGGTCAGCTCCGTGATCGCCTCGCAATGGCCGAGGCCGATGATGGTCTGGTGGAAGCGGATGTTGGCGTCCGAATACTCGTCGATATGCTCGGCCGGCTTGCCGGAGAAGAATTCCGGGAAGTCGTTCCGCAGATCCTGAAGCTGGGCGTCGCTGGCTCGCGTGCAGGCGAGCCGGGCGGCCATGCTTTCCAGCGCCGCCCAGGCCTGAATCATCCCGACGATCTCGCGCTTGCTCTTGCGGATGACGAAGACCCCGCGCCGCGCCTCCGAGCGGACGAAGCCTTCCTGTTCCAGCACGGTCAGGGCCTCGCGCACGGGCGTGCGGCTCACCCCGAGATTCTGCGAGAGCTTGCGCTCGTCCAGGCGGACCTCGTCCGGCCGCCCGTAGATGTCCATGTTGGTGATCGCTGTCTTCAGCGCTTCATAGGCGAGGGTTCGAAGGCTCGAACTGGCGGCGATCGGCTTCACGCCCAGCGGTTCAGAATTCGCCATGCCTCGTCCGGCCGTCCCAGGGTCATGTCTCATATTGAGCGCGACGTGATCCGGCCTAGACCAAAGCCGCCTGCCGGAATAGGCGGTTCAACGAAGTTTCACAGGCCGTGGCAGGGTCGCAGCACTTCGTGCAGGCGCGCCCGCACTGGAGGGCCCGAATGGACGCACAGGAGAGGCAGGCACGGGAGGGCGTGGTCGCGGCCGCGCGGGAACTCGATGCGTTGGGGCTGAACCGGGGCACCTCGGGCAACGTGTCCTGCCGCTTCGGCGACGGCCTGCTCATCACGCCCTCGGGCGTGCCCACGGCCGACCTCACGCCCGAGGCGATCGTGCCGATGGGGCTCGACGGCACGTCTCCGCCGGGCACCAAGCCCTCCTCGGAATGGCGCTTCCATCGCGACATCCTCGCCGCGCGGCCGGAGATCGGCGCCGTGGTCCACGCGCATCCGGTCTACTGCACCGCCTTCGCCATCTGCGGGAAGGCGATCCCGGCGGTGCATTACATGATCGCGGCCTTCGGGGGGCCGGATGTCCGGTGCGCGCCCTACGCGCCCTACGGAACGGAAGCCCTGTCGACGCTGGCCCTGGACGCGCTGGAGGGCCGGTCCTGTTGCCTGCTCGCCAACCACGGCATGATCGCCGCCGGCTCGGACCTGCGCCGTGCCCTGTGGCTGGCGCAGGAACTCGAGACCCTGTGCCAGCAATATGCGGTGGCCCTTCAGCTCGGCACGCCGCAGGTTCTGGCGGATGCCGAGATCGCCGAAACGGTGGAGCGCTTCCGGGGCTACGGGTTGAACTCCGGTGCCGGGGCAAAGAGCGCGACTTGATTGGGCATCGGCATGCCGCCAGAGTGCCCACGCGCCGGGCATCCGAAACCGGCATCCTGACTGCATGAGCAAGACCGACAGATGGCCGCGCGCGATACACGCGATACCCAGTACAGGCCGCTCTCTAAGCCTGGAATCTACCTGGCGCGGATGGTGATCTTCCTCGCCCTCGTCGGATTTCTCGCCTTTATCCTGTTCAAGCAGATCACGCCGGCCTTCCTCGCCAATCCCGGGCTGAACGGTCTGATCCTCGGCGTATTGCTCATCGCGGTGATCATCGCCTTCGGGCAGGTGATGCGGCTCTCGCGGGAGGTCGCCTTCGTCAACGCGGCGGCCGCGGGCGAGACCGCGCGCAAGCCCGCGCTTTTGCTCAAGCCGCTCTCCCGCGCCATCGCCGCCCGCACCGGCGGCAACCCCGTCCCCGGCACGGGAATGGTGCTCGATACCATCGCCGCCCGCCTCGACGAGGGCCGCGAGATGCTGCGCTACATCGCGGGCATCCTGATCCTGCTCGGCCTCCTCGGCACCTTCTGGGGCCTCATCGACACGCTGTCGGCGGTGGGCGGCGTCATCAAGGGCATGCGCGGCGGCGGTGATGCCGGCGTGATGTTCGATGAACTGAAATCGGGCCTCGCCGTGCCGCTCTCCGGCATCGGCCTCGCCTTCTCCGCGTCGCTGTTCGGTCTCGCCTCGTCCCTGATCACCGGCTTCCTGGAGTTGCAAGCGGGGCAGGCGCATGCACGTTTCCACAACGAATTGCAGGATTGGCTGATGGCCGTGGGCGTCGCCACCGAGCCGACCCTGATGGCGGCGGCCCCCGCGCCCGCCCGCACCGGACCCTCGACCCAGGAACTGAAGGACGCGGTCGATCACCTGGCGGCGATCATGGCCGAGAGCGGCGGCAACCGCGCGACGACGCTCGCCATGACGAACCTCGCCGAGGGCATCCAGGGTCTCGTCCAGCACATGCGGGCCGAGCAGCAGATGATCCGCGATTGGGTGGAGGCGCAGGCAAGCCGTGAGCGCGAACTGAAGCAGGTGCTCGATCGGCTGGGCCGGGAGCGCGTCTGATGGCGTCCACCGTCGCGCGGAACCGGCGCAGCCTGAACGTGTGGCCGGGCTACGTCGATGCCCTGGCGACCCTGCTGCTGTCGGTGGTGTTCCTGCTCACCGTCTTCGTGGTGGGCCAGTTCTTTCTGTCGCAGGAATTGACGGGGCGCGACGCGACGCTCGCACGCCTCAACCGGCAGCTCGCCGACCTCACCGACCTCCTGGCCCTCGAACGCTCGAAGAAGCAGGGCGACGAGGCCGAGTTGCGCGATCTGCGCTCGACGCTCGCCGCCGTCCAGGCCGAGCGCGATCAGGCGAAGACCCAGGCCGAAGCCGCGACGGTGAGCCAGGGCGCGGCCGGCACGCTCGACAAGCAACTGGAAACCGAGCGCGGCGCCACCAAGCGGGCGCTGACGCAGGTCGACCTCCTCAACGAGCAGATCGCCGCCATGCGGCGGCAACTCGCGGCGCTGGAGGATGCGCTCGCTGCCTCGGAAACCCGCGACCGGGAGAGCCAGGCGCGCATCGCCGAACTCGGCAGCCGCCTGAACGTCGCCCTTGCCCAGAAGGTTCAGGAGCTCGCCCGCTACCGCTCCGACTTCTTCGGCCGCCTGCGGCAGATCCTCGGAAGCCGCCCCGATATCCGCGTGGTGGGTGATCGCTTCGTGCTGCAATCCGAGGTGCTGTTCCCCGGTGGCTCGGCCACGCTGAAGCCCGAGGCGGGGCCGGAACTCGACCGGATCGCCACCGCCATCGCCGATCTCGCCAAGCAGATCCCGGCGGACCTGCCCTGGGTGTTGCGCGTGGATGGCCACACGGATGCGCGGCCCATCGCGACATCGCAATTCCCGTCGAATTGGGCGCTCTCGGCGTCGCGCGCCATCGCGGTGGTGCAGTACCTCGCCGGCAAGGGCATCCCGCCGCAACATCTGCTGGCCGGTGCCTTCGGCGAGTTCCAACCCCTCGACCAGGGGACGACGGACGAGGCCTATGCCCGCAACCGCCGGATCGAACTGAAGCTCACCGAGCGGTAGGCGGCGCGTTACTGCGCCGCCTCGGACGGGACGGTCCGGTTACGGCCCGATTCCATCCCCCGCGCCGTCTCGTCGAGGGCGTCGGTGAATTGCAGGCTCGCCAGCTGAGCGTAGAGCGCGCCGTAGGCGAGCAGGCTCTCGTGCGTTCCCGATTCCACGATCCGCCCGTCATCGATGACGAGGATGCGGTCGGCCGCGCGGATCGTCGCGAGGCGGTGGGCGATCACGATGGTCGTGCGCCCGCGCATCAGCGTGCCCAGCGCCGCCTGGACGGCCCGCTCCGATTCGGCATCCAGCGCCGAGGTCGCCTCGTCGAGGAGCAGGATCGGCGCGTCCTTCAGGATCGCGCGGGCGATGGCGACGCGCTGCCGCTGGCCGCCGGAAAGGGTCACGCCGCGCTCGCCCACCTGCGTGTCGTAGCCCTGCGGCAGGGCTTCGATGAAGGCGTGGGCGTTGGCGAGTTCCGCCGCGCGGCGCACGTCCGCGTCGGTGGCCTTGGCGCGGCCGTAGCGGATGTTCTCCGCCACGGTGCCCGAGAACACCACCGGGTCCTGCGGCACCAGGGCGATGCGGGCGCGCAGGGTCTCCGGATCGACCGCCGTGATGTCGAGCCCATCGACCCGAACCTGTCCGCCCTGCGGATCGTAGAAGCGCAGGAGCAGCTGCAGCACCGTCGACTTGCCGGCCCCGGACGGACCGACGAGGGCGATCCGCTCCCCCGGCGCCGCGACGAAGCTCAACCCGTCGAGGGCGAGGTGGCCCGGCCGCGTCGGGTAGGCGAAGCGCACCGCGTCGAACTCTACCGCGCCGCGCGCCGGATCCGGCAGCGGCAGGGCAGATACGGGGGCCTTCACCGCCGGTTCCGCGGCGAGGATTTCGGTGAGCCGCTCGGCGGCGCCCGCGGACATGGCGAGGTCGCCATACACCTCGGAGAGCTGGCCGAGCGCCCCGGCGCCGAACACCGCGTAGAGCACGAATTGCGAGAGCTGGCCGCCTGTCATCGTATGGGCCAGCACTCCTTGGGCGCCGTACCACATCACGCCGACGACGGAGGCCGAGATCAGGAAGATCGCAACGCCGGTCAGGATGGCCCGCGCGCGGATCGACGCCTGCGCCGCACCGTAGGCTTCCTCGGAGGCCGCTCGGAAGCGCGCCGCCGTCTCGGCCGAGCGCCCGAAGGCCTGCATGGTGCGCACGGCGCCGACGGCCTCCGCCGCATAGGCCGAGGCATCGGCCAGCCGGTCCTGCGCGGCGCGGGAGCGCCGCCGCACGCCACGCCCCGAGAAGATGAGCGGGAAGACGATCACCGGGATCGCCGCGAGCACCATCACCGACAGGCTCGGGCTCGTGATGACCATCATCGTGATGGCGCCGACGAACAGGAACAGGTTGCGCAACAGGATCGAGATCGACACGCCGAAGGCCGATTTGATCTGCGTCGCGTCGGCGGTGAGCCGCGAGACGATCTCGCCGGATTGCGCCTTGTCGAAGAAGGCGGGGTCGAGAATCGTCAGCCGGGCGAAGACCGCCGAGCGCAGGTCGGCCACCACCCGTTCGCCCAGCGTGACGACCGTGTAGACCCGCGCCGCGCTCGACAGGGCGAAGCACAGCACCACGCCGAGCAAGGCGAGGAAGTAGGCATTGATGACGCCGCTGCCGTCTTCCGTGAAGCCGTGATCGATCACCCGCCGCATGGCGATGGGCACGACGAGCGTGGACGCGGAGGCGCAGGCGAGCGCCACGAGGCCCAGCGCGATGCGGGCGCGGTAGCGCAGAGCGAACGGAATGAGCGGGCGCAGCGCCGTGATCGGCGCCTTCGGCCGCGCCGGACCGGCGGTGCCTTCGGCGGCTCTACCTTTGCGGGCCATCACGCCTCATCGTTCGCTCCCTGACGCTTGTTCCGGCAGGACGGCTGGGGTATACGCCGCGCCTTATCCGATTGCGTGTGTTCAATGGCCGCGGGCCGTCACCCGGTCGGCTTCCGACGCGCGGTTGCCATGAACTCCCCGTTCGACGCAACTGCGTAGACCCGTTTTAAAGTGGCATCCGGGTCGGGCGGCGCCCTTCGTGCCTCCCGCCGGCTGCGAGAACAATAGGGATCACGAGTCATGGCGAAGGCACCGGTGAACAAGGCCCCGGCGATTGCCCCGGGCAAGAGCGTCGAGAAGGTGAAGCGCTCTTCGGCGCCGACGGAGCACCCCGATTACCATTTCATCAAGGTGGTGATGACGGACGGCACCGAATACCAGACCCGCTCGACCTGGGGCGCGGCCGGCGACACCCTGAACCTCGACATCGACCCGCTGACCCACCCGGCCTGGACCGGCGGCGAGCAGAAGATGCTCGATCGCGGCGGCCGCGTCTCGCGCTTCACCTCGCGCTTCGGCAACCTCGGCGCGCGCCGCTAAGGCGCCTTCGACATACGATTGTTCTGCGAGCGGGCGGTCCTTCGGGGCCGCCCGTTTTCGTTGCTAGAACGGCTTTGACCAAACGTTGTACTCTGTGACAATGCGAATCACGGAGTGTGTCGTGAAGGCCGAGTTAAGAAAGATCGAAAGCTCGCTCGCTTTGATATTGCCGGACGAGCTCGTGAATCGCCTGAATGTATCGCATGGCGATCATGTGTACGTCGGCCTGAACGTCGATGGGTCGCTACAACTATCGCTTCACGATCCAGTTTCGAAAAACAGAGCGCAAGTTGCCTTGAAGGCAACAGGATTGCAAAGCGCTCCTGCCGCAGATTAGGCCACTCGTCAGTCTGATCCTTGTACGCCATCAGCGGCGGAGGTTGTTGCAGGAATTCATAGCCTCGCCGCGGGCGAAATCGACGAAGCGGGCCTCACGCGCTGGATCCGGGACAACTGGCCGAAAGACTAGCGCCCGCGTTACGGCGTCCCGGTGCCTTTCTGCGGGTGGGCGCGAGGCTTATCTCGTCGTCAAACGCAGACGAGATCCGCCAGCCGATGCCGAGTTCCTACAGAGACCGCGAAGCCAATCGCTTCACCGCCCGCGCCGGGCGCTACGCCAGCGTCGGCGCCAATGTCGGCGGCGTCGCCGCGCGCATGGCCATGTCGCGCCTGTTCGGGAAGGAAGGCTCCACCAACGCCGCCGCCCTCGCGGAGGCCCTGGGCGGCCTGAAGGGGCCGATCATGAAGGTGGCGCAGCTTCTCGCCACCGTGCCCGATCTGCTGCCGCCGGAATACGCGGCCGAGTTGCAGAAGCTCCAGGCCGATGCGCCCCCAATGGGCGCGGCCTTCGTGAAGCGCCGGATGCAGGCCGAACTCGGGCCGGATTGGTCCAACCGCTTCGGCAGCTTCGACCTGAAGCCCGCCGCCGCCGCGTCGCTGGGGCAGGTCCACCGCGCCACCACAAAGGATGGCCAGAAACTCGCCTGCAAGCTGCAATACCCGGATATGCAATCGGCCGTGGAAGCGGACCTCAAGCAACTCGAGGTCGCCTTCGCCCTGCATCGCCGGATGAATTCGTGGCTCGACACCCGCGAGATCGCCAAGGAGATCGGCGAGCGGGTGCGCGAGGAACTGGATTACGAGCGCGAGGCCAAGCACGCGACGCTCTACGGCGCCGTGCTCAAGGATATCGACGCCGTGCGTGTACCAGCGGTGTTCCCGGAGCTCTCGACTGGACGACTGCTCAGCCTCGGCTGGCTCGACGGCGAGAAGATCCTCGGCTTTACCGAGGGTTCGGTGGAGATCCGCAACCGCATCGCCCAGGCGATGTTCAAGGCGTGGTGGCACCCGTTCAGCCGCGCGGCGGTGATCCACGGCGATCCCCACCTCGGCAACTACACCATCTTCCGCGACGGCGACGAGCCGGCGGGCATCAACCTGCTCGATTATGGCTGCGTGCGCATCTTCCATCCGCGCTTCGTCGGCGGCGTGGTCGATCTGTATCGCGGTCTGCTCGAGAACGACGAGGCGCGCATCGTCCATGCCTACGAGGTCTGGGGCTTCCGCGATCTCGATCGCGAGAAGATCGAGATTCTCAATATCTGGGCGCGCTTCATCTATGGGCCGCTGCTGGAGGATCGGGTCCGCACCGTTGCCGACGGGGTGAAGCCCGGCGAATATGGGCGGCGACAGGCCTTCCAGGTTCATCAGGCGCTGAAGGAGCGCGGGCCCGTGACGGTGCCGCAGGAATTCGTCTTCATGGACCGGGCGGCGGTGGGCCTCGGCGCGGTGTTCCTGCACCTGCGGTCCGAGCTGAACTATCACCAGCTGTTCGAGGCCGAGATCGAGCATTTCTCGACCGAGGCGCTGATGGAGCGTCAGGGGAAGGCCCTGGACGCCGCCGGGCTCGCCCGTCCGGTCTGAGCCGCGACGGCGTGCGCAATCGCACGCCGCTGCCCGAACAGTATCTTCGCGCCGGCCGCAGACTTCACCGCTGTCGCCGACGCGGTGGCCCCGATCTTCGCCGCATTCCGGTAGCAAGTTTCATCGGATCCCGGCATGTGGCCGGACCCCGACAACCTCAAGCTGGATGCTTTTCGCGCGGGCGCCGTTGCTTAAAGCTTGGCTTAAGGGGATACAGCTACCCGTTGGGTTGCGGCAGTTCGGCCGCCGGTGGAGAATCCGATGCGCGTCCCGCGCTCCAACCCGGTCGCGCTGGCCGCCCTCCTCGCCGGGCTGATGGCCGCTGGGCCGGGCCGTGCCGCCTCGCCGGAGCCGAGCCCCACCTCGGTCGATGCGGCGGCCAAGCCCGCCGTGGCGGCCACCCCCGAGCCGAAGGCCGAGGAGGGCAAGGACGCGCCGGCCAATCCGGTCTCCGACTACAAGCCGCCGGAGCCCACCCCCGAGAGCATGCCCGCTCCGGCGCCCACGGCCGCCGCCCCCACCGCGCCGACCGAACCGCTTCCGGCCGCCGTTTTCGCGCGGCTGAACGAATCCGCCCCGCTCCTCGCCCGGCTGGGGGTGAAGGAACGCGCGGCGATCAAGACCTTCTACGACGCCCGCGCCGACAAGCCCGTCTGGATCGCGGACGGCGCCTGGACGCCGGCCGGCAAGGCCCTCGCCGCGCGTCTCGGCGCGGCCGACGAGGATGGGCTCGATCCGCGCGCCTATCCCGTCCCGACCCTGGGTGAAAAGCCCGACGACAAGGCCGTCGCGGAGGCCGACCTGCGCCTCTCGGCGGCGGCTGTCCTCTATGCGCGGGACGCGCGGGGCGGGCGGATCAACCCGTCCTCGATCTCGCGCCTGATCACGCCGACCCTCGACCTGCCGGCCGCCGACGCGGTGCTGACCAAGCTCTCCGAGGCCGGAACGCAGGCCGACAATGGACTCGCCGCCTTCAACCCGGCCACCGAGGGCTACCGCGCCCTCAAGGCGCAGCTCGCGAGCCTGCGCGGCCCGAAGGGGCCGGAGGCGAAGCCGCTCACCCTGCCGCCGGGGCCAACCCTGAGAACGGGAATGCGCGACCCGCGCGTGCCCGCCCTGCGGACCCATTTCGGCCTGGACAGCCGAGTAGGCGAGCCCGACCTCTACGATTCCACCGTCGCGGACGCGGTGGCGAAGTTCCAGCGCGAGCGTGGCCTGCCGGGGGACGGCGTGCTGAACAAGCGCACGCTCCTGGCCCTCGCCAATGCCGGCCGTCCGGCCAGGGGCGGGGACGAGGCCGAGCTTCTGGTGAACATGGAGCGGTGGCGTTGGCTGCCGCCGACCCTCGGGCCGGATTACGTTCTGGTGAACGTGCCGGAATTCCGCCTGCGCATCTTTCGCGACGGCAAGCTGCGCGACGAGACCCGCGTGATCGTCGGCAAGCCGGAATCGCCCACCCCGATCTTCTCGGGGATGATGGAATACGCCGTCGTCAATCCGTCCTGGTACGTGCCGCCCTCGATCCTGAAGACCATGGCGCCCAAGCTCGCGAGCTACGGCGGCAAGACCTGGGGCGGGTATGAGATCGTGCGCCGGGGCGGCCACATCTCCCTGCGGCAGCCGCCGGGGGAGAAGAATGCCCTCGGCTTCATCAAGTTCATGTTCCCGAACCAGCACGCGGTGTACCTGCACGACACGCCGAACCGCTCCCTGTTCTCGGCCTCGACGCGGGCCTTCAGCCATGGCTGCGTGCGCGTGGACGATCCGTTCCGCTTCGCCGACACCGTGCTGCCGGATTGGAGCGAGGAGCGCCTGAAGAAGCTCATCGGCAAGGGCGAGCGGACGCTCCGCCTGCCGCAGAAGCTGCCGGTCCACATCGCCTATTTCACCACCTGGGTGGACGAATTGGGCTCCCTGCGCCACGCGCCCGATCTTTACGGCTACGACGCGCCGATGCGCGCCGCCCTCGGCCTTCCGGGAGGCGGTGGCCCGGCCATCGCGAAGCTGCCGAAGGAGCCGGCGCGCAAGGTGGCCGAGAGCGTGTCCCGCCAAGCGCCGCCGACGCGCCACGTCTCGCACAGCCGCCCGCATCCGCGCCGCTACGCTCAGCCGGAGATGGATGCCTTCGACTCGCCCCGCGCCGGTCGCGGCGGGCGTCCGGACTACGGCGAGCCGGGTCTCTGGACCCCGGCCCCCGCGCCGGTCTCGCGCTCTTTCTGGTAGGCGAGGGCGGTTCTCCCCAGCGGGGCGTGCGGCCCCGCACGGCAGGGCACGATTTCGCCATTGTCCAGGCTTAGCCGTACGGCTGTGATGGCCGCGCGGACCCGCTTCAGGCACGGCCACGGATCGTCCCGCTCTGGGCGGGCTCCGGGAGGAGAGTGCCGTGCCGACCAGTCGCGTCTCCACCCGTGTCATCCGCCGATGGCTCGTCGCCGCGTCGAGTGTCGTCGCGGCGATGGTCGCCGGCACGGTGGAGACGGAGAACGCGGTCGCGAACGGCGATACCCGCACGCTGACGATCTACCACACGCACACGCAAGAGAGCCTGACCGTCACCTTCAAGCGGGACGGGCGCTATGATCGCGCGGCCCTCGACCAGTTGAACTGGCTGCTGCGCGATTGGCGCATCAACGAACCCACCAAGATGGACCCGCGCCTGTTCGACACGGTGTGGGAGGCCTACCGGCAGGTCGGCTCCAGCCAACCGATCAACATCGTCTCGGCCTATCGCTCGCCCGGCACCAACGCCATGCTCCGGCGGCGCTCGAAGTCCGTCGCCGAGTACAGCCAGCACATGCTCGGCAAGGCGATGGATTTCTACCTGCCCGACGTGCCGATCGACCGGATCCGCGAGGTCGGATTCCTGATGTCGCGCGGAGGCGTGGGCTGGTATCCGCGCGCCAACACACCCTTCATTCACATGGATGTCGGCTCGGTGCGGTCCTGGCCGCGCATGACGCATGACCAGCTGGCCCGCCTGTTCCCGGACGGGAAGACCGTCCACCTGCCCGCCGACGGCCACCCAATGGCCCGCTACGAGGAGGCGAAGGCCGAGATCCTGGCGCGCGGTGGCACGGTGGCCGGCATCACCACGCAGCTTGCCAGCGGCGAGGACGAGGACGGCCCGAGCCTGATGAGCTTCCTGGCCGGCCTGTTCGGCGGCGCGAAGCCGGAGCCGGTCGCACCGCCCGTGCCGGCGATCGCGTCGCGCCGCGGCAAGGCGGCTCCGGTCGTGGCCGTCGCCAGCGCCGATGCCGACGATACGAGCGCGGCAAAGGCGGTCCTGGCCTACGCGGCGCCTGCCGTCACGCCGAAAGCCGACGCGAAATCCATGCTGACCGCCGAGCGCACCGTGCCCGTGGCTGAGGCCGGGCTTCCCGCCGTCACGGCGCCGCTGCCGCCGCGCCGGCCGAGCGAGTCCGCCATCATCGCCGCCGCCGCGATCACCATGCCGCTGCCGCCGCCGCGCCCGGTGCAACTCGCCTCCCTCGATGGCGGCATGGCGGTGCGGTTGCGCGCCGCGATCCCCGCGGCACCCGCACCGACCCCGCACGCGACCCTCGTCGGGCCGGATGCGGATGCAAAGGCGCAGCTTCGTTCGCTGTTCGAGGCTGTCGCGATGGGGCCGGTGGCCGCTCCCGCCAAGCGCGATGTGCCTGTGCGCGTGGCGACCGCGAAGCCGCAGGCCGTCGCGCCGGCCCTGGCGGTGGAGGGACCCTCCCGCGTCACCACCCGCTTCGCGCGGGAGGTGCCCGATGGCGCTCTGCTCGGCGACCGCTTCACCGGCCCCTCGGCGGTGACGCTCCGCACCTCACAGTGAGGCTTGTGCCTCACTCCATCCCGTCTTCCTCGACGGGCCGGTAGAAGCGGATCACCCGCCCGTCCGGGTATTCGACGGTGCGCCTGCGCATCACGAGGTAGCCCGAACCCACGGCCGTGCTGAGCCGGTCGAGGCGCTGGTCCTCGTACGAGGGCGGAAAACCGGCCTCGCTGTAGGTGCGGTACATGGTCGGGCGGGACACCGGGCGCGGCGGCTCCATCGCGACGATCCGGGGGCCGCGCCGGTATGCGACGCGCGGCGGTTCTGCGTGCACGACGCGGACGTGACGGTGCCGCACGGCGACCCTGCGGGGGGCCTCGGCCTTTCGGTGCTTGACCCGCGCTTCCTTCCGTTCCGGCTGCGACGCGGCGGCTGGCGTCGCAGGCACGGCGGCCTGGGGCGCGGGCTTGGCCGCCTCCGGCTGTCGGGCCGGCGGATCGGTCCAGGTCGAGCCGCCGGCCGCGTGAGCGGCGAAACCGGTGCAGAGAAGAGCGGCGACGAGGCTGCTACGCACGCCGTGCGGCATGGGGACCTCCCGAAACGGTGCTGCCGCGAACGCGGTGCAGGATTGCCAATGACTATACAGCAACCACACGATTCGAGATATGGCGCGGCGCAATGAGCGACAAACTTCTACAACACAAAACGCTATCGAAGATGGAAATGAGTTAATTCAGCCGATTGGCGATTATTGCGCTGTTTCGGCGCACTCTCGGTGGCGGCACCGGGTGTTCGGGTTTTTTCGATGCGTTGCGAAGAGCTTCCACGGAACCCCGACCCGCGAGCGTGGTTTGCGAGCCGATGCCATCGGACACTTCCCGCAACGCGTCCCCTCTGCGGGTCAGCGTCGATCTCAATCTCTGCCAGGCCTATGCGCAGTGCTGCTACGCGGCGCCGCGACACTTCCGCATCGACGGGCGGGAAGCCCTGTTCTACGACCCGGCCCCCTCGGCGGCCGACCGGCTCGACATCGAGCGTGCCCGCCTGGCCTGTCCGGTCCAGGCGATCCGCGTCGAAGACAGCCAGTCCTGACATGACCGACCTCCCTCCGCCGGAACGCATCGTCGTGGTCGGGG
This sequence comes from Methylobacterium sp. Gmos3, assembly GCF_056430985.1. Classification (NCBI taxonomy): domain Bacteria; kingdom Pseudomonadati; phylum Pseudomonadota; class Alphaproteobacteria; order Hyphomicrobiales; family Methylobacteriaceae; genus Methylobacterium; species Methylobacterium sp. Gmos3. The sequence goes on from NZ_JBWJYL010000003.1 coordinate 401,467, forward strand.
CCGGGCTCGCGGGCCTGCGCGGGGCCGAAGCGTTGCGCGCGTCGGGCTATCGCGGCCAGCTCACCATCGTCGGCGACGAGCCGCACCAACCCTATGACCGGCCGCCCCTGTCGAAGCATGTCCTGCTCGGGCAGGTGGCGGCGGATGCGAGCCGGTTGCCCTCCGACCTTGGGGAGGACGTGACGTGGCGTCTCGGCGTCGGCGCCCGTTCGCTCGATAGGAACGCGCGCAGGATCCACCTCACGGACGGCGACAGCCTTCCGTACGACCGGCTACTCATCGCCACCGGCACGCGGGCTCGACCCTGGGTGCATGAGGACGAGGCTCGGCTCGACAACGTCTTCACCATCCGCACCCGCGATGATTCCGCCGCGCTGCGCGAGGTTCTGGCCGCGCGGCCGAAGCGCGTCGTCGTGATCGGCGCCGGCTTCATCGGCTGCGAGGTCGCCGCCGTCTGCCGCGAACTCGACCTGAATGTCAGCCTCGTCGATCCCGCCGCCACCACGCTCTCGCGGGCGCTCGGCACCACCGTGGGTGGGATGATCGGCGAGGTGCATCGCAAGGCGGGCGTCGAGATGCGCTTCGGCAGCAAGGTCGATCATCTCGAACACAAGGACGGCCGCGTCACCGGCGCGCGCCTCGCCGACGGCAAGCGTCTGAAGGCGGACGTGGTGGTCGTCGCCCTCGGGGCTGTGCGCAACATCGAATGGCTCGAGGGGTCCGGCCTGTCGGCCGATCCCGGCGGGCTCGATTGCGACGAGCACGGCTATGTCCTCGACGATCAGAGCCGCCCCGACCGCGCCATCACGGCGGCGGGCGATGTCGCGCGCTTTCCCCACCCGCTCTACGGCGGGCGGCGGGTCGCGCTGGAGCATTGGGGCCATGCGGTCGCACAGGCCGAATATGCCGGGCGGCTGCTCGCGGGGCTCGAACCCGCCGCACCCTACGCGGCGGTGCCGAACTTCTGGTCGACGCAGGGCGACATGGTGGTGAAGTCGGCGGGTCTCACGGACGGCGCCGACGCGGTCGCCATCGTCCAAGGCGACCCAGCCGAGCGCCGCTTCGTGGCCGTCTACGGGCGGGCCGGGCGCTGCATCGCGGCGCTCGCCGTCGACAGCGCCCGCTGGCTCCCGATCTATGCCGAGAAGGTCGCCACCGCCGCGCCCTTTCCCCCGACCGAGACGGCCACCGACCGTCCCCTGCGCGCGCTCGAGATCCAGGATCCGGGTTTCGCCTGACAGACCGGCAACGGAGCCGACAGAATGGCCGACGACACTCTCCTCAAGCAGGTGAAGGATTTCGCCAACAGGGCGAATCCGTACCCGATCTACGCCAAGCTGCGGCAGAACCCGGTCTCGCACCAGGATGATGGCTCGGCCGAGGGCACCTGGGTGGCCTCCACCCACGGCGCCATCGCGAGCCTTCTCGGCGATCCGAGGGTGAGTTCCGAGACCCTGCCGCCGGCCGACCGGCCGAAGACCGGCAATCCGGTCAAGGACTACCTGATCAAGCCGATACGGGACCGGATCACCGACCAGCACCGGCCCTTCATCTTCCGCGACCCGCCCGACCACGACGCTCTGCGCGCGGCGGTGATGCACCAGTTCACGCGCAAGCGGGTGCAGGGGATGCGCGCGCGCTCCGACCGGCTGGTCGAGGAGTTGCTGGACGCCAAGCGCGACGCGCACCGCTTCGACGCGGTGGACGACCTCGCCTATCCCCTGCCGGTGACGGTGATCTGCGAATTGTTCGGCGTGCCCCGCGAGGACGAGGCGCAATTCCATTCCTGGGCGACGCAGCTCGCGACAGCCCTGGAGCCCGACAGCCTCGCGGACGACGAGAACCGCGCGGAGAACAGCCGGACCTTCGACGCCATCGCCGATTACATGGCCGGTCTCATCAAGGACAAGCGCCGCCACCCGAAGGACGACATGCTCTCCGGGCTCGCCAACGAGGTGACGCCCGAAGGCGTGAAGATGGGCGATTACGACCTGATCGCCACCTCGGTGCTGATGCTGGTGGCCGGGCACGAGACCACGGTGAATCTCATCACCAACGGCCTCCTCACCCTGCTGCGCCACCCGGACGAGTTCGAGAAGCTGAAGGCCGACCCGTCGCGGGCGCCGCGCGTGATCGAGGAATTGCTGCGCTACGAGCCCCCGGTGCAATTCCGGACCCGCACGACGCTGAGCCCCATCGACATCGCCGGGGTCACGATCCCCGAGGGCGCGGACCTCGTGCTGCTGCTCGCCGCCGGCAACCGGGACGCGTCGGTGTTTCCCGATCCCGACAGGTTCGACCCGGATCGCGTCGGCACCCGCCATCTCGGCTTCGGCGGGTCGCTGCATTACTGCGTCGGCGCACCGCTCGCGCGGTTCGAGGCCGAATCGGCTCTGACCGCGCTGACGCGGCGGCTGAAGAGCCCGCGCCTCGTGGAGGACCCGCCGCCATACTGGTCCGGTGCGGCCCTGCGCGGGCCGCAACATTTGCATGTCGCCATCGAGGGGATGGCTTAGCTCAGCCCTCCCGCCGGCCGAACACGGCGTGGAGCAGCCCCTGCTGCGCGGCGACCGGGCTGGCCACCGGGCGGGGCGTCGGCCGGTCCTCGGTGATCAGCGCGTCGAGGTGCAGGATCCGCGAGTGCAGGCGCCGCGTGCGCAGGATCAGCTGCTGCAGGCGCATCGGCAGGAGCGCGAACGCCTCGGCCTTCGGCGGCTCCGTCACGCCGAGCTTCACCCGGTGTTTCTCTTCCGTCGCCTGGGCGGGGGTCATCTCGCCCTCGGCCACGGCGCGCTGAACGAGGAGCCACGAGGCGATCTGCATCAGAAGCGTCGTCAGCCGCATGCTCTCGGCGGCGTAGCTCAGGGTCGCGTCCCGGGAGACGAGGCGCGATTCGTCCCGCCCATCGCCGTCGAGATAGCCCGCCGTCTCCTCCACGAGAGCCATGCCATCGCGGAACAGGGCCTTGAACGCGTCCGAGTGAACGTAGCTGGCGCCGAACTCCACCCAGTCCCGGTTGTCCCGAAACGTGACGTCGTAACCGTTCATCCTGCCTCCTGTGCCGCAGAGCGGCCCCGTCTGTCCCAGGCCGGACCATCGCCCAGCGGATTCTGCGGTGGCGGGGCAATCCTAGCGCCTCGGGCGCGGCGTTGCGAAGTTGACCTCTGGTTAACCTTAAACCGCCAGAACCGCCGATCGCCGATTCCGCCGACAAATTTGAACGATCCCCGATCCGGCACGCATCTCTCCGGGGCGCCGCCCCTGTGGACTGTCTTCCGGGGGGAGAATTGGCGCAATCGACTGTGGCGCGCAGGCCGCAGGCGGCTTCAAGCGTCGCCTCACGTGCGGCGGCGCACGGCGATGCCACATTCCGGCCCCTTCGATAGGGAGTGTTAAACGCCATCACGACACGGTGCGGCCTATTCCTTCCGGGGCCGCCCGGGCCAAACGACATCCGGACCAGAGCCAGCGACACATGCGCAGACAGGCACATCACCGGTACACCAGCGTCCGCACCACGGCCGTGCTCGGCCTCGCGCTGAGCACGAGTTTCGTCGGCGCTGCGATGGCGGCTTCGGCGCGCGACCAGGCCGGCTACGCCCAGGCCGAATGGGCGCAGGATTACGCGGCCCCGGCCGCCATGCAGGTCCAGCGCGAGACGGTGCCGATCCTCTCGCCGCAGACCGTCGCGGCCACCGAGCAGATGGCCGAGAAGTACCGCGAGATCGTCTCGCGCGGCGGCTGGCGCCCGGTGAACGGCGCCGAGCGCCTGCGCATCGGCTCGAAGGGCCCGGCCGTGGCCGCCGTCCGCCAGCGCCTGATCGTCACCGGCGATCTCGACCCGGCCTCCGCCAACACCGGCGTGTACGATTCCTACGTCGCGGCCGGCGTGAAGCGCTTCCAGGCCCGCCATGGCCTGAGCCAGACCGGCGCGATGAGCGCGGCGACCGAGCAGGCCATGAACGTGCCCGCCGAGATCCGCCTGCGCCAGCTCGAGACCAACGTGCTGCGCCTGCGCTCCTACTCGGGCGACCTCGGCCGCCGCTTCGTCATCACCAACATCCCGGCGGCTCTGGTGCAGACCGTCGAGGACGGCCGCATCGTCACCCTGCACGCGGCCGGCGTCGGCAAGATCGACCGGCAATCGCCGATCATGAACACCAAGGCGACGCAGATCAATTTCAACCCGACCTGGACGGTCCCGGCTTCCATCGTGAAGAAGGACCTGATCCCGAAGATGCAGAAGGATCCGAACTACCTCACGGACAACCGGATCCGCATCCTGTCGAACGGCCAGGAGATCTCGCCGAAGGCGGTGAACTGGAACTCCGACGAGGGCACCCGCTACACCTACCGGCAGGATTCGGGCGCCGACTTCAACTCGATGGGCATCGTCCGCATCAACATCCCGAACCCCTACGGCGTGTTCATGCACGACACGAACACCAAGGGCGTGTTCGGCGACGATTTCCGCTTCATCTCCTCAGGCTGCGTGCGCGTTCAGAACGTGCGCGAGTACATCACGTGGCTCCTGAAGGACACGCCCGGCTGGGGCCGCGAGCAGGTCGAGCAGGCCATCGAAAGCGGCAAGCGCGTCGATGCCACCCTCACGCAGCCGGTGCCGGTCTACTGGACCTACATCACCGCCTGGGCGACCCCGGACGGCGTGGTGCAGTTCCGCGACGACATCTACAAGCGTGACGGCGTGAACGTGCCCTCGACGATCACCGCCCCGACCCCGGTGGCGAGCGCCGAGTCGACCATGCCGCAGACCTTCGAGCCGGGCGACGAAGACGCCAACTGAGTCCGATCCCACACCGTGATCCGAAGGCCCGCGCTTCCCGAGGCGCGGGCCTTTTTCGTAGGGCGCGCCGCTGTCATGCGCCGGTCGCTGAAATCTGTTGCATCGGCCGGGCTTGAATGGAGCCGCCCATGCCGCCGCTGACCCGCCGCGAGACCCTTGCGGGCGCCGCTGCCCTGACGATCGCAGCCGGAAGCGCCGCAGCCGCCGAGGCGAAGGACGCCACCGGCACGGTGTTCGGCCTCGACGGCAGCGCCCGCGCGCCGCTGCCGAACGTTCTCGTCTCCAACGGGCAGGAGGTGGTGCGCACCGATGCCCAAGGCCGCTACCGGCTGCCGATGCCGGGCGACGGCGCGGTCTTCGTCATCAAGCCGCCGGGCTACGTCCTGCCGCGCGATGGCGACAACGTCGTCCGCCACAGCTATCTCCACCAGCCCGAGGGCACGCCGAAGGAGATCGGCCTGCGCTACCGGGGCGTCGATCCGACCGGGCCGCTCCCCGCCGCCATCGACTTTACCCTGACGAAGCAGGACGAGCCGGAGGATTTCGACGTCCTGCTCTTCACCGATCCGCAGCCGGAGACGCGGCGCGAGCTGGATCACGTCCGCGACACGGCGGTCGCGCGGGCGATGTCGATCCCGGCGGCGTTCGGCATCACCACCGGCGACGTGCTGTTCGACGACCTGTCCCTCTACGGGCGGTCGAATTCCATCGTCGGGCGCATCGGCATTCCCTGGTACAATCTGCCGGGCAATCACGACCTCAACATGCAGGCGCCCGATGCCCGCTACAGCCGCGAGACGTGGAAGCGCGTGTTCGGCGCCCCGTCCTTCGCGTTCCAGCACGGGCGGGCGCTGTTCGTGCTGCTCGACAACGTGGTCTGGCTCGGGCCGCCGGTCCCGATCGGCGCCAACACCTATGAGGGGCGGATCGGCGAGCGAAACCTCGCCCTGCTGCGCAACCTCCTGGCGGAGGTGCCGGCGGACACGCTCATCGTGCTCGCGACTCATATCCCGCTGCACACGGACGCGCCGCCCGGCGGCAAGCAGAACGAGACCGCCGACCGCGCGGCGCTGCTCGACATCCTGCGCGGGCGCAAGGTCCTGGCGATCTGCGGCCACACCCACACGACGGAGCACCATTACCTCGCGGAGGGGCTGCATCATCACGTGATGACCGCCGTCTCGGGCTCGTGGTGGAGCGGGCCGGACACCCGCACCGGCATTCCCTCGGCCGACAGCCGCGACGGTACGCCGAACGGGTTTCACGTGCTCTCGGTGCGCGGCACCGACTACACGACGCGTTACGTCCCGGCGCAGGGCGAGCCGGACGGCGCCATGCGCATCGCCTTCGAGAGCCAGATCCGCGTGGGCGCGCCGGAGGTCGTGCGCGCGACGCGGCCGATGGAAGCCCTGCGGCCGCCGATCCTCCAGGACGCCCTCGCCGACAGCACCCTGGTGGTGAACGTCTTCGACGGCGGGCCGAAGACCGTGCTCTCCTACCGGATCGGCACCCAGGAGCCGCAGCCGATGGTGCGCACCCGCCGGCCGGACCCGTTCGTGACCGAACTCTTCGCACGCTACCCCGACACCAAGAAGTCCTGGGTCCAGGCGATTCCGTCGAGCCATATCTGGACGGCGCGGCTCCCGGCGGATCTGCCGCCGGGCGCGCACCGGATCACCATCGAAGGGAGCGACGAGTACGGCCGCCCCCTCCGATCCGCCGCCGTGCTCGAAGTCACGCGCGGCACATGAGGCGGATCAGGCGGCGAGCTGGCGCTGGCCGTGGTTGCCCTCGCCGATTTCCTCGATGATCTTCTTGCAGAAGGCATCGAGGTCGTCGGGCTTGCGGCTGGTGATGATGCCCTGATCGGTCACGACCTCCTTGTCGTGCCAGTTGCCGCCCGCGTTGATCACGTCGGTCTTGATCGACGGGAACGAGGTCAGGTCGCGGCCCTTCACCGCCCCGGCCTCGATCAGCAGCCACGGGCCATGGCAGATCGCGGCCACGACCTTTCCGCTCGTCAGGAAGCCCTTGATGATCTCCAGGGCCTTCGGCTCGAGGCGCAGCTTGTCGGGGTTGATCTGGCCGCCCGGCAGGACGAGGGCGTCGAAGCCGGAGGCGTCGAGGCTCTCGATGTCGGCATCGACCTTCACGTCCTTGCCCCAGTCGGTCTTGTCCCAACTACGGATGGTGCCCTCGCTCTGGCGCGACTTCGGCGCGGCGATGGTGACCTGAGCGCCGGCCTCGGAGAGTTTGGCCTGCGGCACGGTGAGTTCGGTCTCCTCGAAACCGTCCGTGGCGATGATGAGGATCTTGGCTTGCTTGATGTCGGTCATGGGGCATCTCCCAATCGTGGAGCTGCCCGCCCAACCGCCTGACCGCTTGCCTGTTCCCTCACCGATTGGGGCAGTTCGCCCCATTGGCGAGCGGGGATTCCGCCCGGAACAAGCCCGTGCCGGACCCGTTGGCCCCGTGAACCCGGACGCGTCAGGAGACACCGATCATGGCCAATCCAGGCATCCCCGATCCGACCCCCGGCGATCTGCCGCCGCCCCCGCCGACGCCCGAACAGGAGCCGGATATCGGCCCGACCGGCCCGCGCACGCCCTACCCGGTCAATGACCCCGGCATCGGCGAGCCCGGCGGACCCGGCTCCGAGCCGGACGTCTTCCCGGGGACACCGACCGATCCCGGCACGCGGATGTAGAAGGCGACGGGGCGTCAGTGCCCGCCATGCGAGGCGCGGACGTCCCGGGGAGCGTTGAGGATCTCGGAGAGGCTCGTCGCCACGTGACGGGCCTCTTCGTCCGTCAGGCGCAGCTGGAACGGGGGCAGGGCGCCCGCCTGGAACGCCACGACCGCCTGCCCGTCCTCGTCGGTGCCGACCTCGATCGCCGCCGAGGTCACGTCGAGCATCGCGATGTCGTCTCCCATCGGATCGGTGGATTCGGGGTCGTCGCCTTCGTCGGTTTCGTCGATGGCCGTCAGCAATTGGCCCACGGCGCGCATCAAGGCGCGGGCGGCGCGGGCGTCCATCACCACGGCCGTGGCTTGATCGTCCTTCTGGAAGGAAAGTTGGATGTTCGCGCCATCCAGCGAGACCGAGATGCCTGCCATATACCGCCCGGAAGCCATTTTGCTGCGCCCAGTGCGCCCGACGACGCCGGTGCGAAACTGGGCCATGTCTCAGCCGTAAGAGGCTGTTCCCTCTGTTCTATATGCACCGCCAGATCGGGAAATCACAGGGGCCGCCGGGGGCGCGGAGCCTGCGGCCTGCCCTTGCGACGATGGTGATGCCTTGTTGCCGCCGCAGGGTCAGCCTATCTACGTACCTGGGGGGCACTTCTGTCGAGACCGACGCTCACGCGAAAGGTTCAGCGTCTCGCGCCCCGCCGCTCTGGAAAACACCAGACAGACCGTCGTGCAACTCGTGGCCATGCGGCCGCGCGCACGATCTATGGACGAACGAGGTACACTACGTGAATACCGGCACTGTAAAGTGGTTCAACGAGACCAAGGGTTATGGTTTCATCCAGCCCGATGATGGCGGCAAGGACATCTTCGTCCACATTTCCGCAGTCGAGCGCGCCGGAATGCGCAACCTGGTCGAGGGCCAACGGATTTCTTACGAGATCCTGCAAGACAAGCGCAGCGGCAAGGACGCCGCCAGCAACCTTCAGGCCGCGTGATCCGAGGCCAGACTGACGGGGCACCCTGAACGGCCCCAATCGACAGCCGTCCCGGGCGCAGAGGCGTCCGGGACAGCGCAACACCCATAATGAGAAACGACGCCGGATGCGCAGGGACGCGCCGGTCCAGATAAGAAAAGCAGATACGAGAATGCAGTTCGAGTTCACGCGGCGCCGCAGCGTCCGCTCCCCCGTCACCGATGCGCCCACCTTCAAGGTCGGCCGCCTCGCCGATGCCGGCAAGACCGGCCGTGACATGAGCCACCTGATCGACCGCTCCTACAACTACCATTCCTCCCGCGAGCTGCACTGGCATCTCGCCGACCGTCTCGGCCTCGCGCCGACCGCGGTTTCGCTGCGGGAGATGATCGCCGCCTGACGGTGGGGGCGCCTCAGGCGCCCCAGGCCGCGATCACCGGATCGCGCAAGGCGTTGGGAAGGGCGACAAGTTCGCCGTGGACGGGATCGGCGCGGTTATAGACCGCGCCCTCGCCCCGCAGGCTGCACACGCTGCCGCCGGCCTCCCGCAAGACGAGATCGGCTGCCGCGAGATCCCAATCCCGCGCGTCCGACGAGATCATCCCCACATCGACCGAGCCTTCGGCCACCCGTACCAGCCGCAAGGCCAGGGACGGGATGCGGTCGATGCGCACGAAGTCGGAGTCCGCTCCGGCGCCCCGCGTCAGCCGATCGAGCATCGGCTTCGGACCGGTGATGCGCGCGGCGCGCAGGCTCTCGCGCGGGTCGACGACGATCTTCTGCTCATCGCGAAACGCGCCCTGGCCGCGCACCGCCTCGTAGGCGACGCCGAGCGCCGGCGCATGGACGAAGCCGATCACCGGCTCGCCCGCATGAAGCAGCGCCACCGCGATCGACCAGTCGGGATGTCCCGACAGGAACGCGCGGGTGCCGTCGATGGGGTCGACGATCCAGACTAGGTCCCGCCCAAGCCGGGCGGGATCGTCCGCCGTCTCCTCGGAGAGCCATGCCGCCTGCGGCACCATCTCGCTGAGGCGAATCTTCAGGAAGGTATCGACGGCGACGTCGGCCTCCGTGACCGGTGAGCCGCCCGACTTCGACCAGATCCGCGCCGTCGTCTGCTGCCCCTTGCGGAAGTACGGCTTGGCGATGGACGCCGCCTCGCGCATCACCGTGCGCAGTTCGGGCATCAGCTCTGCCACGCTCGCGTCGGTAAAGGGCTTCGACATTCTGGTCCTGCGTAGGACGTGCCGGCGACAGCGCGGATAAAGTCGCGCGGATGGCGACGGACGCCGAATTCTTCGATCGGGGAAAGATCAAGGACGATCCTTCTCTCCGTTCTAGACTTCATGCCCCACCGCCACAAGCGCGGCCATGCCGCCCCCAGCGCGGGGAGGTGGTCAGTATGATGAATCGATGTTGAAGCGTCGAAGCAAGAAAACATTGAGCATTCAAGGAAGCATTGAGCATTCTACCAGTGAAGTCCTCGTCCAGAATCGCTTAACTGAAGCTCTTAAGGCGTATCGAGGGGTGTCGATGCGATTTTGCTGCGCATAACGGACGGACCGGCTCGGTTCGCCACTTGCTCGAATCGCCCTGAGGCGCTGAGGCTCGAACGATGGATATGCGTGACCACAGCCACGACCCGATCCAGGCGATGCCCGCCTTCGCGGCCTCGCCTCTGCCGCTGATCGGTCGCGTGCCGTGCGCCCGTGCCGCATTCGGCGCGGCGCTCGCCTATGCCGAGGACGAGTCCGAGATCAGCGGCGAGGATTGCTTCCACCTCATCCTCGTGGATGCCGATGGCAAGACGCTCCAGCGCCTCGGCCCCTTCGCGGAAGAAGATGTCGTGGCCACTTGGCGCGACCTCTGCACGCGGGCGGGTCTGGTGCGCATGATCGTCCGCGAGGACGGGGTGCTGGTGCCGGTGTCGCAGCAGGTCGGCCGGGTGATGCTCGGCAAGATCCGCATCCGCCGTCGCCATGCCGGGCTCGGCGCCCGCCGCCCGCGCTTCCTCGCCCGCCGCAAGACCGGGCGCCTGCCGGCCCGGCCGCAGATCTTCCGCGGCGAGGCCGAGATCATCGCCCGCTCGTAAGAGGGAATCGGCCTAGGACAGGCCTCGGATCAGCGCGTCGGCCGTGAGCCCCGCGAAGAGGATCAGCCCCGCATCCCGGTTCGACCGGAACAGCCGGAGTGCCCCGGCTCCGTCCCGCTCCTGTAGACGCCCGACCTGCCACGCGAGATGCCCGGCAAACGCGGCGACGCCCAGGAAGCCGACCGGCCCCGCGCCCGCCCGCCACGCGGCCAGCGCCACGAAGATCGCAGCCAGCCCGTAGCACAGCCCCACCGCGCCCTTCAGCCGCCGGCCGAACAGCCGCGCCGACGAGCGGATGCCGGCGATCTCGTCGTCCTCGATGTCCTGCACCGCGTAGATCGTGTCGTAGCCGACGATCCACGCCACGGAGCCGGCATAGAGCAGCAGCGGCGTGGCATCGAGCCACGCGAACACGGCGGCCCAGCCCATCAGCGCGCCCCACCCGAAGGCGAAGCCGAGGATGAGCTGGGGCAGGGACATGATCCGCTTCATGAACGGATAGATCGCCACTGGCAGCAGCGAGCACAGCCCGACGATGATCGCCGTGCCGTTGAATTGCACCAGCACCGCGAATCCCACCAGTGCCTGCGCCAGCAGGAACAGGGCCGCTTGTCGGACGCGGATCTGGCCCGAGGGGAGGGGGCGCAGGCGTGTCCGCTCGACCTTCGCATCGAGGTCGCGGTCGGCGATGTCGTTGTAGGTCGAGCCGGCCCCGCGCATCGCGATGGCGCCGATCAGGAAGAGCACGCAATCGACCGGATCGGGGAAGGTCCAATCGGCGGCGATGGCCGCCAGCGCGGCCGACCACCAGCAGGGGAGCAGAAGGAGCCACCAGCCGATGGGCCGGTCGATCCGGGCGAGGCGCAGGTAGGGGCGCCACGCGAGGGGAGCGTGACGATCCACCCAATGCCCCGCGACCGCATCGGCGGGGCGCCCGTCTCGGAAGGTGGCCCCTTTGGCCGGAGGCGGCGTGCTCAGAGGGCGCCCTGCGGAAGCTTGAACGAGCCGCTGAGGCCCGGCCCGCCGAGGAGCCCGCCGCCACCGCCGTTCTGGGCCTGGGCGCGGGCCTGCGCTTCCATCTTCGCCGCCTGAGCGGCCACACCGCAGATCTGAGTGCGGATGCCCGTGACCTTGGTGTGATCGGCCTTGAAGCCCTCAGCGAACGATTCGGGGATCGAGCACCATTCCTTGTTGGCGGCGATCCACTTCAATCCCTCATTGCCGTTCGAGACGAGCCGGCCGAACAGGCTGCATGCCTCACCGGGGGTCATCTTCTTCTTCGAGGTCGAGGCGGCATTCGCCCGGCCGACGAGCGCCTTGCGCTCGGCCAGGGTCTTCTGGATGCCGCTGCAATCGGTCGCGACGGCCGGCGCCGGCGCCGGGGCAGCGGACGGGGCCGGTTGTGTCGACATCGGCATGGGCTGGGTCATGCTCTGGGCATGGGCCTGGCCGGAAACCAGGAAGCCGGCCATCAGCGACGCCGCTCCCAGCACGAAGCTCCTGTAGGTCATTTTCGAGACTCCCCTCGACTCGCAGCCTCGTCCCGCAAAGCGTTTCGAGATCGTTACCACCGCCTTCGCCATAGGAATGTGGCGTCAATCGAGCGGCAGGGTGCTTCTCCCATGAGGCGTAGGGGGAGACCTTGGGGAAGAATGCGAAATCATCCACCTGTCGCAAGCCCGCAACACCGGCCTGACGCCATGGCCGAGGCGCCCCTGCGTTGACTCCCGCGCGAGCCCGCGCGACCACCCGGCCATGCCGGCCTACGACTTCAAAGCACCCCGCCTGTTCGTGGAGAAGCCCCTCGCAACGGGCACCGTCCTGCCGCTCGAACGGGCGCAGGCGAATTACCTCATCAACGTGCTGCGGCGCGGGGAGGACGACCCCGTCCTGGTCTTCAATGGGCGCGATGGCGAGTGGCACGCCCGCCTCGTCGCCACGGGGCGCAAGGACGGGGACCTCCATTGCGTGGCGCAGACGCGCCCGCAGGGTCCCCCCGCCGACCTGCATTATCTCTTCGCGCCGCTGAAGAGCGCCCGGCTCGACTATCTGGCCCAGAAGGCGGTGGAGATGGGGGCGGGGCTCATCCGCCCGGTCATCACCCGCTTCACCCAGGGCGACCGCGTGAACGTCGACAGGCTTCGGGCCAACGCCATCGAGGCCGCCGAGCAATGCGGCATCCTGGCGATTCCCGAACTCGCCCCGCCGCTCAGGCTGAACGAGGCCCTGGCCGGACTGGACACAGGGCGGCTCCTCGTCTTCTGCGACGAGGATGCGCCCATCTCCGACCCTGTGGAGGCGTTGTCGAAGGCCGCTGATGCGGCGAAGCCGCCGCCGCTCGCCGTGCTGGTCGGGCCGGAGGGCGGCTTCTCGGACGAGGAACGAGCGGCGATCCGTGCCCGGCCCAACACCGTGGCGTTGTCCCTCGGGCCGCGCATCCTGCGGGCGGATACGGCGGCGGTGGCGGTTCTGGCGCTGGTCCAGGCGGTTCTGGGCGATTGCCGGTGAGCTTCGGAACGGCGTGTGCGGGCGCACATGCCGCGACGCTGGCGCAGGGATAGGCCCGTTGCCGCCCAAAGCCGCGCTTGGGATGCAGGTTTCGCCGCGTTGTCCCTCCGTCCGCTCTCGACTATGTGCGTGCAAGGACGCCGGCCGCGCGGAACATCCGTGCGGACGGCGGGAGCCCGTCCAAAGTCCCGTTCTCGGGACGGGGTTTTAACCGGGCGGGACGACCGGGCGACCGGCGCGCCGCCATCCGAACGGATCACGATTCCTGGGTGGGCAGCGCATGGCGCGCGACTCCGATGACACCACGCCGCTGACGACGCGCGCCGAACTGATCGAGTGGTTCGCCGCCGGCGAGAAACCGCGCGAGCGATTCGCCATCGGCACCGAGCACGAGAAGATACCCTTCTACACGGCCGACCACCGCCCCGTGCCCTACGACGGCGAGACGGGGATCGGCGCGCTGCTCGTCGGGCTCGGCCGCGACACCGGCTGGGAGCCGATCACGGACCGGGGCGCCGTCATCGGGCTCGCCGCCAGCGAGGGCGGGGCGATCTCCATCGAGCCCGGCGGTCAGTTCGAACTCTCCGGCGCGGCCCTGCCGGACGTGCACGCCACGGCGGCGGAACTCGCCACCCATCTCGATGCGGTGAAGCGGGTCGCCGAACCCCTGGGCATCGGCTTTCTCACCCTCGGCATGAGCCCGAAATGGCGACGGGACGAAACGCCCGTCATGCCGAAGAGCCGCTACAAGATCATGGCCGGCTATATGCCGAAGGTCGGCAGCCTCGGCCTCGACATGATGCTGCGCACGGCCACCGTGCAGGTGAATCTCGATTTCAGTTCCGAGGCCGACATGGCGCGCAAGATGCGCGCCTCCCTCGCGCTCCAGCCGGTGGCGACGGCGCTGTTCGCCAACTCGCCCTTCACCGACGGGCGGCCGAACGGCTTCCTCTCCCGCCGCTCCGAGATCTGGCGCGACACGGATGCCGACCGCACCGGAATGCTGCCCTTCGCCTTCGAGCAGGGCTTCGGCTACGAGGCCTATGCCGACTGGCTCCTCGACATGCCGATGTATTTCGTGAAGCGCGGCGACACCTATCACGACGTGTCCGGCGCCTCGTTCCGCGACCTGATGGAGGGCCGCCTGCCGCATCTGCCGGGCGAGCGCGCCACGGTTTCGGATTGGGCGAACCACGCCTCCACCGCCTTCCCGGAGGTGCGCCTGAAACGCTTCCTCGAAATGCGCGGCGCCGATGTGGGCGATGCGGGCATGATCGCCGCGCAGGCCGCGTTCTGGACCGGCCTCCTCTACGACGAAGGCGCCCTCGACGCCGCCCTCGACCTCGTGAAGGGCTGGACCGCCTCGCAGCGGGAAGCGGCCCGGGCCACCGCGCCCCGCCTCGGGCTCGCGACCCCGGTCGGCACCCGGACCCTCGGGGAGGTCGCCGCCGAGGCCTTGGCCATCGCCCGCGCCGGCCTCAAGGCCCGCGCCAGGCGCGATGCCGGTGGCAACGACGAGACAGGCTATCTCCAGCCTTTGGAGATGATCGTCGCTGCCGGACGCACGCGCGCACAAGATCTCCTGGACGCTTACGAATCCCGCTGGGAATCGTCAGTCGATCCGTCCTTTATGGAGTGCGTTTTCTAATCCAGATCACGAGCCTCGCGCCTCCCCGCGTCATTTCAGGTGGAACGACTTGGCGGTGAACGCTGTTCTGGGTGCGGACACGTTCAACTGAAGGATCCAGCCATGTCCCGCATCGCTACCTTCGCCGTCGGCTCCGTCACGTCGCTGGCGCTGGTCGCCGGCTCGCTTACCGCTGCCGAGGCGGCCCCGCTCCCGGCTCAGACCGCCGTCAAGGTCGCCGGCGAGAATGCCACTGTCGATCACGTGCGCTACCGCGGTTACGGCTACGGCTACGGCCGTGGCTACCGTCGCGGCTATGGCGGTCGCGCCGCCGGCGCCCTCGCGGCCGGCGCCGCCCTCGGCCTGATCGGCGGCGCCATCGCCGCCAGCGCCGCCCCGCGCTACGGCTATGGCTACGATTACGGCTACGCCCCGGCCTATGGCTACGGCTACGCCCCCGTCCGCTCCTACGGCTATGCGCCCGCCTACGGCTACGCTCCGGCCTATGGCTACGGCGGCGGCTATGGCGGCTACTACGGCTGGTAAGCCATCCGGCGGTTGAGTAGGACTCCCCGCTCCGGTTCGCTCCGGGGCGGGGAGTTTCGTTTGAGCGGACCCGAAGAGACGATCCTCGACCTCGCCGGGCTGAAATGCCCCCTGCCGGTCCTGCGCACCCGCAAGGCGCTGCAAACCCTCCCGGCCGGTGCGACGCTGGTGGTGCTCTGCACCGACCCGATGGCGGCGATCGACATCCCGAACCTCGTCCGTGAGGAGGGCTGGCAACTCGCCGGCGCCGAGCGGGACGGCGCCGAATTGCGCTTCACCATCACCGCCTTCGCGATACCGCCGCATTCTTGATCGATCCGCTTGCTCCTCGACGGACACGGAGCGGACAGACAGAATGCCAGCACACATCGGCGGCGTGCGCGTCGTCCACGACGGTTGGGCGCGGTTTCTCGTGGCGGAAGTGATCCAGTCCGACGGGACGCGCATCAGCCGCGAGGTCGAGGATCACGGCAGGGCCGTCTCCGTGCTTCCCTACGATCCCGAACGACGGGTCGCGACCCTGGTCTCGCAGTTGCGGGCACCGTTGCTTTGCGCGGGCGGTCCCGAGAGCATCATGGAAAGCCCCGCCGGCCTACTCGAGGACGAGGCGCCCGACGAAGCGGCGAGGCGGGAAGCGAGTGAGGAAACCGGGCTGCGCCTCGGTGCGCTCGATCTCGTGGCGAGCGCATGGTCGATGCCGGGCATCTCAACGGAGCGGATCGACCTGTTCCTGGCGGCCTATTCCGAGGCGGACCGGATCGGTCCCGGGGGCGGCCTCGCCGACGAAAGCGAGGCGGTCACGGTGCATGAGATTCCGCTCGCCGAGCTCTCCGCCATGGTGTCGCGGGGAGCGCTCAGCGACATGAAGACCCTGGTGCTGCTCTTCGCGCTGCAGATCCGCAGGCCGGATCTGTTCGAGCCTCGCCCGTAACGGAAGGACCGGGGCGCGGGACGCCCCGGTTTCGTCGCTGTCAGGCGTCGGCGGCCCGGAAGCTGCGGCCGACCGGCTGACCCGCCTGGCGCAGGGAGCGGCGGCGGTCGGCATCGGCGCCGAGGAGGAGGGCGATGCCCGCACCCATGGCGAGGCCGAGCAGCAGCGCCACCGGCAGCACGATTTTCGGCGAGGGCGGGAAGGTCCGCTGCAGGGCCGGCGTCGCCACCGAGATGATGCGCACGTTGGTGGTGTTCAGCCGCTCCTGCTCGCTCGCCTCGCGGGAGCGGCGGAGATAGGCCTCGTACACGCCCTTGCGGGCTTCGAGCGTCCGCTCCAGCTCGCGCAGGCCGACATAGGCCCGGTCGCTGACCGTGGTTTCGGTCTTCACCCGGTCGAGGTTGGAGCGGATCGCGGCCTCGCTGGCGGCGGCGCGGTCGTAATCCTTCTGGAGCGTGTCGATGATGCGCTCCTTCTCCCGCTGGATCAGGCGCTGCAGATCGCGCTGCTGGGCGTATTGCTCGGCCATGGCCGGGTGGCGCTCGCCGAGGCGGGTCGCGAGTTCGGCCGTGTTACGGGACAGGGTGGCGTATTGCTGCCGCAGGGCCTGCATCTCGAGCGATTGCAGCATCTCCGGCAGGGCGGTGCTCGGGTCAGAGGTGCGCATCTTCCGCGCCTGTTCCAGGCGGGACTTCGACTCGGCGGTCTTGATCGAGGAACCGACGAGCTGCTGGTTCAGGTCACCAAGCTGCTGATCGGTGAGGAGGCGACCGCTCGACGCGACGAGACGGTGCTCCTCGCGATAGCGCACCACCTGCCGCTCGGCGTCCTCGACATCGCGCTTCAGGTTGGCGAGGCGCGAGGCCAGCGCATCGGAGGCGCGCTTGGCCGAATCCATTCGGGCGGCGGTTTCCTCGGCGAAGTAGGCGTCGCCGATGGCGTTGGCGATCTTCGCGGCCTTGGCCGGATCACGCGACTGCACCGCCACGTCGATGACGAAGGTGCGTTCCGGGCGGCGGACGACGACGTTCCGCTGCAGCGTATCGAGGGCGATGTTCACCGGATCGCGGCTCACATCCGGCGGAAGCGTGCCCATGACGCTGCGCAGCCAATAGATGAACGGGTTGCTCGCCTCGGGGCGGACGAATTCCTCATCCTGGTCGAGATGCAGTTTCTCGACGACCCGGCGCAGCACGTTGTCCGACTGGATGACGCGCACCTGGCTCTCGGCGATGGAGACGCCGCTATCCGCCTGGGGGGCGCGGGCGTTCACGTCGTTCTCGACGACACGCAGGTCGGTCGGATCGACCAGCACCTGGATGTTCGACGTGTAGCTCGGCGGGATCAGGCCGAGCACCACCACGGCGGCGGCGACCATGATGAGGCCGCCGAGGATGATGAAGGCCGAACCGCGCCACAGCCGCCGTGCGATGGTGCGCGCATCCGTGCGCGCGCCCATCTCCGGCAGCACCATACGCACCGGCTCACCGCTGATGCGTGTCGAGAAGTCGAACATACGCCTCGCTCCTTGACTGTCCGTCCTGTCGCAGGTCTGTCTTGATCAGGAACACCGCGTCCCATTTCTAGACAGTTGAACGACCAAAACGACTTACTCAAGACCGATGTCGCAAGCGGCATACCGCGCCGTATACGGCAAAGGCCAGTCTTACCCCCACCCGCTCCTCTGCCAAGCGCCGTGACGTCGCTGGCAGGCGGGCGTTCATGGGATCATGGAATCCGGGGCGTCGTAGGCGTGGGGATCGCCGTCGAGGAGCGCCAGGAACCGGCTCGCGTCCCGCGCGGCCAAGTCGTTCCAGCGTCCGACATTGTCCCGGGCCGCCTGGGCGCCCTCGTGGAATGCGCGCGTGTCGATCCAGGCGGCGATGGCGCGCGCGCTGCGCTCCGCATCGTCCGGCCGGATCAGCAGACCCGACGTGCCCAGCACTTCGCGGAAGACGGGGGCGTCGGGGGCGATCACGGGGATGCCGCCGTGCTGCACTTCGAGCAGCGGCAGGCCGAGACCTTCGGCCTTCGACGTCGAGAGCAGGGCGTGGCAGGTCTCGGCCAGCGCCAGGAGGTCGGAATCCGGCAGATAGCCGTGCAGGTGCAGGTAGGCCGGCGGCGCATCGAGGAAGGCGTGCTTCCCCCAGCCGGGGCGGCCGACGATGTGCAGTTCGGCCGGGATGCCGATGCTGTTCAAGGCCTCCACCACGGCCAGCGAGGCGGGGTAGTTCTTGCGCGGCTCGACCGTGCCGATGGCCAGGAGCCGCAGCGGATCGCTCGGTCGGCGTGGGCCCGGGCCGACGCGCCTGGCTAGGCTGAACACGTCGCGCACCGGAGGCCGGAGCAGGAACACGCCGGCCTTCGGCGAGCAGTATCGGCGCAGATCCTCGCCCGTGGTGCGGCTGTTCACGAACAGGTTGCGGCCCCATCGCATGGCGAGGGCAAAGGCGGGGCTGAGATAGAGCCGGCTGCGCAGGCTCAGATCCTCGGGGCGGCTGAGGAGGAACGTGTCGTGGATGTAGAGCAGGCAGCGCGCGGCGGCCGGCGCGCAGAGCGGCGCCGGCGGGAAGCCGGGGAAGAGGAACAGCGCCTGCGGGTCGCGCAGGGCGCGGAGCGGGAGGCCGATCTGCTGAGCGGCGATCATCCCCGGAATCGATCGGCTCGTCACCGAATGCAGATCGTGCGGCGCCAGGGCATCGGCCGAGAAC
Organism: Methylobacterium sp. Gmos3; assembly: GCF_056430985.1. Taxonomy (NCBI): domain Bacteria; kingdom Pseudomonadati; phylum Pseudomonadota; class Alphaproteobacteria; order Hyphomicrobiales; family Methylobacteriaceae; genus Methylobacterium; species Methylobacterium sp. Gmos3. Next base: position 420,357 of record NZ_JBWJYL010000003.1, read on the forward strand.
AGGTCCATCGTGACGCGTTCGATGCCGGTGACGCGCCCACGCAGATGCGTCCGGTCGATGTAGATCCGCTGCCGCCGCGTGAGGGAGCCGTGCATCACACCGCCCTCCGTCGCAGGGCGCTGGCCAGGTAGAGGCAGCGGCGCACGAACAGCGGCATCCGCCGGCCCAGCACGGCCTGCTTCGTCCGCCGCAGCCGCCTGACAATCGGCGAGGACGGAGCCTGCACCGTGCCCTCGGCGCCGCGGGCGCGCTCGGCGGCGAAGGGGAAATGGCCGAACATCGCCGGACTGAACGCCATCCGCGCCGGCCCCTCCGCGATCAGCCCGCGCTCACGCAGCACCGCATCGAGCGACAGCGCGGCGGCGGCCGGACTGAAACGGCTTTCGAGGGCGATCCGCGCGAAGGCGCCGAGCGCCCGTCGCGCGGCGCCGTCCGAGACGAGTTCGGCGAGCGCCTGCGCCAGAGCGCCGGGACGCATGTCCACGAGCCAGCCGGAAACCCCGTCGATCACCGAGGTGGTGAGGCCCGACGTGCGGTAGGCCAGCGTCGGCACGCCGCACAGGCCGGCCTCGATCGGCGTCTGGCCCAGAGTCTCGTGCCGGCTCGCGGTGACGTGGAGGTCGCAGGCGCCGTACCATGCGGCCAATTCGTCCTCGCTGGCGATCAGGCCCGGCGCGAACAGGTTCGCGATGCCGAACTTGCCCGGATCGTCCAGGCGGCCGATGGCGACGATTCCGACGCCCGGCCGCGCCACCGCGCGCAGGGCGTCGCGCAAATCGGTGAAGCCCTTGTCCGGCCCGTCGACGATCACCGAGGAAACGAGGATCAGCACGTCGTCCTCGGGCAGGCCGAGGCGACGCCGAAGGGAAGGCTTGTCGCCGGGGCGGAAGATCCCGGTGGGAAAGGCGAGGCTGACTGGCCGCGTCACCGCCGTGGCGGGCGCCAGCGCATCGCTGCGCGCCTGCGTCCAGCCGGAATTGGCGAGCAGCACCGGGCCGTCCGGGGCGGCGAGCACGGCGCGCTTGCGGGCATGCATACCGGCGATGCGCCGGGGCGCGAGCGGCGGATATTCGTCCGGGGTCGGGCAGGTGGCATCGCAACCGGTATCGGCGCGGGTGCAGTCGCGCGGATGGCAGCATCGGCCCGTGAGGGCGAAGAGGTCGTGCAGGACCAAGGCGGTCGGGATCTGGCTCGCGAGACGTCCCACCACGTCGAGGCTGCGGGTCGCCCCATGGACGTTGCCGACGAGCACGAAGTCGGGCCGAGCGCTCGCGATGCGCGCCTCGGCCTCGGGGAAGCGGTCGGTCCATTCGGCGGCCGCTGGCCGCGTGCTGAGGACTTCTTCCGTCACCCGGTGGTGCGCGAGGGCCAGCGCCTCGGACAGGCGGCGATGGGCGACGCCGGCCCCGCCGACCGTGCCGGTACCCGTCACCGAAACGATGGAGAGGGTCTTGCCGATCTCAGGCGCCTGTCCTCGCCGGAGGAGAACGGGGCGGCCGATCCGCCGCTTGGCGTCGCGCGGAAGGGCGCTCCACGCGAATGGGGCGCGCGGCGCCCAGAGGATCCCGTCCGCGTCATCGAGCGAGGCATCAGGGTTGGGGATGTCGAGGCCGAGCACCCGGTCGGCATAAAGCACGCGCAGCCCCGCCACCGCCGAGGCACCGCTGAGCGACATGTCGAGGGCGAGCGCCGTCAGCGCTCCGGGCGCCAGCATGTCGCCGTCGCGCAGGATGATCGTCGCCACGTGCGAATTCGACAGCGCATCCGGCGTGAACGTCTCGATGCGATGCTCCGGATAGTCCTGGTGCGCGAGGGAGGCCAGCAATTCGGCCGAGGCTTCCTTCGGGATCAGCACCCGGATCGGCGGCCACGGCTGCCCATCCGGCAGAAACGCCGGGCGGCCGGGGCCATCCGGGGCGACGCCGAAGGGCCAGCCCGTGACGCCGCATGCCGGAGGCGAAACTGTGTTGGATCCCGACAAATCCGGTTTGCCATTCGCTCGCAACGGCCGAGCAGGGGGTGAACCACAGCAAGGCCGGTGCCGATCTTCGCCGCGCCGGATCGTAATGGCCAGCGGCCGAGCGATCATAGTAAAGCGCGGATTTCGAACCCTATATATCACTCAGTCGTGAAGATATTCTGTCCGGCCGTGAATTCGGACCTCACGTCGCAACACGGATTCGGGCCGTGCCGTGCTCCATCCGGCCGATGATCGCAGCGGCCGGGCAGCCCGCCGCGCGGATGCGCTCGAGGATCGCAGATGCGCTGTCGGCGCTGCACGAGACGAGCAGGCCGCCCGAAGTCTGCGGGTCCGTGAGGAGGTGGCGGCGCCAATCCGGCAGATCGTCGGGCAGATCGACGTTGCCGCCGAAGGCCGTCCAGTTCCGGTGCGAGGCGCCGGTGACGTAGCCCTCCCGTGCGAAGTCTTCCGCCAGCGGCAGGAGGGGCAGCCTGTCCGCGTCGAGAACCAGGGTGAGCCCCGCGCCACGGGCCAGTTCGAGGCCGTGGCCGAGGATGCCGAAGCCGGTCACGTCGGTGAGCGCGTGCACCGCCGGGTCGGCGGCGAGGTCCGTGCCCACCCGGTTGAGGAGGGTCGTCGTCGCGATGAAGTCGCGGTAGCCGGCCTCCGGCAGGCTCTCGCGCTTGATGGCGGCGGAATAGACGCCAACTCCGAGGGGCTTGGTGAGGATCAGCACGTCGCTGGCCTGCGCATCGGCGTTGCGCCGCACGGCCTCGCGGCGGCAGGTGCCGATCACGGCGAGCCCATAGATCGGCTCCGGCGTGTCGATGGAATGGCCGCCCGCCACGGGAATGCCGGCCTCGCCGCATTTCTCCGCGCCTCCGCGCAGGATTTTGGCGACGACCTCCGGCGCGATCTTGCCCACCGGCATCCCGAGGATCGCCAGCGCGAAGATCGGGCGTCCCCCCATGGCGTAGACGTCCGAAATGGCGTTCGTCGCGGCGATGCGCCCGAAATCGGCGGGGTCATCGACCATCGGCGTGAAGAAGTCCGTGGTGGCGATGATGCAGGTGCCATCCTCCTGCTCCCAGACGGCGGCGTCGTCGGCGGTTTCGTTGCCGACGAGGAGTTGTTCGAACCGGCCGGCGGCGGGCTGGTCCGCGAGGAGCGTGCGCAGGACCTCCGGGTCGAGCTTGCAGCCGCAGCCTCCCCCGTGGGCGAGGCTCGTGAGGCGCGGGCTGTCGGTCATCGGCGAGGCTCCATCGCGGATCGGTTGCCTCCTCGGGAGGCTTGGACGTAGCGGCAAGGTAGTGCGGCCGGGGCGTCAGGGATACCGTGCCGCGCGCCGCCACGGGGGAGGCTCGTGTGAGGATCCATTTCACCGCCGATACGCATTTCGGCGATCCCCGCGCATTGCGCTTCGACCACAGGCCGTTCCCCGATCTTGATGCACATGACGAGGGATTGATCGCCGCCTGGAACGAGGCGGTCGCGCCGGGCGATACGGTCTGGCACCTCGGCGACTTCGCCCTCGGGCCGCCGCCGCATCGGATCGCGGAGATCCTCGGCCGGCTCAACGGCGACAAGCACCTCATCGCCGGCAACAACGATGGCCCGGCGACGCTCGCTGCGTCGGGCTGGGCCTCGGTGCGAAGCTATGCGGAAATCGCGGTCGAGGGGCGCGCCCTGGTCCTGTGCCATTACGCCTTCAGGACGTGGAACGGCATCGGGCGCGGAGCCCTGAACCTCCACGGCCATAGCCATGGCAAGCTCTCGCCGATGCCGAAGCAATACGATGTCGGCGTCGATCCCATGGGTTTCGCCCCAGTCGACCTCGCGGCCATCCTTTCCTCCCGCCGCCGCAAAGCGCGGCCGTCGACGTGAGGAACCGTTCCGGCAGCTTCGCAGTTGAAGCCGGCAGAACACGAACGCAGCTTAGATCTGCGGAAGCATTCGTCACTTGGTTAATCGTTTACGTTCAGCAACAGTCGAAGCCATGCAAAACCTGCGAACCCGTCTTTCAGCCTGCCTCTTCGGCGTGATCGCCGGTTCCGTCGTTGCGACCTCGGCTCTGGCGGTTCCCGCCTGCATCGAGGCGCGAAAAAAGGTCGATGAAGCCGCAGCCCTGCGCTTCCAGGTCCGCCAGGACATGCGGCTCGGCGACCACGATCGGGTCTGCGACACCCTCGATGAGATCGGCGATCGCTACAACGATGCCCGTGACGCCTTCGACGATTGTGGCGAAGGCGTGATCGCCATTGATTTGCGGGGAGAACTGCGGCAGCTGCGCATCGCAAAGAAGATTAACCGCTGCGATTGATGATAGGCAGCATTCGCTGAATTCGTGCGCCCGCGCACAGCGGGACAGACCATTCTCCAACAATCAGATGCAACGGACGGCTTGAGCGCCGCCGGGGAGCTTGTTCGACCATGTCCAACGCCACGAGCCACACCGATGTCGCCGTCGCGAACGGTCCGTCCTTCGTCGCCGCCCTGTGCGGTTTCGTCAGCTCGATGGTCGCTGCCTCGGCCCTCGTTCTGCTCCTCGTCGCGCTCTGAGCACGACACGGCCCCCGGTCGTCCGGGGGCATCGGCGCCTCACGGGGTGACCGACCAGAACCGCTGCCGGTTGAACAGGATGTCCTGAACCGTCTGGCCCGAAGCGGCCGTGCCCGCATCCGGGCGGCATTGCAGCTCCGGTGGCCGACCGGACGCAGCCGCCGGGGTAATCGGCAACGGCGCTGCGACCAGACCGAGCTTCGCCTGGAATTCGGGCTGGCGCGCTGCGGTGATCGTCAGGATACCGGCGATCAGAGCACCGGCAACGGCGCCAAGGGTAAAGTTCAACATACGCGCTACGACCCGTCGGGTCTCGATCTGCGGCCTGTCCAACTTCTCGCGCGATATGTCGGCTGCAAGATGGCAGAGGACACCGATCTCGCCAATTCGACCCAGGACCGAGCATGGGGCGGGAAGCTTGAGAGTTCGTGAATGATCTCAGGGACATGACGGGTACTGCGCCCGGCATTCGGCGGTTGCACGCTGGCGGTGCATTCGGCCTTGGCGTCAGCGATCTGTGATTGGTGTGAGCGTTTTTCAGTACCATCCCACGGGGAGGCACCGTGAATCTCAGTTTGCGGCCACCCGCTGCTAACCGAGTTCAGACTTCGGGATTGGGACTCACCGGCTCTTAACTGGTCTTGCGCGAGAACGCGGTTCGCCCGCCTGAACCACAGCGCCGCGCAAACCAGGGAATGCGATGAGCTACGCTGCCAATGCCTACGCCAAGACCTCGCGCAGCGTCCTGACCGCCCGAGAGGCGGAGTCGGCGGTGCTGACGAAGGCCGCACAACGCTTGCAGATGGTCCGCGACGACTGGGCCAACCAGTCCGGCGAGTTGGTGGCCGCGCTGAACTTCAATCAGAAGGTCTGGACGATCCTCGCGACCTCCGTGACGGACCCGGCCAACGAGCTTCCCGCCGATGTGAAGCAGGGCGTCACGAAGCTCGCGGTGTTCGTCTTCCGGCACATGGTCGACACCATGGTCGATCCGGCCCCGGAGAAGCTGACGCCGGTCATCACGATCAACCTCAACCTCGCGGCCGGGCTCGCCGGGCGCTGAGGCGCCGACCGAGAGGCTGTCATATCCTCGGGGGAACTCGGCTCGTGCCGTGTCCCCCGTTTTTGCGAGTGCAGCGAAGCCATCCAGGGGCGCGCCGCATCCGGTCAGGTCCCGCACTCTGAGATTGCTTCGCTTTCGCGTGCAACGGCGAGGACGGCCCTCAGGACGCGTCGGCGGGCGCTTCCTTCTCCGCCAGAAGGCTGCGCAGCTGGTCCTCGTAGGCGAGAAGATCCTTGCCCCGCTTCAGGGCGCGATACAGGTCGCCGCCCTGCACCTGTTCGTAGATCGCGGCGATGTAGGGCCGCGTGCTCGGCGCCGCTTCCATCAGGTCGTTCGCCTGCAACACGAAGCTGTTCTCCGCGAGCGTGGGATCGTCGGCGAGATACATCAGCGTCAGGGCGAAATAGATCCGCTTGCACGGGGTATCGGCTTCCGATTCTGTGATGATGTCGCTCTCGCGCAGGAATTTCGTGTTGGTCTCGATGACGAAAGTCGACCGGCGTGGCCCGTTGCGGATCGCGGCGTTGCCGATGATCAGCCGCTCGTCCGGCTTCAGCTCGATTTTCAACGGCATGGTGGAGCCTCCTTCGCAGGCCCCTTGTGGTAGTCCGACCACGTTAACGATGCGCTAACCGTGCACGCGATCGGCGCCGAGGCGGAGTTTTTACTTGTCATTAACCGAGATTGACTGAACAGCCGCTCGGAACAAAAGCAGACAAACTTTTTAAGACAGTCGAAAGTCGGCGGGGCCGAATGTCCGCTCGCCTCCAAAAAGGAGGTGCACTACCCAGAATGGAAACTACGTCATGTCCGGCATCACCCTCACCGCCGCCACCCGCCAGAACCTGCTCTCCCTGCAGGACACCGCGTCGCTGACGGCCACGACCCAGAACCGCCTCGCCACCGGCAAGAAGGTCTCCTCGGCCCTCGACAACCCGGTGACGTTCTTCACCTCGCAGTCCCTCGACCAGCGGTCGGGCGATCTGTCGAGCCTGCTCGACGGCATTTCCAACGGCGTGCAGGCGATCCAGGCGGCCAACCAGGGCATCACCTCGATCCAGAAGCTGGTGGACCAGGCCAAGTCGGTCGCCAACCAGGCGCTCTCGACCCAGATCACCACCACCGGCACCGCTTCCACGGCCTTCACGACTCCGACCGCCGCCACCACGATCAACCTGTTCGTGAACGGCACCTCGACCTCCGCGACGATCCCGGCCAACGCCACGATCGACCAGGCGGTCACGGCGCTCAACACCGCAGTCGGCGCGGGCAGCTTCTCGAAGGACTCCACCGGCACCAAGCTCGTTCTGAACGCGAGCTCGGACGTCGAGTTCTCCGCCGCCACGGACCAGACCAACCTCGGGTTCGCGACCGGCTCCGGCAGCACGACGGCTTATGGTGCCACCAGCGCCGTCGCGCAGAGCTCGGATCTCACCGTCTCCGGCGTTTCGGCCCGCTCCAGCCTGGCTTCGCAGTACAACAGCTTGCTGACCCAGATCGATCAGCTCGCCAGTGACTCGAGCTACAACGGAACGAACCTGATCGGCGGCAAGGGCACGAACAACAACCTGACGATCAACTTCAATCCGAAGGGTAACTCGAACCTCGTGGTCACGGCGACCGACGAGACCTCGAGCGGCCTCAGCCTGAGCGCGATCACCAGCAAATCGCTTGGTGGCACGGTCGGCCAGGGCAACTTCCTGCTCAACAACGACATCAACAGCACGCTGAACAAGCTGACCACGGCTTCCACCCAGCTGCGGACAGACTCCTCGACCTTCGGCTCGAACCTCACGGTCGTGCAGAACCGTCAAGACTTCACCAAGAACCTCATCAACGTGCTCGACACGGGCTCCGCGAACCTGACGAACGCCGACCTCAACGAGGAAGCGGCCAACTCCCAGGCCCTCTCGACCCGCCAGTCGCTCGGCATCTCGGCCCTCTCGCTGGCGAACACCGCCCAGCAGGGCATCCTCCAGCTCCTGCGCTAAGCCTAGCGCCGGAACCGGAACCGACGACGAAACGGCCGGCGCATTGCGCCGGCCGTTTCCATTTGTGATGTATGTCCCTGGAAGGAACGATCAGCATTGATCTTCGCGAAGACGTTTTAACGTTCCGGAAAGCATGTTTGTGATTTGATCTGGATAACGCGTGGATAGCTCGCGCTTCCATCGATCGGGGTCACGTCTATGTCGTCCGAAATCACGCTCACCGCCGCAACCCGTCAGAACCTTCTCTCGCTGCAGGACACCGCCGCCCTCCAGGCGACCACGCAGAACCGCCTCTCCACCGGCAAGAAGGTCTCTTCGGCCCTCGACAATCCGGTGACGTTCTTCACCTCGCAGTCCCTCGACCAGCGGTCCGGCGACCTGTCGAGCCTGCTCGACGGCATTTCGAACGGCATCCAGACGATCCAGGCCGCCAACCAGGGCATCACCTCGATCCAGAAGCTGGTGGATCAGGCGAAGTCCGTGGCGAACCAAGCCCTGGCGACGCAGATCACCACCACCGGGACGGCGTCGACCGCCTATTCCGTCGTGAACACGACGGCCACCTCGACGATCAACCTGTTCGTGAACGGCTCCTCCACCTCGGTGACGCTGCCGACCGCCGCCTCGATCGACCAGACGATCACCGCCCTGAACGGCGTGGTCGGGGCCGGCAGCTTCTCCAAGGATACGACCGGCACCAAGATCGTGATCAACGCCAGCGCGGACGTCGAGTTCGGCAGCACGACGGATCAGTCCAAGCTCGGCTTCGCGACCGGCAGCGGCACGCCCGTCACCTACGGCGGCACCACCGCCGCGGCCCAAAGCTCGGACCTCGTGGTCAACGGCGTCACCGCCCGTTCGGCGCTGGCGAACCAGTACAACAGCCTGCTCACGCAGATCGACCAGCTCGCCACCGACGCAAGCTACAACGGCGTCAACCTGATCGCCGGCAAGGGCACGAACAACAACCTGACGATCAACTTCAACCCGAAGGGCAATTCCAGCCTGATCGTCCAATCCTTGGACGAGACGTCGAACGGCCTCGGTCTTCAGGCGATCACCGGCACCTCCTCGGGCACCACGGTCAGCGGCCAGGGCAACTTCCTGTTGAACAACGACATCAACTCGACGCTGACCGGCCTCACCAAGGCCTCCAACCAGCTGCGGTCTGACTCCTCGACCTTCGGCTCGAACCTCTCGGTCGTGCAGAACCGCCAGGACTTCACGAAGAACCTGATCAACGTGCTCGATACGGGCTCGTCGAACCTGACGAACGCCGACCTCAACGAGGAAGCGGCGAATTCGCAGGCCCTCTCGACCCGGCAGTCGCTCGGCATCTCCGCCCTGTCGCTGGCCAACACCGCCCAGCAGGGCATCCTGCAGCTGCTGCGCTAAGCGTCCTACAGGGCGACGGTCCGGAAGCCGGCGAACACGTCCCGCCGCTCCGGGCCGAAGAAATTGCGGTACATCCCCGTCACCATGCGGGCGCGGGTGGCCCAGGCCCCGCCCCGCAACACCTTCCGGGTGCCGAAGGACGGTTCGGAATACTCGCGATACGCGTCCGGCGCGAAGCCGGGGAAGGGGAGGAAGGCACTCTCCGTCCATTCCCACACATTGCCGATCATCTGCCGACAGCCCCACGGGCTGTCGCCTTCCGGGTGGCCGGCGACATCGACGGTGCCGAGCCGCAGGCCGTCGAGATTCGCCAGGATGCGATCCGGGGCGGCTTCACCCCAGGGATAGGTGCGTTTCGTCGCCGCGAGACTTCCATCCGGAGCGCGCGCCGCGATCGCCGCCGCTTCCCATTCCGCCTCGGTCGGCAGGCGGCGCTCGGCCCAGCGGCACCACGCCCGCGCCTCGTGCCAGTTCACGTGGATCACCGGCCGGTGCGGCTTCAGCGGCGCGAAGTTGTCGAACTCCTGAACTTCCCATCCCTCCGCGCCCCGGCGCCAGTAGACCGGATGCGCCGCCTCCGACCGGGCGAGCCACGCCCGCCCGTCCTCGTCCCAGAAGCGTGTCTCGCGATAGCCGCCATCCTCGACGAAGGCTGCGAATTCGGTGTTGGTCACGGGCGCGCGGGCGATGCGGAACGGGGCGATCTCGATTGGATGCGCCCATTTTTCGTTGTCGAAGACGAAGCGGCTCGCGTCTCGCTCCGCGCCGAGCCGCAGGATGCCGCCGCCGACCTCGACGTCGCCCGGCAGGGGGCCGGCCTCCTCGGGGGAGGGGGCTCCGATGGCGGGGCGAGGCTGGCCGAGCGTCTGGCGGGTGTAGGTGAAGGCCTCGGCGTGCATATCCTCGTGAAGACCGACCAGCCGATAGAGGTAGGCCTCCTCCGGCGTGGGGTCCCGCCCGGCGAGGCGCGTGCCCAGCGCGTCCTGGACTTGCTCCATATACGCGAGCGTGTCGCTGAGGCTGGGCAGAGGCAGGTCCCAGCGCGTTGCATGGGGGACGGCAGCCGAATCATAGAGAGAATCGGCATCGGCCCGCAGGGGTGATCGCCCGTCGAGCCCGCGCAGGACGAAGTGCTCATGGAACCACGCCAGATGGCCGATCTCCCACAGGAGCGGGTTCACGATCGACAGGCGCGGTCCCATCAGCGCCTCGTCGTCGAGACCATCGAGCAGGGCGAGGGTCCGAGCGCGGGCGTCGCGCAGGGGGGCCATCAGATCGGTGTCCCGTGCGGTCATTCCTGCTCCCCCATCTTCGGCTCGGTCCCGACCTGACATGCGCATCGCCATCGCGACACCCCAAGCCGCCACGCGCCGAACGGGAAACCGTGCCACGGCGACGCGGTGGGCCGGCTTCCTGAGGGAACTCGGTCACGAGGTTGCGATCAACCCCGCGCCCGAGGGCAAGTTCGATGCGTTGATCGCGCTTCATGCGTGGCGTAGCGCCGATGCCGTGGCGCGATACCACGCGGATCACCCAGGCAAGCCGGTCGTGGTCGTTCTGACCGGGACCGATCTCTACCACTTCCTCGACGCCGACCCCGCGCCGACCCTGCGCTCCCTCGATCTCGCGGACCGGCTCGTCGGCCTGCATGACAAGGTCGCGGAAGCGCTGCCGGAGCGCTTTCGCGCGAAGCTGCGGGTGATCCACCAATCGGCGCGTGGCCGAGCCGAGCGGACGATGCCCATCCCGGACGCGTTCGAAGTGCTCGTCGTCGGGCATCTGCGGACGGAGAAGGATCCGTTCCGCGCCGCCCTGGCCTCGCGGCGTCTGCCGCCGGACTCGCGAATCCGAATCGTGCATCTCGGCGGGGCGCATGATCCCGCCTGGGCCGCGACCGCCAGAGACGAGATGCGGGACAATCCGCGCTATGTCTGGCTCGGTGATCTCCCGGCGGCGCGCGTGCGGCGGCTGATGGCCCGCGCCCGGCTGATGGTGCTGTCCTCGATCATGGAGGGCGGGGCGAACGTCATCTCGGAAGCCCTGGTTTCCGGCCTGCCGGTCCTGGCGTCGCGGATCGACGGCTCGGTCGGCCTGCTCGGCGAGGATTACCCGGGCTACTACCCGACAAGCGACACCGCCGCGCTCGCCCAGCTGCTCCACCGGGCCGAGGCCGAGCCTGGTTTCCTGGCCGCCCTCGAGTCCGCCTGCGCGGCGCGGGCGCCATTGTTCACGCCGGAGCGGGAGAAGGCCCGGCTCGGCGAACTCCTCGCCGAGCTTGCGTAGCGCTACTTTTTCGACGCCTCGTAGCGCGCCTTGTTCTCGGCGTTCGGCGGGTAGAGGCCGGGCAGGGCCGCGCCCCGGTTGACCTCGTCCATGATCCAGCCCTCGAAGCGCTCCTGCTCCGGGGCGAGTTCGAGCACCGTCTCGATCAGGGCGGCGGGGATCAGCACGGCGCCGTCCGCGTCGGCCACGATGATGTCGTCGGGGAACACCGCGACGCCGCCGCAGGCGATGGGCTGCTGCCAGGCCACGAAGGTGAGGCCCGCCACCGAGGGTGGCGCCGCACCGCCCTGGCACCACACCGGCAGGCCGGTGCCGAGGACGCCCGCGAGGTCGCGGACCACCCCGTCCGTCACGAGGGCGGCGACGCCCTTCTTCGCCATGCGGGCGCAGAGGATGTCGCCGAAGATGCCCGCATCGGTCACGCCCATGGCATCGACCACGGCGATGCAGCCCTCCGGCATCGCCTCGATTGCGGCGCGGGTCGAGGTGGGCGACGACCAAGATTCCGGTGTCGCGAGGTCTTCGCGCGCGGGCACGAAGCGGAGGGTGAAGGCCCGGCCGACGAGACGCGGCTGGTCCGGCCGCAGGGGCCGCGTACCGCGCAGCCAGACGTTGCGCAGGCCCTTCTTCAGCAGAATGGTGGTGATGGTGGCGGTGGTCACGCCCGCCAGTGTCTCGATGATCCGCGCGTCGTTCGACATTCGCGATGTCTCTCTCGTTGCGGCGGGCTAGCCCTCAGCCGCCGGTCATCGGGGGGAAAAAGGCGATCTCGCCGGCGCCGGCGATGGGCGTGTCGGGCTTGGCGTGCACGCGGTCGATGGCTGCGCGTACGATTCCCGGGTTCTCGAAGGCGTAGGCGTATTCCTCGCCCCGGCCCGCGAGCCAGCGGGCGAGGTCCGATACGGTGACAACCTCCGGCGGGGGCGTGAGGGTTTCCTCGGCCTTGCCGACGCGCTCGCGCACCCAGGCGAAATAAACGAGCTTCATGCCGGCCTAGCGCGGATCGTTGATGACGTGGCGGATGCCGGCCCGCATGTAATCCCATCCGGTCCAGATGGTGAGGGCGGCGGCGAGCCAGAGCAGGGCGAGGCCGATGGCCTGTGTGCCGGGCAGGATGATCTCTCCCGCCGGGCCGGCGACGAGGAAGCCCAGCGCGATCAACTGCACGGTGGTCTTCCATTTGGCGATCCGGCTCACCGGCACGCCGACCTTCAGCTCGGCGAGATATTCGCGCAGACCCGAGACCAGAACTTCCCGGCACAGGATGACGATGGCCGCCCAGACCGATGACCCCGTGATCGTGTGGTCGGCCGCGAGCATCAGCAGGCAGGCGGAGACGAGGAGCTTGTCGGCAATGGGGTCGAGCATCCGCCCGAGGGCCGAACTCTGCTGGTAGGTCCGCGCCACGTAGCCGTCGAGATAGTCGGTCACGGCGGCGGCGACGAACACCACGAACGCCACGGAGCGGGCGGTGATCGAGTCCGGGTAGAACAGCAGCGCGACCATCACCGGCACGGCGACGAGCCGCCCGTAGGTCAGGCAGTTCGCCAGATTCCAGGCCTGGGACCGTCGACGGGGCAGGACGGCGTTCATCGGAGGCGTGAAATCAGAGCGCGGCAATCCCGTCAACGGCTCGGCCCCATTCTCGTGGCCCGGCTCAGGCGCCGGCATGGAAGAAGTCGTAGACGGCGCGTGCCGTCGCTGCGTTGACGCCGGGAGTCTTGGCCAGATCCTCGTAGGCCGCACGCTCGATCGCCTTCACCGTTCCGAAATGGTGGAGCAGCGCGCGCTTTCGAGAGGGACCGACGCCGGCAATCTCGTCAAGCGGGTTCTTCGTGAACTCACGTTTGCGTTTGGCACGGTGGGTGCCGATGGCGAAGCGGTGCGCCTCGTCGCGCAGGCGCTGGACGAAATACAGCGTCGGGTCGCGGGGCGGCAGCTTGAACGGCGGCTTTCCCGGCACGAAGAACGTCTCGCGGCCGGCATCGCGATCCCGCCCCTTGGCGATGCCGACAAGGGGTACGTCCTCGACGCCGATCGCGGCGATGGCCGCGCGGGCCGCCTCCAACTGGCCCTTGCCGCCGTCGATCAGCACGAGGTCGGGCCAGGCGGGGAAGGCGTCGGCATCCATGGCATCGGCCTCCGGCACCGGCTCGGGAGCGCCGCCCTCCGCAGCGGCGGCAGCCGCCTCCGGCGCGTTGCGCGGCGCTTCCTTGACGAGGCGCTTGAACCGCCGCTGAAGCACTTCACGCATCATCCCGAAATCGTCGCCCGGCGTCAGCTCCTCCGACTTGATGTTGAAGGTGCGGTAATACTGCTTCATGAACCCGGTCGGCCCGGCGACGATCATCCCGCCGACCGCGTTCGTGCCCATGATGTGCGAGTTGTCGTAGACCTCGACGCGCCGCGGCACCCTGTCGAGGCCCAGCGCCTGCCCCAGCGCCGTCAGCAGCTTGCCCTGCGAGGCCGTATCCGCGAGACGGCGGGCCAGCGCCTCCTTCGCGTTACGCTGGGCGTAGTCCACGAGGTTCTTGCGCTCGCCGCGCAGGGGCCGGTGTATCTCCACGCGGTACTCGACCCGGCTCGACAGGGCGGCACCCACCAGTTCCGCATCCTCGACGACGTGGCTGGTCAGCACCACCCTGGGGGCGGGCTTGTCGTCGTAGAACTGGCTGATGAACGAGCCCAGCACCTCGTCCGCCGTCATGGAGCGGTCGGCCTTCGGGAAGTAGGCGCGGTTGCCCCAGTTCTGGAAGTTTCGGAAGAAGAACACCTCGATGCAGAACTGGCCGCCCTGCTCATCCAGGGCGAACACGTCGGCCTCCTCCACGCCCTGCGTGTTCACCCCCTGCACGCCCTGGATGGCCGAGAGGGCGGCGATGCGGTCGCGGAAGCGGGCGGCGCGCTCGAATTCCATCGCTTCCGAGGCATCCTGCATCTCGGCGCGCATCCGGTCCTTCACGGCATTCGACTTGCCGGCGAGGAAGGCGCGGGCGGAATCCGCCATCGCGGCGTAATCCTCCTTGCCGATCTCCCCGGTGCACGGGCCGGAGCAGCGCTTGATTTGGAAGAGAAGGCAGGGCCGCGAGCGGTTTTCATAATAACTGTCGGTGCAGGTGCGCAGCAGGAACGCCCGCTGCAGGGCGTTCACCGTGCGGTTCACCGCCCAGACGCTGGCGAAGGGGCCGTAGTAATTGCCCTTCCGCCGCCGTGCGCCGCGATGTTTGACGATCTGCGGCGCCGGTCCATCCTCGGTGACGAGGATGTAGGGGAACGACTTGTCGTCCCGCATCAACACGTTGAAGCGCGGCTTCAGCTGCTTGATGAGATTGGCTTCGAGGAGCAGGGCCTCGGTCTCGGTGGCGGTGGTGACGAACTCCATCGCCGCCGTCTGCGAGATCATCCGCGCGATGCGGTTGGAATGCGCTTGGCCCCTCGCATAGGAGCCCACCCGCGCCTTCAGGTTCTTGGCCTTGCCGACGTAGAGGACGTCGCCCTTGTGGTCGAACATCCGGTACACGCCGGGAGAGGCGGGCAGCGTGTTCCAGAACCGGCGGATGACCTCCGTGCCGGCTTCCACCGCCCCCGGCTCGAAATCGAAGTCGATTTCGGCGGAGGGCTCGGCCGTCAGCGTGGCGTCCGACTCGTCGGCATCCTCGATTTCGGCGGCGCGGCCATCGTCGAAGGTGTCGGGGGGCAGGTCGTTGAGGGCTCTGCGGCTCATTCAACGAATGTAGGCGCTTTCTCTCGCCTCCGCATCGCGGAGTTGAGGATCAATCGAACAGCGCGTCGATGTCCGACTGATCGACGTGGCCCGGATCGTCGGGCAGCTTCGGCCCGTTGAGCAGCCCGCGCTCCTCGTCCTCCACCTGCGGTGTGGTGGCGGACACGAGGTCGCGGAAGCTGTCGAGGGCCGACCACGCGGCGATGACGCGGTCGAGGTGTTCCTCGATGAACTTCATGACCTGGACGATCTTGCTGATGCGCTGGCCCGTCAGGTCCTGGAAGTTGCAGGCCTCGTAGGCGTGGACGACCCGGTCGAGGATCGCGTCCACATGCGGGCGGGCATCGGGCGTCAGTTGCAGGGAGCGCAGCACGGCCGCATGGCTCTCCACGTCCTCGACCACGCCCAGCAGCGTCGAAGTGGCGCGCTCGGTCGATTCGACCACGGCGTCCAGCTCGTCCGCCGCCCGGCGCATGCCCTTGCCATGCGTCTCGGAGCGATGCAGCGCGGCGAGATCGGACTTGGTGCGGACGATCGCGTCCTTCATGGAATCGAGCTCGCCGCGCATGGCGAGGGCGTCGTTCAATTCCTTGCGGCAGGCTTCCACCGTCTCGCTGGCGCTCGACTGCATGATCCGGCGCAGATCGCCGATCGCCGAGAGGATCTCGTCCGAGCGTCCGGGCTGGGTCAGTTCAATAGGGGCCTGGATTTCGAGGCCCAGGCTCTGCTCGATACGGTAGCGTTTGGTCTTCATCGGTCGGCTGACGGCCTGCGCTTGCTCGATAGGCTTAGGTTTGTCCGAAAACCATTAGCGGACCGTGACCGAGCGACTATCCTTTTGCGATCCGATCGGCCCTGTGGCCGGTCCACGGATGCGCGCCGGCCGAAATCCCGTCACGACCATGCAATTGACGGTTGATTCACGCTGAATTCTGCCATTCGTGGAAGGAGATGGATTGGTGAGTCGTTCACCAAGAACATCAACCGCATTGCGCCGATTGGGAGCCGATCCTCCGCGCCACAGGACGAGACGTCCGCTGCGGAGTTGCTGCGATGACCAGTGAGAGGGTGGTGTCGGTTGCCGGTTTAATGCTGGCGGCCCTTTTGTGCGGGCCGGCCTCGGCCCAGCAGGCCCGTTATGCCGAAGCCGCGCCGACGGGCGGCTATGGCGGCGGGTTGATCGAGTATCTGGTGACTGGCCGCGCCGACAGCCCGGTCCGAGGCAACTGGCCGCGTCCGAACGCAGCGGTGCAGCGGCAGGCGGCGATCATCGCGGGGGACCGTGTTCCGCCCTACGGCGAGTCGTCCTTCGCGCCCTACGCGGCGCCGACCGCTTCCGCCGCGCCGCCCGTGGCGAATCCTGCCTATGCGTCCACGCCCGATTACCGGGTGAGCCAGGAGATGGACCCGCAATACCTCCGTCAGGAAGTCGCCTTCGACGGCAGCCAGCGTCCGGGTACGATCGTCGTCGATACGGCGTCGAAGCACCTGTTTCTCGTTCAGCCGGGCCACAAGGCGATCCGCTATGGAATCGGTGTCGGCCGGCCGGGCTTCTCGTGGAGCGGTTTGAAGACGGTGAGCCGCAAGGCGGAATGGCCGGATTGGATCCCGCCCGCCGAGATGCTGGCGCGCCGGCCCGACCTGCCGCGCCACATGGCCGGCGGCCCGGCCAATCCCCTCGGCGCGCGGGCGCTCTACCTCGGTTCGTCGCTCTATCGCATCCACGGGACGAACGAGCCGAACACGATCGGCCGCAACGTCTCCTCGGGCTGCATCCGTATGATGAACGAGGATGTGATCGACCTCTACGAGCGCGTGCCCGTCGGAACGCGGGTCGAGGTGCTGTAGCCAACGAGAAGGGCCCGGCTGGGAAACAGCCGGGCCCTCGTCATCTCAAGTCGTGGCGGTTGGATCAGGTCCAGTCGCTGTCGTCGCCGCCGCCCAGGTCGCCGCCGAAATCGCCGCCCTGGTCGCTCCAGCCGGCATCCTGGAAGCCGGCATTGTCGCTGCCGCCGCCGAGGGCCGAGCCGAGGTCGTCGTTGCCGCCGGCTCCGGCGCCGTCCCCGTAGTAATTGTTCACGACCGTCTCACCGCCGCCGCCGAGCCCCGCCGATGCGGCGCTGCCGAGGGCGGAATGGCCACCCGCGAAGGCGTTCGACAGGGCGCTGCCGAGGAGCATGCCGCCCGCCGCGCCGGCCGCCATGGGCAGCGCGGTGGCGAGGAAGCCGCCGCCACGGGCCGGAGCCTGCTGGCCCGCCCACGGTCCGCCCTGCTGCGGGTAGCCGCCCTGCTGCGGATAGCCTTGCTGGGGATAACCACCCTGCTGCGGGGCGTAGCCCGGCTGCTGCTGGTTGCCCCAGGGCTGACCGGCGGGACGCTGCTGCGGATAGCCCTGTTGCGGCTCCTGCGGACGCGCGCTGCCGCTGCCGCCGAAGATGCTCGACAGGAAGCCACCGCCGCCGCCCGAGGATTGCGACGCGGACGACTGGCTCTTCGCCTCTTCCAGCTGCTGGTTGAGGCTCTTGATCGCCTCTTCCTGCACGTAGATCAGCTGAGCCATCGCGTAGGGCGCGTAGGGCTGCGCACGAAGCTTCTCGGCGATGAACCGCTCGGCATCGGCGTCACGCGGCTGGCTCTCGGCCTGCTGCAGACGCTGGAAGATGCCGGAGATGATATCGCGTTCCTCGCTGTTCATCGGAACCTCCTCGGATCGAGCGCACGACCGGCGGCGCACCGCTCGGCTCGGGCAGGACATGGGATCGCGGTGACGCTTTGTCAGGGGCGCATTGCAAAATTGTCATGCCGCCGAGAGCCGGCCGTAAGACGCGAAAAAGCCCGGCCGAGGGGCCGGGCTTCGCGAGGGGGCCGCAGCTGTGAGGCTGCGGCGGTATTCGGCTTAGTACGAGCCGAACTTGTAGTTCACGCCGGCGCGGACGACGGCGAACTCGGTGGAGGCGCGGGTGTTGGCCGGGCCGGAGATCAGCGTCACGCCCGGGGAGGTCGTGGTGATGGTCTGGCCGAAGTTGTTCGTGGCGAAGGCGCCGGCCGCGTTGCGGCTGCGGTCCAGGTTCACGTACAGGCCTTCGACCTTCAGCGTGACGGCCGAGGAGCGGAAGAAGTTCAGGAACGAGTCGGTCGGGAGAGCGTACTCGACACCGCCGCCGACAGCGTAGCCGGTCTGGAAGTCGTCGGAGCGCACGCCGGTGCCGAACTGACGGCCGCCGCCGGAGCCGTAGGCGAAGCCGCCGGTGCCGTACACGAGGGTGCGGTCGAAGGCGTAGCCGAGGCGACCGCGGACGGTGCCGAAGTAGTCGAGGCCCGACAGGCCGTTCGGGTTGTAGACGAGGGTGCCCGGGATGATGGCCGAGCCGGCCGGAGCGGCGGCCGAGAAGCGGTTCCGCTGGGCGCCGAAGTCGGCGTACTGGGCGTCAGCTTCGATACCGACGACCACACCCGAACCCGGGGTGAACTGGTAGTTGTAGCCGATCTGGCCACCGCCAACGAAGCCTTCGTTGTTGTTGCGGTTGGAGAAGGCGAGGACGCCGGTGGTCGGGACGTTGCCGGCGGCGAAGATCGCGTTGCCGGGGGAGACGCCGACGACGGTCGGGGCGCGGCTGGACGAGGCGTCGAAGCCGTAGCCGGCGTTGAAACCGGCGTAGAAGCCCGTCCAGGTGAAGACCGGAACCGGGGTGAAGACCGGCGGCGGAGCAGCGCGGCGCGGCAGATCGGCGGCCGAGGCGGCGGCAGTCAGGCCGGCGAGCCCGACGAGAGCGGTGGTGGCGCGAAGGAAGAGTTTCATCGTTATGGTCCTCACTGGTGGTCCGGCTGAGCCGGTCCGAACTGGTCGATCCAGCGGTTCCGAGGTTGCTTGTCGCTCGACGATGCCACCTGCTGCTTATGCAGCCCCTTTGTGTGGCCCGCCTTTATCCTCGTTACCTTGACGCTTTAAACGCGCCCGAATGGTCAAGGTTCGATTGCTGCCACGCTTTTTTTGCGGCGATGTCCCCGACAGATTGTCGCACCCCCTTTTCGGCCCGTTCAGTGGGTCAGTGCGATGGCCGAGATGAGGCGGCCATAGTCGGGCTCGCCGCGATGGGTGGTGCGGCGGAAGCTGTAGAAGCGATCCGGCTCGGCATAGGTGCAGCGGTTGAGGGCGGTCGCCTCGCCGATCCCGGCCTCCGCCAGCCTCGCGAGGATGAACCCCGGCAGGTCGAACTGCGCATGGTCGGGCCGTTCGCCCGGCGCGAGAAACCCTTCCATGCCGGGGGCTTGCGCCCTGAAGCGGGTGATGAAATCCGGCCCGACTTCGTAGTTCGCCTGGCTGATCGTCGGGCCGAGGACAGCGACGATGGAGGAACGTTCCGCTCCGAGCCGTTCCATCGCGGCGATCGTGGCGCCGATCACCCCCGTCAGGGCGCCCTTCCACCCGGCATGGGCGGCGCCGATCACCCGGTTGTCGGGATCGGCGAAGAGGATGGGACCGCAATCGGCGGTGGCGATGCCGAGCGCCAGACCCGGCACCCGCGTCACCATTGCGTCGGCCTTCGGGCGCTCATCGATGGGGAAGGGCGCCTCCACCGTGACGACTTCCGCCGAATGGACCTGGTACAGGCTCACGAGCCGGTCGGCGGGCAGGCCGAGGGCGGCGCACATCCGGCTGCGGTTCTCGGCGACGGCCTCAGGACTGTCGCCGGAGCCGAGGCCGCCGTTCAGGGAGGCATAGAGGCCGTCCGAAACGCCGCCGAGCCGGGTGAAAAAGGCGTGGCGGATCGCCGGATGCGAGGACAATTCCGGCGCCTCGATGAATTGGCCTGCGCTCATAGCCCCGCCCTCACATCAACTCTGCTGCCCCGATAGCCCAAGGCGATCCGCAAGGCGATGTGATACCGATGTTGCAGTGCCGCATTATATGGGCACGGCTGGCTACGGCCGGCGGCACTTCGATGGAGGACCGCCATGCGGCAGACGGACGAGACCGAGCGTCAGAAGCATTCGGCGCCGCACAAGATACCGGGCGCCCTGACGCCCCCGGTGCCTTGCTACGAACTCCCGGAGCCCAAGCCCGAGGCTTCGGACGACGAAGGCTCCAAGGCTTCGAAGGACACCACCTCCGGTTTCAGCTCCTTCGAAAGCTGAACCCCAGGCACGCAAGCGCCTCCCGCGAGCAAGGCGGGGGGCGCCTCAACCCGGCGAGAGGCCGGGCAGTGGGCCGATATCCGGCGCCGACATCGCCATCACCTTGAACAATCGGCCCATGCCCTCGGGGCTGTCATCCGTCAGCCGCGCGACCGCGGCGTCGATGGCCTCCGCCTGGGCATCGTCCGCGCGCAGACGCAGCTTCGCGGCGCGCTCGCGCAGTCCCAGGGCCATGAGGAACGCGCCCTGGTCGATGGGGCCGTGAACGGCCGCGCGGGCCTCCCGGGCTGCGCGCGCGAGGGCCGCGAAATCGACATGGCAGGTCAGGTCCGCCTCGCCCGGCGCGGCGAGGGGATCGGCGAAGGCGTGGCCCGAAAGGGCCTGCAGCGTGTCGCCGAAGCCGGGGCGGACATGCCCGTAATCGAAGGCAAGCAGCACGCCGCCCCGCGCGCAGACCCGCTCGGCAAGACTGCGCACGAGATCGAGGGCCGGACCGGGCACCGAGACCACGGCGCCGGTCGGGGCGTTCGCGGCGATGCCCGGCGTCGGCTCCGGCGCGAGACCGAAGGCGAGGCCGCCCTCGGATCCGAGCCCCACCAGACGCTCGTGCCAGCCATCGGGCGCGCGGACGAACTGGCGCACCGGCAGGCAATCGAAGAACTCGTTGGCGATGAGGATCGCCGGCCCGTCCGGCAGCGTGTCGGGGGAAGCGTGCCACGTCGCGCCGGCCCCCGCGAGCCGGCTCTCCTGCGCCTGCCGCAGCACGGGGCTCGTCTCCACGAGATGGGGGGCGATGCGCACCCCCGGCGCGGCGGCACCCAGAGCCCGCAGGGCGTCGGCCATCAGCGTGCCCCGGCCGGGGCCGAGTTCGGCGATGAGGAGCAGGTCCGGCGCGCCCATGGCCTGGTGGACATAGGCCGCCCAGGCGCCGACCAGCTCGCCGAACATCTGCGTGATCTCGGGGGCGGTGGTGAAGTCGCCCCGCGCCCCGAGGGGATCGCGCGTGCGGTAATAGCCGTGGATCGGGTGGCCGAGGCACAGGGCCATGTAACGGTCGATGCCGATCGGCCCCGTCTCGCGGATGATGGCCGCGATCTCGCGCCCCAGCGGCGTCACGCCTCGGCGCGCGCGGCCGGCGCCTCCTCACCCGTCGCGGCGGCGGCCGTCCGCTTCGGCCGGGTGCGGCCCGTGGCGGCGAGGACGATGTAGGTCAGCCCCACCAGCATCATCGGGATGCAAAGGAGCATCCCCATGGTCACACCGCCGCCCATCGGGCCGAGGCCGTCGCCGAACAGGAAACCCAATTGTGCGTCGGGCTCGCGGAAGAACTCGCACGCCGTCCGCGCCACGGCGTAGCCCAGCACGAAGATGCCGCCGAGAAGCCCCGGCTTGCGGAAGCCGAAGCGCCGCGCGCAGATCGCCATGACGATGAAGAGCAGCAGGCCCTCGGTCGCCGCCTCGTAGAGCTGGCTCGGGTGGCGCGGCAGCGGCCCGCCGGTCGGGAAGACGATCGCGTAGGGGAAATCGGGGGCGATCCGGCCCCACAATTCGCCGTTCACGAAATTGGCGATGCGGCCGAAGAACAGGCCGATGGGCACCACCACCGCGCCGATGTCGAGCAAGGTGTAGCCGTTGAGCCCCCGCGAGCGCGCGAACAGCAGGAAGGCGAGGATCGCGCCGAGAAAGCCGCCATGGAAGGACATGCCGCCGTTGCGGATGGCCAGGATCTCCCACGGGTTGGCCATGTACATCGGCAGATTGTAGAAAAGCACGTAACCGATGCGTCCGCCGAGGACGACGCCGAGCGCCACCCACACGACGAGATCGTCGATGTCCGTGGGGACAGGGCGCTTCACCACGCCCCACAGCCGGTCGGCCATCACGAGGCGGCGCGCGTAGTACCACCCACCGATCAGGCCGGCGATGTAGGCGAGGGCGTACCACTTGATGGTGATCGGCCCGATCGCGATGGCGACGGGATCGATCGCCGGAAAAGGCAGGGCGAGGAGCGGCATGGGCGGGATCTCCGCGGCGGGAGTGGCGCCGCAGGCCCGCGCCGTCAACCCCGGCGCAGGATGAGGAACCCGTGTCCGTCCGGCCCCGTGCCGTCGCAGGCGCTGCCGTCCGAGGAGAGCCGCGCGCTGCGTAACGATCCCGCGAGGGCGGCCGGATCGTTGGCCGAGACCACGAACCGCGTGCTCGCCCGGTCGGACGGCCCATAAGCTTGCACCGACCGGCTCCGCAACGGGGTGCGGTAATGCAGAAGCTCCACATGCGGGGCGGGCACGGGCGGCGATAAGGCGATCACGTCCACGACGGGATCGGGCAGGCCGTCGAGCCGCGCCTGCTCCGGCCCCTGGTTTAGGCCCCGCTCCGAGACCGTCAGGCCGAGGCCTTCGAGGCAAGCGATGGCGGCGTCGCGGTCGGTGACGGTGATGGCCGAATGGTCGATGCCGAGGAACAGGCCGGGGGCACCGGCCCAGCGCGCGGCGGGCTTGCCTTCGGGGAAGTGGATGAGTTCGAGGGGGTGCCCGTCCGGGTCGCGGAACTTGTAGGCGACGACGCCCCCAGTGGAGGGCGGCAGCACCTGCGGGCCTCCCTGGCTGATCGGCTCGGCCACGAGCCCGCGTGTCGCCGCCGCCATGTCGCGGACGACGATCGCGAGGTGCTGGAAGACCGGATCGGTCGCATCCGCCCCGGCGGGGTAGGGGGCGCCCGGCGGATCGGCCTGCACGAAGGCGACGTGCTGTTCGCCGAGGCGCATCCGCAGCCGCCGGCCCGACAGGCCGAGCACTTCCGCTTCCGCCGACGGCACCGGCTCCGGCGGGGCTTCGGATTCGAAGCCGAGATGGTCGCGGTAGAAGCGCTCCGTCCGGTCGAGGTCGGCGACGGTGCGGTCGAAGCGCAGGATTGCGCGGATGCCGCTCACGGCCGGCTCGCCCCGCGCACGTTCGTGTAGATCGCATAGACCGTGTGCGAGGCGCACAGGAACAGGCGGCTGCGGTTGCGCCCGCCGAAGGTGAAGTTCGCCACGGTGGAGGGCACGAGGATCTTGCCCAGCAACTCGCCGCCGGGATCGAGGCAATGTACCCCGTCGCCGGCGCTCGACCAGAGATTGCCGTCCTCGTCGCAGCGAATGCCGTCCGCGTTGCCGGGGTCGATGGTGCAGAACACCCGTCCACCGGAAAGCCGCCCGTCGTCGCCGACATCGAAGACGCGGATGTGCTGCACCGGCTCGGCCGCGAACTGAAGACCGGTCTCCACGATGTAGAGGCGCGTCTCGTCGGGCGAGAAGCACAGGCCGTTCGGCCCCTGGAAATCGCCGGCCACCACCCTGAGTGAGCCGTCGCGCGGGTCGAAACGGTAGACGTTGGCCGGAAGCTCCGCCTCCTGCTTGCCGCCCTCGTAATCGGTCTGGATCCCGTAATGCGGGTCGCTGAACCAGATCGTCCCGTCCGACTTCACGACGATGTCGTTCGGGGAATTGAGGCGCTTGCCCTCGTAGCGCTCGACCAGCGACGTGATGCTGCCGTCGAGCTCGGTCCGGTGGATACGCCGGCCTCGATGGGCGCAAGAGAGCAGCCGCCCCTCGCGGTCGCGGGTGTGGCCGTTTTCGAAGTCGCTGTCCCGGCGGAAGACGCTGAGGCCGCCGCCCTCGCTCCAGCGCATCACCCGGTTGTTGGGCAGGTCGGAGAACAGGAACTCGTCCCGGTCTCCGAACCAGACCGGCCCCTCCGTCCAGCGGAAGCCGTCGGCGAGCTTTTCCAGTTCCGCGTTCGGCAGCACGCAGCGCTTGAAGCGCGGCCGGATCAGTTCGTACCCATCCATGGCGCGGCGCTCACTTGAAGCGGCCGGGCTGGTTGACCGTCGGCGTCACCTCGAGCCCGGTGACGATCATCGCGCAGGGCTCATCGCCCACCGTGCCGGAGAGATGGCCCTTCTTGCCGTCGCGCTCCTTGGTGTTCTGGTCCTCGCCCATCATCAGTTCGCCCGGTCCCATCTCGACACGGGTGCCGTCCATGGTCTCCACGAACCAGCGGCCGGAGAGGATGGCGATCCATTGCGGGCGGGGATTCTCATGCCACTCGCCGACCCAGCCGACCGGCAGGACGGTGAAGGTGACGCCGGCTTCAGTCTTCTCCTGCTTGTCGTTCCACTGCGGCGCGGTCTGCGGATCGACGCCCTCGAACTTGAACTGCGTCAGCTCGCACTTCGTCTGCCGGCTGATCCCGTCCGCGTCTGTGTAGACGTGCCAGTAGGCCATCGTCGGAGGGGTCGGCTCGCTCATCGTCGCTCCTTGCGCCACTTCGTGCGGACGTGCGGGCAACGTGGCTCGCGGCGGCGGGTTGCCACCCGCCATCGCAGCCGAGTGATGCATGAGGGGAAGGGATGCGCCCCCCGCCGCCACGGCAAGGGCTTGGCGGCGGTTCAAATTCTCAGCCAAGGAAACACTCCGTCATTGCGAGCGGCGCGAAGCAATCCGGTAGAGCGACGTTCGGGACTGTCCCGCTGCCCTGGATTGCCTCGCTCCGCTCGCAATGACGGATGAGGTGGACAGTTACATCCGGTCGGGCAGGCGGTCGTCCTGCGCGAGGTTCGAGAAGCGGGTGATGTTCGCGTCGAACTGCAGTTCCACGGTGCCGGTCGGGCCGTGGCGCTGCTTGCCGATGATCACCTCGGCCTTGCCGTGGACACGCTGCATCTCGGCTTCCCAGGCGAAGAACTCCTCCGTGCCCTCGCGCGGCTTCTTGTTGCCGACGTAATATTCCTCGCGGAACACGAACATCACCACGTCGGCGTCCTGCTCGATCGAACCCGATTCACGCAGGTCCGAGAGCTGTGGGCGCTTGTCGTCGCGGTTCTCCACCTGACGGGAGAGCTGGGACAGGGCGATCACCGGCACCGCCAGTTCCTTGGCCAGCGCCTTTAGGCCGGTGGTGATCTCGGTCATCTCCTGCACACGGTTGTCGCTGCGCTTGCCCGAGCCTGACAGCAATTGCAGGTAATCGATGATCAGGACATCGAGACCCTTCTGCCGCTTCAGGCGCCGGGCGCGGGCCGACAATTGGGCGATGGAGATGCCGCCGGTCTGGTCGATGTAGAACGGGATCGTCTGCATGTCCCGCGCCGCATCGGTGATCTTGTAGAAGTCCTCCGGCCGGATGTCGCCGCGCCGGATCTTGTAGGACGGCACGCCCGATTGCTCGGCGATGATACGCGTCGCCAATTGCTCCGCCGACATTTCCAGCGAGAAGAACCCGACGATGCCGCCGTTCACCGTGCGGATCGTCCCGTCCTGATGCTTCTCGCCCCGGTAGGCCTTGGCGATGTTGAAGGCGATGTTGGTGACGAGCGAGGTCTTGCCCATGGCCGGGCGGCCGGCGAGGATGATCAAGTCGGACGATTGCAGCCCGCCCATCTTCGCATCGAGGTCGCTGAGCCCGGTGGCGATGCCGGAGAGCTTGCCTTCGCGCTGGTAGGCCTTGGCCGCCATGTCGACGGCGGCGGTGAGGGCGTCGGAGAATTTCTGGAAGCCGCCATCGTACTTGCCGGCCTCGGCCAGCTCGTAGAGCCGCCGCTCCGTTTCCTCGATCTGGTCGCGGGGGGCCTGCTCCACGGGCGCCTCGTAGGCGCCGTTCACCAGCTCTTCGCCGATGGCGATCAGCCGGCGGCGGATGGCGAGGTCGTAGATGGTGCGGCCGTACTCGGCCGCGTTGATCACCGTGGTCGCGTCGGCGGCGAGGCGGGCGAGGTACTGGATCACCGTCTGGCCGCCGAAATCGGCATCGCCCAGATAGGTCTTCATGGTGATCGGCGTCGCCAGCTTGCCGGATTTGATCAGCGAGGCCGCGACGGTGAAGATCTGCTGGTGGGCATCCTCCATGAAGTGCTCGGAGAGGAGGAAGTCCGACACGCGGTAATAGGCGTCGTTGTTCACGAGGATGGCGCCGAGCAGCGCCTGTTCCGCGTCGATGTTGTGCGGGGCGACGCGGTATTCCGCCTTCACCGCTTCGAGCTTGGCCGTGATCGCGTTGGGCAGTGCCATCGGCGGAACGTCTCCCGTCTGGCGCCCGAGCGGCGCATCTCACATCCCGACCATCGCCTCGAGTGGTTGACCGAAGCTTAGCCGAACACCGCGCCCCAGGGTCTCACCCCGGATGCGCGAATGCCCGCCGACTCGAAAGCGGGCGGGCATCCATGCTGGAACAAATACGGAACGTGTCAAGCGGTGAGCGCGGTTCTCCCCGCAATCACCGCTGTGCAGGGCTTCAGCCCCGGTCGTCCGCACCCTCGCCGGCATCGGCCAGGGCCGCGCCGACTTCGAGGCCCAGGTCGTCGAGGTTGAACGCATCGCGCTCGATGACCGCCTCGCCGCGGGCCTGACGCTCTGCCTCTTCCGGGCTGCGGGCGACGTTCATGGTGATCTCCACCACGACCTCGGGGTGCAGGGTCACCGGCACGGTGAACAGGCCCAGCGTCTTGATCGGCTGGTTGAGGACGATCTGGCCGCGCTCGACGTGGAAGCCATCCTTGGTGATGATCTCGGCGATGTCGCGCGTCGAGACGGAGCCGTAGAGCACGCCGGTCTCGCCGGACTGGCGGATGAGCGTGAAGCTCTGGCCGTTCAGCTTCTCGGCGACGGCCTCGGCGTCCTTCTTGCGCTCGAGGTTGCGGGTCTCGAGCTGGGCGCGCTGCGCCTCGAAGTGCTTCTTGTTGGCCTCGGTGGCGCGCAGGGCCTTGCCGCGGGCGAGCAGGAAGTTGCGGGCGAAGCCGGGGCGGACGTTCACGGTCTCGCCCATCTGGCCGAGCTTGGCGACGCGTTCGAGCAGGATCACTTCCATTGTCTGTCTCCTTCGGGGGTCGTTTGGGGCCGGACGGCCCCGGGGTCACGGCGCCACGGGGCCTTTCGGCCGGCGGCGGTCGAGGGCGGTATCGGCGAGGCCGAAAAGGGTGAGGGCGATCAGCGCGATGCCCTGGGTCACGAACAGGACCATGTACATCGCGAAGAGCATCAGGCCGCGTCCGGGACGACCGCGCGAGCGGTCGTGAAGGGCGGCGAGACCCTGAAGGGCGAAAACGGCGGTGAAGGCGCCGACCAGCGCGACGCCGAGGACGCCCGCATAGCCGGGGGCGAAGCTCAGGACCGCAGCCACCGCCAGGGCGCCGAGGCACGAGCGCGGCATCTTCGTGGACGGCAGATCGGGCCAGGGCCGCATCAGCCGGCCGGAGATGCGCACGATCCGCGCGGCGGCCCAGAGATAGAAGGTGAGGAGCATGGCGAGCCCGTGCGCGGCGAGCGCCGGCACGATGGTCGCGAAGGCGTCGGCCAGCTCGTCGCGGGTGACGTCGGTCTTGCTCGCCTCGTCCTTGGCCGCGTCATCCGGCGCCGCCTGAGGCGCCTTGTCCGCCTGCGGGGCGGGGCGCGGCGCCCCGGTGCGCGTCTCGACCAGGGCGTGCGAGAGCTTCTGGAGCTGCGCCTCGTAGGCGGCGAAGTTCGGCGAGGACAGGACCGCGATGGAGATGAAGGCGAGGGCGGCGGTCGCTGCGATCCAGCCGAGGAGACGGCCGGTCGGGTACCATTCGAGGCCCTCCGGCGTCTCGCGGCCGAGGAGCGCGAGATAGGCGAGCCACCACGCGGGCAGGGCGATATAGGCGGCGAAGGCGAGGCCCATGAAGGGCTGGATCACCCCCATCAGCACGAGGCTGCCCGTGGCGGCGGCGGCGAGCGCGGCCCGGTGGCTCCAGCCCAAGCCGACGATCAGGATCGGCAGCGGGGCGAGCAGGTAGAGCGTGACGGCAAGGCCGGTTCCCTTCAGCAGGACGCCGAAGAGGAGTGCGGAGACGAGGCCCGCACCGATGCCGAGGACGAGGTTGTGGGTCATGGGTTCCGCTGTCCCCCCGCCCGCGAGGGAGGGGTTAGGGGCTGGAAGAACGCTGCCCCAACGATCGAGCGGGGTCGCCGCTCTGCAGGAGCCGGCCCGGTATTGCCGGGCCGGCGGTTCTCGTGTCGCCTACTTGATCACGTAGGGGAGCAGGCCGAGGAAGCGGGAGCGCTTGATCGCCTGGGCGAGCTCGCGCTGCTTCTTGGCCGACACCGCCGTGATGCGGGACGGAACGATCTTGCCGCGCTCCGACACGTAGCGGGAGAGCAGCTTCACGTCCTTGTAGTCGATCTTCGGCGCGTTGGCGCCGGAGAACGGGCAGGTCTTGCGACGACGGAAGAACGGACGACGGCCACCGCCGCCACCACCAGCACCGAAAGCCATGATCAGTTCTCCCCGCCGAAGCCGCCGCCGCCGCCGAAGCCGTCGTCGTCACGACGCCGGCCGCGCTCACGATCCTTGCGGTCGTCGCGGTCGCGCTTCTGCATCATCGCGGACGGCTCGGCATCGAGTTCCTCGACCCGCACCGTCATGAAACGCAGGATGTCTTCCGAGATCTGCATCTGACGCTCCATCTCGGCGATCGCCGCGGGAGGGGCATCGATGTTGAGGAGGGCAAAATGCGCCTTCCGGTTCTTCTTGATACGGTAGGCGAGGGACTTCACGCCCCACATCTCGATCTTCTCGAGACGCCCGCCGTTCTGCTCGATGACGCCCTTGTAGGTGTCGATCATCGTCTCGACTTGCTGGGACGTCACGTCCTGGCGCGCCAGGAGCACGTGCTCGTAGAGAGGCATTCCGGGCCTTTCATGGTCAAAGGAGGCCCGACCGCTTGCGCGGCATGTCCGGGCCGGTTCACTTTCACGTCTGCTCGGCGCCAAGCCCTTCGAGCCGATGTAAGGCCCGAGCGGTTGATCGAAGGCGGAGACACGGGACGACGAGGCGAACCCCTATGCCGCAAGCGGCACCGTCCGTTCAGCCCCCGGCCGGAGCGAACGCGAGGGGCGCCCTTAGACCGTTTGGCCGGTCGGCGCAAGTCCGGGCCGTTCTCGCGCGGCCTTGCGAAGAGGCCCGCGAGCCGACAGGTAAGGCCCCAGCGCAACGACCGAAGACGATCATGCCCGCGAACCCGCTCCGCCTCGGCGTCAACATCGATCACGTGGCCACCGTCCGCAACGCGCGGGGGGGCACCTATCCCGATCCGGTGCGCGCGGCGCGCCTCGCCGTGGAGGCCGGGGCCGACGGGATCACCGCCCACCTGCGCGAGGATCGCCGCCATATCCGCGATGCCGACATCGCGGCGCTGCGATCCACCCTCACCGTGCCGCTGAACTTCGAGATGGCGGCGACCGACGAGATGGTGGCCCTCGCCATCGCCACCCGGCCCCATGCCGCCTGCCTCGTGCCGGAGAAGCGCGAGGAGCGCACCACCGAGGGCGGGCTCGACATCATCGGCGGGCGCGCGCACCTCGCCCCCCGCATCCGCGCCCTCGCCGAGGCGGGCATCCGCGTCTCGCTGTTCGTGGAGCCGGAGCCGGCGGTGATGGAGGCCGCCCACGCCCTCGGAGCGCCGGTCGTGGAACTGCACACGGGCAGCTATTGCGAGGCCGCCGCGGCGGGCGATCAGGCCGAAGTCGAGCGGGAACTCGCGCGCATCCGCCGGGCCGCCTCGCACGGCGCCGGCCTCGGGCTGGAGATCCATGCCGGGCACGGGCTCACGACCGACAGCGTCGGGCCGGTGGCCGCGGTGCCGGAGATCCGCGAACTCAACATCGGCCACGCGCTCATCGCCGACGCGATCTTCGTCGGTCTCCCCCAGGCGATCCGCGACATGCGCGCGGCGATGGACAGGGCGCGCGGATGATTCTCGGCATCGGCTCCGACCTCTGCGACATCCGCCGCATCGAGAAGACCCTGGCCCGGCACGGGGAGCGCTTCACGCACCGCGTCTACACGGAGGGCGAGCGCTCCCGCTGCGACCGCCGCAAGGCCCGCGCGGAGGGCTATGCCCGCCGCTTCGCCGCCAAGGAGGCCTGCGCCAAGGCGCTCGGCACCGGCTTGAGCGAGGGCGTGTTCTGGCGGGACATGGAGGTGGTGAACCTCCCCTCCGGCCAGCCGACCCTGCGCCTGACCGGCGGCGCGGCCGAGCGGCTGGCGGCGATGGTCCCTGAGGGGCACGCCGCGCGGATCCATGTGAGCCTCACCGACGATCCGCCCCTGGCCCAGGCCTTCGTGGTCATCGAGGCGCTGCGGGATTAAGGTGGGGGTTCCGTGCGTTGCCGGGGGGCTCCGCATGGTTTAGATCGCCGCACCCAGCGGACACGATGGCGGCGCAATCCTCGCGAATGGGTTGCGCCGAACTCGCCCCTCGGCGTCACCTCCCGGGCGCCCGACGGCGGACCCGGTCGATCAGTAGGAACGTGCGCGTGAATCACGAGGGCAAGTCGCTCGCCAAGCCGGCGGATACCGGCACCTGGGCGAGCATCCGCGAGACCCTGAAGGTCGGCATCCAGGCGCTGCTCATCGCGCTCGTGGTCCGCACCCTGCTGTTCCAGCCGTTCAACATTCCCTCGGGCTCGCTGGTGCCGACGCTGCTGATCGGCGACTACCTGTTCGTGTCGAAATACTCCTACGGCTACTCGAAGTTCTCGCTGCCGCTCTCGGAATACATCCCGATCGAGGCCAAGGGCCGGGTCTGGGCGGCGGAGCCGAAGCGCGGCGACATCGCCGTGTTCAAGCTGCCGAAGGACAATTCCACCGACTACATCAAGCGCGTCATCGGCCTGCCCGGCGACAAGATCCAGATGATTGACGGCGTCCTCAACATCAACGGCCAGGCGGTGAAGCGCGAGCGCATCGCCGATTACGAGACCGCCGACGCCTACGGCCAGCCGACGAAGGTGCCCCAGTACATGGAAACCCTGCCCGGCGGCGTGGCCCACCGGGTGATCGAGCGGGATGGGGACAACGGCTTCTGGGACCGGACGGAACTGTACACCGTCCCCGCCGGCCATTACTTCATGATGGGCGACAACCGCGACAACTCCACCGATTCGCGCGACCTCGCCAATGTCGGCTACGTGCCGTTCGCCAACTTCGTCGGGCGCGCCGAGATGATCTTCTTCTCCATCGACGAGGGTACGCCGGCCTGGCAGATCTGGAACTGGCCCGCCCACGTGCGCTGGACGCGCCTGTTCTCGACGATCCATTGAGCACGGACGTCACACCTCTTCCGCGCGTCTCGGCGCGGGCCAAGCGGGCCCACAAGCCGCGCCCCCCGCTCGCCGAACTCGAGCAGAAGATCGGCCATGTTTTCGCGGACAGGGAACTCCTGACCCGCGCGCTCACCCACACCAGCAAGGCGGCCGGCCGCAACGGCAGCTACCAGCGGCTCGAATTCCTGGGCGACCGGGTGCTCGGGCTGGCGGTTGCGGAGGGCCTCTATGCCGCCCTGCCGGATGCCGACGAGGGCGACCTCTCGCGCCAGCTCGCCGGCCTCGTGCGGCGGGAAACCTGCGCGGCCGTGGCCGCCGCCTGGGGCGTGGGTCCGCATCTCATCCTCGGCCAGGGCGAGGTGATGGGGGGCGGGCGCCGCAACCAGACGATCCTGGCCGATGTGTGCGAGGCGATTCTCGGCGCCGTCTATCTCGATGCCGGCTTCGATGCCGCCCGCGCGCTGGTCGAGGCACATTTCCGCCCGGCCGAGCCCGGCACCGCTCCGCGCGGGCGCGACGCGAAATCGACCCTGCAGGAATGGGCCATGAGCCGAGGCCTGCCGATTCCCACTTACGCCGTCGTGGAACGCACCGGCCCCGACCACGCCCCGCATTTCCGCATGGCGGTGCAGGTCGAGGGGCTGGAGCCCGGCTACGGCGAGGGCACCTCGAAGCGCGTGGCCGAGCAGGCCGCCGCCGGGGCGCTCCTCGCCCGCGAAGGCATTCATGCGGTGGGTGAAGCCGCCGCGGAGACGACATGACTGACCAGGATTCCCCCGACCACGGCGGGCTCACGCCCACGCCCTTGCCCGGCACGCCAGCCGATTCGAAGGCGGGCTTCGTCGCGCTGATCGGCATTCCGAATGCTGGCAAGTCGACGCTGCTCAACAGCCTCGTCGGCACGAAGGTCTCCATCGTGTCGCGGAAGGTGCAGACCACCCGCGCCCTGGTGCGCGGCATCGTGATGGAGGGCGCGGCGCAGATCGTCCTCGTGGACACGCCCGGCATCTTCGCGCCCAAGCGCCGGCTCGACCGGGCGATGGTGCATTCCGCCTGGAGCGGTGCCGCCGATGCCGATGCGGTGTGCCTGCTGGTCGATGCCCGCAAGGGCGTGGACGAGGAGGTGCAGGCGATCCTTTCGCGCCTCAAGGACGTGAAGCGGGACAAGCTGCTGATCCTCAACAAGATCGACCTGATCCCGCGCGAGCGGCTGCTGGCGCTGGCCGCGCAGCTGAACGAGGCGGCGCCCTTCGCCGAGACCTTCATGATCTCGGCCCTGAAGGGCGACGGCATCGGCGACCTGCGCAAGGCGCTGGCCGCGCGGATGCCCGCCGGCCCGTGGCTCTACCCGGAGGATCAGGTTTCCGACGCACCCCTGCGGATGCTCGCCGCCGAGATCACCCGCGAAAAAATCTACGACCGGCTGCACGAGGAACTGCCGTATCGCTCCACGGTCGAGACCGACCAGTGGCAGGTGAAGACCGACGGGTCGGTGCGGATCGAGCAGACGATTTTCGTGGAGCGGGAGAGCCAGCGGTCCATCGTGCTGGGCAAGAACGGCCAGACCATCCGCTCCATCGGTCAGGCGGCGCGCCTCGAGATCGCCGAGGCGGCGGAGGCGACGGTCCACCTGTTCCTGCACGTGAAGGTGCGGGAGAACTGGGCCGACGATCCCGCGCGCTACCGCGAGATGGGTCTGGAATTCCCCCGCGGCTGATCCGCCCCCGGTGCTGGGCAGCGGGGGGCGCCCGGTGTATCAGGGAGCCATCCCCCGATTCCCTGTTTCGCGAACGCGCTGACGGACTGCGTGCGGGGGCGGTATTTCCCTGGACGCTCGCTCGATAGCCACCGAATCATGTCTCACGCCGTCTACGGCCTGCCGCCCGTCGACCTCGCCGAAACGCCTGAGGCGGCCGTTCAGGTCTCGCCCGTCATCGTCGGCTCGTCGCGCCTCGAAGACGTCGCGGATGCGAGCCTTTCCAGCGCAATCGTCTACGCACCGGCCGGTACGATCGAGCGCCGGTACGTCCTCGCTCATGCGCTGCGCGCACTCGCACCGGGCGCGCGGCTGACGGCGCTGGCGCCGAAGGATCGCGGCGGCGCGCGCCTCGCCAAGGAACTGTCCGGGTTCGGCTGTGCGCCATCCGACACCCCCAAGCGCCATCATCGCATCTGTATCGCCACTCGCCCGCCCGAGCCGGCCGGGCTCGGCGTGGCGATCGATGAAGGCGGCCCGCGCCACATCGACAACCTCGCCCTCTGCACGCAGCCCGGCGTGTTTTCGTGGGACAGGCTCGATCCGGGCACGGCCTTGCTGATCGGCCGCCTGCCGCCGCTGAAGGGGCGTGGCGTCGATCTCGGCTGCGGCCTCGGCCTGCTCGGTAGGGCGGTGCTGGGCTCCTCCGCCGTCACAGGGATCACGCTCATCGATCTCGACCGGCGGGCCATCGAGATGGCCAAGCGCAACGTCGCCGATCCGCGAGCCAGCATCGTCTGGGCGGACCTGCGCGCGGCCACGGGGATGCCCACCGGCCTCGATTTCGCCGTCAGCAACCCGCCCTTCCACGATGGCGGCGCCGAGGATCAGGCGCTCGGCAAGGCGTTCATCCAGCGCGCGGCCGATTCTCTCAGGTCAGGCGGGACGCTGTGGCTCGTGGCCAACGCGCATCTGCCCTACGAGGCGACCCTGCGCGAGCGGTTCCGCGCCGTCGAGACGGTGGCGCAGGAGGGCGGCTACAAGGTGTTCGAGGCCAAGCGGTGAGCAAGGCCGTCCGCCTCGACAAGCTGCTGGCCAATCTCGGCTACGGCTCCCGCCGGGAAATCCAGACCCTCGCGCGGATGGGTGAGATCCGCCTGGATGGGGAAGCCCTGTCCGATGCCGGAGCCCGCGTCGCCCTGACGCCGGACCTGCCGGCCCGTCTCACGGTGGAGGACGAAGCCCTCGATCCGCTGCCCGGTCTGTGCCTGCTGCTGCACAAGCCGGTGGGCGTGACGTGCTCGCACAAGGAGGCGGGGCCGCTGGTCTACGGGCTGCTGCCCGAACGCTGGCGCCACCGCGATCCGCCCCTCTCGACGGTGGGGCGGCTCGACAAGGACACGTCGGGCCTGCTCCTGCTCACCGACGACGGCGCCCTGCTGCACCGGATCATCTCGCCGAAGGCCAACGTCGCCAAGCGCTATCAGGTGACACTGGCCCGCCCACTCAGGGGCGACGAAGAGGCCGCGCTCGCCGCCGGCACGCTGATGCTCGACGGGGAAGACAGGCCCCTCCTGCCGGTGGCGATGACGACGCAGGATGCGACCCATTGCGCCGTCACCCTGACGGAAGGCCGCTACCATCAGGTGCGCCGGATGTTCGCGGCGCTCGGCAACCATGTGGAGGCGTTGCACCGGGACCGGGTCGGCGGCCTCGACCTCCCGGCCGACCTCCCGGCGGGGGAGTTCCGCATCCTCGGGGAGGCGGAGATCGCCGCGCTGTTCACGGCGGCGTAACCCCTGTCAGACTTGCCACCGCCGGGTGGTTCTGCTAACCGCCCGACCCATCCCACACGCGGAGCCGGCCCCATGATTCAATGGGGCCTCTTCCGGTGGCCGGCTTGAGGCCGGTCGCAACCCTCCGCGGCGGATTTAACCGGAGAGAGATTTACGATGGCCGTCGACTTTTCCATGCGTCAGCTGCTCGAAGCCGGCGCTCACTTCGGGCACCAGTCGCACCGCTGGAACCCGAAGATGCAGCCCTACATCTTCGGCACACGCAACAACATCCACATCATCGACCTCGCCCAGACCGTCCCGGCGATGCACCAGGCGCTCCAGGCCGTGAGCGACACCGTGGCCCGTGGCGGTCGCGTGCTGTTCGTCGGCACCAAGCGCCAGGCCGCCGACACGATCGCCGAGGCCGCCCGCCGCTCGGCCCAGTATTTCGTCAACTCCCGCTGGCTCGGCGGCACGCTGACAAACTGGAAGACGATTTCGGGCTCGATCTCGCGCCTGCGGAAGGTGTCCGAGACCCTGGAGACCGGCGGTCCGGGCCTCACCAAGAAGGAGCGCCTGATGCTGTCCCGTGAGAAGGACAAGCTGGAGAAGGCGCTCGGCGGCATCAAGGACATGGGCGGCGTGCCGGACCTGCTGTTCGTGATCGACACCAACAAGGAGCAGCTGGCGATCAAGGAGGCGAACCGCCTCGGTATCCCGGTCGCGGCCGTGGTCGACACCAACTGCAACCCCGACGGCATCACCTACGTCGTGCCGGCCAACGATGACGCGGGCCGCGCCATCGCCCTGTACTGCGACCTCGTCGCCCGCGCTGCCATCGACGGCATTTCGCGCGCCCAGGGCTCGTCGGGCATGGACCTCGGCGCCTCCGAGGAGCCGATGGCCGAGGAACTGCCGGCCAACGACGATGCCGGCCCGGCCTCCGTGGCGACCGACGCTCTCGACCCGGCCGACGTGGCGATGCTCGCCGAGTCGACCGAGCATTTCGAGCTTCTCGCCGCCCCGCGCGGCGCCCCGGACGACCTGTCCAAGCTGAACGGCGCCGGTCCGCAGATCGTCCAGAAGCTCAACGATGCCGGCATCTACCATTACTGGCAGATCGCCGCGATGACCGCCGAGGACGTTGCCAAGGTCGATGCCGACCTGAAGCTCAACGGCCGCATCGACCGCGACTCGTGGGTCTCGCAGGCCCGCGGCTTCGTCGAGGCCGCCGCCGCGGCCTGATCCGACCGGAGCGTGGACCGGCCGTCATCGGCCGGTCGCACACCCCAGCCTACCGGGCCCGGCCGCTCGCCCCGAGCGCCGGGCCTCTGTCATCGAACCGCCCTCAACCGCACGAAAGGAACCGGCCATGGCCAACATCACTGCCGCGATGGTGAAGGAGCTTCGCGAGAAGACCGGCGCCGGCATGATGGATTGCAAGGGCGCCCTCGCCGAGACGCAGGGTGACATCGAGGCCGCCGTCGATTGGCTGCGCAAGAAGGGCCTCGCCAAGGCCGCCAAGAAGGCCGGCCGCGTCGCCGCCGAGGGCCTCGTGGCCGTCGAGTCCGCCGGGCACCACGCCGCCATCGTCGAGGTGAACTCCGAGACCGACTTCGTGGCCCGCAACGACGGCTTCCAGGCCTTCGCCCGCGAAGCCGCCAAGATCGCCCTCAACACCGACGGCACCCTCGAGGGTCTGCAGAACGCGACCTTCCCCGGTTCGTCCGAGACGGTTTCGGCCCACCTGCAGAGCCTGATCGCCACGATCGGCGAGAACATGAACCTGCGCCGCGTCGCCAAGCTCGACGTGACCAAGGGCGTGATCGCCAGCTACGTCCACAGCCAGATCGCCGACGGCCTCGGCAAGATCGGCGTGCTCGTGGCCCTCGAGTCCGAGGGTGACGTGGACGCCCTCTCGACGCTCGGCCGCCAGATCGCCATGCACGTCGCGGCGACGAACCCGGTGGCCCTCGACGCCTCCGGCGTCGATGCCGCGACCGTGGAGCGCGAGTCGAACATCCTGCGTGAGAAGAACGCCGGCAAGCCGGATCACGTCATGCAGAAGATCATCGAGAGCGGCCTGAAGTCCTACTACAAGGAGGTCACCCTCCTGGAGCAGCCCTTCGTGCACGATGGCTCGAAGACCGTCTCCCAGGTGCTGAAGGAAGCCGCCGGCAAGGTCGGCGGCCCCGTGACCCTGAAGGGCTTCGTCCGCTACGCGCTGGGCGAGGGCATCGAGAAGGAAGAGGGCCCGGACTTCGCGACCGAGGTCGCCCAGCAGGCCGGTCGCGCCTGATCCGAACGGATCCCTCGCGGATCGTTGCGAAGCCCGCCGGGTCGCCCCCGGCGGGCTTCGTTTTGCGCACTCGCGCGCGTCGTTCTTGTGCAGTGCAATAATCCCCGCTGTCGCGTGCCTGGACGCACAGCGTGACGGCGACGGGATCCCTACCTTAGGCTCATGACAAAGAGCTTCAGCTACCTCATGATCGGTGTCTTCGCTTCCGGCCTTTTCATGACGGCCGCGGGCGTGCTGGATTTCGTGTCCAGCCACTGACACTTCCCGGCTCCCTCGGGCCGGCTTCCCTTCGACGGGTCCACGACTTCATCACCGGGCTGCCCAGGCAGTCCGGTGATTTCGTCTGTGCCACCCTCGACGCGCGAGCGGGGTCTGGCGTAGAAGCTGCCGCCCGGCGGTTCGGGCTGTCACGAGGACTCCAGATGCCCGCATCGACGCCCTTTCGTCGTGTGCTCGTGAAGCTCTCCGGCGAAGCCCTGGCGGCCCCTGACGGCTATTGGCTGCATCCCCCGACCCTGGCCGGATTGGCCGAAGACATCTCCCGGTCCATCGAGAAGGGACTGGAGATCGCCATCGTCGTCGGCGGCGGCAACATGATCCGTGGCGCCCGCATCTCGGCGGCCGGCTGGATCGACCGGGCGACCGGCGATTCTCTGGGAATGATGGCGACGGTGATGAACTCGCTGGCCATCGAAACGGCGCTCAACGCGGCGGGGGTGCAGGCGCGGACGATGTCGGCCGTGTCGATGCCGACGATCTGCGAGACCTATGCCCGCCAGCCGGCCCTGCACCACCTCGACAAGGGGCAGGTGGTGGTCCTCGCGGGCGGCACCGGCAACCCGTATTTCACCACCGACACCGCCGCCGTGCTGCGCGCCGCCGAGTTGCGCTGCGACGCGGTGCTGAAGGCGACGCAGGTGGACGGAGTCTATTCGGCCGATCCGAAGAAGGACCCCAACGCCGTCCGCTACGACCGCATCACCCATGACGAGGCCATTGCCCGCGACCTGAAGGTGATGGACACCGCCGCCTTCGCGCTGGCCCGCGAGAGCCGGTTGTCGATCGTGGTCGGCTCGGTCCACGCGCCGAGTTCCATCGCCGCGATCCTGTCGGGCGACGCCCCCTCGACCCATGTGGTCCCCTAACACAGGGGATGCTGCAACCCGGCGTTTGCGGGCGAGAAAAAATTCGTCCATTGAGGCCGCGATCGCGCGCCCTGCGCTGCGCCCCCCTTTCCACCATGCCCGTAGGGACCTGACGCCATGGCCACTTCGGAATTCGACCTCAACGACATCAAGCGCCGTATGCAGGGCGCCGTCTCTTCCCTCTCGAAGGATCTCGGCTCCCTGCGCACCGGCCGGGCCACGCCGGGCCTCGTCGACCCGATCCAGGTCGATGCCTACGGATCGATGATGCCGATGTCCCAGGTGGCGACGGTGAGCGTGCCGGAGCCGCGCCTCCTCTCCATCTCGGTCTGGGACCGCAGCATGGTCACCGCCGTCGAGAAGGCGATCCGCGAATCCGACCTGGGCCTCAACCCGCAGACGGAAGGCCAGACGATCCGCCTGCGCATCCCCGAGATGAACGAGCAGCGCCGCAAGGAGATGGTGAAGGTCGCGCACAAGTATGCGGAGGAGGCCCGCGTCGCCGTGCGCCACGTCCGCCGCGACGGGCTCGACCACCTCAAGAAGCTCCTGAAGGACAGCGCCATCTCCGAGGACGACGAGAAGCGTCAGGCCGGCGACGTCCAGAAGGTCACCGACGCCCACATCGCCGAGATCGACGGTGTGCTGGCGTCGAAGGAAAAGGAAATCATGCAGGTCTGAGGCCCGCGTGACCGACGTTCCGGCCGAGGCGGCCTCGGCCGCGCCCGTCGCTCCCGCGCGCCGCTCGCGCCGGGAATTGTGGCTGCGCGTCGCCTCGGGGATCGTCCTGGGGGCGGCCGTCATCGCCGCCCTGATCCAGGGCGGATGGGCCTTCGCGGCCGTGTGGCTCGTGGCCGGCATCGCGGCCTACGGCGAATGGATCGTCATGAGCCGCGTCGAGCCGCGCGAGGTGCTGATCGCGCTGGGCGCCGCGACTCTCGCCGCGATGGTGCTGGCCCTCCAGCAGGATGCCCCTTCTCTCGCCTGCGCCGCGATCCTCGTCCTCGGGGCGGCGGCCTGCGCCACCGTCGCGCGCACCGGCGCGGGGCGGGCGAGGGCGCTGGTCGGCCTCCTCTGCGCGGGGGTGATTGCTGCGGTGCCGACCGCCCTGCGGGACGACGCCACCCTGGCACTGATCGGGCCGATCTGGATGTTCGCGGTGGTCTGGGCCACCGACATCACCGCCTATTTCGTCGGGCGCCGCCTCGGCGGGCCGAAGCTGATGCGGCGGGTCTCGCCCAACAAGACGTGGTCCGGGGCACTCGGTGGCCTCGTCGGGGCCGTCGCCGCTGGGACGCTGGTCGCCGTCGGCGCGGACCTGATGGGAATGACCCTGCCTCGCGGCGCCTCCCTGCCGGTGGTGGCGGGCGTGAGCGCGCTGGCCTCGATCCTGTCCCAGGCGGGCGATCTCTACGAATCGTGGCTGAAGCGTCGCCACGGCGTGAAGGATTCGAGCCGCATCATCCCCGGCCATGGCGGGGTGATGGACCGGCTCGACGGGTTTTTCGCCGTGGCCGTGCTCGCGGGACTCTATCTCGCCCTGCGCGGGTATGGCCTGATCGGCTGACATCTCAGGAGTTCCACCCGTGACGCAGACCGTCACCGTCCTCGGGGCCACAGGCTCCATCGGCCGTTCCACCGCAGACCTGCTCACGCAGCATGCCGACCGCTTCCGCACCGGCGCGGTGGTGGGCGGTCGCGACGCGGCGGCCCTGGCCAAGGTCGCCCGCGAGCTGAACGCGAGCTTCGCAGCGCTCGCCGACCCGGCCGGCGGCCCGGCGCTCGCCGAAGCGCTGTCGGGTAGCGGCATCGCCAATGGCGCGGGGGAGGGGGCGGTGATGGAGGCCGTCGCGCGCGATGCCGACATCGTGGTCGCGGCGGTGAGCGGAGCCGCCGGCCTCAAGCCGACGCATGCCGCCCTGCGCCTCGGGCGCACGGTGGCGCTCGCGAACAAAGAGAGCTTGGTCTGCGCGGGCGACGCCTTCATGCGCGACGCCAAGCGCTACGGCGCCACCATCTGGCCGATGGATTCCGAGCACGACGCCCTCGCGCAGGCTCTGCACGGGCGGCCCCTCGACGACGTGCGCACGCTGATGATCACCGCGTCCGGTGGCCCGTTCCGCACCTGGACGCGGGAGCGCATCGCCGCCGCGACGCCCGCCGAGGCCGCCGCCCACCCGACCTGGTCGATGGGGATGAAGATCAACATCGATTCCGCCTCCCTGATGAACAAGGGGCTGGAACTGATCGAGGCGCACCACCTCTTCGGCATCGAGCCGGAACGGCTCGACGTGGTGGTGCATCCGCAATCGGTCATCCACGGGATGGTCTACTGGATCGACGGGGCGGTGACGGCGGAACTGGCCCTGCCGGACATGCGCGTGCCGATCTCGCATTGCCTCGGCCTCGGCGACCGGCTCAGCATCGAACGCGGGCGGCCCCTCGACCTCGTGAAGCTCGGCGCCCTGACCTTCGAGGCGGCAGAC
Organism: Methylobacterium sp. Gmos3; assembly: GCF_056430985.1. Classification (NCBI taxonomy): domain Bacteria; kingdom Pseudomonadati; phylum Pseudomonadota; class Alphaproteobacteria; order Hyphomicrobiales; family Methylobacteriaceae; genus Methylobacterium; species Methylobacterium sp. Gmos3. The sequence continues at coordinate 460,970 of NZ_JBWJYL010000003.1, forward strand.
GAGGAGCGCTTCCCCTGCCTGCGGATCGCCCGCGCCGCCATGGCCGACGGGGGCGCGGCGCCGACCGTGATGAACGCCGCCAACGAGGTGGCGGTGGCAGCCTTCATTGGCGGGCGCATCGGCTTCTACGGCATCGCCGAACTGGTGGAGCGGGCCTGCACGCATTTCGCGCCGGTCTACCCGCACGCTCCGGCGGATGTCGAAGAGGCGCTGGCGATCGACGCGCATGTACGCGCCTGGAGCGCCGAGGCGCTGCCGGAACTGCGCGCGGCGGGGTAGCACCCTCCGTCATTGCTTCGCTTCGCTCGCAATGACGATTGAGGATGATGGGGTGCGTTCTTAGGTCGGTGGCGTGCCGTTCGCCGCCAGCACCTGCCCCGCAAGGTAGAGCGAGCCGCAGATGAGGATGCGCGGCGCCCGCTCGAAGGCGATATCGCCCACCGCCGACAGGGCCGCCTCGACGCTCGGGGCGATCCGCGACGACAGGCCGGCGCGCTCGGCGATCTCCGCGACCTCCTCCGGCGGACGAGCGGCGACCTGACCGGAGATCGGCACGGCGATCAGCGCGCGGGCGAGCCCGACGAAATGGCGCAGGAAGCCGTCGGCGTCCTTGGTGCCGAGCAGCCCGACGATCAGCACGAGGGGCGCGTCGCTGCGCTCGCCGAGATCGCCCATGGCGGCGGCGAGGATGCGCCCGCCATCCATGTTGTGCCCGCCGTCGAGCCAGAGCTCCGCGCTGCTGGGGACGAGGGCGGCGAGGCGCCCCTTGCCGAGGCGCTGTAGCCGGCCCGGCCATTCGACGCCCGTCAGGCCGCGCTCCAGGGCAACGGTGCCGATGTCGCCGAACCCGGCCGCGCGGAGGGCCGCGATGGCGGTGCTGGCGTTCACGAGCTGGTGCCGGCCCGCGAGCTTCGGCCTCGGCAGGTCGAACAGGTCGGTCTCGTCCTGGTAGACGAGCCGCCCGCGCTCCTCGTGGACGGAGAAATCCTGGTTGCCGATGATGATCGGGTCGGCCCCGACGCGCTCGGCCTGTCGGCAGAGCACCGTATCGGCCTCGGCGTAATCCTGGGCCGCGATCACCGCCGGGCAGCCGCGCTTGAAGATGCCGGCCTTCTCGGTGGCGACCGATTCCACCGTGTCCCCGAGATACTCCGCGTGGTCGCGGCCGATGGGCGTCACCACCGCGCAGGCGGGCTGGTCGATGACGTTGGTGGCGTCCACCCGCCCGCCGAGGCCGACTTCCAGCAGCAGCACGTCGGCCGGGTGCTCGGAGAAGAGCAGCAGCGCGGCGGCGGTGGTGATCTCGAAGACGGTGATCGGCTCGCCCGCGTTGGCGGCCTCGCAGCGGGAGAACGCGTCGGCCAGGGTTTCCTCGTCCACGAACCGCCCGCCGCCGATGGCGCCGAGGCGGATGCGCTCGTGGAACCGCACCAGATGCGGCGAGGTGTAGACGTGGGCCGCGAGCCCTCCGGCCTCCAGAATCGCCCGCATGAAGGCGATGGTCGAGCCCTTGCCGTTGGTGCCGGCGACATGGATCACCGGCGGCAGGCGCCGCTCCGGGTGGTTCAGCCGCGCGAGCAACCGCTCGATCCGCCCGAGGGACAGATCGATGGTGCGAGGGTGCAGCGCCAGGAAGCGCGCCAGGAGGGCGTCGGAGGAATCCATCGGCCCTCAGGCCATTTCAGAGGCGGGTTCGGAAGCCGGCTCGGCCTGCGCGGCGGGCAGGTTCATCAGCAGGCCGCAGAGGCGGGTGATCGTGTCCTTCAACTGGTGCCGATGCACCACCTGATCCACCATGCCGTGGTCGCGCAGGTACTCGGCCCGCTGGAAGCCGTCCGGCAGCTTCTCGCGGATCGTCTGCTCGATCACGCGCGGACCGGCGAAGCAGATCAGCGCCCCCGGCTCAGCGAGGTGGACATCGCCCAGCATCGCGTAGGAGGCGGTGACGCCGCCCGTGGTCGGGTTGGTGAGCACCACGATGTAGGGCAGGCGCGCGTCCCGCAGGCGGCGCACCGCCACGGTGGTGCGGGGCATCTGCATCAGCGAGAGGATGCCCTCCTGCATCCGCGCGCCGCCGGAGGCAGAGAACAGGACGTAGGGGGTCTTCTTCTCGACGGCCTTCTCCGCACCGCGCACGAAGGCCTCGCCCGCCGCCATGCCGAGCGAGCCGGCCATGAAGCCGAATTCCTGCACGGCCAGCGTCATCGGGATGCTGCCGACCCGGCCGAAGCCGATCTTGAAGGCGTCCTGCAAGCCGGTCTTGCTGCGGGCGTCCTTCAGGCGGTCGACGTAGCGCTTCTCGTCGCGGAACTTGAGCGGGTCGGTCGGCACATCGGGGAGGGCGACGTCGATCCACGTGCCGCCGTCGAACATCATCTTGAGGCGCGCCGTGGCGCTCATCTTGAGGTGATGCTCGGAGCCGGGAATGACCCAGTGGTTGGCCTCCACCTCCTTGTGGAAGACCATCTGGCCGGTGTCGGGGCACTTGACCCAGAGGTTCTCCGGGGTCTCGCGCTTGAACAGCGTCTTGATCCGGGGGCGCACGACCTCCGAGATCCAGTTCATCGGTTCGACCATGCTGAAACGCCCGTGTCGTTCGATGCGGGAAGAGGGTTCAGGCGTTGCGGCCGGCGGAGCGGACGCCCTCGGCCAGTTCGCGCACCAGGGAGGTGACGGCCTCGACCGTGCCGGGCCCGGCGCGGCCCTCGCCGTCGAGGGAGCGGTGAAGCGCATCGACCAGCGCCGACCCGACGACAACGCCGTCCGCGCCCTTGGCGATGGCGGCCGCGTGGGCGCCGGACTTCACGCCGAAGCCGACCACCACCGGCAGATCCGTGTGCCTGCGGATCCGTCCCACCGCCTCGGCGACCCGCCCGAAATCGGGGGTCGCCGTGCCGGTGATGCCGGTGATCGACACATAGTAGACGAAACCCGCCGTGTTCGCGAGCACGGCCGGCAGGCGGCGCTCGTCGGTGGTGGGGGTGGCCAGCCGGATGAAGGCGATGCCCTTCGCCAGCGCCGGCAGGCAGAGTTCGGAATCCTCCTCCGGCGGGCAATCGACCACGATCAGCCCGTCGATCCCGGCCTCGACCGCGTCGGCGAGGAACCGGTCCACCCCGTAGGTGTGGATCGGGTTGTAGTAGCCCATCAGCACGATCGGCGTGGTGTCGTTCTCGGCGCGGAAGCGGCGGACCAGACCCAGTGTCTTCGCCACGTCCTGCCCGGCCTTCAAGGCGCGCAGGCCCGCCGCCTGGATCGCCGGCCCGTCGGCCATGGGATCGGTGAAGGGCATGCCGAATTCGAGGATGTCCGCCCCCGCGCCGGGCAGCGCCCGCAGGACCTCCAGCGAGGTCTCCGGGTCGGGATCGCCCGCCATGACGTAGGTGACGAGCACCGCACGGCTTTCGGAGCGGGCCTTGGCGAAGGCGGTGTCGATGCGGCTCGGCGTGGCAGACGGCATGGGTCGGTGCAAACGGCTTTCGGGAAACGGATCGCGCTACACCATCCCCGCCCTGGCGTGAAGCGGGGCGGGTGCTGTGCTCGCGCCGGTCAGGGTTCCGCGAGGGGCAGGCCCCGGCTCGGCGGGGAGCGCTCCAGCTCCGGCGTGGCCTCGAACAGCTTGCGATGGGCGAGCACGGCGTAGGTGTCGGTCATGCCCGCGATATAGTCCGCGATGCGGCGCGCGATCCGCGGCTCGGAGGCCTGCGCAAGGTCGGCGCTCCATTCCGGCGGCATACGCGACGGGTCGGCCTTGAAGGCGGTGAACAGGTCCGAGACGATGGAAGCCGCCTGCTCGCGCACGGCCATCACGCCGGGGTCGCGGTACATCCGCTTCCAGAGGAAGCGCATCACCTCCGCATCCGCCGCCTCGATGGCGGGGGAGAAGGCGACGACCGGCGCCCCGGCGGCATGGATGTCCGCGACGGTCTTGGGGTTCAGGGCCGCGATCCGCCGCTCGCTCTCGCGGATCACGTCCTCCACGAAGCGGGTGATGACCCGCCGGGCGAGTTCGTGGACCACCCGCGCCGATTCCAGGCCCGGATGCAGGGTGGCGATCTCATCGAGCAGACCCGCGAGGAACGGGACGGCGTGGAGGTCGCCGAGGTCGAACAGGCCGGCGCGCAGCCCGTCATCGAGATCGTGCGCGGCATAGGCGATGTCGTCGGCGAGCGCCGCCGCTTGCGCCTCCGGCCCCGCATGGAGCGCGATGTCGAGGGGATTCAGCGCGTCGTATTCGAGGATCGCCGCCGGGATGCCGCGCTCGGCGTAGCGAGGGGTCGGTCGGCCCTCGGCGGTAAGGAGGGGGCCGTTGTGCTTCACCAGCCCTTCCAGGGTCTCCCAGGTGAGGTTGAGCCCGTCGAAGCCGGCATAGCGGCGCTCCAGCCGGGTCACGATCCGCAGGGTCTGGGCGTTGTGGTCGAACCCGCCGAAGGGCGCCATGCAGGCGTCCAGCGCATCCTCGCCGGTATGGCCGAAGCACGTGTGGCCGAGGTCGTGCGAGAGGGCGAGCGCCTCCGCCAGATCCTCATCGAGCCCCAGCGCCCGGGCGAGCGCGCGGGCGATCTGCGACACTTCGAGGGAATGGGTCAGCCGTGTGCGGTAATGGTCGCCCTCGTGATGCACGAAGACCTGCGTCTTGTGCTTCAGCCGCCGGAACGCGGTGGAATGGATGATCCGGTCGCGGTCGCGCTGGAAATCGCTGCGGGTGGGCGAACCCGGCTCGGGGATGAGCCGGCCCCGCGTCGCAGCGGGATCCGTCGCGTAGGGCGCGCGCCACCGCTCGCCGTTGGGCCGTCTCGTATCCTGCACGGTCGCTCCTCATCCGCCCGCATTGCAGCACGGACCCGAGACCCATATCTTGGTGGTCCGAGGGCGCGGGGCAATCGCCGTCCCGCCCCGCCGCGGAAATGCCTGTGGCTGAACCGATGTCCGAGATCATCCTGACACCCCGCGCCGCCAAGCGCATCAACGAGATCATGGGCGCCGAGCCCCCCGGATCGCTGCTCCGCATCAGCGTGAACGGCGGCGGCTGTTCCGGCTTCTCCTATTCCTTCGACATCTCCCGCGACCGGCAGGACCAGGACATCGCCATCGAGCGCGACGGCGCGACGGTGGTCGTGGACCCGGTCTCGGTGCAGTACATGGCCGGCTCGACGATCGACTTCGTGAACGACCTGATCGGCCAATCCTTCAAGATCGAGAACCCGCTGGCTACCGCCTCTTGCGGTTGCGGGACCTCGTTCTCCCTCTGACCGGCATTCGCGGCGTTGCGGGCGGGTGACAGGTCTCGTCCGCCACGCTCGCGCCACCATCGCGGGATTGTGTCGCGTCGTGAAACGCGGCACCCGATGAGTCGCGCCCGTGCCTCGGTAACTCGGACCTGTCCATGACCTTCCCGGCGGCTCGCCGTCTTCGGTCGGCCCTCGCGGCCTGCGCCGCCGCTCTGGCGGTCGGCCTCGTCATCCCGCATCCGGTGGTCGCGCAGGAAGGGGCCGCCGCCGTCCAGGACGTGACCCTCACCGACGTGATGCTGCCCTTCGGCGCCACGGTCGTGAAAGTGCCGAAGCTGACGGCGAGCGGCACGCGCCTCTCGAAGGACGACCTCGCGGCGATTCTGAAGCCGGACGGGCCGGAGCCGTGGGCGACGCGCCTCGCCCGCCTCGACGCGGCGAGCTTGACCGCCCCGGTGGTCGATTCGGAACATGCCGGCCCCGGCGACCTGCGCCAGAGCGCGACCTATCGCGACGTGGTCGCGAAGGATGTGCGCGCGGGCAAGATCGGCGAACTCACCGCGTCGGGCGTCACGCTGTCGTCCAAGGGCACCAAGGCGGCGCCGGGAGCGGCCGGCACCTACGGCGCCTTCCGCGCCACCGATGTCGACCTCACCGCCTTCGGGCGTCTCGCCACCGAGGCGGGGGACGGCAAGGGGCCGGTGCTGCGCGTCTACGGCAGCCTGCAACTCTCCGACATCGCGATCTCGGACGAGAAGGGCACGACCGTGAAGGTCGCGCGCCTCGAAGGCCGCGACCTCGGCGCCCGGCAGGTGCCGGGGGGCTGGAACGGCACCATCGACGCCCTGTCGGGGGGCTTCGACGATCCCGCGACGCAGCGCCGCTCAGCCTCGGCCGCCGCCGACGTCCTGAGTGCGCAGACGGTGGGCAGCATCGACATCAAGGGCGTGAGCATCAGCGATTCCACCGCCGAGCCCCTGCTCGCGGAGATCGAGCGCCTGTACTATTCGTCCACCGGACCCGATGCGGGCGTCGGCATCGAAGGGTTCTCCCTTGCGAACGGCGCGACCCGGACGCGGCTCGGGCGGCTCACCCTCACGGGCACGAGCCTCGGCCCCGTCATCGCGGAATTGCGCCGCCTCGCCGAGAAGCCCGACACCGCCCCCGGACCCGACGAGGCCCGCCGTCTCGCCACCGGGCTCGGCACGCTCACCCTCACGGACCTCACCGTCGATCTGCCGCCGGAGCCTCCGGTGCAGAAGCGCGGCGCCCTCGACACGCCGCGGGAGAAGCTGGCGCAGGGCGCCAAGCCGACACGGGCGCGGATGGCCGAGGCCCGGCCGCCGGATGCGAAGGCGGGCGATCCGCTGATCGGCGTCCCGACGAAGACGAACCGCGTCGCCCTGCGCCAGGGCGTGTTCGGGCCGGGTCCGGCCATCGAGGGCACGCCGGCTTCGACGCGGCTGACGCTGACCGGGCTGGAGGTTCCGGCCTCTCTGGCCGCCGGCCTGCCGCTGGTCGGCGCCCTGCCGGCTTACGGCTACGGCGATCTGAGCTTCGACATGTCGGCCGACGCCGCCTGGGACGATGCCGCCCGCACCGTCGCCCTGCGCGACGTGACGCTCTCCGGCAAGGATATCGGCACGGTGAAGCTCACCGGGCTGTTCGGCGGCATCGGCCCCGAACTGTTCTCCGGCAGCGTGCCGGCGCAGACGATGCTGCTCTTCTCGGGCAATGCCCGCGCCCTCGACCTCACGGTGGAGAATAGCGGCCTGTTCGAGCGCTTCCTTGCCGCGCAGGCGAAGGAGCTGAGCCTCAAGCCGGACGAACTGCGCAAGGAATACGTCACCGCGAGCGTGCTCGGCGTGCCGGTGATCCTCGGCAACGGCCCTGCGGCCAAGTCGATTGGCGCGGCGATGGGCCAGTTCGTGATGAACCCCGGCAAGCTGACGATCCGCGCCAAGGCGAAGGAGCCCACCGGCATCGGCTTCGTGGAACTCGGCACCGCCGCGTCTCCCGCCGCCGTGCTCGACCGGCTGGACGTGGACGCCAAGGCGAACTGACCCTCAGTCCGCGATCACCTCGGGGTGGCGCGCGGACAGGCTCGTCCGCGTCGCATCGGCCCAGGGCCGGTCCCGCTGCGGGCGGGGGCGGTCGAGGGCGATGTCCGCGACGAGCGTCGCCGGGCGGCGGGAGACGAGCAGCAGCCTGTCGGCGATGGCGATGGCCTCGGCGACGTTGTGCGTCACCATCAGCACGCTCATCCCGGCCGCATCGACCGTATCGACCACCAGCGCCCGCAGTTCCGCCGCCGCGTTGTCGTCCAGCGAGACGAAGGGTTCGTCCAGAACCAGCACGCGCGGCCCCCCCGCCAGCGCCCGGGCCAGGGCCACCCGCCGCTGCATTCCGAGGGAGAGCGCGCCGGGGAAGCGCGTCCGCCAGGGCGTCAGGCCCAACCGCTCGAACAGGGCATCGAGGTCGCGGCCCCGTTCCGCCTTGGTGAGGCCGAGGCGGACATTGTGCTCGACGCTGCGCCAGGGCAGCAGGCGCGGCTCCTGGAACACGATCCCGGCCTGTTCCGCGCCCGCGACCTCCCCGGTGAAATCCGTGTCGAGGCCGAGGAGGATGCGCAGCGTCGTCGTCTTACCCGCGCCGGAGGGGCCGATGAGGCAGACGATCTCGCCTTCGCGGATGGTGAAGGCGAGGTCGCGCACGGCCTCGACGGGCTCGGCGCCCTTCGGCCGGTAGGTCTTCCCCGCGACCGCGACCCGCAGGACCGGCGCGGTCTCAGCGCCAGCGTCGGACATAGGCTTCGAGCCGCTGGAGAAGAAGCACGTCGATCCCGATCATCACCGCCATGAAGACGAGGCTGTAGCCGATGATGGCGGCCACGTCGGTGCTCTGGATGAAGTAGAAGTTGATCGCGAAGCCGACCCCGTCCGGCCGCCCCAGCAATTCCACCACGAGGACGATCTTCCAGGCGAGCGACAGGCCAGACCGCGCCGCCGTGACGATGTAGGGCTGCAATTGCGGGATGAGCACGTCACGCATCCACGTCCAGCGGTCGAAGCGATAGGCGCGGGCCATCTCTTCCAGGCCGGGATCGAGGTTGCGCGCGCCCTCGCGGACGATGACGGCGACATTAGGCAGCTTGTTCAGCACCACGGCGAGGATCGCCGCCGTCTCCGTGAGCCCGACCCAGACATAGGCGAGCACGGTGATGACGAGGGCCGGCGTGTTGAGCAGCACGAGGAGCGGCGTATCAAGGGCGAGGTCCGCCTTCCGCGAGCGCCCCAGCGCCACGCCGAGGGCGATGCCGAGCGCCATCGCGATGGCGAAGGCGATGGCCACCCGCAGCAGGGTGATGCCGATATTGTGCGCGAGGTCGCCGCGCTTGGCCTCCGCGACGATGAAGTCCAGCACCGCGAGGGGTGCCGGCAGCAGGCGCGAATGGGCCTCCCACGCGGCGGCCTGCCACGCGGCGATGAGGATCGCCAGGGAAACGATGCGGGTCAGCACGCCGACGGAGCCACGCTGGTGTCAGCCATCGCGGGAGCCGTCGTAGTAGAAGTCCTGCGGCAGGCCACTGCCCGCGCCGACGAGGCGCTCGCCGCCGAGCCGCGACAGCACCGCGTAGAGCTTGGCGGCGTCGGCGCGCTCGGCCGAGATCGGGCGGCGCGGGGTGCCGGCCAGGAATTCGCGCTTCAGGGTCTCGAAGGTCGCGTCGTCCTTCGCGTCCATGAGCGGGCGCACGATGTCCCAGGTCGAGGGGTCGGAGGCCAGCATGTCCTTCGCCGCGCGCGAGGCGCGGTAGAACCCGCCCACCGCCGCCGGCTTCTCGGCCACGGTGGCCGCATGGAACAGGTACCCGATCAGCGAGACGTCCCCGCCCGCGCCCAGCGCGCGCATGATGTCCTCGGCGCGGATCAGCCGGCGGAACCCCTTGGGTTCGAGGCGTGCGCAATAGGTCCAGTAGGTCAGGGCGGCGTCGAGGGCGCCCTGTTCGAGCTTGAGGGTGATGAGCGGCGGCGCGCCGTAGGCGATCTCGCATTGCTTCTCGAGGTCGATCCCGGCCGCGTCGCGGGCTTGGGCCTTGAGGAGAAGCCAGTTCTTGTCGAGGGGTCCGCCCGCCACGCCGAACTTCTTGCCGGCAAGGTCCTTCAGGCTCTGGATCGGGCTGTCCTTCGGCACCATCACGGCGCCCTCGGAGGTCGAATAGGGGATGAAGCGAAGGCCCTGGCCCTCGTTGCTCAGCCGGGCCGCCCAGAGCAGGTCGCCGATGATCGTGTCGACCTGACCGCCGACGAAACTGATCCGCGCGGCATCGTTGCCGGCGAGCTTGGTCGGTTCCAGGGTGAAGCCGTTGGCCGTGTCGAGGCCGCGCGCCTTGATGACCGCCGCTTCCCAGGTGGAGGTCCCGAAGGGCAGGCTTCCGAGCTTGATCGAAGGGAGGTCGCCTGCATGCCCGGCGCGGGCCGCGAGGCCGCCGAGCAGGCCGGCAGCGAGCATGGCGCGCCGTGACAGCATGGGCCGTTTCTCCTCCGGTTTTCCGGGTCCGATGGCTTTCCCGGCCATGCAGCCTTGGGCGCCGCCGCGGGCGGGCGCCATTGCCCAAAGGTCATAGGGCGGGCGATCCGCCCCGTCCACCTGCGCGACGGCGACCTTGCACCGCGCCGAAGGGCCGGGCACCTTCCCCGGCCGACGATCAGGGAGCGAACGCGATGACGGAACGGCGTGAGGGCGCGATGGACGACGCGGCGGTGGAAGCGCGGCTGAAGGCCGAGCTTCCCACCTGGCGCCTGGAGGATGGCTGGATCCGCCGCACCTACAAGACGGCCGGGTGGAAGAGCACGCTGATGGTGATCAACACGGTCGGCCACCTCGCCGAGGCGGCGTGGCATCACCCCGACATCACCGCCTCCTACGCCTGGGTCGAGGTGCGGCTGATGAACCACGCCGCCAAGGGCATCACTGACAAGGATTTCGCCCTGGCCAAGAAGATCGAAGAGGTCGTCTCCTGGCAGCCGGGCCTGGAAGGGCAGGGGCTCGAGGGCACGCCGACCGATCCGCGCTTCGCCTACATCAAGTACGAGAAGTAGCGACTGCCGCTTCGCTACTGCGTCATTGCGAGCGAAGCGAAGCAATCCAGAGTGGCGCTACGACAAGGAATGTTCCGCTGCCCTGGTTTGCTTCACTGCGTTCGCAATGACGGCGAGGGATGCAGCAGCGTCACCGCCGCCCGAACAGCCGCTCGATGTCGGAAAGCTTCAGCTCCACCGAGGTCGGGCGGCCGTGGTTGCACTGGCCGGAATTCGGCGTCGCCTCCATCTCGCGGAGCAGGGCGTTCATCTCCTCCGGCTTGAGGCGCCGCCCGGCCCGCACCGAGCCGTGGCAGCTCATCCGCGACAGCACCGCGTCGAGGCGAAGGCCGAGCGGCCCCGTCTCGGTGGCGGGGTCGCCGCCCTCCTCGAGGCCGCTGGCGTCGAGGGCATCGAGGATGTCCGTCACGAGGTCGCGGATGCTGGCGCCGACGAGCAGCGCCGGCACCTCGCGGATCAGCACCGCGCCCGGCCCGAACGGTTCGAGGCTCAAGCCCAGCCGTTCCAGATCCGCCGCGCAGGCACAGAGCCGTTCCGCCGCCTCCGGCTCCATCTCCACCACATCGGGGATCAGCAGCCCCTGCCGGGCGATGCCGCCCGCCGCCCGCTGGGCCTTCAGCCGCTCGTAGACGAGGCGCTCGTGCGCCGCGTGCTGATCCACGATGACGAGGCCGTCGCGGGTCTGCGCGAAGATGTAAGTCCCGTGGATCTGCGCCCGCGCCGCACCGAGGGGGTGGTCCTCGCCCGCCTGCTCCGTGTCCGGTGCGGCTTCCGCCTGGGGCGGCAGCGAGGGGATGGGTTCCAACAGCGCCTGGACCGATTCCGCGAGGCCGGGCGTCGGGCGATAGGCGGGCGCGCTGTAGCCGGAGGGGGCCGCGAAGGAGGGCAGGTCGCGCGGCAGTGGCGCGGTCGCCGTGCGGAACAGGGTCGGGGCCGCGTAGCCCGTATGCGCGGCCATGCGCGGCAGGGTCGGGCGCAGGGCCTCCAGGGTCCGCTGGCCTCCGGTGGTGGCGGAACGCGCCCCGCCCCGGCGGAGGGCGTCGTGGATCGCGCTGACGATCAGCGCCCGCACGAGGCCGGGCTCGCGGAAGCGTACCTCCGTCTTGGCCGGGTGGACGTTCACGTCCACGAGGTCCGGCGCGCAGGCGATGACGAGGCCGAGCACCGGGTGCCGGTCGGAGGCCAGGGTGTCGGCATAGGCGCCGCGCACCGCGCCGAGCAGCAGCCGGTCGCGCACCGGGCGCCCGTTCACCACGAGGTGGATGTGGCTCCCCACCCCCCGGTGATAGGTCGGCAGGCCGACATGGCCGGTGACGGCCAGCCCCTCGCGCTCCAGATCGACCGGCAGGGCGTTGGCCGGAAAGTCCGGCCCAAGCACCGCAGCGAGCCGGCGCAGGGAGGCCTCGTCGCCCGTCTCGGCGGGGAGAACCAGGGGCTGCCCCGCCTCGGTGCGCAGGGTGAAGCGGATGCCCGGCTGCGCGGCGGCGAGGCGGCGGATGATCTCGCCCACGGCCGCGTTCTCGGCCCGGTCGGACTTCAGGAACTTCAGGCGGGCCGGGGTGGCGGCGAAGAGGTCCGTGACCTCGATGCGGGTGCCGCGCGCGCCCGCCGCCGGGGCGACCTCGCCCTTGCGGCCGGCATCGACGACGAGGCTCGCCCCGGCGTCGGCACTTTCGGCGCGGGTGGTGATCGACAGGCGCGACACCGCGCCGATGGAGGGCAGGGCCTCGCCCCGGAATCCGAGGGTGGCGATGGCGCCGAGGTCGCCATCGGGCAGCTTCGAGGTGGCGTGGCGCTCGACCGCGAGGGCGAGGTCGTCGGGCGACATGCCGCGCCCGTCATCGACCACGCGGATCAGGCGGCGTCCGCCGCCTTCGATGGTCACTTCGATGGCGCGCGCGCCCGCGTCGATGGCGTTCTCGACCAGTTCCTTGACCGCCGAGGCCGGGCGTTCGACCACCTCGCCCGCCGCGATGCGGTCCACGAGAACGGGGTCGAGGCGGCGGATCGGAGCGGCGGGAGCGGACATGCCCCGCCAGACTACCCCCTGAAAGCTCCGCGCGACAGGGGCGGCATGCGGTCAGGCGAAGCGGCTCGACCCGCCGAGGCTGATCCGCGCCGCGCCGCTGGCGCGGGTCCCGTGGGTCGGCGCCGTATAGGGCCGCCGAGAGAGATCGTAGAGGGCGTTGCCGATCAGGCCGCCGGCCCGGCGCAGGCTCGACCCGTCGCAGGTGGCGGCGATGCGCACGCCGATCTCGTGGGTGTGGCTGCGCCCGTAGAGCCAGACCGCGAGCCGTGCCCGCGTCGATTCAGGAATGCCTTCCACGAGATCGGGCAGATCGCCCGGGGCGGCCCTCGCGAGCCGACCGACCGTTTCGGGCGGGACAGGGCAATCGAGGGTCGGGTCGTCGAAACTGCGGGAGCGGGCCTGGGACATCACTTCACCCATCAGCTGATGAATGGATGATGAGGTTCGATTGGTTAACGAAAGGTAGCGTGACCGTTTAGGCGGCTCTGAAGACTTAGCCGCGCGACGGATAAATCTGCTTTCGCTGCGCTTCCGAACGAATTCCGGTGCCGGAATGCAACACAAGCTTGGCCTTGGCGTCTTTTGGCGGCACAAGCCATTTGCTTCCACGTTGAGCGCCCTAGACAGCGCTTGAGCAGAACGCTCAGCGCGGCGCCATCCGCAACGCGCCATCGAGGCGGATGACTTCGCCGTTGAGCATCGGATTCGCGAACGCGTGGCCGACGAGGGCCGCGAATTCCGACGGCCTGCCGAGGCGCGCCGGGAAGGGCACCGATTGGCCGAGCGCGTCGCGCACCGGTTCGGGCAGGCCCGCCATCATCGGGGTCTCGAACACGCCGGGCGCAATCGTGACGACGCGGATGCCGTGCTGCGCCAGTTCCCGCGCCAGGGGCAGGGTGAGGCTCGCCACGCCGCCCTTCGAGGCGGCATAGGCGGCTTGGCCGATCTGCCCATCGAAGGCGGCGATGGAGGCGGTGGAGACGATCACCCCGCGCTCGCCCTCGGCGTTCGGCGCCCCGGCCGCCATCGCCTGCGCGGCGAGGCGGATCATGTTGAACGTGCCGATCAGGTTGACGCGCACGGTGCGGGCGAAGGCATCGAGGTCGTGCGGTCCGTCCCGCCCGACCACGCGGCCACCCGACACGATGCCCGCGCAATTGACGAGCCCATGCAGGCCGCCATGCGTCGACACGGCGGCCTCGACCGCCGCACGGCCCTGCGCTTCGTCGGCGACGTCGGTGCGGACGAAGAGGGCGCCGAGCGCCTGCGCGACCTCTTCGCCGCGCGGGTCGAGATCGGCCAGGACGAGCTTCGCGCCTTCGGATGCGAGGTGTTCGGCGACGCCCCGCCCGAGGCCGGAGGCGGAGCCGGTGACGAGGACGACGTGATCGGCGGTCTGCATGGGACCGCTACAGCGGCTTGCGCAGCCGGCGCGCGATGAGGCCCACCACGCCCTCGCGGAACAGCAGCACGCAGAGGACGAAGACGCAGCCCTGGATCACCGTCACCCACGCGCCGAACTGCGCGAGGTAGGTTTCCATCGTGACGATCACCAGCGCGCCGACGATGGGGCCGAACACCGTGCCCATGCCGCCCACCAGCGTCATCAGCACCACCTCGCCCGACATCGACCAGTGGACGTCGGTGAGCGAGGCGAGCTGGAACACGATGGCCTTGGTGGCGCCCGCGAGGCCGGCGAGCGTCGCCGAGAGGACGAAGACCGCGAGCTTGTACTGGTTCACGCGGTAGCCGAGGGAAACGGCCCGGTTCTCGTTGTCGCGGATCGCCTTCAGCACCTGCCCGAAGGGCGAGTGGATGATGCGGTAGATCGCGAGCATCCCGAAGAAGAACACCACCGCGACGAGGGCATACATCGCCCGGTCGTCGTCGAGGGGGATCGCCCCGAACAGGGAACCGCGCGGCACCGCCTGGATGCCGTCCTCGCCGCCGGTGAACTTCGCCTGCAGGGCGAAGAAGAATGCCATCTGCGCCAGCGCCAGGGTGATCATCGAAAAGTAGATGCCCTGCCGCCGGATCGCCAGTGAACCGAAGACCAGCCCGAGCAGGGCGGCGGTGGCGGTGCCGAGCAGGATCGCCAGTTCCGGGGTCAGCCCCCACATCTTGGCGCTGTAGGCCGAGAGATAGCTCGCCATGCCGAAATAGGCGGCGTGGCCGAAAGAGAGCAGGCCGCCGTAGCCGAGCAGCAGGTTGAAGGCCAACGCAAAGAGCGCGAAGCACAGCACCTTCATCAGGTAGACGGGGTAGAGCACCATCGGCGCCGCCACGAGCAGCAGGGCGAGGCCGATGAAGATCTTGCGCTGAAGCGCCTTGTCATCCCGGCTCGCCGGCAGGGCGGCGGCGATCGGGGCGGAGTCGAGGGCGGCGGTGTCGGCCATGTGTGTCGAGCCTCGATTCGCGGTCAGGCCGTGCGCCCGAACAGGCCGGCGGGTTTCACGAGCAGCACCACCACCATGATGACGAAGATCACGGTCGAGGAGGCCTCCGGGTAGAACACCTTGGTCAGGCCCTCGACGAGGCCCAGCGCGAAGCCGGTGATCACGGAGCCGATGATCGAGCCCATGCCGCCGATCACCACCACCGCGAAGACCACGATGATGATGTCCGCGCCCATGTTCGGGTTCACCGAATAGATCGGCGCGGCGAGCACCCCGGCGAAGCCCGCGAGCGCCACGCCGAACCCGTAGGTCAGCGTCAGGAACAGCGGCACGTTCACGCCGAAGGCCTGGACGAGTGTCGGGTTCTCCGTGGCCGCGCGCAGATAGGCGCCGAGCTTGGTCTTCTCGATGATGAGCCAGGTCGCGATGCAGACGGTGAGCGAGGCCACCACCACCCAGGCCCGGTAGTTCGGCAGGAACATGAAGGGCAGGCGCTGCCCGCCCGACAGTTCGGCGGGGATCGCGTAGGGCAGGCCCGACACGCCGTACTGGTTGCGGAACAGGCCCTGGATGATCAGCGCGAGGCCGAAGGTCAGGAGCAGGCCGTAGAGGTGATCGAGCTTGTAGAGCCGCGCGATCAGCACCCGTTCGAGGATCACCCCGAACACGCCGACGACGAGGGGCGCCAGCCCGAGCGCCCACCAATAGCCGAGGCCGAGATAGGTGAGCAGCATCCACGCCACGAACGCGCCCATCATGTAGAGCGCGCCGTGGGCGAAGTTGATGATGTTCAACAGGCCGAAGATGATCGCCAGCCCGAGCGACAGGATCGCGTAGAACGAGCCGTTGATCAGCCCGAGCAGGAGCTGGCCGAACAGCGCCTGGGTCGGCACGCCGAAAATCGTCATCATCGCCGATACTCCCAGACGCCTACACGCTCAGCCCTTCACCAGCGGGCAGTTGCCCTCGCCCAGCGGGCGGAAGACCTGATCGCCGGGGATCGTCTCGAGCTTCTTGTAGAGGTCCCACTCGCCCTTGGACTCGGCGGGCTTCTTGACCTCGAACAGGTACATGTCGTGGATCTTGCGGCCATCGGCCCGCACCACGCCCTTGCCGAACAGCGGGTCGTCGGTCGGCATCGCCTTCATCTTGGCGACCGTGGCGGCGCCGTCGGCGGTCGACTTCATCTCCGCCACCGCCTTCAGGTAGTGGAGCACGTCCGAATAGACGCCGGCATGGTTCGACGTCGGCTTCGAACCCTTCATCTGCTTGGCGAAGCGGTCGGAGAAGGCGCGGGTCTGGTCGTTGAGGTCCCAGTAGAAGGGCTCGGTGAGCACGAGGCCCTGCGCGACCTTCGTGCCGAGGGAATGCACGTCCGACGAGAAGACGAGAAGGCCGGCGAGGGACTGGCCGCCCTCGGTGATGCCGAACTCGCCGGCCTGCTTGATCGAGTTGATGGTGTCGGCGCCCGCGTTGGCGAGCCCGATCACCTTGGCGCCGGAACTCTGCGCCTGGAGCAGGAAGGACGAGAAGTCGGCGGTGGGGAACGGCGTCTTCACCGAGCCGACGACCTTGCCGCCGTTCTTGTCGATGACCTTGGTGGTGTCGCGCTGGAGCGTCTGGCCGAAGACGTAATCGGCGGTGAGGAAGAACCACGTATTGCCGCCGCGCTTCACCATGGCGCCGCCGGTGCCGTTGGCCAGCGCCACCGTGTCGTAGACCCAGTGGATGGTGTTCGGGCTGCATTGCGGGCCGGTGAGGTCGGCGGTGCCGGCGCCCGTGTCGATGAAGACCTTGTTCTTCTCCTTCGTCACCTGGCTGATCGCCAGGGCGACGGAGGAGGTCACGCCGTCGGTGATCATGTCGACATGATCGCGGTCGTACCATTGGCGGGCGATGGCCGCGCCGACATCCGGCTTGTTCTGGTGATCGGCCGAGACGATCTCGACCTTCAGGCCCTTCTCCTCGGGCTTGAAATCCTCCAGCGCGAGCTTGGCGGCGACCACCGAGCCCTCACCGCTGATGTCGGAATAGGCGCCCGAGCGGTCGCCCAGGATGCCGATCTTCACGGCGGTCTGTGCCGAGGCCGGCAGCACCATGGCCGCGCTCGCCAGAAAGGCGCCCGCGAGTGCGGCGAGCGGGAAACGTCCGTTCATCGGTGTCACTCCTTGGGGCCTCATCGGCCGGTCGACAGTCGTACTTTGAACACTTGGGCTCACACGCCGAGATAGGTGTGGAGCTTGTCGATATTCGCGTCGAGATCGGCATTGGCGATCTGGTCGACGACCCGCCCCTGCTCGATCACGAAATGCCGGTCGGCCAGCGTCTGCGCGAAGCGGAAGTTCTGCTCCACGAGGACGATGGTATAGCCATCCGCCTTCAGCTTCTGGATCGTGCGGCCGATCTGCTGGACGATCACCGGAGCCAGTCCTTCGGTGGGCTCATCGAGCAGGATCAGCTTCGCGCCCGTGCGCAGGATGCGGCCGATAGCCAGCATCTGCTGTTCGCCGCCCGACAACTTGGTGCCCTGGCTGCCCGCCCGCTCCTTGAGGTTCGGGAACAGGGTGTGGATCTCGGCCACCGTCATGCCGCCGGGCTTCACCCGGGGCGGCAGCATCAGGTTCTCGTGCACGGTGAGGCTCGAGAAGATGCCGCGCTCCTCCGGCACGTAGCCGAGGCCGAGCTTGGCGATCTTGCGCGAGGCCATGCCGATGGTCTCGACCCCGTCATAGACGATGGAGCCGGTGCGGCGCCCGAGAATGCCGATGATGGCCCGGAGCGTCGTGGTCTTGCCCGCGCCGTTGCGGCCGAGCAGCGTGATGACCTCGCCGGCCTTCACATCGATGTCGATGCCGTGGAGCACGTGGCTCTCGCCGTACCAGCCCTGAAGGCCGCGCACAGTGAGAAGCGAGGCCGCCGCGGCGGCGGGGGATGCCTTCATGGCCGCCTCAGGCATGTCCCGCCCCGATGTAAGCCTCGATCACGCGGGGATCCTTCGAGACGGTGGCGTAATCGCCCTCGGCGAGCACCTGGCCGCGCGCCAGGACGGTGATGCGGTCCGACAGGGACGCCACCACCGACAGGTTGTGCTCCACCATGAGGATGGTGCGGTCCTTGCCGACCCGGCGGATCAGCTGCGCGGTGCGGTCCACGTCCTCGTGGCCCATGCCGGCCATCGGTTCGTCGAGGAGCAGCATCTCCGGGTCGAGGGCCAGCGTCGTGGCGATCTCCAGGGCGCGCTTGCGGCCGTAGGAGAGTTCGACCGCCAAGGTGTTGGCGAACTCCGAGAGGCCCACCGCCTCGACGAGTTCCAGCGCCTCGGCATCGAAGGCGCGCAGGATCTTCTCTGAACGCCAGAAGTCGAACGAATCGCCGTGCCGCCGCCGTTGCAGGGCGATGCGGACGTTCTCCATCACCGTGAAGTGCGGGAACACGGCCGAGATCTGGAACGACCGGACGAGCCCGAGCCGCGCCACATCGGCGGGTTTCAGGCCTGTGATGTCGCGATCCTTGTAGCGGATCGAGCCTGCGGTCGGTTGCAGGAACTTGGTGAGAAGATTGAAACAGGTCGTCTTGCCGGCCCCATTGGGGCCGATCAGCGCATGGATCGTGCCGCGCTCGACTTGCAGCGCAACGTTGTTGACCGCACGAAATCCTTTGAATTCCATGGTCAACCCTTGAGTTGCCAGGATCACGTCCCGTCCCAAGAGCGGCCCTCCCCGCATTTGTTTAAGGCTCTATGGACGAAGGCATCTCGCGCCGTCCACCGGATTCGGCGAACCGATCCAAACAATCCACGGCCGCTGATACGCCGACAGCGGTTTTGCCGGCTCTCCCGAAGGCCTAAAGGGGCTGAGGGGTTCGCGGAGTGGTGATGCGATGACGGATTCGACGGACGGGCTCGATGGCCTGCAAACGCCTTGCCTCCTCCTCGACAGGCGCAAGCTCGCCGCCAACCTCGAAGGGATGCGCGCTCAGGTCGAGCGGCACGGCGTGACCTTTCGTCCGCACCTCAAGACCGCGAAATCCATCGACGTGGCCCGCATGGCGATGACGAGGCCGGACGGCCCCGCCACGGTCTCGACCTTGAGGGAAGCCGAATATTTCGCGGAGCGCGGCGTGCGCGACCTGACCTATGCGGTCGGCATCGCGCCCCACAAGCTCGACCGGGTCGGCGCCATCCGCCGCCGCTGGGGCGCGGACTTGGCGGTGATCCTCGATTCCCTCACGCAAGCCGAGGCGGTCGCGCAGTGGAGCCGCGCCACCGGGGACCGTCTGCCGGTCTTCATCGAGGTGGACCCGGATGGCCATCGCTCCGGCGTAAAGCCCGGCGATGCCGAGCTCCTGCGGGGGATCGGCGAAAAGCTCGCCGGTGCCGCGGACCTGCGCGGCGTGCTGCTCCATGCGGGTGAGAGCTACGGGCTCTCCGATCCCGAGGCCCTGGCGCAGGCTGCCGAAGGCGAGCGCCGCGCGGCGGTTCAGGCGGCGGAGGCTCTGCGGGCAGCGGGCTTGCCCTGTCCTGTGGTGAGCGTCGGCTCGACGCCGACCGCGCGCCACGCCCGGCACCTCAACGGCATCACCGAGGTGCGGGCCGGCGTCTACATGTTCGGAGATCTGGTCCAGGCCGGGATCGGCTCCTGCGCCGTGGACGACATCGCCGTCTCGGTGCTCGCGAGCGTGATCGGCCACCGACCCGACAAGGGCTGGATCATCACCGACGCCGGCTGGATGGCGATGTCGCGCGACCGGGGTACGGCGGCGCAGGCCGTGGACCAGGGCTACGGCCTCGTCTGCGACCGGGCGGGGCGCCCCTTCACGGATTTGATCGTCGCCCAGGCGAACCAGGAGCACGGCGTGCTCGCCCTGCGAAAGGGTTCGAACGCCGAGCGCCCCGATCTGCCGGTCGGCACGCTGGTGCGGATCCTGCCGAACCACGCCTGCGCCACCGCCGCGCAATACGATCGCTACCATGTCCTCGACGATGAGGGCCGCGCCTCGGCGGTGTGGGAGCGGATCAACGGGTGGTGAAGGCTGCGACCGTCATTGCGAGCGTCAGCGAAGCAATCCAGGGAGCCGCACCGTTCTGAGGCGTCCCGCATCCCTGGATTGTTTCACTGCGTTCGCAATGACGGAAGGCGTTTCTCAATACTCGATCAGGTCTTCGAGCGCGTAGTGCTTCACCGTCTTCCGGTTGGCGATCAGCTCGTCCACCGTCGGCTCGCCCTTCAGGGCGCGGGCGATGGCGAGTTTCGTCGCCTCGTAATTGGTCCGGTAGAGATCCTTGCGGTCGAGGTTGTCGTCGTCCGCGCAGCGGATATCGAGCCAGATCATGATGATCATGCAGAGGTCGTCCAGGCCCTCCTTGGGGAGAATGCCCTCGATGATGCAGTCCACGATGGCATCGCCCGTCGCGGCCTGGACGACGCCGCCCAGCAGCTCGACGTAATCGGCGCTCTGGATCGTGACCTTGCTGGTCATCATCGTCACCGGGCGCACGAGCTGGTTGAGGTCGCGCACCACGTACATGCGGGTGTGACCCTGCGCCTGCCCCATCATTGAGGCGAAGGCCTGGCCCACCGGCCCACGGACCGAGCCGATCAGCACCTCGGGCATGGCGTCGGTGTACTGGCCCTCGGCGGCCAACACGGTCGCCTCACCGGCGCGGAACCAAATCTCTGACATGAACGCCTCCTTGTCGCGCCGGGGAGACATCATCCCTCCCACGCCGTCAACCGGGACTCGTCAGATCAATCCAATTCCGTCGAGGACACCCACCATCGCGAAGGCGACCGTCACCGCCGACACCACGTAGACGACCCACTTGTAGGTCCCCTGCACCCGCTTGTCCTCTGGCAGCGCCCGCGTCGCCAGGAGGATGAGCAGGCCGAGCGCCAGGGGCAGCAGCAGGGCGTTCATCACCTCGACGGCGACGTTCAGGGTCACGAGATTCGAGACGAGCTGCACGGCGATGGCGCCCGCGATCACCGCGACGGTGAAGATGGCGTAGAAGGCCGGCGCCTCGCGTGGGGACTTCTCCAGCGAGTGCGGACGGCGCGTCACGTCGCCGAAACCCCAGGCCAGTGCCAGCGCGACGACGTTCAGGGCGATGAAGGCGGCGGCGATGATGCCGATCCCGAACACGACCTGCCCGAGCCACGGCCCCAGGGCCGGGGTGAACGCCTTGGCGAGATCGCCCACCGTCTCCAGCCCCTGCTTCGAGCCCTGGCCGGATTGCCCGATGGTGGCCGCCGCCGTGATGAGGATCGCGCCCATCACGCATTGCGAGATCACCGCGCCGATGAACGTGTCGAGCCGCGCGCGGCGCATGTGATCCCAGCCCAAGCCTTTGTCCACGATGGCCGATTGCTGGTAGAAGATCATCCACGGCATGATGACCGCGCCGATATTGGCGGCGATCAACACCCGGAAGTCGCCGTTGCCGAGCGGGATATGCGCGAACGATTTGAGGATCGCGTCGGGATCCGGCTTGGCCGCGATGGCGAGCCCGATGAAGACCAGTTCGAACAGCCCGACTACCAGCGCGACGCGTTCCACCCGCCGGTAGCTGCCGGTGAAGACGAGGAGCAGCAGGAGGACGGCCGGAAGCCCGAGGCTGACGAGGCGCGGCACCCCGAACAGATCGCCGATACCGGCGATGCCGGAGAACTCGGTGACGATGGCGCCGACCCCCGCCACGACGAGCCCGGCATAGGAAATCCAGGCCAGCACCGGCCCGTAATGATCGAGGATCAGCTCGCCGTGGCCACGTCCGGTCGCCGTCCCGAGCCGGACGGTGAGTTCCTGCACGATGTAGAGGATCGGAATCAGCAGAAGCTGAAGCAGGAGGAGCGAATATCCCCACTTCGCTCCGCTCTGCGCCGCCGTGATGAGGCTGCCCACATCGGTATCGGCCAGCATGACCACAAGACCGGGACCGGCGACCTTGAGGAAACCCGACAGGCGAGGCAGTGAGGAGGCCGTGGAGGCTTGGCGCGTCGGCATGGGGCGGGAACAGGCCGTATCGGCGCCGGTTCCGCTCGATGGCGGGGTGCGTCATTTCTCACGAGGGGAGCGCCATGGCCGAGCAGCCGGGACGAGAGGCAAGCTGGAGCCTTCAGGCCAGCGCCGTCAGCGAGGGCGTTCGCCTCGAACTCACCTTGCCCGATCTCGCCGGCCAGCCGGTGACGGCGGCGGTGATCCTCGACCGTTCCGAGGCCAGGGCCTTCGCCCGCGCCCTGCTCGCAGCGGCGGGCGATGCGGCCGAGCGCACCTTCCAGCGCCCGGAACTCTGAGGCCTTACTGCGCCTGGAGGCCGGGGCGGCGGCCCGGCAGACGCGGAACCTTGGTGCCGCGCTTCTCGATGGGCGCGGAGCAGGAATAGGCGAACTCGATCTTCAGGGCGTCGAAATCCGTCTCGCCGGTGATGGTGCAATCCTCGCGGATGGTTTCATCGAGATAGGCGCGGGCCGCCGTGCGGAACCGCCCGGTGCGCGTCGCGGCCGGATCGGGGTCGATGCGCAGATCGTTCAGGTTGCAGCCCGTGACCTCGCGCAGAGCGTTCGAGACGATGAGCATCCGGCGCTGCTGCCGGTTGTCATAGACCTCGTAGGGCTCCTTGCAGCCGATGGTCACGACCTGCGACGGCAGGCCGACATAGGTCTTCGAGATGTAGGAGAAGCTCGTCGCGGTGCAGCCGGCCAGTGCCGCCGCCACCAGGGGAGCCGCAAGGATGAGGAGCGGAAACCGCCGCACGATCCGCCAACCCTCTTTCAACCGGGATGTCCCGACCCGCTCGGGTTCCCCTTTCCGCATTGAACCGCGCCTCACTCTGCGGTCAAGCTGTCCGGACCTTAGCTCGGTCCGCTCTTACCGGCCTGTGGCTGGTTCGCCACCGCCGGAGACCGCAGCATGGCGAGCACCACCCGCGCCGCCGCCCGGCTCGGGGTGTCGCCGTCCGGCAGGATGGTGAGGTCGTCCATCCGTGCGAGGGCCGCGACCTGCGCCTCCCGCTCCGCGCCGCCGCGCAGCAGCGGCAGCAGCGCGGCCGAGAGGTTTTCCGGCGAGCAATCGGCCTGCACGAATTCCGGCATCGCATTCCGGTTGAGGATCAGGTTCGGCAGCACGATGCTCGGCACCTGGATCAGCCGGCGGGCGATGAACTCCTCCGCCCGCGAGACCTTGTAGGCCACCACGCTCGGCACCCCGGCCAGCGCCAGTTCCAGGGTCACGGTGCCCGAGGCCGCGAGCGCCGCACGGCTGGAACGGAACGCCGCGTACTTTTCAGCTTCGCCGGAGACGATCCGCACCGGCACGTCCCAGGCCTTCGCCAGTTCCTCGATCCGCGCCCGGTGGCGTGAGACCGCCGGCAGCACGGCGTCCACGGAGACCTCGCGCGCGACCCGCGCCAGGGTCGGGCCGAAGACCGGCATCAGCCGCTCGATCTCGGACCGCCGCGAGCCCGGCAGCACGACGAGCGGGTAGGGCACCCGCTCGCGCCGCGCCTGCGCTTCCGCATCGGGCTGCAACTCGCCGAGCCGCTCGATCAGCGGATGGCCGACATAGGTGCAGGCCGGACCCCCGAGGCGCTGGTGCGCCTCCGGCTCGAACGGCAGCAGGGCGAGAACGTGGTCGATGAAGGGACGCATGCCCTTCGCCCGCCAGGGGCGCCATGCCCAGACGCTCGGCGAGACGTAATTCACGATGGGGATGGAAGGCACCGCCTTGCGCACCCGCTTGGCGACCGCATGGGTGAAGCCGGGGCTGTCGATGATGACGAGCACGTCCGGGCGCGCGGCGACCACGTCGTCCGCCGTCTCTCGAATGCGGCGCAGCAGCGTGCGTGCGCGGGCCAGAACCGGCAGGTAGCCCATGACCGCCACGTCATCGAGGGGGAAGAGCGAGGCGAAACCCGCCTCCGCCATGGCTTCCCCGCCGACCCCGCCGAAGGTGACGCCCGGCGCCGCCTCGCGCAGGGCGCGCATCAGCTTCGCGCCGAGCTGATCGCCGGAATCCTCGCCCGCCACCAGCCAGATCCGGGGGGCGCTCAAGCGTCGCCCTCGAAGCCGATCACGAACAGGCCGAGCCTGTCGGCCTCTGCGGCGGTGGCCGCGCGATCGATGATCAGCGTCCGCCCCGCCTTCAGGGCGAGGCCCGCGCACCCGGCCGCATGGGCGTTGCGGATCGTGCGTGGGCCGATGGTCGGAAGGTCGATGCGCAGATCCTGGCCGTGCTTCGGGGCCTTCACCAGCACCGTGCCGGCATTGGGCCGACCCCGGCCGAAGGGCTTGCGCCCGAGCGCGCGGGCGCGGGCGAGCATCTTGTCTGTGCCCTCGGGTCCCTCGACCGCCAAGACACGGTCTCCGGCCACGGCCACCGCCTGCCCGACATCGAAGGAGGACAGCGCGGAGAGAACTGCTTGCCCCGTTCGGATCGACGCCTGGGCCTCGCCGTCTGCCTTCACGAGCCCGAGCGGTCCTTCCGGGCAGAGCAGATCCGGCGCCGCCTCGTGCACACCGAGCACGCGGTGGCCGTTCTCTTCCACCAGCGACACGGCGGCGCGCAGGAGGCGATCATCGCCGCCACCCGCGATTTCGCGCAGGGCATCGCGGTTGCGCCACGCGGCGCCGGCATTGAAGATCGCCGCCGCGCTCGGCCGGGCGACGCTGCCCGCCGGCACCACCACCGCGGGACCCCAGCTCTTCAGGTGGGCCAGCGTGGCGGCGAGGTCGAGGAGATCGACCACCGCATCCGCCCGCCCGCGCAGGGGGCGGCCGGTGAAACCCCGCAGGGCGATCATCCGGAACGGCTTGCCCGCCCTGACCAGGGAATCGGCGACGAGTTCCGGCAACCGGCCGGCGCCGGCGATCAGAACGAGGTTTCCCCCGCCGGGCGAAGCGGCCTGCGTCATGGGGATGCGTCAGGCACCGCCTACGGCGGCGGGGGCCTCGCGCGGAGTGCAGATCGACCGCTTGCCCCCCGCCCGGATGAAATCGAGGATCTCGCGCACGGCCGCGTGGGATTCGAAGGTCGTCGCCACGTCCTCGACCCGCTCCATCAGCGTGCCCTCCTGCGCGAAGAGCAGCCGGTAGGCCCGGCGCAGGGTGTGGATGTCCTCGCGGGCGAAGCCTCGGCGCTGCAAGCCGACGATGTTCAGCCCCGACAGGTAGGCCCGGTTGCCGAGCACCATGCCGTAGGGGATGCAATCGTTCTCCAGGCCCGAGAGGCCGCCGACGAAGGCGTGCGCCCCGACCCGGGCGAACTGGATCACCGCCGCGCCGCCGCCGAGGATCGCGTAATCGCCCACCCAGCAATGTCCGGCGAGCATCACGTTGTTGGAGAAGACCACGTTCGAGCCGACATGGCAGTCATGCCCGACATGGGAGTTCGCCAGGAAGGCGCAGCGGTCGCCAATCACCGTCTGCAACCCGCCGCCGGCCGTGCCGGGGTTCATGGTGACGCCCTCGCGGATCAGGCATTCCTCGCCGATCGTCAGCGTCGAGGGTTCACCGCGATATTTCAGGTCCTGCGGCGGGTGGCCGATGGAGGCGAAGGGAAAGATGCGGGTGCGCGCGCCGATGTGGGTGCGCCCGGCCACGACCACGTGGCTCACCAACTCGCAGCCTTCGCCGAGCACCACGTCCGGCCCGACATGGCAGAATGGGCCGATCCGCACCCCATCGCCGATCTCGGCGCCGGATTCGACCACGGCGCTCGGGTGGATCGCGGGTGCGCTCATCACTCTACTCCGTCACCAGCATGGCGCCGATCTCGGCCTCGGCCACCAGCACCCCGTCGACCTTCGCCTCGCCCCGGAACCACCACATCGTGCGCCGGTGATTGATCTTGCGCATCTCGAAGCGGATCTGGTCGCCGGGGATGACCGGCTTGCGGAACTTGCACTTGTCGATCGTCATGAAGAACACCTGCTTCGTGCGAAGCTCGTCCGCCATGATGTGGCGGCAGCAGATCGCGCCGGCCGTCTGCGCCATGCCCTCGATGATCAGCACGCCGGGAAAGACCGGCAGATTGGGGAAATGGCCCTGGAACTGCGGCTCGTTCGCCGTGACGTTCTTGATGCCGACGCAGGACTCGTCCCGGTCGATGTCCACGATGCGGTCCACCATCAGGAACGGGTAGCGGTGCGGCAGCAACTCCAACAGCTTGTGGATGTCCGCCGTCCCGAGAACCTGATCCGCCTCGCTCATCGTGCTGTGCCGCCCTCGCTGCCCGCCGGCGCCGTGCCGGCGGCGGCCTCTCTTTTGCAGAAAACCGTGGATGTGCAAGGGCGCGAGCGCTGTTTACGCCCCCAGCGGCTCAGGACTTCTCGCCCTCGGCGGCATCCTGGCCGGATCTTTCCGCGAGGCGGGCGAGGGTGGTCAGCTCCCGGAACCATGCCCGCACCGGCTTGGCCGGCGTCCCGCCCCAGCGTGAGCCCGGCGGCACGTCGCGGTTGACGTTCGAGGAGCCGGCGATCTGCGAGCCGCGCCCGATGCGCAGGTGCCCGACCACGCCGACCTGCCCGCCGAGCACGACGTAATCCTCCAGGGTGGTGGAGCCGGAGATGCCCACGCCGGACACGATCACGCAATGGCGCCCGATCACGACGTTGTGGGCGATCTGCACGAGGTTATCGATCTTCGTGCCCTCGCCGATCACCGTGTCGCGGGAGGCGCCCCGGTCGATGGTGGTGTTGGCGCCGATCTCGACATCGTCCTGCACGATCACCCGGCCGACCTGCGGCACCTTCAGGTGCGTCGCGCCCATGGCGAAGCCGAACCCGTCCTGCCCGATCCGGGCGCCGGGATGGACGATGACCCGGTTGCCGACAAGGGCGTGGCTCAGGGTCGTGCCGGCGCCGATGGCGCAATCCCGGCCGATCCGCACGCCCGGCCCGATCACCGCGTTGGGGCCGATCACCGTGCCCGAGCCGATCTCGGCCCCCGGCCCGACGACAGCGCCGGGATCGACGGTGACGCCCTCCTCAAGCCGCGCCTCGGGGTGGACATGGGCGCCGGAGGCGAGGCCCTTTCCGCCGAATTGCGGACCCGGCCGCAGGGAATCCGGATGCAGGCGCCCGAGCAGGGCGGCATAGACGCGATAGGGATCGCGGCAGACGATGGCCACCGTGTCGGCGGGAACGCGGGCGGCGAAGCGTGGCCCGACGAGGCAAACGCCCGCGCGGGTCTGCGCCAGGGCCTCGCCGTAACGGGCGTTGTCCATATAGGCGAGGTCGGAGGGGCCGGCGCTCTCGAGGGGGGCGGCTCCGCTGACGGTGCGGGCCGGATCGACGCCCTCGGGGAGGGCGGTGCCGGCGGCCGCGGCGATGTCGGCGAAGGCGATCGCAGCCGAGGGCGTGAAGAACTCTGTGTCGGACATCTCGAACCAAACCGCGCCGATTCCGCCCGTCGTCGGGCTCGGCGCGTCCGGCGAGGGGGCTCCCTGAATCGAAACGTCCCCGCATGGGGGACGGTCGTGATCGGGGAGCGTTGGGCCGCTCTATAAACGAGAAACTCCGGCCGGGGCATCCCCGGCCGGAGCATCGCAGTGGGATCTTAGAAGCGCGAGCCGCCGGAGAAGCGGAACGCCTGGGTCTGATCCCGGCCGATATGGCCGTACTTGTTCAGGCCGGGGACGAAGACCTTCTCACCCTCGTCCTTGCTGAGCGCGTAGGCGTAGTCGAACCGGATCGGGCCGAGCGGCGAGTTCCAGAGGATGGACGCACCGACCGAGGACCGGATCACGGCCTTGTCGCGGACGTTCACGCATTCCGGCTCCACGCCGATGGTGAAGGCGTTGAAGTTACACCGGCCGGCAGCGAAGCCGTTGATGAACTGGTCGCCGTTCACGTCGAAGGTGCGCTGGCCGTGGTAGCCGAACAGCGTACCGGCATCGGCGAACAGGGCGCCCTTCAGGCCGAGATCACGCGGCACGCCGTAGAGCGGGAACTGCACCTCCAGCGTACCGCCGACATAGGTCGAGCCGCCGATGGCGTTGGAGCGGGCGTCGGCGATGCCGACGTCGCGCGGGCCGATGCCGTTCGGCGCGAAGCCGCGCACCAGCGACGGGCCGAGGAAGAACTCGTCGGTCACGCGCAGCGGCTTGCCGTCCAGCGCCTCGACGTGGCCACCCTGGAAGCGGACGAAGCCGACGACGTCTTCGTACAGCTCTTTGTAGTAGCGTGCATCCGCCGTGACGCGGAAGAACTTCGAGTCACCGCCCAGGCCGGCGACGTCCGGCTTCAGCTCGGCGTAGATGCCGTTATGCGGCGCGCCGATGACGTCGAGGGTCGAGTAAGCCAGCGTCAGACCGGCAAGCGAGGTGAGGGTGTTGCCCTGCGAGCCCTTGATGGCGATCGAGGCTTCACCGTCATACGCACAGTTCGGGTAGATCGACTGACCGCTGACGTCGCGACCGTTCAGGACTGTGCCCGCAGCGTAGGTCTGCGTGTAGCCCGGGATCGGTATCGAGCAGTCGTTGTACGGCCGCTTGATGCTGTTCGGGACCTTCAGCTCGGTGTTGTACAGCGAGTAGCGGAGGGTGACGCCGAATTCCTCGGTGATCGGCAGGCCGAGGCGGAGCTGGCCGCCATAGACGGTCGTCTCGTAGCGCGAGTACCGGGTCAGGTCCGAGTACTTGTAGAAGGCGTCGAAGCCCGCCGCGAGGCGGTAGCCCATGAAGTACGGCTCGGTGAACGAGAAATCGACACCGCGCGAGTACTGGCCGCCGGTGCCGGCGAGGCGCACGTACTGGCCACGGCCGAGGAAGTTCGACTCGGAGACCGAGACTTCGCCGATGATGCCGTCCTGGGTGGAGTAGCCGCCCGCCACCGAGAACGAACCCGTGGGCTGATCCTCAACGTCGATGTTCACGACGACGCGGTCGGGCGAGGATCCGGGCTCGTTCGAGAACCGCACCTTCTTGAAGAAGCCCAGGCCGTTCAGGCGGCGTTCGGCGCGGTCGGTCAGGACGCGGTTGTAGGCGTCGCCCTCAGAGAAATCGAGTTCGCGGCGGATGACGTAATCGCGGGTGCGGGTGTTGCCGCGGATGTTGATGCGTTCGACGTAGACGTGCGGGCCGTCCTCGACCACGAAGCCGAGGGAGACGCGCTGCGTCGCCGGATCGCGCTGGCCGGTCGGGCGCACCTGGGCGAAGGGGTAGCCCGCCCGGTTCACGTCGCGGGTCAGGGTGTTGAGGGTCTTCTCGACGTCGTCGGCGTTGTAGGTGTCGCCCACGTTCGTCGCGATGTCGTTGCGCAGGGCCTCGGTGTCGAGGTTGGGCAGGCGCGAGTCCACCGCCACGGCGCCAACCGCGTATTGCTGGCCCTCGTTGATGGTGATGGTGACGACGTAGCCGGATTGCTCGCCCTCGACGTAGCGCGCATCGGCGTTCACCACCTGGAAGTCGGCATAGCCGTTCTTCAGGTAGTAGCGGCGCACCTGCTCGAGGTCCTGGCTGATCCGCTCGGGATCGTAGACGTCCGAGGTCTTGATGAACGACAGGAAGTTCATCTCCGACGAGCTCATCAGCCCGCGCAGCGTCCGTTCCGAATAGGCCTGGTTACCCACGAAGGTGATCGAGAGGATGCCGGTCTTGTCGCCTTCATCGATGTCGTAGATCACGTCGACGCGGCCGTTCGGCAGGGTGACCGTCCGGTAGGTGACCTTGGCGAGGCCACGGCCGAAGCGCTTGTAGACGTCGCGGATGCGGGCGAGGTCGGCGTTGATCGTGGCCTCGCTGTAGGGGCCCCGCGACTTCGACTCGACGACGCTCTCCAGCGTCGCCTTCTCGACCTTCTTGTTGCCCTCGAACACCACCCGGTTGATCAGGTTGTTCTCGCGCACGGTCACGACCGTGCGGCCGCCGCCCTGGGACACCTTCACGTCCGAGAACATGCCGCTGGCGAGCAGGTTGCGGCGGGCTTCCTCGGCGGAGCCCGAAGCGGTGCCGGTGACGTAGGAACGAATGGTGTCGGAATCGACGCGCTGGTTGCCCTGCACGACGATCTGCTGAGCCTGGGCGGCTCCGCCCAGGACCATACCCGCCCCTGCGGAGATCAGGACGATGGTCTTCCGCATCGACTTACGCCGATGCTTGCCCGTCAACGACATCATGCAATCGCCCGTTTCTGATCTGGTCGCAGGCCTTGCCTGCGCGGGCGACCGTTGGTCGATCGTCCCATTCCCGTGGTCCAAGCGTGGCTTCGGTCCAAGCAAAGCTCTTAAAGGGATTCCCCCGTCAAGCAAACGTGGCCGTACCGTTCAGAGAGGGATTTTGGGGGGTCGTGGCCTTCGCGCCACTTAACGCGCCGCTCACCGTCCGGCGAAAGCGCCGATCATACTGAACGAGGGGTAAATGCCTCTCGCCATATGCAATTTCTGGTATGCGACGCGGCCGGTTAACCCGTCATGATCCATGCCGACCGCCCATTCGGGACGGTCCCAGGGCCGGGATTGTGGCGGCGGCTGGGCACGGGGGCGGGGACGCGCGGGTATATTTTTGCACCCTATCCACCGCCCGGCCGAGCCGGATCAGGTGTTCCGCAGGGAAGCGCCGAGGTTGAGGATGTCGTTCCAGGCGGCGAACAGCATGAGCATCAGCACCAGGGCGAGGCCGATGCGGAAGCCGACCTCCTGGGCGCGCTCGCTGAGGGGGCGGCCGCGCACCACCTCGAAGGCGTAGAACAGCAGGTGCCCGCCATCGAGCAGCGGCACAGGGAAGAGGTTCAGCAGCCCGATCGAGACGGAGAGCAGGGCGATGAGCCCGACCAGCCCGCCGACGCCGCCGGTCTTGGCGACCTCGCCCGAGACGCGGGCGATGCCGATGGGGCCGGAAAGCTGATCGGCGGATTCACGGCCGGTGATCAGCTTGCCGAGATAGGAGAAGGTCCGCTCCACCACGAAATAGGTTTCGCTCACCCCGAGCTTCAGGGAGTCGGCGATGTCGTAGTGGACGAGCTTCGCCTCGCTTCCGTTCGGCGAGCGGATGCCGAGCCGGCCGATCCGGTGGCGGCCGAAGGGCGTGCGCTCCTCGATGGTGGCCGGCGTCGCGTTGATGGTGATGGTGCGACCGTCCCGCTCGACGGTGAAGGCGAGGGGCGTGCCGGCCGAGCCCGTCACCGTCCGGTACATGGCGTTGAAATCGCCGATGCGCTCGCCGTCGATGGCGGTGATGAGATCGCCCGGCTTGAAGCCCGCCTGATCGGCGACGCTGCTCGTCTCGACGGACGAGACGCGGGCCGGCAATTCGTAGCGCCCGCCGAGCCAGATCGCCCCGGCGAAGAGGACGATGGCGAGGATGAAGTTCGCCACCGGCCCAGCGGCGACGATGGCCGCGCGCTTGGCGACGGGCTGGGTCGGGAAGCTGATCGCCCGCTCCTGCGGGGTCATCTGCGCGATCAGTTCGGCGGCGGGTACGCTGGCGCCGTTGGCATCGCCGTGGAACTTCACATAGCCGCCGAGGGGGATGGCGCAGAGCTTCCAGCGGGTGCCGCGACGGTCGTTGAAGCCGAACAGTTCGGGCCCGAAGCCGATGGAGAAGGCGTGGACGCCCACCCCGCACCAGCGGCCGACGAGGAAATGGCCCATCTCGTGCACGAAGACGACGACCGTGAGCACGAACAGAAACGGGATGAGGGCGCCGAAGAAGCTCCCGGCGGTGCCGCCCATAGCGTTGAGAAAATCCATGCGTCCCGTCCCGGCCGTCGGCGCGGGGCGTCCTTCCGTCGGTCCCGCGATCCGTCAATAGCAGATCGGTGCTGCCGGACGCTAATCAATCCTGCCGCAGGGTTTCTGCCCCCGCAATTCACCTCGTCAGTGGCCTCCGCCTCCACCCCCGCCGGCCCTCGGCTTGCGGATCAGCGGCACCGCGCAGGCCATGGCGAGGAACAGCACGGTGAGGACGAGGAACACGTCCTCGAAGGCCATCACCAGACCCTGGATGCGCACCGTGTTGGTCATGGCCTTGAGCGCCATGGATGGGGCGGCGCTGCCGAAATCCGAGAACCCGCGCTGCATGGCGTCGAGCCGCTCCAGGGCCGGCGCGTGGGACCAGGTGAAGCGCTCGTGCAGACGGGTGAGATGCAGGTCCCAGCGGTCGTTGAGGAGGGTGTTGATGAGCGCGAGCCCCACCGCGCCGCCGAGATTGCGGGTGAGGTTGTAGAGCCCGGAGGCGTTCTTCATCCGCGCCGGGGGCAGGGTGCCAAGCGCGATGTTGTTGATCGGGATCATGCACAGCATCAGCGAGCAGCCGCGCAGCACCTGGGGCCAGAGCAGTTCCCAGAAGTCCCAATCCTTGGTCAGGCCGGTGACGATCCAGGTGCCCGCCGCGAAGCCCGCAAAGCCGATCGCCATGAGGATGCGCGGATCGACCTTGCCGGAAAACCGCCCGGCGATGGGCGCGGTGGCGAACATGCACAGCCCCGAGACGAACATCGTCTCGCCGATCATCAGGGCCGAGTAGCCGCGCACCCGGGCGAGATAGACCGGGTAGAGGTAGGTCAGCCCGTAGAGGCCGATCCCCATGATGAAGCTCGCCACGCAGCCGCTGGCGAAGTTGCGGTCGGAGAAGGCGCGCAGGTCCACGATGGGCTGGCGGGCGGTGAAGGCCCGCCAGAAGAACAGCAGGCCGCTCGCGACGCAGATTATGGCACAGGCGAAGACCGCCTCGTCCTGCAACCAATCATGGTTCGGGCCTTCCTCGAGCACGTATTCCATGCAGCCGAGGAAGGCGGCCATCGCGCCGAGGCCGAACCAGTCGAAATCGTCGAGGAGCGAGAGGTTCGGCTTATCGAAATCCACGAGGATCGCGGTCGAGACCGTGACGAGAAGGCCGGGCACGACGTTCACGAGGAACAGCCAGTGCCAGGACATCAGGTCGGTCAGGTAGCCGCCGACCGTGGGGCCGATGGTCGGCGCCAGCGTCGCCACGAGGCCGATCATCGGCGAGACGATGGTGCGCTTCGAGGGCGGGAAGATCGTGAAGGCCGAAGCGAAGACGGTCGGGATCATCCCGCCGCCGATGAAGCCCTGAAGCGCCCGCCAGACGATCATCTCGCCGATGGACGAGGACGAGGCGCACATCAGGCTCATGGCGGTGAAGCCACCCGCCGAGATGGCGAACATCCACCGGGTCGAGAGCACCCGCGAGAGGGTGCCCGAGAGCGGGATCGAGATGACCTCCGCGATGAGATAGCTGGTCTGGACCCAGGGGATCTCGTCGCCGGAGGCCGAGAGGCCGGCCTGGATCTCGTTGAGGGAAGCCGAGACGATCTGGATGTCCAGGATCGCCATGAACATCCCGAACACCATGCACAGGAAGGCGATCATCCGCCGCCGGTCGAGGGGCGGATCGGCCGGCACCGGGATGGCGGCCGGCGAGAGGGCGGCGGAGGCGGCCATGGCGACGTGCCTCAATGCGCCTCGGCGACCTGGGCGTTCTCGCGCCCGCCCGGCTCGCGGGTGTCCACCTTCACCACCGCCGAGAGGCCCGGCCGCAGGATGCCCTCGCGGGCGACGTCGAGGGGCACCTTCACCCGCACGGGCAGGCGCTGGACGATCTTGGTGAAGTTGCCCGTGGCGTTGTCCGGCGGCAGCAGGCTGAACACCGAGCCGGAGGCCGGCGAGAAGGATTCCACCACGCCCCGGATCGGCCGGTCGGGATAGGCATCGACGGTCACGATCACCGCCTGGCCGGGGCGCATCCGCTCGACCTGCGTCTCCTTGAAGTTCGCGTCGATGCGCACGCTCTGCAGCGGCACGAGGGCGGCCACGCGGGTGCCCGGCGCCACGTAGGCCCCCGCCTCCACCGCCTTGTTGCCGACCACGCCGTCGAAGGGGGCGCGGATCACGGTGAAGTCGAGGTCGCGCTGGGCGCGGTCCACGGCGGTGCTCAATTCGGCCGAGAGATTCCGGGCCTCCTTCTGCTGGGCGCGGAGCACGTCGACGTTGGCGCGGGCGGCGAGCAGGGCGGCTTCGGCGCCCTTCACCGCGGCTTCGGTGCGGTCACGGTCGGCCTTGGTCTGGTCGATGCGCGACTTGGCGACGAAATCGGCCTGCATCTGCGTGGCGCGGCGGTAATCGGCATCGGCGCGCACGGCGTCGGCGCGGCTCGCCTCCACCTGCGCGGAGGCCTGCGCGACCTGTGCCTCGGCGGCGTCCGCCTGCCGGCCGATCCGCTCGATGGTGCTCTGCTGGGTGGCGAGCTTGTCCCGCGCCGATTGCAAGGCGAGCCGGTAATCGCCGTCATCGAGCTTGGCGATGACATCGCCGCGCGCGACGGTCTGGCCGTTCACCACGGGCGCGGCTTCGAGATAGCCCGAGACCTTGGCGGCCAGGATCGAGATGTCGGCCTGCACATAGGCGTCATCGGTCGAGATGAAGAACCGCCCGACGCTCCACCATTGCCAGCCCTCGTAGCCGCCCCCGCCAACGGCCGCCGCCAGCAGGCCGAGGAGCAGGAGCTTGCGGAGCGGACGCTTGCGCTTCACCGGTTCGGCCGGCGCCAGGGCCTGCGCGGGCAAGGTGGCCACCGAACGGGAATCGGCGCGCGGCGCAGACGCTGCGCTCAAGCTCTCGTCGTCCGCGACCTCGGTCGGCCGCCCGGCATCCTCACGGAGGGACATCCGAATACACTCCAGTTTGACCGAACCGTTCGGTCAATGCGCGGGGCGGGCGTTGACGCCGATCCCGAATTCGCTCAGCATATGTTGACCGAACCGTTCGGTCAATAAGCTTGGGAGCTGAGAAGGTGGCCGGGACGAGTGCCGTCGAGCGCGACGGAGTCGAGACGGAGAAGCGGCGGCAGATCCTGGAGGGCGCGCGCCGGGTCTTCACGGCGTCGGGCTTCGACGGGGCGAGCATGGGCGAGATCGCCAAGGCCGCCGGCGTGTCGAAGGGGACGCTCTACGTCTATTTCGACAGCAAGGACGCGCTGTTCGAGGCGCTGACCATCGCGCAGAAGCGTGACCTCGCGGAGGCCCTGTTCTCGCTGGATGTCGAGGATCCCGACATGCGCGGCGTGCTCACGCGCCTCGGGCGGATCTATCTCATCGAGATGAGCAAGCCCGAGCACGTCTCGCTGGTGCGCATGGTGATCGGCGCCTGCGAGAAGTTCCCGCATCTGGGGCGGGCCTTCTTCGAGGCGGGGCCGGCGCTCGGGGTCGAGCGGCTCGCGGCCTATCTCGACGCACAGGTCGCGGCGGGGCGCCTGAACAAGGCGGACACGACGCTCGCCGCCAAGCACTTCCTGCACCTGTGCCAGGCGGGTCTATTCACGCGGCTCCTGTTCTCGGCCGGAGGCATCGAGAACGAGGGCGAACTCCACCACCGCGTCGATGAGGCGGTGCGGATCTTCCTCGCCGGCTACGCGCCGTAAGGGCGCCGGGCCGCGCGGCCCGACGCCTTGTCCGGATCAGGCCGAGGCGGTCTGAGCCGAGATCCAGCGGGACAGGTCGCCCTTCGGGGCTGCGCCGACCTTCTGGTCGACCCGCTCACCGTTCTTGAACAGGAGCAGCGTCGGGATCGAGCGGATGCCGTACTGAGAGGCGATCCCCGGGTTCTCGTCGACGTTGACCTTGGCGATCTTCACCTTGCCCTGGAGATCGGTCGCGATCTCTTCGAGCGCCGGGCCGATCTGCCGACAGGGGCCGCACCATTCGGCCCAGAAATCCACGACGACCGGCTCGGCGGACTTGAGAACGTCCTGCTCGAAGCTCGCGTCGGTAACCTTCACCGTCGCCATCGTACTACCTTTCGCAACGCCGCCTGCCGGAGGGGCCGGGCGGCCACGGACGGACTCGCGCCCGAACGGTCGAGGCAGAATTGGCGACGGGCATCCGGGCGGTCAAGGAGCGCGGCGCGGGACGCATGACGGCGGGGCATTTCATTCATGCCCGAATCGATTGCGTCCACGGTTTTCTCAGCCCGCGATCCCCACCCGCGCCAGCGCGGCCTCGACGGTGGCGTCGTCCAGCTCGCGGATAACCGGGCCGGAGGTCCAGACCAGCATCGGCAGGATGCGCTTGCCCGGATAGATCCGCGCGAGCAGCCGGGCGTAGAGGGCGATTTGGCTCGCCTCCATCTCGGGGAGGGGGGCGTCCTCGGCGGGCGGGCGGCCGGTCTTGAAGTCGGCGAGCGTCACCGTGTCGTCGGTGACGGCGAGGCGGTCGACGCGGCCCGTCACCGGGCGCTCCACCCCGCCGACGTTGACGCGGCCGGACAGGCTCACCTCCGCGCGGGCGTCGTCCGTGAAGAGCGGCGCGAGGGCGGGATCCTCGATCAGGCGCATCACCGCCCCGAGGATGCCGCGCAGGGCTGGCTCGCCGAGGCCCGGCGCGCGCGATTGCAGATAGGCGAACCCGGCCTTGCGCCGTGTCGCCGGCTCCACGCGCGGCAGGTGCTGCAACAGGGCGTGGACGAGGAGACCCCGGCGGCGGGCATTGGCATCGGCGAGGCGCGGAGGGGGCAGGCGCGCCCCGTCGGCGGCATCGAGCATGCCGGAGGGATGCAGCGGCGCCTCCGCGACGGCCTCCGCCTCGACGCGGCGGCGCAGCCACGCCGGAGCATCGGGTCGGTCCTCGCGGGTGCGGGGTGCGGGCACCTCGCCCCTGGCCGTGGTGCCGTCGCGCCAGAGCGTCGCCGGGCCGTAGGACAGTTCGACGGACTCGCCCTCGCCGAGGCCGGCTTCCATCCCGGCGCGGATCATCCGGCACCATGCGGCGTCCGTCTCGCGGATCTTGCCCCGGAAGGGGGCGACGATCAGCCGGTCGGCGGCGCGGGTCATGGCGACGTAGAGCAGGCGGTTGTGCTCCTGTCGCGACCGCGCAAAGAGGGCGGCGCGGACCTGTTCCGTCGCCGCGCAATCCTGCGACTTGCCGGCCCAGACCGGCGGCAGCACCGCGTCGCGCCCGAGCATCGGCAGCAGCGGCGGTTCCTTCCCGGCGAAGGCCTCGCAGCCGTCGAGGATGACGACGACCGGCGCTTCCAGCCCCTTCGAGCCGTGCACGGTCATCACGCGCACCTCGTCGCGGCCCGATTCCAGATCGCGCTTCACCGTGTGCCCGGCCTCGGTGCCGACATAGCGCGCCAGGAACCCACCGAGCGACGGCGCCTCGTCGCTGCCCTCGGATTGCGCCGCCGCCGCGAGGAACACGTCGATGGCGTCCCCCGCCTCGCCGCCGAGCCGCGCCACGAGCTTCGCCCGTCCCTCCATCGGGCCAAGCAGCCGCGCGTAGAAGCCGAACGGCCCCAACGCGCCGGCGAGGCCGATCCAGGTATTCAGCGCGTCCCGCGCGGTGATCGCAGCGGCGTCGCCCGCCTCCGCGTGG
The DNA here is from genome assembly GCF_056430985.1 of Methylobacterium sp. Gmos3. Lineage (NCBI taxonomy): Bacteria > Pseudomonadati > Pseudomonadota > Alphaproteobacteria > Hyphomicrobiales > Methylobacteriaceae > Methylobacterium > Methylobacterium sp. Gmos3. The sequence continues at coordinate 498,046 of NZ_JBWJYL010000003.1, forward strand.
CGGGTGAGGGCGTCCTGCAGCGTCTCGGATTCGTCCCGGCCGGAGGCGAGGCGCACCAGATCCTCGTCGGTCAGGCCCACGAGGGGCGTCTTCAGGGCGGTCGCGAGGGTCAGGTCGTCGGCGGGCAGCAGCCCGGCGCGGCCGATGGCGACGAGGTCCATCACCGCGATATGGGCCGAGACCTCCAGCCGGTCCTGCCCGGCGACCGGGACGCCGAGGCCCTTCAGGGCGCGGATCACCTCCTCGAAGGCGGGGCCGCGCTTGCGCACGAGGATCAGGATGTCGCCCGGCCGCCAGATCCGGCCGGTGGCGTCGCCGTCGCGGGTCCAGGCTTGAACGGCCAAGGCCACCCGCCGCGCGACCCGCAGGGCCGGGGCGCCGGGATCGGGCTTATCGACCGGGGCGGTCCAGGCGCTCACCTCGTCGGTGGCCTCCGGCTCGGCGATGTCCCACATCTCCACGGAGCCCGCCGCCTGGGGGCGGGCGCTCGCGTGGATGGGCGCGCGGATGTCCTCCTCGGACAGGCCGTCATTGTGCGCGTCGATGGCGAAGACCGCGTCCACCGCCTTCAGCACCATCGTCGTGGAGCGGAAGGACAGGGTGAGGGGCACGTCCGCGAAGTCGATGTTCGCCGCGCGCGATTCGGTGATCCAGGCCTTGCGCGTCACCGCGAATTCGCGCGGGTCGGCGCCCTGGAAGCCGTAGATCGACTGCTTCGGATCGCCCACCGCGAAGCGGGTCCGATGGTCCTCCCGCGCGCCGGCCCCGGCGGCGAATTCCTGGGTGAGGGTGCGCAGGATCGCCCATTGCTCGGGGTTCGTGTCCTGCGCCTCGTCCACGAGGACGTGGTCGATGCCCTTGTCCAGCTTGTAGAGCACCCAGCCCGCGCCGACCCGCGACAGCAGATCGAGGGCGCGGCGGATCAGGTCGTCGAAGTCGAGGGCGCCAAGACGGGCCTTCTGGCCCTCCACCCGGCGGTGGATCTCGGCGGCGAGGGTGAACAGCGCCTCCGTCCGCGCATGGGCGCGGGCGGCGCGTAAGCGGTCGAACAGGGGGACGAGGCGGTCCCGCTCCTCGATCAGCGCGAGCTTCACCGGCTCGGGGACGGATTTGGTGCCGAGGCTCTTGTCGGCCTTCGGCTCGTCCTTCTGCGTGAAGAAGATCGCCTTGTAGAGCTCGACCGCCTCGGCCCGGTCGGGGCGGCTCAGCGCGGCGTGGGCCTCCATGACCGTCTCGGCCAGGGTGGCGTCGCTGGCCTTGCCTGTCTGGAGGGCGGCGGCGATGGCGGTGAGGTCGTCGAGCCCGTCTTCGAGGATCGCGGCCTCGATCCGCTCGGCACTCTCCCCGGCGGAGAGGCCGAGTTCGCCGCGCAGGCGGGCGAAGGCGCCGTCGAGGCCGTTGCGGCTGGCCATCAGGGCATGGGCGCGCACCGCCGCGCGCACTGCATCGTGCAGGGCCTCCCCCGTCGCCTCGGCGGTGACGCGGGCCAGCGCCGCACCTAATGGGCTCTCGCCGGCCTGGGTCGCGTCGGCGAGGACGTTCGCCGTCTCCAGGGCGAACATCTCCTGCGCCTGCGTCTCGTCCAGCACCACGAAGCGGGCCGGCACATTCGCCTCGAAGGGGAACATGTGCAGCAGCCGCTCGCACAGCGCGTGCAGGGTTTCGATCTTCAGGCCGCCCGGCGTCTCCACCGCGCGGGCGAACAGGCGGCGCGCCATGCGCAGGCGCTCGGCCGTGGGCCGTTCGCCGGTCAGTTCGATGAGTTCGTCCGCGAGGGCGGAATCGTCCAGCGTCACCCAGCGGCCGAGGCGCTGGAACACGCGGATCGCCATGTTGGCGGCGGCGGCCTTGGTGAAGGTGAGGCAGAGGATGCGGCCGGGGGGCGCCCCGTCGAGGAGCAGGCGGACGACCCGGTCGGTCAGCACCTTGGTCTTGCCCGCGCCGGCATTGGCCGAGACCCAGGCCGAGGCACGCGGATCGGCCGCCCGGCGCTGGTTCTCGCGGGTCAGCGGATCGACGACGATCGTCCGGGCAGTGTCTGGCAGGGTCCGTCCCGCTGGGGAATCCAAGGTGTCCGTCCGCGCGATCCTCGTGGGAACCGACTTGTACACGAGGTGTTCGCCTCGCGCGCCATCTCGGTGACGCACCGGGATTGCGGAGGCGCCTGAGCCGCCGCATGGATGGGCGAGGGCGTTCGCCTGCAAAACCACCCGATCCGCCGGTGACGATGACCAATTCCAACGAGGCCCGTCCGCCGATCCGCTTCCGCGGCCGCTCCTTCATGGCGACCGTGCTGGCGCCCGTGCCGCCGGTCTCGGATTGGTTCGCGGATCTCGACGCCCTCTGTCGCCGCGCCCCAGCCTTCTTCGCCGGACGCCCGACCATCCTCGATCTCACCGGCCTGTCACTTACGCGGGAGGATCTCGACGGGCTCGTGGCGGACCTCACCGCGCGCAACATCCCCGTCCACGGCATCGAGGGCGCGCCGCCCGGTATGCTCGGCCCCGGCCTGCCGCCCTCGCTCTCGGGCGGCCGCCCCTCGGGGGAGGTGGAGGTGGCGACGTCCGATGCCCCCGCGCCGGAGCCCGCCGCCCGCGTGATGCCGGCCCGGTCGCTCATCCTCGACAGTCCCGTCCGCTCCGGCCAGACGATCCTGCATCTCGATGGCGACGTCACGGTGCTCGGCGCCGTCGCCTCCGGCTCGGAGGTGATCGCCGGGGGGTCGATCCATGTCTACGGCGCCCTGCGCGGCCGGGCGGTGGCGGGCGCCTCGGGCAACCCTTCCGCGCGGATCTGGTGCCGCCGGTTCGAGCCGGAACTCGTCGCCATCGACGGCCTGTACAAGGCCGCCGACGATCTCGATCCCGCCTTCCGCAACCAGCCGGTGGAGGTGCGGCTGGTCGAGGATTCGCTGAGGCTGTCGCTGTTCGACCAATCCCGATAGGTGGCTTGACGCCGATCAGGGCTTGGATTCGGCCTCGAGCTTCGGCGCCGCCTTGGCCTCGGCTTCCGCCTTCAGCTTGGCCTCGACCTCCGCGCGAATGCGGGCTTCCATCTCGGCGCGCGCCTTGGCGTCGGCTTCGGCCTTGCTCTTCGCCTCCGCCTCGGCGCGCATCTTGGTCTCGATGTCGGCGCGCATCTTCGCCTCGAGGTCGGCTTTTGCCTGGGCCTCGGCCGCCGCCTTCTTGGCGGCCTCACGCTCGGCGGAGCGCTTGTCGGCCGCGGCGACATACTCCTCCGGCCCGAGATCCACGTAGGACTTCAACTCCGTGTCGAAGGTGGCGGCATCGCCCGCGTCCTTCGGGCAATCCGGCGTCCCACCCGGCTTCTTGATCTCGTCCTGAATCGCCCCGTCGATCGCCGCGAATTCGGTGCGCAGGGTGGCCACCTTGGCATCGACCGCAGCCCGCTGCGGGGCGGTGGTGCTCACCGCGCAGCTCGCGGCGGTCTTCTGCAGGATGAGGCCCATGAAGTAGGCCTGGAGCCGGATCTGGTTCGGCTTCTCGGCCGGTGCCGCCGACGCCTGCGGCGCGGGCGACGCGGCGGCATTGCAGCGCTTCAGGCTGTCATAGGCGTCGGCGAAACCGGGAATGGCGAAATCGGCCGCGCCGTCATCGAACTTGAGGACGATCTGCTTCCCCTTAACCAGCTTCGGGAGAACGCTGTCCGGCAGTTGCGACCACAGGAGAGTGGCCTCTCCGGTCCAGCCCTGCTTGGGGAAGATCACCTGCTTGTCGATGGAGAAGGACGCCTTCACGGCCTCGTCCTTGTCCCAGGTCCAGTTCGCGTAGCCGAGGACGAGGTTGACCTTTCCCTCATCCAGCGAAAGAACGATCGCGTTCTCCGCGTTGTTGTCGTCCTTGTCGCGATAGGAATAAGACATCTGGCACGGATCGCGGCCTGCCTGACCGAGATTCCGCTCGATCTCCCAGCCGCGAACGTTTTCGAAAAGCTTGCGTTCACCGCCCCAGGCAGGCGCACTCGATCCCCCGCACACGAAAGCCAGAGTGATCGCGGCGAGGAGGGGGCGCTTGCTCATGACGTGTTTCCTGAAGCCGGTTCGGAAATTCGGTTGATCCCGTGCCGGAGATGTTCGTTCAAGCTGATTTCACGAGAGGCGAACAGCTTCCAGGTCACGATATCGAGACGATATCTGCCGTTAAACTGAATTGCCGTGCCGGCGCGGTTAATCCCGTCGGTCGGGATCGCTAGATCCGGCCTGGTGCATCGATCTAGACGAAGGCGTCAGCCGTGTCTGGAAAAATTGATGCAAAGACAGGGAGCTAGGGCAGAGGCGCATGAACGGAGTGAGTGCGTCACTGCACTAGCGGACCAGCAGCGCCATCAGCACGATCACCGTCACGCCCAGGACCAGTGACAGGCCGCGCCAGAACAGCAGCGGGTCGCGCTCGATCAGCGGCACGCCGCGCGTCTCGGTGAAGGCCGGGTTCGGGTGGCGCAGGTCGTGGACGAACTCGGACAGGACCTCGTAGCGGCGCTGTGGGTCGGGATGCGTCGCCCGGCGTAGCGCGCCATCGACCCAGGCCGGCAGCAGGGGCCGGGCGTGGCGCGCCGAGACGTAGCGCAGGCGTTTCTGCTTCCCGGCTGTGCGGGCGCGGGCGGCCTCGCCGCCATAGGGCAGGCGGCCGGTGAGCATCTGGTAGGCAAGGATGCCCAGCGCGAAGATGTCCGAGCCCGGCGAGGGTGGGTAGCCCAGGAAGCATTCCGGCGCGGTGTATTGGATGGCCCCCTGCGGCAGGGCGTCGTCCGTCCGGCCACCGTCCTCCACGAGGCCGGCGACGCGGGTCGCGCCGAAATCGATGATCTGCACCGTGCCGGCAGCGTCGATCAGCACGTTCTCCGGCCGGAGGTCGCCGTGGACCATTTCCCGGCGGTGGAAAGCCTGGAGGCCCCGCGCGATCTGCTCCACGATCCCGCGCACGCTCTCCAGATCGGGCTCGCTCCGGTCGGCCATCCACTGGGCGAGGGTGCGGCCCTCGACGTAGCGCATCACCGTGTAGAGGTGGCCGCGCGGCGTGCTGCCCTCATGCGCCTTGAGGACATGCGGGCTGTCGATCCGTCGGGCGATCCACTCCTCCATCATGAAGTGGCGCAGGTAGTCGCGGTCGCCCCGCAGGTCGTGGCCGGGCACCTTCAAGGCGACGCGTTCGCCGGTCTCGCGGTCGGTGGCGAGGTAGACATGGCCGCGCCCGCCGGCATGGAGCCGCCGGAGGATGTCGTAGCCCTCGAACCGTGTCGGCGGGTCGAGGAGGGGAGCGGGCGGCAGGTCGCCGACTTCGCCCAAAACCTCGCCGGGCTCTCCGTCGGGCAGGCTGTCGACCCGAACGATCAGTGCCGTCAGATTGTCGCCGCTGCCTGCTTCGTAGGCAGCGTCCACGATCCGGCGGGCCGCACCTTGGAGATCGTCGCCCGAGGCGTTCACCGCATCGGCGATGTCGCGCCCGCGCAGATACTCGTGCACGCCATCGGTCGTGAGGATGAAGATGTCGCCCGCCTGCACCGGCACCGTGGCGCAGTCGATCTCGACATGGGCGTCGGCTCCGAGCGCCCGCCCGAGATAGCTTTCCTGCGAGGAGATCACGACCCGGTGGTCTTCGGTGATCTGCTCAAGGGAGCAGCCGGCGAGGCGGCAGAGGCGACTGTCGCCGCAGTGGAAGACGTGGGCGGTCCGCGAGCGCAGGACGAGGGCGGTGAGCGTTGTCACGCAGCCCCGGTCGGAATCGCCGGGGGCCGTCGCCCGGCGGGTCTCGGCGTGGAGCCAGGAATTGGTGGCCGCCAGCACGCGCTTGGCGGCGTTGCGCACGGCCCAGGACTCGGGGGTGGCGTAATAGTCGGACAGGAAGCTCTTGACGGCGGTTTCGCTGGCCACCGCGCCCAGCGCGCTGCTGCTGATGCCGTCCGCGACGAGCGCCGCGATGCCCTTGAGCCTCAGGGCTGGCCCTTCCGGCACGAGGGCGCCGTGGAAGTCCTGGTTCTCGTCCTTGCGACCGCGCTCGCTGTGCTGGCCGATCGTGACCGTCAGTGTCCGCGCCATCGCCCGACCGTGAGGGGCGCCCCGGATCGTGCCCGGGGCGCCGTTTGCCGATAACCCTTACGCGGCGAGGCGGCGGACGCCCTCGGCGGAAGCCGGGAGCGGACGCTTCGGCGCCGTGCGCACATGGGTCGAGTAGAGGGTCAGGCCGGTGAAGGCGAGGCCGCCCACGAGGTTGCCGAGCACGGTCGGGATCTCGTTCCAGATGAAGTAGTCCATGATGGAGAACTTCGCGCCGAGCATCAGGCCCGACGGGAACAGAAACATGTTCACCACCGAGTGCTCGAAGGTCATGAAGAAGAACAGCATGATCGGCATCCACATGGCGATCACCTTGCCGCTGACATGGGTCGAGATCATCGCGCCGACGACGCCGGTCGAGACCATCCAGTTGCAGAGCATCCCGCGCAGAAACAGCGTCATCCAGCCGCCGAGGCCGTGGGCGGCGTAGCCCAGCGTGCGCTTCTCGCCGATGTTCGCGATGAACTCGGCGGTCTTATCGGGCGGGCTGGTGAAGCCGTAGGTGAAGACGCAGGCCATCATGAAGGCCACGGTGAGCGCGCCGAGGAAGTTGCCCACGAAGACGAGACCCCAGTTGCGCAGCACGCCGCCGACGGTGACACCCGGGCGCTTGTCGAGGAGGGCCAGCGGCGCCAGCACGAACACGCCGGTCAGAAGGTCGAAGCCGAGCAGGTAGAGCATGCAGAAGCCGACCGGGAACAGGGCCGCGCCGACGATCGGCTGGCCGGTCTGCTGGGTGATCGTCACCGCGAACACGGCGGCCAGCGCCAGGATCGCGCCGGCCATGTAGGCGCGGATGATGGTGTCGCGCGTCGACATGAAGACCTTCGCCTCACCGGCATCGACCATCTTCACCGCGAATTCTGAGGGGGCCAGATAAGCCATCGTGTCTCCTGTTAGATCTCGTGCGATCGACGGCGCTTCGGGTTCCAATCGACGTTGACGGAATGTCCGAGCGACGGCCGGACCGGCCATCTCCTGCCGTGATCGCCAGGCGCCACGCGCCACAAAGCAAGAGACGAGCCCTTTTCCGGCACGGAATGCCGCAGCCAATACCTGTCGCGCTCATGCAACAGGGAGTGGCGCAAGGCGCTGCCGGGCCACGATCCAAGGATCCCGGCAAAATTTGCCGGGAGGATCACAAACTTAACCCTTCGGTAACCATACCCGCCGTCAATGGTCTGGTAAGGACTGTTAACGGGCGGCCATGAGCGAAGCTTCACCAGAGCCGATCATTAATGAGCCCGCCGCCTCAGAGCCGCGGGTGACCCTCCGGCCGCTCAGCTTCCGCGGCCGGGTCTTCAAGGCCCTGGCGCTGACGCCGGAGCCCCCGGTCGGAGATTGGCTCGCCAGCCTCGACCTCGCCCTGAAACGGTCGCCGACCCTGCTGACGGGCCGGGCCCTGATCCTCGACCTCGCGGAGCTGAAGCCGTCCCTGGACGATCTCCAGGGCCTGCTCGACGAGTTGCGCGGTCGCGACATCCGCGTCCTCGGCATCGAGGGGTCTGCCCAAGCGGGCGAGGGACTGCCGCCGATCCTGATGCAGGGGCGCCCCGGCGCCACCATCGAGGTGCCGTCGGTGCCCGCCGAGCCCGAGCCGCTGCTCGTCACCTCGATCACCGTCGAGGGGTCGATCCGCTCCGGGCAGAGCATCGTCAACCCGACCGGGGACGTGACCGTGATGGGCCACGTCTCCTCCGGAGCCGAGGTCCTCGCGGGCGGCTCCATTCACGTTTACGGCGCCCTGCGGGGGCGCGCCATCGCCGGCGCCGCCCGCAATCCCCGCGCCCGAATCTACTGCCGCAAGTTCGAGCCCGAGCTGCTGGGGATCGACCGCCTCGTGCGGACTGCGGAAGACATGGGATCGGCCCTGCGCGGCAAGGCCGCCCAGGTCTGGCTCGATGGCGGCACCATGAAACTGGCTAAGCTGGATTAAGGGAGAACGACGCGTGGCAAAGGTTCTCGTCGTCACATCGGGCAAGGGCGGCGTCGGCAAGACGACGACCACCGCTGCCCTCGGAGCGGCCCTCGCGCAGGGTGGCCAGAGCGTGTGCGTCGTCGATTTCGACGTCGGCCTGCGCAACCTCGACCTGATCATGGGCGCCGAGCGCCGGGTGGTCTACGACCTGATCAACGTGGTCAACGGCGACGCCAAGCTGCCGCAGGCACTGATCAAGGACAAGCGGGTCGAGACCCTGCACCTGCTGCCGGCCTCGCAGACCCGCGACAAGGACGCCCTGACCGATGCGGGCGTCGCCCGGGTCATGGAAGAACTGCGCGACAAGTTCGATTGGGTGATCTGCGATTCCCCGGCCGGCATCGAGCGCGGCGCCCAGCTCGCCATGCACCATGCCGACATCGCCGTCGTCGTGACCAACCCCGAGGTCTCCTCGGTGCGCGACTCCGACCGGATCATCGGCCTGCTCGACTCCAAGACCGCCAAGGCCGAGCGTGGCGAGGAGATGGACAAGCACCTGATCCTCACCCGCTACGACCCGACCCGCGCCGACCGGGGCGACATGCTGAAGACCGAGGACGTGCTGGAGATCCTCTCGATCCCGCTGCTCGCGATCATCCCGGAGAGCCAGGAAGTGCTCCGCGCCTCCAACGTCGGCTGCCCGGTGACGCTGAACAACCCCCTCTGTGCCCCGGCCCGCGCCTACGCCGACGCGGCCAAGCGGCTCAAGGGCGAAGACGTGCCGATGGTGCTCCCCACCGAGCGCAAGTCCTTCCTCGACAAGCTGTTCATGCGGAGGGCAGCATGAGCATCCTCGGGATCTTCCAGAAGCGCACTTCGAGCGCGGTCGCGCGCGACCGCCTTCAGCTGATCCTCGCCCACGAGCGCAACGAATCCGGCAGGCCGGACCTCGTGATCCAGCTCCGCGAGGAGATCCTGGCGGTGATCGCCAACCACGTCGCGGTGGAGCCCGACAAGGTGAAGGTCACCCTGGAGCGCGGCGCCGGCGTCTCGACGCTGGGCCTCGACATCGAGCTGCCGCTCGGTGCCTCGGCGAAGCTCGACGCGAAGCTCGCGAACAAGCTGGCCGAAGTCGCCAAGCAGAGCACGAAGAAGGCGGCGTAAGCCTCCGCGCCCCTTCCCCTCGCGGGGGAGGGGCGTCAATCGCGCGAATGCAGCCTGAAGGCCCCTGGGTTTTCGGGCTGCGTCGTCACGACGGCCGCCGGCAGGATCGGAGCGTCATCGACCTTCTCGATGCGGAAGGCGGCGCAGAGCCGAGCCAGCGCGAGCACGGCCTCGCTCAAGGCGAATTGCGCCCCGATGCAGACGCGCGGTCCCGCGCCGAAGGGCAGGTAGCTAAATCGCGCCGGGGCCGGGCGGCCGGGCATGAAGCGGTCCGGATCGAACGCGTCCGGGTCGTCCCAGAGCCTGCGGTGCCGGTGCAGCACCCAGGGGCTGACGATCACGATATCGCCCTTGCGGATCGGATGGCCCGCCGCCTCGTCCGCGGCGAGCGCGCGCCGCACCACCACGAAGGCCGCCGGGTACAGCCGAAGCGTCTCGTCGATCACCGCCCTGGTGAACGGCAGCCGTCCGTCCGTCTGGCAGCCGGTCGGGTCGGTGAGGTCGGCGGCACGTGCCTCGGCCGCGACACGCTCCTGCACCTCCGGGAACAGCGCCAGCATGTAGCTTGCCCAGAACAGCGTGCCCGCCGTCGTCTCGTGGCCCGCGAGGATCATGGTCGCGACCTGATCGCGCAGCTCGCGGAGGGTGAAGGGCTCGCCCGTCTCGGGATTGCGCGCGGCGACGAGGAGATCGAGGAGGTCGCCCCGGTGGTTCGCGGCCTCGGCGGCCCGGGCCGCGATGATCGAATCGAGGAAGGGGATCCACCGCCGCCGGAACCGGGCACGGGGCCAGCCGAGAGGAGTCGGCCAGCCCGGCGGCATCAGCACGTCGAGGACATGCGGGCGGCCGATCCGCTTGCTGTACTCGGTGATGAAGGCACGCAGCGCCGGCCCCTGCCGGTCCATGCCGACCGAGAACATGGAGCGCCCGGCGATGTCCAGGGCGAGGCTGTGGAAGGCGCCGAAGAGGTCGATGGGCCCTTCCGCCGCCTTCGGGCGCAGGGCCTCGATCCCTCCGATCACCGCCCGGTCGATATGCGGCACGAGGCCATCGATGGCGCGGGGGGTGAAAGCGGGGGCAAGCGTCCGGCGCTGGTGGCGCCACGCGGCGCCCTCGCTGATGAGGAGCCCGTCGCCGAGGATCGGACGCAGGATCCGCGTGGTCCCGACCGTGCGCGCGTAGTTCGCCTGATTCTCCACGAGCACGCGGCGGATCGCGTCAGGATCGCTCAGGATGAGGCTCGACCGGCCCATCAACCCGCGGCGGGTCACCAGCTCCTCGAAGGCCGCCTTGGGAAAGCCGAGGAGGCCGTTGTCGCGGATCGAGCGGAGATAGGCCGGCAGCGACAGGTCGCGCGCGGGCGGCTCGCGGTGCGGCGGTACCATCCGCGTCGCACGCGCGGCGGCCTCGCGGCCATTCGGGGCGGCTTCCGTCGGGATCGTGTCCATCACGGGCGCGGTGATGGCCGAGGCGGCGGCGAGAGTAAACGGCTACGGGTCATTCGGCCGCGCTCCGCATCGGCTCGTCCGCCGGTTCGACGCGCAGGGTTTGCGGGAAGCGGGAAGCCTCGGCCTCGCTCGACACGGAGGCGATCAGGCTGCCGTCGGGAACGATATCGGCCACCACCTGGAGCAGCGTTTCGGCGCCGCCTTCGAGATGGTCGGAGGCGCGGTCCACCACGAGGATTTCCGGCTGGCGCAGCAGGGCGCGGGTCAGGCCAATGCGCACCCGTACCCGCTCCGGGAGAAGGACGCCGCGATTGCCGACCTGCTTCTCGAGGCCCCGGCGGCGGATCCCGTTTTCCAGATCGAACTCACGAAAGGCGGCCAGCACCTCGCGCTGAATGATCTCCTCGCCGTGCATCCGCGCCATGTCGATGCGGCCGAACAGAACGTTGTCGAGCACGCTCGCCCGAGGGTTGATGCGGGTGGGGTCGTAGGTCTCGATGTCGCAGCCCTCCACGCTGTCCATGGAATTCTGGACGATGCTGCGCGCGCCCACGATCCGCGTCTTCAGGGCGGAGTCGAGGAGGCCGAAGCGCATGCGCGGTTCGATGTAGGCGAGGGCGAGGGCCAGGAACGCCTCGCTGTCGTTCTCGTCGAGGCGCCCCGTGGCGGCGAGGCGGGTGAGGCGAGCCTCGTAATCCGGCACCATCTCCGGCGTGATCAGCGAGAAGCGCCGGAACAGCGGATGGCCGGGCGGCACGTCCTTGAAGATCTCGCTCAGGTTCTTCGCGATCTCGACACCCATCTGGTCGAGATCGTCGAGCAGGCGCGCCTGGGTCAGAGCCGCGCGGAACGGCGGCGCCGCCGCGAGGCGCAGGGGTTCGGTGAGGGCGAGGTCGCGCGGCACACCGAAGAGCAGGTTCTCCGCCAGCGTCGCCTGATCGTTGTAGGCGCCGCGCGAGAACGGGATGACCAGCCCCGCCAGCCCCTGCCGACTGAAGTGCTCGCGCAGATGCTCGCGGGCACCGATGAAACGCTGGCCCACCGCCGAATCGTGGGTCACGGAACTGAGCGCGCCGAGCCCGTAGCGGTAGAGGTCGTCGCCAAGGCCCAAGCGGGTGAGGATGTCGACCAAGCGTGCATCGAGGCCATCCTCGCCCGCGACCCCGAGGGCATCGTAGTCGATCCACGGATCGTGGATGCTGTCGAGGGGATTGCCGGTCTGGAGCGCCTCGCGAATCCGCTGCTTCGTGAAGTCGAGCCGGCGGCTGGCGAGGGGGCGGACCCGTAGCCCGTAGAGCAGGTTGTCACGGATCGAGCCCGGGAATAGCACCGGCGTTACTCCGGCGAAGGCGACGCGGGCGGAGAAGATCGAACGCGGCAGGGTCGCGAGGTCGTAGGGGCCGACCCTGACCGTTCCACCGCGCGCGACTTGCAACCCCGCCAGCACCATTGCGAATTCCTGCGCGACGGGGCCAGGGGGCATCAGGGCGACGCGGGCGGGCAGGGCCAACTCGAGATTGCCGACCTCGACGGATGCGTTCCCGCCCGGATCGCGCAGGGTGAGAGCGTCCGTCGTCAGCGGCGTTCCGAGCCTGAGGGTCGGGCCATCGTCGTCCTGATAGGGCGTCAGCCGGTCGGGTCCGAAATGGGCGGCGACCGTCTCGTATTTCACCTCCACGTCGAGGCGCTGCTGATCCCAGTCGATCAGCTCCTTCAGGGGAGGGGGCAGGTCGCGATAGGCTGCGAGGACGGCGACCAACTGGCCGATGTCGAGTTCGCCCCTCAGGGCGAAAACCCCGCCGATCGCGTAGAACAGGAACGGGGTGATCTGCGCGATGAGGTTGTTGAGGTACTTCACGGCAAACTTGCGCCGGTAGATCCGCAGGCGCAGGTCGTAGAGCGCATAGAGCCGACCGCCGATCTCGGCCCGTTCCCAGCGTCCGGTGTTGTTCAGCACCACGGCCGGCAGCCCATCCAGCACCTCCGCCACGCGGCCCGCGAAGGCGCGGGAGGCGATCTGCCGCTTCCGGCTCAGCACGATGATCTGGCGTCGCAGCCGGGGTATCACCGTCATCTGCACGCCGACCATCCCGCCGGCCACGAGGCCGAGCCAGACGTTCTGCATCAGGATGAAGGCGAGCGCCGTGAGCGCCTGGGTGCCGAGTTGGGCCGGCACCACGATCGCATCGCCGATGAAGGACCCGATCGGCTCGACCTCGTCGCGGATGATCGTCGCGGTCTCGGAGGATTTGACCTCGCTCTGCGCCTCGGGGGTGAAGCGCAGCATCAGGGCGAAGAGCTGGAACCGCAGCCGCCGCAGCATCCGCTCGCCGAGGATTCCCTTCTGCAGGTTGATCCAGAACTTGAAGGCTCCGTTCACGATCACGAGGCCGAGGAACAGGAGCGACAGGCCGAGCAGCAATTCCAGCCGGTCGACTTGGAAGCCGTCGAACACCTCCGTCCGCCCGCCGCCGAGAAAGGCGGGCCAATCGATCTTGATTTCGAGGAAGGAGGCCGTCGTCTCGCCATGGGAGAAGGCGCGGCCGGTGATGGCATCGTTGACGATGCGCTTGGGCAGATCGAGCGAGGCGAAATAGAACGGCAGGGACGCCAGTACGACGACACAGATCGTGATCTGGTCCCGCTTGGAATGGCGCCAGATATAGGAAAACAGCCGCGGCTCGAGCTCGCGCATGACGTCCTTTTCGCCGGTGGTCAGCGCCACGCCCAACGCGGTCGGCGACGCGCCCTATCTATATCGTATCTCCCGCGCGTCGCGTCCCGAACCGCACTTCGCCCCGTGAAAACCCACGCGTTTGGCCGCGTGGGCTTGCCGGAAGCGGTGCGTCTCTCTATTGCAGCGCAACCGCCACATACCTGCCCATGGCCCGGTGCGGACGACCTGACGTCGTCCGATGTTCCGTCACAGCCTGGGCCACCGAGCGTGAACCCGGCCATGGATCTGCGCAACATTGCCATCATTGCCCACGTCGACCACGGGAAAACCACCCTGGTCGACAAGCTGCTGCAGCAGTCCGGGACCTTCCGCGAGAATCAGCGCGTCGAGGAACGCGCGATGGATTCGAACGACCTCGAAAAGGAACGCGGCATCACCATCCTGGCCAAGGCGACCTCTGTCGTCTGGAAGGACACCCGCATCAACGTGGTGGACACGCCCGGCCACGCCGATTTCGGCGGCGAGGTGGAGCGCATCCTCTCGATGGTCGACGGCGTGATCGTGCTGGTCGACGCCGCCGAGGGGCCGATGCCGCAGACCAAGTTCGTGGTCGGCAAGGCCCTGAAGATCGGCCTTCGCCCCATCGTGGCGGTGAACAAGGTCGACCGGCCGGATGCCCGCATCAATGAGGTCGTGAATGAGGTGTTCGACCTCTTCGCCGCCCTCGACGCCACCGACGAGCAGCTCGACTTCCCGATCCTGTACGGGTCCGGCCGCAACGGCTGGATGGGCCTCTCGCCGGAGGCCGATCCCGAGGAAGGGCTCGCCCCGCTGTTCGACCTCGTGCTGAAGCATGTGCCGCCGGCCAGGACCGAGCCCGGCCCGTTCCGGATGCTCGGCACCCTGCTCGAGGCCAACCCGTTCCTCGGCCGCATCATCACCGGGCGGATCGCCTCCGGCACGGTGAAGCCGAATCAGTCGATCAAGGTTCTCGACCGCGAGGGCAAGGTCGTGGAAACCGGCCGCGTCTCGAAGATCCTGGCCTTCCGTGGCCTGGAGCGTGCGCCCATCGACGTGGGCGAGGCGGGCGACATCGTCTCCATCGCCGGCCTCATGAAGGGCACGGTGGCCGACACCTTCTGCGATCCGTCGGTGAACGAGCCGATCCAGGCCCAGCCGATCGACCCGCCGACCGTCACCATGTCGTTCATCGTGAACGATTCGCCCCTCGCCGGCACCGAGGGCGACAAGGTGACGAGCCGCATGATCCGCGACCGCCTATTCAAGGAGGCCGAGGGCAACGTCACGCTGAAGATCGAGGAAGCCGCCGACAAGGATTCGTTCTACGTCTCCGGTCGCGGTGAGCTGCAGCTCGCCATCCTCATCGAGACCATGCGCCGCGAAGGCTTCGAGATCGCCGTGTCGCGTCCCCGCGTCGTGTTCGAGAAGGACGAGAACGGCGAGCTGCTCGAGCCGGTCGAGGAGGTCGTCATCGACGTCGACGAGGAGCATTCCGGCGTCGTCGTGCAGAAGATGTCCGAGCGGAAGGCCGAGATGATCGAGATGCGGCCGTCTGGCGGTGATCGCCTGCGCCTGGTCTTCCACGCTCCGACCCGTGGCCTCATCGGCTACCAGGGCGAGCTGATGACCGACACGCGCGGCACGGCGATCATGAACCGCCTGTTCAAGGCCTATGAGCCCTTCAAGGGGGAGATCCCCGGCCGCCGCAACGGCGTGCTGATCTCGAACGACAAGGGTGAGGCCGTGGCCTACGCCATGTGGAACCTCGAGGATCGCGGCCCGATGATGATCGAGCCTGGCGCGAAGGTCTACCAGGGCATGATCGTCGGCGAGCACAACCGCGAGAACGATCTCGAGGTGAACGTGCTCAAGGGCAAGAAGCTCACCAACATCCGCACGACCTCGAAGGACGAGGCAGTGCGCCTGACTCCGCCGATCCGCATGACGCTGGAAAAGTCGCTCGCCTGGGTTCAGGACGACGAGCTGATGGAAGTCACGCCGAAGTCCATCCGCCTGCGCAAGACGGTTCTCGATCCGAACGACCGCAAGCGCGCCGAGCGCTCGAAGGAAGCCTAAGTGCCAAAAACCCCCGGAGAGCCAAGCGCTCCGGGGGTTTTTTATCAGCTGCCGCCGGGGTCGGTCTCGCCCTTCTGGCCCTTCGGGCCTTCGCCCGGCTTGCCGTCGGTCTTCTCGTTCGGGTCTTTTACCGCGTCAGGCGCGGTGTTCTTCGGGCCGTCCTCGGATGTCCCGCGCTCATTCATCGCCGACCCTCCGTTCCGCTCGGGAATGGCCGCCAGCCACCTTCTCGCCGGCCTCGGGGCCGCGTGACGCCTTCTGGTCGGAATGCCCGCCGGACGAGCCGCCGATGGCGGGCGGAGAGGCACCGGCGGCACCGCCGCGCAAGTCCTGCTTCCGATCCGTGTCGTCCTTGCCGCCGCTGCCCATTCCGGTGATGGCGGCCTGCTGCGCGGTCTGATGGCCGCCGCCCGCAGGAGGCGACCCGGATGAGCCGACCTGATCGTCGGGCTTGCGGGTGACGGTGGCGGAATCGCTGGTCTCGCGTGGCATCAGCGCTTCCCGTCGTCCTGGCCAACCGAGGCGGTCGCCCGGTCGATGGCCTCCGACGTGGAGGACGTCTCACCGCGCAGACGGCGCAGGTTTTCCGGCGGGGTTTCGGCCTCGGTGGCGTCGGTGGCGTCCTCGCCGGGCATGCCCGAGGCGATGCGGGCGGTTTCGGCCTCGCCCGACGGATCGCTCTTCAGATCGGCCTGCGTCTTTTGCGGCAGGCCCACGTCCAACGCCGAATCCTGGCCGAGATCCTGACCGTTGCGGTCAGCGGTGGCGTTGAAGTCCTTGAGCGATGGCCGCTGATTGTCGTCCGCCATGGTGGCCTCTTGCGTGTCCCAATCTCTGCGGGACAACGGGGCCGGCGGGTGATCGTTGCGGCCCGGCGCATCACACCGGGCCGCAGAGGGGCGGACTAGCCGATGCCGTCGAACAGGGCCGACGAGATGTAGCGTTCGGCGAAGGAGCAGGCGATCGTCACGATCCGCTTGCCCTGGAATTCAGGCCGCTTGGCCAGTTCGAGGGCAGCGGCGACGTTGCCGCCGGTCGAGATGCCGCCGGGAATGCCCTCCAGCTTGGCGAGCGCCCGCGCGGTTTCGAACGCGGTGTCGTTCGAGACCTTGAGCACGCCGTCGAGCACGTCGGTGTGCAGGTTCTCGGGGATGAAGCCCGCGCCGATGCCCTGGATCTTGTGCGGGCCGGGCTGCCCGCCGGAGATGACCGGCGAATCCACCGGCTCCACGGCGAAGACCTTCAGATCGGGCAGGCGGGGCTTCAGCACCTCGGACACTCCGGTGATCGTGCCGCCGGTGCCGACGCCGGCCACGAAGGCGTCGAGCTTGCCGTTGGTGTCGGCCCAGATTTCCTCGGCCGTGGTCCGGCGGTGAATGTCCGGGTTGGCCGGGTTCGAGAATTGCTGCGGCATCACCGCGCCGGGGATCTCGCGCAGGAGTTCCTCGGCCTTGGCGATGGCGCCCTTCATGCCCTGCGGGCCGGGGGTGAGGGCGAGTTCGGCGCCAAGGAAGGCCAGCATCTTCCGGCGCTCCAGGGACATCGTCTCCGGCATCACGAGGATCAGCCGATACCCGCGCGCCGCCGCCGTGAAGGCCAGCGCGATGCCGGTGTTGCCGGAGGTCGGCTCCACCAGCGTGCCGCCGGGCTGAAGCTTGCCCGAGGCTTCGAGCGCGTCGATCATGTTGACGCCGATGCGGTCCTTGACGCTCGCGATCGGGTTGAAGAATTCGAGCTTGAGCAGAATTTCGGCGTCGACGCCGTGCTCCTTGGGGAGGCGGTTCAGCTTCACGAGCGGCGTGTTGCCGATGGTCTCGGTGATCGAACCGTATATGCGACCGTGGCCGACCTTGGCCGGCGCGTTGAGGGAATCGGCCATCGCGTGCTTCCTGTCTGCGTTCCTACCGATGTCGGATGCGAAAGCCCCATGCCAAGGGGTGGGGAGCTTTCGCATCCGCGCCGAGGCCTGCGATAGACGCTCGCTCCGGCCGGAGCAATCTCCGTAAGTGCCTTGTCTGCCAAATCATTTTATCTTGGCCCCGGATGAACGGCCTCGTTGGAAGAAACTGTTTTGCAGGCCTGTCGAACGTAGAAGATCCTTCCTGAGAGAGCCGATGATCCGTCCGACTCGCCGAAGCAGCCTCGCCATCCTCGCGGCCCTTGCCGCGTTTCCGGCGCGCGCCGAAAGCTTGCGTGTCACCCTCGCCACGGCCACGCCCGGCGGAGGCTTCCCGGCGTTCGGAGAGGCCTTCGCCGCATCGATCCACGCGATGGAGCCCGACATCGTGATCGAGACCCAGCCAAGCGGCGGCTCGGCTGAAAACCTCGCGCTATTGAGACGCGGTGCGGTCGATCTTACGCTGGTTCAGGGCGCCTATGCCTATCCGGCCCTCGACAAGGCCGATGGCCTCAGTGTCCTGGCGCCGATGTATGCGACACCGGGTCTGTTCGTGGTGCGGGCCGATAGCCCCGTCCGCACGGTGGCCGACCTGCGGGGCAGGGCGGTGGCGCTCGGTACGCGCAATTCCGGCCTGACGGTGATGGGACGGGCGGTGCTCGCGGCCTCGGGCCTCGATCCCGAGCGTGACATCAATCCCGTCCTCCTCGACCATGCCGGCGATGGGCCTGCCATGGTGCGGGATGGGCGAGTTGCGGCCCTCTGGGGTGGCGGGATCGGGTGGCCGGGCTTCGTAGCGGTCGCCAAGGAGCCGGGTGGCGCCCGGTTCATTGGCCCGCCCGAGGAGGCGATGGCTGTACTGGTCGCGCGGGATCCGGCGTTGCGGCGCCTCACTGTCCCGGCCGGCAGTTTTGCCGGGCAGGACGCTCCCGTCGCGACGGTCGGCTCGTGGAGCTTCATCCTCGCCCGGCCGGGATTCCCGCCCGAGGACGCCTACCGGATCGTCAGTGCCCTTGCGAAGGCGAACAACGAGATGCGCTCCCGTCATCCGCAGGGCGGCGAAAGCGATCCGCGCGGGCTCGCTGGCATCGTCCCGCCGGCCGCCCTCAATGCGGGGACGCGCCGCTACCTCGCCGAAGCGAGAGAGGCGCGCTAGCGGAAGCCGGCCGCGCGGCGGTCGCGCTTGCGCTCGGTCGCCGGTTGGTAAGCGATCTCGGCGTGGTGCGTGCAATAGGGCAAGCCGGTGATCGACCGGGCGCCGCAGAAGCGGAATTCCGGGGTGGTCGGATCACCCAGAGGCCACCGGCACATCGACTCGCGCAGGTCCATGATCGTGACCCGCTGGGATACGGCGATGGCGGCGGTGTCCGGTGTGGAGGCGGCGATGGGCGTCGGCGTCGCGGCCTGCGGGAATTCCGGGGCGGGCCGATGCGAGATGACCAGCGCCGGCTCCGGCGCAGCGGCCACGTTGGCCGGCTTCTCCGCTTCCGTGGGCTTGATCGCGACGATGGGCGTGTCCTCGCCGGCTTTGACCCGTCCGGACAGACCGAGGCGGTGGACCTTTCCGATGACGGCGTTGCGCGTGACCCCGCCAAGCTGCGCCGCGATCTTGCTGGCGCTCTGGCCGTCCTCCCACAGGCGGCGGAGCAGCGCGACGCGCTCTTCCGTCCAACTCAGGCCCGCTTCCATCATCCCCCTCCGACCCCTCGCCCAGCGGCGCACGCGACGCGACCGAACCGGCCAGCGGAAGCCGGGCCAGTGCGACACCGTGTCTCTCCGAGCCGTTCCCTAGACCCTACAGCGCCGTTCGCGGCCGTTGCAAGGGTCGCGAGCCCACGCGGATCGGCCGCCCTCCGGCCTGTCCACCGACAAGACTCGGGTCGCAGCAGCCTCCGAGGCAATCGTGTCCGCACTGCAACATTGGTCGGATAAGCCAAACTTGGCCTTTGCGCCGGGAACGCGGAACGGCCAAGCTCGTTCCAATGTCGAAACTGCGTCGCTTTCGGGCGAGCCGGCCGGTCGGGAAGAGGACGATGGTTGAGGTTCGGACCGGGCTGCGGATTGCCGTCGCCCTCGGCTTGGCTGCGCAGGTGGCGGCATGCGGCTCCATGCCGCGTACGGCCTACACGGCCCAGCAGGCAGCGGACGCGACGGTGCCGGGCATCCCCGATGCCCGCGTCTTCGCGGATGCCTCCTTCGAGACCATCGCGCGGCTCGCGGCCGATCCGCAGCGGCGCCAGAGCCAGTTCACCTACCTCGCCCTCTCGGGCGGCGGCGGTGACGGCGCTTACGGTGCGGGCGTCCTGAACGGCTGGACGGCCTCCGGCACGCGGCCCGAATTCAATCTGGTATCCGGCGTCTCGACGGGCGCGCTCATCGCGCCCTTCGCGTTCCTCGGCTCGGCCTACGATTCCTATCTCACCGAATTCTACACCAGCGGCGTCGCCGAAACCCTGGTCGCGCAACCGAGCATCACCAGCGTGCTGTTCGGGTCGGGCCTGTTCGGGGATGGGAAATTGCGCGACCTGATCGGCCGCTATGTCACGCCGGATCTGCTCGATGCCATCGCTGCCGAGCACGCCAAGGGCCGTCGCCTGCTCGTCGTGACCACCAATCTCGACTCGCAGCGCGCCGTCATCTGGAACATGGGCGCCATCGCCGCGAGCAACGTGCCGAACCGCGTGGATCTGTTCCGCGATGTGCTCGCTGCCTCGGCCAGCGTCCCGGCGGTGTTCCCGCCGCAATTCATCGATGTGAGCGCGGGACCGACCCAGTTCCAGGAGATGCATGTCGATGGGTCGGTGGTGACGCCGGTCTTCACCCTGCCGCAGAGCCTGCTGCTGCGCGACGGCAAGCTGCCCACCACGGGCAAGGGCCAGATCTATGTGGTGATCAACGGCCGCCTCGAACCCGATTTCGAGGTAACGCAGGACAACACCCTGGCCATCGTCGGCCGGTCCTTCACCACCGCGAGCCGGGCGCGGTCGCGCGCGGCACTCGCCGCGACCTACGCCCTGGCTCGCGCCAACAACATCAACTTCAACTTGACCTACGTCGACGAAACCGGGCCGAAGGCTCCCCCGGCGCAGGGTTTCAGCACCGCGTACATGCGCGCGCTGTATCAGGACGGCTTCGAGAAGGCCCGCACCAGGAACCTCTGGGAGCACACCGTGCCCGCCGCACCCATCGTGAAGGCGCAGATCGCGCAGACTGTGAACCGGTAAGGAGCCCGGCGCGGGGAACCGGACCTATTTCCGCAGGATCTTCGTGACGAGACGGCCGATGGGCGAGGCCGAACTCGCGTTGCGGTCGTCGCGGACAACCGGCCGGTCTTCGTTGCCGAGGAGCTTGGTGACGATTCGTCCGATAAGGCTCATGCGCGGGTCCTCTCGCCTCGTGCGCCAAAACGGCGCAGCTTGCTTTTCAACGGGCGACGGGGCCGCCTCGTTCCGAAGCGCGCCTCCATTGCCGCCCCGAAGGGCAACCGCCTGATGCAGGTTCTGGTCCTGGACGGGCACCCCGATGCCGGGCGTTTGGTGAGCCGTCTTCTCGACCGCTACGTGGGCGAGTGTCAGGGCGCTCGCGTGGAGCGGGTGGCGCTTCGCGACCTCGCCTTCGCGCCGGATCTGCGCCGGGGCTACGCCGAGGATCAGGCCTGGGAGCCGGATCTGGCGCGGGTCGCCGGGCTTCTCGCGGCGTGCGACCATCTCGTGATCGCCTTTCCCCTCTGGTGGGGAGGCGAGCCGGCCCTGGTGAAGGGCCTCATCGACCGTCTGCTGTTGCCGGGCTTCGCCTTCCGCTACCATCGGGACGATCCCTTCTGGGATCGGCTCATGGTCGGTCGCTCGGCCGACCTGATCGTGACCATGGACACGCCACCCTGGTATCTCCGCCTCGTCTACGGCGATCCGGTCGTGCGACGCTGGCGGCGCCAGATCCTCGGCTTCTGCGGCTTTCATCCTGTCCGCGTCCTTCGTCTCGGCCCGACCCGGCAGGGCGGAACCGCGAGGCGGCTCAAGGTCTGGGAGGCGCGGGTCGCGAAGCTCGCACGCACGGCGCAAGGGTTGAGGCGCGGACGCAAACGAGACGCATCGAGGTTGCCGTGAGACTGCCCACGACCCTGTTCGCGACGCTCGCCCTTCTGGGATCGGCACATGCCGAACCCTGCATCGAGGCGCTGGTCGGGCCGGCGGTGGAAGCGGGGGTGCCGCGCGACCTCGCGCAAGCACAGCTCGGCACGCTCACGCCGGATCCCGAGGTGCTGGCGGCCACGCAGAACCAGGCGGAGTTCACGCGGCCGGTCTGGGCCTATGTCGAGGCCTCGGTGACGCCGGAGAAGATCGCCGAGGGCCAGCGCAAGCTCCAGCAATATTCGGCTGCCTTCGATGCCATCGATGCCCGCTACGGCGTCGATCGCTACACGCTGGTGGCCTTTTGGGGCGTGGAATCGAGCTATGGCGCCGTGCTCGACGATCCCACCATCGTCCGCCCGGCCATCCGCTCGCTCGCGACGCTCGCCTGCGGTGATCCGGGGCGGCCGGATTACTGGAAGGCCGAACTGATCGCCGCCCTGAAGATCCTCGCGTCCGGTGACGCGAAGCCTGAGCGGCTGACCGGCTCCTGGGCCGGGGCGCTCGGCAACACCCAATTCATGCCGAGCGTTTTCCTGTCACGGGCAGTGGATTTCGACGGCGATGGACGGCGCGACATCTGGGGCTCGGTGCCGGATTCCCTCGCCTCGACGGCGAATTATCTGATCGCGGAGGGCTGGAAGCCCGGGGACCGTTGGGGCGGCGAAGCCGTCCTGCCGCCGGGCTTCAACCTCGCCCTGGCCGACGAGACCACGACGCACACCCTCGCGGAATGGCGCGAACTCGGGGTTCGCCCGGTGCGAAGCGATGGGCTGAAGGACGAGAACACAGCGACCCTGTTCCTGCCCGCAGGGGCGCGGGGGCCTGCCTTCCTGCTGCTGCCGAACTTCGCGGTGATCCTGCGCTACAACACGTCCTTCTCCTACGCTCTGACCGTGGCGCATCTGTCCGACCGCCTGCGCGGTCAGCCGGGTTTCGAACGCGATTGGCCGCGCGACGACAGGATGCTCGGCGCGGACGAGCGCCGCGACCTTCAAACTCTGCTCGCGCAACAGGGCCATCCGGTCGGTGCCGTCGACGGAAAGATCGGTCCACGCACGCGGGCCGCGCTCCGCGCGTTCCAATCCGCCGCCGGTCTTCCGCCTGACGGCTACGCCGACGCGGCGATGCTCGGCAGCCTTCGCGCCGCGAAGCGCTAGGTCCCGAGGCTGACCTGGATGAAGGTCCCGGCCGGTCCCGCCGCATCCGTGAAGACGCCGGCCGTGAGCGCGCCGCCATAGACGGCGCCCGTGTCGAGATTGGTGCGATAGCGCAGCCGCTCGGGGCGCCCGTTCCGTTGCGGCGTATGCCCGTGGACGACGTGGCGGCCGAAATCATGCTGGAGATCGAGGAAGGATTCTCGGATCCAAAGCCGGTCGTGGTCGTCGCTGTCCTGGGCCGGGATGCCGGGTCGCAATCCGGCGTGCACGTACCAGTGCTTGGCATCGGAATGGAGCGTGGGCAGGCCCTCGATCCAATCCAGGATGGGGCTGGGCAGATCGGCCACCTCCCGCGCACCGAAAGAATCGAGGGTGGCCTCGCCTCCGTTGGCGATCCAATGCAGGGCGGATTCCTCGGTGATCAGCGAGTCGAGCAGCATTCGCTCGTGGTTGCCCATCAGGCAGGTGACATGGTCCGGCTCCGACCATTGCAGACGGCTGATCGTGCGCAGCACCGCCGCCGAATCCGGACCCCGGTCGATGTAATCGCCGAGGAAGACGATCCGCCTCTCGCGCCCGTTCGCGTGGGCCTCGATGCGATCGAGCAACGCGTCGAGGAGATCGCTACACCCGTGGATGTCGCCAATGGCGTACGTCAGTACCGAGGATTGCATGAGCCGTTGTCCCCGGCCGGCCGATGCGGTGCAAGATGGGGGAAGCTGTTCCTCTTCCGGCATCCTGAACACGATCTTGTCACCCCCTTCGCGGGCGACGTGCCGGAGTAAGGTATTGGCCGTGGCGACCGTCCCGGTCGAAGCCGAGGTCACGGCCCGTGCCCCAGACCGCCCGCAGGGATGGCGCCGTCTTACGGTGTGGGCATCGGGCCTGCAGCGGCGCCGGCCCCCGGGGCCTGAGCGGCGGCGCCGACATTGCCGCCGCTCGAGGCGAGCGCGCGACGCTTGTCGGCCTGGCCGCTGGCGGGGTCGAAATACTTGGCGGCGTCGCCGAGCTGTGCCGAAGGCTGACAGTTCGGCGTGCAGGACAGCGACTCGCGCTCCATTCCACGCTGGACGGTGATGGTCGCCTCGCGGGACGCCTCGACGCGGATCATCGTCTCGGCGATGAGGGCGCCCGCGTTGTCGAGGGCGATGAGGTTCGTGGAACCGAAGCTCTTGCCGGTGAGGATCAGCACGCCGTTCTTCTGGGGCGTCACCTCGGCGATGAAGGGATTGCCGACCACGACGGTCTGCGTCTTCTCCGGCAGCCGTATCACTTTGGCGTTATCGACGATCACCGTCACCACGGGCAGCGCCTCGGGCTGGGCAGCGATGGCCGCACCCGGCAGCATGCTCAGAACGGAGAAGGCGAGGCCGAGCCAGCCGGTCGGCGAGACAGTGAGACGCATCGAAACTTGCCCGTACGAGGCGCGCGGCAAAACCGAGCCCCTTAAGCAAGCACGATATTGGTAAACGGACCGCTAAGGGCCATTCGCCTAATATCGGCTATAGTCTTCCGCGTTGATTGGTTTTTCAATCAACTTTTCTTTACCAATCTCAAAATGTGTCAGCCGAGCCCTCGGTTGTGAGATCGGCTTAACTCAATTTCAAGGCGTGCTAGCCAGTGTGAGGGGGCCGCCGATCGAGGCGTAACACTTCGTCGGTCTTTTCGCTTCCTCCGAATTGGGATCTTCAACATGAAGAGCATCATCAAGCGCTTCGCCGGCGACGAGTCCGGCGCCACCGCCATCGAGTACGGCATGATCGCCGCCCTCATCGCCGTCGTGATCATCGGCACGCTGAAGGTGATCGGCACGCAGCTCAACGCGAAGTTCACCTCGATCTCGGCTCAGCTCAACTGATCGGGTAGGCGACTTTCTCCGATCCGCGGCACGGGGAGTGGCCGCCGCGTCCCGAAAGGGACGGGGCGGGTGCTCACCGTGCCGGAGCAATTCGGATCCAGGCCGGGGTTCATGATGAGCGGAACCGTCATCGCCGAGTTCGGGCTGCTGGTGCTGTTCCCGTTCCTGATGGCTTATGCCGCCGCGAGCGACCTGCTCACCATGCTGATCCCGAACCGCATCTCGCTGGCGCTGGTGCTCGGCTTCGCCGT
The DNA here is from genome assembly GCF_056430985.1 of Methylobacterium sp. Gmos3. NCBI lineage: Bacteria > Pseudomonadati > Pseudomonadota > Alphaproteobacteria > Hyphomicrobiales > Methylobacteriaceae > Methylobacterium > Methylobacterium sp. Gmos3. Next base: position 522,719 of record NZ_JBWJYL010000003.1, read on the forward strand.
GCTGGCCGCGAGCGGGCTGATGAGCCCTTCCGAGATCGGCCTGCATGTCGGCGCCGCCGCCCTCGTGCTGGCGACGACCTTCACCCTCTTCGCTCTGAACGTCATCGGCGGCGGCGATGCCAAGCTCGCGGCGGCCACGGCCCTGTGGCTCGGCTTCGACGGGCTGATCGACTATCTCCTCGCCGCTTCCGTGCTCGGCGGCCTCCTGACATTGGTCCTGCTCGCGGCGCGATCGCATCCGCTGCCCAACCCGCTGGCCCGGCTGCCTTTCGCCCTGCACCTGCACGACCGGAAGACCGGCGTTCCCTACGGCATCGCCCTGGCTGCCGCCGCCCTGCTCGTCCTTCCCGAGACCTCCGTCTGGACTGCCCTGGCCGGCGCCTGAGGCAGCGAGCGAAGGATCTGGAGCCCGCGCCGCCGCGACGCTAAAAGGGCTCATGCCCCTCGCATTCCTGCGACGACCCGATCCGGATCATCTCGAGGTTCACCACGAGGGTGCGCTTTTGCGCGTTGCCCTGCGTCGGCGCGAGACCGCCCGCCGCATCACCCTGCGTGTCTCGGCCGCGACCGGCGAGGCGGTGATCACCGTGCCGCCGCGCATGGCCGTCAGCACGGCCCAACGCTTTGTCGCCGGCCATGCCGGGTGGATCGCGGGTCGCCTCGCCCGCGTGCCGGCGCGCATCGCTTTCGAACCCGGTGCCGAAATCCCGATCCGGGGCGAGCCGCACCGGCTCGTGCTGCGAGGGCCGCGGGGGGGAACCGCGCGGCTCGGCGAGGAGGGGGGCGCCAGAATCCTGTCCCTCGCCTGCGAGGAAGCCCATTTCTCACGGCGGGTGCGGGACGCCCTGATGCGGGCCGCCCGAACCGACATCGACGCCGCCATCGAGCGGCATGCCGTGACGCTCGGCCAGCGCCCGGTGCGGATCACCCTGCGCGACACGCGCAGCCGCTGGGGCTCATGCACCGCGCGGGGGGAGCTCAACTTCTCCTGGCGGCTGATCCTGGCGCCGCCGATGGTGCTCGATTACCTCGTCGCGCATGAAATGGCGCATCTGCGCGAGATGAACCATTCGCCGCGCTTCTGGGCCGTGGCCCACCGCCTGTGCGGCCATGTCGATGCCGCCGAAGCGTGGCTGAAACGGAACGGCACCGAGCTGCACCGTTTCGGCTGACCCTCAGCCCTTCACGCGCAGGACGCGCCGGGCCGTGACTTCCTCTGCGGGCCAGACGGGACGCGGGTTGACCTCGCCGGGGTCCAGGGTGCGCGGCGCGGTGCTGTCGCAGATCTCGCGCTGGCGCAGGATCACCGGATTGCCGAACTGATCGTGCCGCCGGATGATGCCGCCTTCCCGGCAATTGCCGGCGAGGGCGGCCGAGCCGCCGCGACGGCCATACGGGTTCACCGCCACCGGGGGATGCTCGACGGTGAGCGCGTCGGAATGGTTCAGCGAGCGCTCGACATAGGTCGTCTCGCCCACGGGCAGGCCCTGCGCGCCGGCTGAGGCGAGGGTGGCGACGAGGAAGGCGGCCGAGAGGACGGGAAGTCGCATGACGAGGTTCCGAATTGTGGCGGGCGCAGACGCGTTCGCCACAATCTAGGCCATATGCGGCCCCTCGGGTAGCCGGTGCCGCATCGAGGCAGGGATCCCTCGCTTGACAGCGCGGGTGCCCGCATGGTCGGAACACCGTCGCTTACCGGGCCGCCGCCGTCAGGGCGCGGTCTCTCCGACAGGGTCAGATGGTGCCGTTCATCGTGAGGCTCGATCGATTCCGGCATGCGGCTGCGCTGTCCGGGCTTCTCATCCTGATGTCGGTCCTGGCCGCAGCGCCCGCCGCCGCGCAGGGGACCGTGCGCAAGACCTTCGACGATTGGCAGCTCCGCTGTGAGACGCCGGCCGGCGCCAAGGCCGAGCAATGTGCGCTGGTCCAGTACCTCGCGGCCGAGGATCGCCCGAACCTGACCCTCGTGGTCATCGTGCTCAAAACCGCTGACAATCGCGGCTACCTGCTGCGCGTGGTGGCGCCGCTCGGCGTCCTTCTGCCCTCCGGCCTGGGGCTGAAGATCGATCAGACCGATATCGGCCGCGCCGGCTTCGTCCGGTGCCTGACCACCGGCTGCGTCGCCGAGGTGGTGATGGATGGCGGCTTGATCCAGCAGTTCAAGAACGGCGCGAAGGCGACCTTCATCGTCTTCCAGACGCCCGAAGAAGGTGTCGGCATTCCGCTCTCGATGAAGGGCTTCGCCGCCGGTTTCGACAGCCTCAAGTGACACACCTACCCGGGTTCTCGCTCATGGTTGGATATCGGATCGTCCTTCTTGGCCTCGCCGTCGCGGTGGGCGCGGCTTCGCCGGCTTCGGCGCAGGAGGGGGGCAACGTCTTCACGAACATCTTCAAGTTCGGCGGCACGACGGTTCCCCCGTCGCAGCCGCAGGAGACCGAGCCGGCCTATTGTCCCACGGTGGACGTGATGGAGGGCGGGGCGGCCCTGCGCATCATGGCCGGCGCGAACGTGCGCACGCAGATCAGCCTCGGACGCCTCGCGCGGGAATGCGTGCGCCGCCAGGATGGCACCATCACGGTGAAGGTCGGCGCCGAGGCGCGAGTCCTTCTCGGACCCGCCGGTGCGCCGGGGCGGTTCGATGTGCCCGTGACCTTCGCGATCAAGCATAACGACAAGGTCGTGACGACCCGCACCGCCCGGACGACCGCCGAGATCGACAAGGGCGAGGCGCAAGGTTTCGCGCAGATCGTCGTCGACGACCTCACCGTCCCGGCGGGCATGACGGACGATTACGAGATCGAGGTCGGGCTCGGTGGCGCCAAGGCCCCGACCGCCAAAGCGAAGCCCCGCCGCAAGCCGGCCGCCGCTGCCGCCGCTCCGGCCGGCGGAGGCGACGCTGGCCAGTGAGCCGCGCTCACGGCAGGCCGCGTTCCGCCTCGAACCGAGCGGCGATCCGGTCTTCGAGTCGCGTCTGACCCTGTCCGGCCGCCCCGGCGGCTGGTTCACCCTGAGCTTCACGGGCGACCCTCTCGTCCCGCCCCGGCGGCCGGTCCTGCGCATCGCGCGTTCCGGCGGCGAGGAGCAGGTGATCGTCTGCCCCGGTCCGGCTTTGGGCCGGTCCCTTTGGACGGGGCTCATTCCAGACGATGCGACACGGATCCTGCTCGCCGCCGCGCCCCATGCGAGGCTTGAGCGGGTCGAACGTCGGAGCGAGCTCGGCATCCTCCTCGAATGTGCGCGGCGGAAACCCGGCAATGTCTTCGCCGCTCTCCTCGCACGGGCGAAGGGGCAATCGCGCCGCTACCGAGACATTCTGCGCGGCGGCGTCGCCGTCACGCGGCAAAGGCATTTCAGCGGCTGGGCGTCGTCGCGGCGCGTGCCTTTCGCCGGGCCGGTGCCGAACCTCGCGATCCGCTGCGTCGTGCTGGCGAACGGAGCCTCGCCCGAAGCCGTGGCGCGCACCCTCGCGTCCCTTCGAAAGCAAACTCTGGCAGTGGAGGTGGAAACCATCGCCGACGCGGCCGTCGGAAGCCCGTCGGACTTGCTGGCCGGAGCGGCGTCTCTCTGCGTCGTGCAAGCCGGCGACGAGCTTGAGCCGGATGCTCTGGCACTCCTGGCGGCGAATCTGGGCGGGGCCGAACTCGTCTATGCCGATGAGATCGGCGCCGATGGTTTGCCCCGGCTGAAGCCGGATTGGAGCCCGGACCTCGCCCTGGCGACGGGCTATGTCGGCTGCGTCGCGTTGTTGTCGCGAGGGCTCGTCGCACGCTTGCCGGCCACGCCTCTCGGCCCCGCCGCCAAAGCCATCGACACGCTCGGCCGCCTCACGGCGCAAGCCTGCCGCCAAGCCGTCCATGTTCCGCGTCCTCTCGCGAAGCTCGCTGCTCGGGCAAGACCTCCGGTCGCTGAGGCGGCATGGCCGCCCCCCGATCCAGCGCCTCTTGCCAGCGTGGTGATCCCCTCTCGCGATCGGCTCGATCTCATCACCACAATCTGTCGGGGTGTCCTCGACGCGACCGATTACCCGGCCATCGAGCTGATCGTGGTCGATAACGGCTCGACCGATCCCGCCGTCCTCGCCTTCTACGAGGATCTGAGGCGCGATTCCCGGACCCGGATCGTGCCGTTCCCGCAGGCCTTCAACTTCTCGGCCATGGTCAATGCCGGGGTGGAGGCCGCGTCGGGGCAGGTCATCGTGCTGTTGAACAACGACATCGGCGTCCGGGAACCGGGCTGGCTCGCGGCGATGGTGCGTCAGGCGATCCGGCCGGAGGTCGGCGCGGTCGGGGCGAAGCTGCTGTTCGGCGACCGCACGCTGCAACATGCCGGCGTCGTGGTCGGCCTCGCCGGGAGGGCGGGCCACATCCTGCGGCGTCGCCCGGCCGAGACGCCGGGGCATCTCGGCCGCCTGCGCGTGGCGCACGAGGTTTCGGCTGTCACGGCCGCCTGCCTCGCCGTCTCACGCGAGAAGTATCTGGCAGTCGGCGGCTTCGATGCGGAGGCCTTTCCCGTCGACTTCAACGACGTGGATTTCTGCCTCCGTCTCGGCGCGAAAGGCTGGAAGACGGTCTGGACGCCGGAGGCCGAACTCTTCCACTTCGAATCCGTGAGCCGTGGCCCCTCGGTCGGGGCAAAGCGCGAACGCTTCGAGCGCGAGGCCGCTGTCTTCACGGATCGATGGCTCGATGTGATCCGACACGATCCATTCTACCATCCGGCCCTGTCGCTCACGACGTTCGGGGAGGATCTGGAGTGAGCCGCCCCGATCCGACAGGCGGCGCCTCTCTCGGGGAGGGCAGGAAGCCCTCGCCTTTGGCTGTGGCGAGGGCATTGCTGCGCCAGCCCCGCGCGGCCCTCGACGTGCTCACCGCTCGCCTGACCGGGAAGCGGCTGAGAGCCCGCCAGCGACTCGCGGCCCTCGTCGGGATCGATCATCGCCTCGCCCTGCCAGCCTCCGCGATGAATTGCGCGACCGAGGAGCCGGCAGGGGAGGGGGGCTTCACCATGGTCGGGAGCGGGACGCTCGTGCGCGGGGCCTACAAGCGGCTATCCCGCGCCTTCGCCGAGAACCCATCGCTCCAGGCGATCTACGGCGACGGGTTGGTGCAACGGGAAGTGGGCGGCGCGGCCTATCCCGTCCTGCCGCCGACCTTCGATGCGGATCTGTTGATGGCGATCGACTACCTCGGCCCGCTCGCCGTTCGCCGGGGCGCCCTGTCATCCGCAACGAGCCCGGTCGCGGCGGCCTTGGCGGTCGCCGAGCGTCACGGCGCCGGCTCCATCGGCCACCTTCCCGGGCTGCTCTATCTCCGCCGCCCTGGAGACTCGGCCTCGCCCGACCGGGTTGCCGCCGCGCGAAGTCATCTCGATCGCACCGGCCGCGAGGCCGCGACCGTGATGATGGACGCGGACGGGATCGTCCGCGTCACCCATCCCTTCGAGGATGTGCCGCTCGTCAGCATCATCGTCCCGACCCGCGACCGGCTGGATCTCCTTCGCCCATGCCTCGATTCACTACGCCGCCGCACGGCTTGGCCGAAGCTCGAGATCGTCGTCTGCGACAACGACAGCCGCGAGCCGGAAACGCTCGCCTACCTGGACGCCCTGTCGGGGGAGGGGAGGGGAGTGGTTGTGTCCTGTCCCGGCCCGTTCAACTTCGCGGCGATGAACAATGCGGCCGCCGCTCGGGCACGGGGGCGCCTCCTCGTCTTCATGAACAACGACGTCGAGGCGTTTCGGCCGGATTGGCTCGTAGCCATGGCTCGCCATGCCCTCCGGCCGGAGATCGGCGCCGTCGGCGCCAAGCTTCTGGATGGGGAGGGCCGCATTCAGCACGGGGGCATCGTCCTGGGCACGGGTGGCCTCGTCACCCACGCCCATCGCCATTTTCCCGGCGACGCGCCGGGCTACCTCTTCACACTTCGCGTCGCGCACGCCGTCTCGGCGGTAACAGCCGCCTGCCTGATGGTCGAAGCGGACAAGTTCAACGCGGTAGGCGGCTTCGATTCGGAGGCCTTCGCGGTCGACTTCAACGATGTCGATCTGTGCCTGCGCCTGAACGCAGCCGGCTTCCGCACGCTGATGGTGCCCGAGGCGGTGCTGCACCATCGCGAGGCGGCGAGCCGCCGCTGGACCGAGGCGGCCCGCACTCGCCACGAGGGCGAAGTCGCCGCCTTCAAAAAGCGATGGGGGCCGCTGCTCGCGCAGGACCCCCATTACAATCCGGGATTCGACCGAAACCTCTCGACCCACGCGAGGCTCGCGCGGGACTTCCCGAAGGCCGGCGACATTCGCCGGCCCGCGTGAGCGCTACTGCACGAGGCGCGGGCCGCCCATCTGCACCTTCTCGTTCTCAGCCATGATGCCGAGGCGCTTGGCGACCTCGGTATAGGCCTCGATCAGACCGCCGAGATCCTTGCGGAAACGGTCCTTGTCGAGCTTGTCGGAGGACTTGATGTCCCAGAGGCGGCAGGAATCGGGGGAGATCTCGTCGGCGACGACGATGCGCATCATGTCGCCTTCCCAGAGCCGCCCGGTTTCCATCTTGAAGTCCACGAGACGGATGCCGACGCCGAGGAAGAGGCCCGACAGGAAGTCGTTGACGCGGATCGCCAGCGCCATGATGTCGTCGATCTCCTGGGGCGTGGCCCAGCCGAACGCGGTGATGTGCTCTTCCGACACCATCGGGTCGTTGAGCTGGTCGTTCTTGTAATAGAACTCGATGATCGAGCGCGGCAGCTGCGTGCCTTCCTCCAGGCCGAGGCGGGTCGCCAGCGAACCGGCCGCCACGTTGCGGACCACCACTTCGAGGGGGATGATCTCGACTTCCCGAATCAGCTGCTCGCGCATGTTCAGCCGCCGGATGAAGTGCGTGGGCACCCCGATGTCGTTGAGATTCTGGAAGACGAATTCCGAGATTCGGTTGTTCAGAACGCCCTTGCCATCGATGACCTCGTGCTTCTTGGCATTGAACGCGGTCGCGTCATCCTTGAAGTGCTGGATGAGGGTGCCCGGCTCCGGCCCCTCGTAGAGGACCTTCGCCTTGCCCTCGTAGATGCGACGGCGGCGGTTCATGGGCGTATACCGTGGTTTGAGGAAGTCCATGGCCGGGGTTCCTGGGTAGCGCGACGAGTGAAGCGGGATCCGCGGCGAGGCGACCGGACGTTTGGTCGGGTGGCCGAAGGCCCCTCGTGAAGGGCCCGGCGACCGCGCCGAAACTACCCGAAGCGGGCAGGCAGCACAACGCGTTAGCCCTCATGCCTCGCGCCGCCGAACCGCTCAGGCGGTCTTGGCCGGGTAGCGACAGAGATCGTTGATCCGGCAGGTTGAGCATTCGGGCTTGCGCGCCTTGCACACGTAGCGACCATGCAGGATCAGCCAATGATGCGCATGCAGGAGGTATGGCGCCGGGACGATCGCCTCCAGCTTCGCCTGGATCTTGTCGGTGGTGGAAGCCACCGCCAGGGGAATGCGGTTGGCGACCCGGAAAATATGGGTGTCGACCGCGATTCTCGGCACACCGAAGGCCACGTTCAGCACCACGCTCGCCGTCTTCTTCCCGACGCCGGGCAGGACCTGCAGCGCCTCGAGGCTGGCCGGCACCTCTCCCCCATGCTCCTCGATCAGGATGCGCGAGAGCGCGATGACGTTCTTCGCCTTGGTGTTGAACAGGCCGATGGTGCGAATGAAGTGGCGCACCTGCTCCTCGCCGAGGGCCAGCATCGCATGGGGCGTGTCCGCCACGGCGAAAAGCGGTCCCGTCGCGAGGTTCACGCCCTTGTCGGTCGCCTGCGCCGACAGCACCACGGCGACGAGCAGCGTGTAGGGGTTCGTATAGCGGAGGTCGCTTTTCGGCTCGGGATTGGCTTCCCGGAGGCGGCGAAAGATTTCCTCCACGCTGGCCTCGTCGACCGGCTCCGGCGCGGCGACGGCATGGCCATCGAGGGCCGGTGCGGGGAGGCGGGTCGCGAGTCGACCACGTGCGGTGGCGGCGGACGGCTTTCTCACGGGCATTCGCGCGTTATATCTGTGGGATGGCGAGCTACAATCCTTCAGTCCACCCGGACGGGCTCGATCCGGATACCTTCGACCGACCGGTCTTCGAGGCGACCATCCGGCCGCATCAGAGCCTGAGCCGAGCGGGCTTCCGCGTGGTCATGAGCGGCCTGTGCCTCGTTTCCATCGCAGTCTCGGTCTGGGCATGGAGGATGGGCTTCTGGCCGATCGCCGGCTTCTTCGGCCTCGACATGCTCGGCATCTACCTTGCCCTGAAGGTCAGCTTCCGGCGGGGTGCGTCCTTCGAGGAAGTGATGATCTCGCAGATCGAGATCTTGCTCGCGCGGGTCAGCCACCGGGGCGAGCGGCGCGAATGGCGCTTCAATCCGCTCTGGACCAAGCTCATCTCCGTCGATGACGAGGAGTTCGGGCTGCAGCGCCTCACCCTCGTGTCTCGTCGGCAGGAGGTCGCCGTCGCTCGTGATGCCGGGCCGGAAGAGCGCGCTCGCATCGCCGATGGTCTCAGCCGGGCGCTCGCGGACATCAAGAAGGGTCGCTGACGCTACGCGAAGGCGTCACGCGGGCGTCACGGGTCTCTGACAGAAAAATCGCTTAGGCTCGCAAAAAGGCGGTTGACGAGGCCGGGAGCGGTCCGTATACCCCTGTTCATCGGCGCCGGCCGCGGAAGCGAACCGGAAGCTGACTTGTCTGTCTCTGGTGCTGCTGAGGTAGCGCTGAGGCGGGCGGCCTTACCGGACAATCGAATGGGACGTGCCTGGCGGTGGTTTAAGCCGGGTGTGGAACGGTTCGTGGGTCTCGTAGGGTGTGAGGGCTCCGCCTCGGGGTGTGAGACTTCGGCTCTTTGACATTGTGATATTGAGGAAGGGAGACGCGGACGGCGTT